>NZ_JCAFUB010000009.1:0-136131 GCF_059370875.1 Stenotrophomonas sp. YJH_SMC_81 | reverse complement strand
GAGTACATCAAGTACTACAACCAAGAGCGAATCAGATTGAAATTGAAGGGGCTAAGCCCGGTAAAGTACCGGGAACAGGCCCAAGCAGCCGCCTGACCCCACCGTCCAAGTCTCGGGGGTCACTTCACCATGGGGGCTTGGCCGCGGCATCCATGCCGCGGACACCCCCGCGAACCCAACCCGACCGCCCTCTGACAGATGGCTGTGGCCTGCACCACCCACGGAAAAGAAAAAGAACAGCAGAAGCGGGTCGCGCGCTGCGCTTGCTCGTGTAGAGCCGAGCCTGCGCTCGGCTTCGCGACAGGGCCAGGAAGCAGCCGAGCGTGGGCTCGGCTCTACAAAAAGCAGCCGGCCAAGCTGCTTTTGCTTTTGATCTTCTTTTTTCTTCTCCGTGGGTGGCGGCAGGCACCAGGAATCTGTCAGCGGCCGGGAGGGTGGGTAGGGCGGGGTGTCCGCGGCATGGATGCCGCGGCCAAGCCCCCATGGATGGGTTCACGGCGTCCCCGGCCTACCCACCCTCCCGGCCAGCCCACAGGAAACCGGCTTTCCGCGACCAACCAAACCACCCACGAGGGGCTGCGCCGTTGGCGGGAATCCCCGCGATTCGTTAGCCGGAAGTTAAAGATCCGTAAGCATTCTGCTGCGATCCCGCAGTCATCTGCATGCAACCGATCGTCATTAGCCTTCGTGACGTTCCAGTCAGGTTCGACGCGGTAAGCTCTCCCTCGATGAGCTCGCAGCATCGCTCATCGAGCGCAGTACGCAGTAGCAATTTGGAGGAAGACATCACATGGCAATCGTTCTTTATGTCGGTGGTAGCAAGGATGGCGAGAAGGGCGTGGTGCCCTACGGCTTCAGCAAATCCCGCGCCGACACCGCGCTGGGGCCGGAGTTCTACACGGAGCGGTTCATGGAACTGCAGGGTGTCGGCAAGGTCCGCCTGATGGCCCTGGAAGGCATGCGTGACGACATCGTCATGCAGCGCGCCGCCCGCCACTACCGCTGACCGTCGCAACACGCGGCAGGGCGCGCCCACCATCGCGCGCCCGCGCCGGCATCCCAGCCCCGGGCCAGTCCGAGCCCGCTCTTTGCCAGGATGCCGGCGTCCAATCCGGCTTCGCCGCTGAACCTCGCCCCCTGTCAATGCCTTGTCCGGCTCCGTCGCGGATTGCCAGAATGGGGGCTTCCCGAAACGCGGCACAGACCTGAAGCAATGCACGACGCCAAGAACGCCCAGAGCGCGCTCGCCCAGCAGATCGCCCAGACCATCGCCGACGAAATCGGTGCCCAGTCCGCCCAGGTACGCGCCGCCGTCGGCCTGCTCGACGAAGGCGCCAGCGTTCCGTTCATCGCGCGCTACCGCAAGGAAGTGACCGGTGGCCTGGACGACACCCAGCTGCGCAACCTGGAAACCCGGCTGACCTACCTGCGCGAGCTGGAGGACCGTCGCGCGGCGGTGCTGGCCAGCATCGGCGAGCAGGGCAAGCTCAGTGACGAGCTGCGCAATGACATCCTGGCCGCCGATACCAAGAGCCGGCTGGAAGACCTGTACCTGCCGTACAAGCCCAAGCGCCGCACCCGTGCGCAGATCGCCCGCGAGGCCGGCCTGGAGCCGTTGGCCGATGGCCTGCTGGCCGACCCGACGCAGGACCCGCAGACGTTCGCGGCCACCTTCGTCGACGCCGACAAGGGCGTGGCCGACGCCAAGTCCGCGTTGGAAGGCGCGCGCGCGATCCTGATGGAGCGCTGGGGCGAAGACGCCGCGCTGGTCGGTGAACTGCGCACCTGGCTGGGCGAGACCGGCGTGATCCGTGCCCGCGTCGCCGAGGGCAAGGAAACCGAGGGCGCCAAGTACCGCGACTACTTCGAGCATGCCGAGGCGCTGGCGAAGATTCCGTCGCATCGCTTGCTGGCACTGTTCCGTGCGCGCCGCGAGGAGATCCTGTTCCTGGAACTGGACCCGGGCAGCGATGCCGAGGCTGGCCATCAGTACGCCGAAGGACGCGTGGCGCGCAAGGCCGGCATCGCCGACCAGGGCCGTGCCGCCGACCGCTGGCTGCTGGATGCGTGCCGGCTGACCTGGCGTGCCAAGCTGCACACCCATCTGCTGCTGGACCTGTTCAACCAAGCTCGCGAAAAGGCCGAAGCCGAAGCCATCGCGGTGTTCGGCGACAACCTGAAGGACCTGTTGCTGGCGGCACCCGCCGGCCCGAAGACCGTGCTCGGACTGGACCCGGGCATCCGCACCGGCTGCAAGATCGCCGTGGTCGATGCCACCGGCAAGCTGGTCGCCACCGACACCATCTACCCGCACGAGCCGCGTCGCCAGTGGGAGCAGTCGCTGCAGACGATCAAGCAGCTGTGCGCCAAGCACAACGTGGAACTGATCGCGATCGGCAACGGCACTGCCAGCCGCGAAACCGACAAGCTGGCCGGTGAAGCGATCAAGGCCGCTGCCAACCCGAAGCTGCAGAAGGTAGTGGTCAGCGAGGCCGGGGCGTCGGTGTACTCGGCGTCCGAGTTCGCGGCCAGGGAGTTCCCGGAGCTGGACGTGTCGCTACGTGGGGCGGTGTCGATCGCCCGCCGCCTGCAGGACCCGCTGGCCGAACTGGTGAAGATCGAACCCAAGGCGATCGGTGTCGGCCAGTACCAGCACGATGTGGATCAGTACCGCCTGGCGCGCGCGCTGGATGCCCGCGTGGAGGACTGCGTGAACGCGGTGGGCGTGTACGTGAACACCGCTTCGGCTGCACTGTTGTCGCGGGTGTCCGGCCTGTCGGCCACGGTGGCCGAGAACATCGTGCGCCACCGTGATGCGAACGGCCCGTTCAAGCGCCGCAAGGACCTGCTGAAGGTCGCGCGCCTGGGCGAGAAGACCTTTGAACAGTGCGCGGGCTTCCTGCGCATTGCCGACGGTGATGAACCGCTGGATGCTTCGGCGGTACACCCGGAAGCCTACCCGGTGGTCGAGCGCATCGTTGCCAGCACCGCGCGCCCGATCAAGGCGCTGATCGGTGATGGCAGCTTCCTGCGCGGCCTGAAGGCCGAGCAGTTCACCGATGCCACCTTCGGCGTGCCGACCGTGCGTGACATCCTCAAGGAACTGGAGAAGCCGGGCCGAGACCCACGCCCCGAGTTCAAGGCGGCACGATTCGCCGAGGGCGTCGAGGACATCAAGGACCTGCGCGAGGGCATGGTGCTCGAGGGTGTGGTCAGCAACGTGGCGGCCTTCGGTGCCTTCGTCGATATCGGTGTGCACCAGGATGGCCTGATCCACATATCGGCACTTTCCGATACGTTCGTGAAGGACCCGCGCGACGTGGTCAAGGCCGGCGATATCGTCAAGGTGAAGGTGCTGGAGGTGGACGTGGCGCGCAAGCGCATCGCCCTGACCCGGCGCCTGGACGATACCCCCGGGCAAGCCACCAGCCGCCCGGGACAGCGTGATGAGCGCGGTCATGGGCAGGGTCCGCGCCGCGATGCAGGCGGCCAGAACCGCGGGCTGAACCGGGGTCAAGGCAATGGTGGCCGTCCCGCCGCGTCCGCGCCCCCGGCCAACAACGCCCTGGCCGAGGCCTTCGCGCGCGCCAAGCGCAGTTGAGGACCGCGTTCCCCGTCACACTTGATTCATGGCGGGGGACTTGTCGATTTTCCCCGTGATTGCGCACACTTGCGCTTGAGGGGAGGCGTCCGGCCACCCCGCTGTTGCTGGGGAGGGCCATGACGCCAGCACCACCCGTTGCTCGTACCGGCGGTCGCAGCGCTGCGCTGCGTTCGGCGCCTGCCCGTGCCGGCAGGAGACCGGATTGATGCCGGGCCAGGGCATCCACGGCAATGGACTGCTGGAGCGCCGCCTGCAGGAGCTGGCGGAAGAGCGTCGCCGCCTGGCGATGATCATCGACGGTACCGCCGCGGGAACCTGGGAATGGAACGTGCAGACCGGCGAGATGCGGGTCAATGCGCGCTGGGCCGAGATCGTCGGTTACCGCCTGGAAGAGCTGGAACCCATCTGCCAGAAGACGTTCCTGAGGCTGGTCCATCCCGATGACATTGCGTTGTCCGATGCTGCGCTGGACGACCATTTCCAAGGGCGCAGCGACAACTACGCCTGCCTGCTGCGCATGCGCCACAGGAACGGCCAGTGGATCTGGATCCAGGACCGTGGCCGCGTCTTTGAATGGGACGGGCAGGGCAAGCCGCTGTGGATGGCCGGTGCCCATGCCGACGTCACCGAGCTGCAGCAGGCGAGACAGGACGCGGCCGAAACCCGCCAACGCCTGCAGGCCGTGGTCGATGCGTCCGATGAGGTAGCGGTGATCGCCACCGATACCGATGGCACCATCACCCTGTTCAACACGGGTGCGGAGCGCCTGCTGGGCTACAGCGCAGCGGAGGTGGTCGGCCAGCGCCGGCTCGATGCGTTCCACGATCCGGAGGAACTGAATGCCTGGCTGGAGCCGCTGGCCGATGCCGAGGGCAACCTTCCCGACGTGTTCGAAGCGCTCAGTGCCCGCGCTGACGGGCAGACCTACTCGCGGCAGTGGACGTTGCTGCGCAAGGAGGGCCTGCCACGCCAGGTGCGCCTGTCGATCAGCCGCATGGAAGGTGCCGATGGCGCACGCATCGGCTACGTCGGCATGGCCATCGACATCACCGAAATTCTGCAGGCACGGGCCGAGGCGCGGCTGTCGGCGGAGAAGTTCGCCGGTGCATTCACGTCGGCGGCGTTGGGCATGGCGCTGGTGTCGCTGGAGGGGCGTTGGCTGGACGTCAATGATGCGCTGTGCCGGATCCTGGGTTACCCGCGCGAAGAGCTGCTGCAGGTCGACTTCCAGCGCCTGACCCATCCCGATGACCTGCAGACCGACCTGGCCCTGGTGCAGGACCTGCTGGCCGGACGGCGCAGCCATTACCACCTTGAAAAGCGCTATCTCGACCGCGACGGCCGCATCATCTGGGCGCGGCTGTCGGTGTCGCTGGTGCGCAGCGAGCATGGCCAGCCGCTGCACTTCGTGTCGCAGATCCAGGACATCACCGCCCAGCGCAGCAGTGAGCAACGCCTGTTCGAGAGCGAACAGCGCAGCCGCATCACCCTGGATGCGGTGGCCGACCTGGTGCTCAGCGTCAACCTTGACGGCCGCATCGACTATGCCAACGCGGCCGCGGTACGCACCCTGGCCGGTGATGGCGCGCTGTCGCTGGCCGGGCACAAGGTGCAGGACGTGCTGGCGCTGACCACCGAGTACGCGCCCGGCTCGGTACTGGATGTGTCGGTACTGCTGGACCCGGAGAGCAACGCGGTGGACCTGCACGCCGACCTGCTGCTGCGCCTGGGCACGGCAACGGTGCCGGTGGACCTGACGCGGGCCTGGCTGCGCGATGACGAAGGCCATGTGCGCGGCGCGGTGTGGGTGCTGCGCGACGACACCCAGCAGCGGGCGCGGCAGCGCGAAGCCCGCCACCTGGCCGAGATCGATCCACTCACCGAACTGAGCAACCGCCGCGGTTTCGAGGTGCACCTGCAGCAGGCGATCACCCGCGTCGAGCGCACCGGGCAGGCCGCCTCGCTGATGTACATCGATCTGGACCGCTTCAAGCCGGTCAACGACACCTGGGGCCACCTGGCCGGCGATGCCGTGCTGTGGGCGGTGGCCAGTGTGCTGCGACATGGTGTGCGTGATTCGGACGTGGTGGCGCGGCTGGGCGGCGACGAGTTCGCGGTGATCCTGTCCGGGTGTACGCCGCGTCGTGCCGCACGGATCGGTGGTGAACTCCTGCAGACCCTGTCAGCGCTGTCCATTCCGTGGGATCAGCATCGGCTGCGGGTCGGTGCCAGCATCGGCATCGCGCCCTTGGCGGGGGGCATGAGCGTGGACCAGGCAGTGGCCGCTGCCGATGCACAGTGCTACCGGGCCAAGGCGCTGGGGCGCAACAACGTGCAGGTGCAGGGCGAGCTGTCGGAGCTTCCAGGCGACGATGCCGATGCCGCCCAGGACTGATCTCAGCCTGTGAGAGGGCACGCGCGAATACTGCGCGCATCTCCCCTGAAGCAGGTGAACCCATGAATGTCTGGAACCCGGTTGCGGTACGCATGTTCATTCCGGCCCTGATCGGCTGGTGCCTGGCGCTGGCCACCTGCCTGCGCGCCGAACAGCTGCGCGGCGACCCGTACGCGCAGGCGTTGTTGCCCGTGCTGCAGCAAGGCGCGGTCGCGCTGCTGGTCCTGAGCCTGGCCTGCACGGTTGCGGCCTGCGTGTTGCTGTGGCGGCATGGCCGCGGCGACGGCGGGCGTCTCGCTTCCGGCACTACACCCGTGCCGCGTCCATCAGCAGGACCCGGCACGGTGCGCGCTGGAACGCGTTGATCTGAGGCACCAGACGCTGGAAGTGCTCGCTGGCGCAATGGATATCCAGAGCGTCGCGGTCCGGCCATTGCTCGATGAAGACGAAATGCCCGGGGTCCTTCTGGTCGACGAACAGTTCATAGCCGAGGCAGAGCGGCTCTCGCCGCGTGCATGCGACCAGCTCGCGGTACAGGGGAAGCACGGTGTCCACCGCATCGGGATGGATGAAATCCTCGGCGATCACTTTCAGCATGTCGGCACCTGCAGACGGGCCTTGCAGGATAGTGCCAGCGCATCGCGTGCACCTATCCTGGTCAACGCAATACCGTGTCCGTACTGACCAGCTGCACGTCGTGCATCTGATTGAGGTAGGCCTCGTAGTAGCCCTTGTGCGAGGCACCGACGATGGCCAGCATTCGGCTGCCAGGGTGCAGGCCCAGCACGTCGCGGATGTTGGCGACCATGCGCAGGTTGCGGGTTTCCCAGTAACCGACATACATCCGGCCGAACGCCTTGGAGGACGGCTCGACGAGCGTCGCGCCGAAGTCGCTCTGGTACGCTGCCATCGCTGCCGCCGGGCTGTTGTAATCCCGATACAGCGCCATGACGCCGCCGGGCTTGTCCAGATTGGCCACGAGGCGTTCATCGGCCTCCCGTCGCGCCCGCAAGTACGTATTGTTCCAGGCACCGGTGATGGCTGCACTGGCCGCCGCCTTATCCTCTGCCGGTGTGGGAGAATCGGCCGTGTGGTCGTCCACGGCCCACAGCCGTTCATGCCCGAGGCGGGCGGCAACGACGGCGGCGATCAGGCTGGTTTCATTGCGGCGGACCAGGCCTTTGCCGAGGATCTCGACCAGGGCCGGCGTCAGCCCATCGCCGGCTTTGCGCTCGGACGCAGGCAGGCGCAGCCATTGCACCTGCGCCGAGCCGCGTTCGCCCGCAGCCAGGAACAATGCGGCGAGCCGACGACGCTGGGCGGGCGTCGGCTCGTCCGGCCATGTCGCAAGCAGTCGCTCGGCCTGGGCGTTCGCTGAAGGCACGTCCAGGCCGGTGGCAGCCTGCGCAGCGGTGGTGTCGAAGCAGTAGGTGGCCACGCTCTCCGCATAGCGTTCCGGGTAGCGACGCATGGAATCGCACTGGAGGCCGGACAGGTCTTCGGTGGCGATCAGCCCGGGCTTCCAGGCGACCAGTCGCTGCAGCAACGGTTCAAGCAAGGCGGGCTGGAAGGACTTTGGCAGGCCGGACAGGTGGGCGGTGCCCAGTACCAGCACCTCGTTCGGTCGCCCTGCAGGCGGCCCCTTCAGCTGGTCCGGCTGGAAGGCGGGCCGATAGGTGGCATCGGCAGCGAGGGCGCCGGTACTGCACAGGCCCAGGATCAGGAAGCTGGCCAAGCGTGGGAACATGCGATCTCCGTGTCAGTGAGCGTCCTGCGGTTCGCTGCATGCTGGCCATTTTCACCTGCCATGGAATCGCCCGTTGGTCATGCAAACCTTTTGGGCTTGAACTGCATCGGCGTGCCGGGCAAGGCTATGCCCAGTGACGGCGGCAACGCGCGATATGTTCCGTGACGACAACCCTTGCCCCGCCGAGCGTGAGCAGAATGTGAAGTACATCGCGATTGTCTACCGCGTCCCTGCAGCCGCATCTGAAGTTGCGACGGACGTCGCGTAATCCGGCTAAAGCCACCGATCGCCTCGCCGATACTCCCTCTGGATCCCGCTCCAGTCACCCGCCGCAGGACCCCAGGCCGTCCCCGATGGTCGGCCCGCGCTGTGTGTTCCGCCGCTCCCAGATGCCGATCGCACCCGCAGCAGACGTTCGTGGCAGTCGCTCGAGAGGTGCCGGTCGGCACCTGTAGTCCCTGGCACCTGAAGTTGCCGCCGGGCATCCCGCCCGTCGGGTCGCAACCGCTTACCGGACACCGAGGATCAGACAATGCTCATTCCAGGCTTCACGGCGGGCGCGCAGGCACCGGCCGAGCTGCATACCCGTTGGTCGCCGTGGCGTGCCCTGCTGGGCGCGCTGGCGCCCCAGCACCGCACCGGCGCGGAGGCCGTGTCCGACGGCCGTGCCGAGCTGGAAGCCCAGGTCGCGGCGCTGCACCGGGTTCAGGCGGTCATCGAGTTCGCCCTCGATGGCACCATCCTGCAGGCCAATGACAACTTCCTGCAGGCGATGGGCTACCGGCTGGAGGAGATCCAGGGAAAGCATCATTCCCTGTTCGTCGATCCCGAGCAGGCGCGCAGCGCCGAGTACCGCGACTTCTGGGCGCGGCTGGGGCGTGGCGAATATGACGCTGGCCAGTACCGGCGCTTCGGCAAGGGCCAGCGCGAGATCTGGATCCAGGCCTCGTACAACCCGGTGCTGGACCGGCAGGGGCGGCCTTACAAGGTGGTCAAGTTCGCCACCGACATCACCGCGCAGAAGCTGCAGGCGGCCGACTCGGCCGGGCAGCTGGCGGCGATCGACAAGTCGCAGGCGGTGATCGAGTTCGGCATGGACGGTCGCATCCTTTCGGCCAACGACAACTTCCTGGCCGCCACCGGCTACAGCCTGGACGACGTGCGTGGCCAGCACCACTCGCTGTTCGTCGAGCCCGAGTATCGTGGCAGTGCCGAGTATCGCCAGTTCTGGGAGAAGCTCGGCCGTGGCGAATACGATGCCGGCCAGTACCGGCGCCTCGGCAAGGGCGGGCGCGAGGTCTGGATCCAGGCGTCCTACAACCCGATCCTGGATCTCAATGGAAAGCCGTTCAAGGTCGTCAAGTACGCCACCGACATCACCGCGCAGGTGCATGAGAACCAGGCCATGCAGCGCGCCGTGGCGCAGACCCGTGAAGTGGTGGCGGCCGCGAAGGAGGGCGACCTGACCCGGCGCGTGGCCACCGCCGACAAGCACGGGCCGATCGCCGAGCTGTGCGAAGGCGTGAATTCGCTGGTCGAGGCGATGGCTGCGATCATCGGCCAGATCAAGTTCGCCGCCGACACCATCGCCGTCGGTGCCACCGAGATCGCGCAGGGCAACAGCGATCTGTCGCAGCGCACCGAGCAGCAGGCAGCGTCGCTGGAGGAGACCGCGGTGTCGATGAAGGGCCTGGCCGAGACCGTGCAGCGCACCGCGAGCAACGCACGGCAGGCCAGTCAGCTGGCCGGTGGGGCTGCCGATGTCGCTGCGCGTGGCGGCAACGTGGTGCACGAAGTGGTCGAGACCATGGCGGTGATCAACGCATCCTCGCGGCGCATCGTCGACATCATCGGCGTGATCGACGGCATCGCTTTCCAGACCAACATCCTTGCCTTGAACGCCGCGGTGGAAGCCGCGCGTGCGGGCGAACACGGGCGTGGCTTCGCCGTGGTCGCCACCGAGATCCGCGAACTGTCGCAGCGCTCGGCCAGTGCCGCCAAGGAGATCAAGCAGCTGATCGATGCGTCGGTGGCCAATGTCGGCGCCGGCACCGCGCAGGTTGAGAGCGCCGGCCGCACCATGGACGAGATCGTGCTCAACGTGCGCCGGGTCAGTGACCTGATGTCCGAGATCAGCACGGCCGCACAGCAGCAGAGCGACGACATCCAGCAGATGAACCACGCTGTCGATCTGATCGACCAGGGCACCCAGCAGAACGCTGCGCTGGTCGAGGAAGCCTCGGCCGCGGCGCGCAGCATGGAGGAGCAGTCAGCGCAGCTTCTGCAGACCGTGGCCAGCTTCCGCGTGCAGGGTGGCGCGGGGCACCTGCACGGCGCGGCGGTGCTGCGTGCGGTCTAGGCCCGGCGGTCGGAGTGCTGTTCCCCGGCCTCGTGGCTCGGCCTGCTCATGCGCGGCCTGCCAGGCTACGCCGATGCTGATGGTCACATGGGCCTCAGCGGCGGGCAGGGCGGCGGTTTCCACGGCGGCGCGCAGGCGCTCGCAGGGTGGCGATGAATTCCTCGCCGCCGTCGCGGGCCAGCAGGTCATCACTGCGTTGCGGGCAGCCGTCGAGGATCGCGGCGACCGCCTGCAGGTTGTTGGCGTCCCCAGCGCCAGCGCTGATCGGATGCGTCAGGCAGATGGCGGGCGATCTGCAGCGCCATCGCCCGTTCGGAAACGTGGCCCCAGCTGGTGTGCTCGATCACGCCCGGCAGCGAGAGGTAGTGGGACGAGGCGACGGCGTCGGACGCCCGCAGGAGGGGCAATCGCGCGGGCAGGGCATGCTGGGGCATCTTCGCCAGTGTCGGCGCTCTGGCCCGGGAAAAGCAAAAGGCCAGATCACGGACCTGGCCTTTGATGCTGTGGTGCCGGTGAAAGGACTCGAACCTTCATGGGGTCACCCCCGGCTGATTTTGAGTCAGCTGCGTATACCATTCCGCCACACCGGCAGGCAGCGTACGAGTGTAACCGAGGTCGGCAGGCGATGCATAGTAGGAGGGCCTATGAGGGCGGTTCCTGTCGGCATTGGCCCCTTGATAGCTATACTCCCAGCGTGCAATTGCCTCCAGGAGCGGTAGCCGATGACAGTGTTGCAGGACCTGAGGGTGCTGGTGGTCGAGAACGACGAAATGAGTGCGGCCCTGCTGCAGATGCAGCTGGTGCATGCCGGTGCGGTCGTGGTTGGCCTCGCAGCGAGTGTGTCCGAGGCCCTGCGGCTGCTGGAGCAGAGCACTCCTGACGTGGCCCTGCTGGATTACCGCCTGGCCCGCAACGAGACCAGTGAGCCGGTGGCTGCAGCGCTTTCAGCGCGTGGCATTCCGTTCGTGCTGGCCACCGGGATGCTGGCCGAGCAGCTGCCGGCGCCGATGTTGGCCGGCCTGCTGCTGGTCAAGCCGTACCTGTCGGCTGATCTGTCACGCGCGCTGGCGCGAGCGGTGGGTCGCTCCAGCGTCAAGGCCTGAGCCGTCCGTCACGGACCGGCAGGGGGGATACTGCCGACGGCTGAATGCTCGCGTCTGCGAAGTTCGGCGGCAACCCCTGATCCAGGAACCCCGTCCAGGCGGGGTTTTTCAATTGCGTCCGGCGCTCAGCCCGCTTCCTCGTACACGTAACGGATCTCCTCGCGGTCATCGAGGATGCGGTACTGGCGCGCCAGGTCATCCGGTTCGGGGTTGAGCCAGGCGTCGAGGTGTTCCTTGCGGATCGGCACTACCCCGCGGTCATGCCCGGCAGCGGCGACGTCGCTGGGCGGTGCGTCGGTGATCGTGGCAAACGACAGCAGGCGGCCTTCCGGTCCTTCCCATTCTGCCCAGAGGCAGGCCAGCAGCAGGTCGCGGGGCGGATCGGGACGGAATTCGAGCACCACGTCCTGTTCCTTTTCGTCGGCACCGAGGGTGCGGCCGGCGATGGCGTGGCGGGGCACGTGCTCGTAGAACGCCTGTACCACCACCACGCCGTGGCGCAGTCCGAACGCACCCCGCCAGTAACCTTCCAGGCTGTCGCGCCGCGCATTGTAGGTGCCGGGGTAAAGCACGTCGTTGCGCGCCGGCTTGTCCGGCAGCCGGCACTGGTAGCGCATCGGCTTGATCATGCGCTGGCCGTTCTCGCTGACCATCACCGGTGCGTAGGTGCCGGGGAAAATGCGGTTGTCACGCGGCAGCAGCTGCACCCGATGCAGGTCTTCCAGCCGGGCCTGTGCGCGCTCGATGCGGTTACCGGCCACGCGCAGGTCGTTGCGCGCCTTCTGCGTGGGCCGGGTGGCCAGCGTGGCATGGGCAATATCGCGTCGTTCGCGTTGCCGGGCCAGTTCGGCCTCCAGGGCCTGTTGCTCCTGCGCATGCCATTGCTGGATCTTCGCCACGATGTCCCGGCCCTGTTCGGTACGCGCACCGGCGAATCCGTCATCCATCGCCTTCGGGGTCTTCGGCCGTTTCTTGCCCGGATCGTGTGCGTACAGTTCGGCGAACTCCTCCAGTGACAGGATGGCGCCGAACTCGCGTACCAGCTTGGCGTAGTCAGCGCGGATCAAGGCGGAATAGCACATGGGACTCTGGGGGCCTGGGTCGCAGCGGCTGCGACGTGGATGCGGCAGGATAGCCCGACCCATCCGGAGATGTCGCATGAATGATTCCATCACCTGCCAGTTCCGCGAAGCCGTGCCCACGGTCGAGGACTATTGCCAGTTGCGTGTGCTCGCAGGCCTCAGCGCCAAGACCCGGGAAGCAGCTGCGCGCGCGCTGCCCAATACGTTGTTCGGCGTGTGTGCCTACCAGGGTGCAGAACTTGTGGCGATGGGGCGTATCGTCGGCGATGGCGGCTGCCACCTGCAGGTCTGCGACATCGCGGTGCTGCCGCGGTTGCAGGGGCAGGGTCTGGGCAAGGAGGTGATGCGGCGCCTGGACGGCTGGATGCGGGCCAACCTGCCGCCGTCGGCGTATGTCAGCCTGCTGGCCGATGGCGAGGCGCATCGGTTGTACGCGCAGTTTGGTTTCGCACCGACTGCCCCGGCATCGATCGGGATGTATCGGCGGTTCTGAGCCGTGGGCGGGATGAAGCCATCCACGCATGGCGTGGATCTACCCGGGCCCTGCAGTAGATCCACGCCATGCGTGGATAGGGCCTTCCCAGGAATCACAGGCAAAGAAAAACCCCGACCGGAGTCGGGGTTTTCAAGAATTGGCGTCCCCACGGGGATTCGAACCCCGGTCGCCACCGTGAAAGGGTGATGTCCTAGGCCTCTAGACGATGGGGACGCACGAAAACTTCAAGTTGTAGATCCTTCGACGGCCTAATGTCGAGGTGGTGGAGCCAAGCGGGATCGAACCGCTGACCTCCTGCATGCCATGCAGGCGCTCTCCCAGCTGAGCTATGGCCCCATGAAACTCCGGATATCTGCCGGGAGCAGAGTCCGTTTTGAAACTGGCGTCCCCACGGGGATTCGAACCCCGGTCGCCACCGTGAAAGGGTGATGTCCTAGGCCTCTAGACGATGGGGACGCACGAAAAACTTCAAGTTGTAGAACTTTCGACGGCCTAATGTCGAAAGTGGTGGAGCCAAGCGGGATCGAACCGCTGACCTCCTGCATGCCATGCAGGCGCTCTCCCAGCTGAGCTATGGCCCCGTGTTACCGAGCCGCCTATCATACCTGCGTGTTCACGTTTGTGGAAGTTTTTTTTGAACTTTTTCGTCCCGGTTCAACCGTTGCCACCAAGGGCAGGGGAACCGCAACGCCACAACCTGAATGCCGGTAGGCGGTGAACAAAAAGACCCGGTTATCGGCCGGGTCCTCGTTGTTCGTGATGAGTGGCGTCCCCACGGGGATTCGAACCCCGGTCGCCACCGTGAAAGGGTGATGTCCTAGGCCTCTAGACGATGGGGACGCAATTCTCATCAATGTTCTTTAGCGACCTTTCGACGGCCTAATGCCGAAAGATTGGTGGAGCCAAGCGGGATCGAACCGCTGACCTCCTGCATGCCATGCAGGCGCTCTCCCAGCTGAGCTATGGCCCCACGTCGCTGAGGAGCGAAATAATAGCCTTGCCCCAGAGGGTTGGCAAGCATTTGTTGCACTTTTCTTCACGCGCGTTGCGAAGGGAACGACGATCACACGTACTCAGTCGGCGCCGTCGGTCAGCGCCGCCAGGATCGGGCACTGATCCAGGGTGCCGTGGCCGGGGCAGGCGTCGACCAGCTGCGAGAGCGCGCTGTGCATGCGTTGCAGTTCAGCCATGCGCTGCGCGATGTCCTGCAGTCGGGCTTGCGCCGCGTCGCGCACGCTGCCCATGTCCTGCGGATGGCCATCACTGAGTGCCAGCAGTTCGGCGATTTGTTCCAGGCTGAAGCCCAGCGTCTTGGCGCGGCGGATGAAGCGCAGCCGGCGCAGGTCCTGCTCACCGAAGATGCGATAGCCCCCGGCCGAGCGTGCCGCGGTGGGCAGCAACTGCTGGCGCTCGTAGTAGCGCACGGTATCGATCGGTACGCCGGCCTGGCGCGCCAGTTGACCAATGTTCATGGCGGATTCCTGCGGATGCTGCCGGTCATTCTGAAGCCTGGAGTCAGGTCCAGGGTCAAGCTCCCGTCGCTGACGGCGCATTCAGCGCACTTTGCAACTTTCTTCATAGCCCCGCCGTCGTGGCAGTTCCTACCCTGCGCCTGAACCGGCCGCTGGATGGCCTGCAACGAACCGAGGAGATGCTCTGTGGAAGGATTCAGGAACGAGGGATTCGTAGAGGTCGCGGTGGTCGAGTACCCGGGAGGGGACCCGTCGGCGGCCTCGGTGCTGACCGAAATGGCACACGTCGCCAACCGGCTTGCCCAGCAGCAGCGTCGCCCGTTCAAGCGTGTCCTGGTGACCCGCTGGGTCGTGCCAGCCAGCCAGACCGGCGTGCATCGCGTTGCCGGCGCGGAGATGCTCGAGGCGGACATTCCCGCCGTGATCGCCGTGCCTGGCCAGATCAGTCAAGGCGTCTGCCTGCGCGCCGATGAGGTCCTGCTGGATTGGCTGCGCGCGCATTACGATGGCGGCAGTCTGCTGGCAGCTGCCAGCGATGGTGTCAGCATGCTGGCACGCGCGGGTCTGCTTGCCGGCCGCACCGTCAGTGGGCCGGACCTCGGGCGTCATCCGGGCCTGCAGGGACCGTCGGCCAGCTGGGTGCCCAGTGAGCGTGCGCTGGTCGACGACGGTGACCTGCTGACGGTGGCCGGTTCCCAGGCCTGGCGCTTCCTCGCCCTGCGCCTGCTGTACCGGCTGCACGGTCAGGGCGTGGCGAGCTCCGTGGCGCAGCAGCTGGGGATCACGGTGCCAGCGGCGATCCAGCAGGATCTGGAGCGTTTCAGTGCCAACTTCGCCCACGGCGATCGCGACGTACTGAAGGCGCAACGCTGGCTGCATACCACCGCTGCGCGTGGGGCCACGCTCGGAGCGATCTGCGAGGTTTCCGGACTGGAACCGCGGACTCTGCAGCGGCGCTTCCTGAAGGCCACCGGCCTGCGTCCGATCGAGTATTGCCAGCGGTTGCGTATCGCCAAGGCGCAGACATTGCTGCAGCAGGGGGCGGGTATCGATGAAGTGGCCTGGGGCGTGGGCTATGCAGACCAGAGCGCATTCCGCCGCCTGTTCCTGCGCATTGTCGGAATGACGCCGGCCAACTATCGCCGGCAGGTCAACAACAATCGGCGCGAACGACCGCTGTTGTCGTCGGTGGCGGGCAGCCTGCGCGGGCTGCAACCGGCGCCTGGCATGCAGATGCCGCGCAGCGCGGCCTGAAGCCTGCGGTGGGCGTCGCACTTGCAACCTGGGCGCGACGCTTTGACCATGCAGGCAACGAGATGATGTGACAGGTGGGTTGATGTCGAGTGTTGGACCGGTGCCGATGCCGGTGGTGCTGATCCTGATGTGCGTGCTTATGGCCATGGCGGTGGCCCACCTGTGGCCGCGGCCGAAGGACGGGATGGCAGTGCCTTCCGCGGCCAGCCTGGTCCTGGACATGTTGCTGATCGGCCTGCTGTGTGGACGCATCAGCTTCGTGGCCTTGAACTTCGCGCTCTACCGTGAGGCCCCCTGGAGCATCCTGCAGATCGCCGACGGTGGGTATCACCTTGCCGTCGTGCTGGTTGCGGGCCTGGCGTGGGGCACCTGGCGGCTGCGGCTGTGGCGCGCGTTGCGTGCGCCGGTGCTGGCGGGAGCCCTGGTGGGTGTGGTGCTGTGGGCGGCGGGCAGCCACCTGCTCGCAGCATGGCAGGAGCGGCGAATGCCGCTGCCGGCGGTCCAGGTGGCCGATCTGCAGGGGCGCAGGATCGACCTGCAGCAATTCCGTGGCAAACCGGTGGTGCTGAATCTCTGGGCCAGCTGGTGTGGTCCCTGCCGTCGCGAGATGCCGGTACTGGCATCCGCACAGCAGACCCACACTGACGTGCAGTTCGTGTTCCTCAACCAGGGAGAAACCCTGGACGAAGTGAAGGGTTTCATCGCATCCGAACAGCTCCGGCTGGGCAATGTATTGCTGGACGATACCGCCTCGGCGTCAACCGTGCTGGGTGTACAGGCCTATCCATCGACGCTGTTCTTCGACGCCGAAGGCCGCCTGCGTGAACTGCACCTTGGCGAACTGACGGCGGCGGGTCTTGAACACAAACTGCGCCGGCTGCGGTAGCCTGCGCGGGCATCTCACTACGGAGTTCCCATGTTGTCGACTTCCCTGCGCATCGCTTCGGCGGTGCTGTTGCTGCCGGTCATGCTGGCATTGGCCGCCTGCAGTCAGGCCCAGACCCCACCAGGCAAGGCAACGGCAGCGCCGGCAGCGAGCGCTCAGGCCCCAGCGGCCAAGGGCGAGCGCCCCGCAGTGCTGAAAGGCATCGAGAAGCACGGTTTTGAAGTCGTTGCCGAGTTCGATGCACCGGGTGGCCTGCGTGGATTCGCTGGCGTGGTGGGTGGGCAGCAACCGGCCGCAGCCTATGTCACCGCCGACGGCAAGCATGTGCTGGTAGGCAGCCTGTTCGATGCCGAGGGCAACGACGTGGCCGCCGAGGCGGTGGAGAAGCTGGTTTCAGCACCGATGTCGGCCAGGATGTGGACCAAGCTGGAGGCCAGTGCCTGGGTGCGTGACGGCAAGGCTGATGCGCCGCGCGTGGTCTATACCTTCAGTGATGCCAACTGCCCGTACTGCCACAAGTTCTGGGAAGCAGCGCGTCCGTGGGTCGACGCCGGCAAGGTGCAGTTGCGCCACATCATGGTCGGCGTGATTCGTGAGGACAGCCCGGCCAAGGCTGCGGCCATCCTGTCTGCGCGTGACCCGAGTGCGGCCTTGCTGGAAAACGAACACCAGTTCGACCGTGGTGGAATCAAGGCCCTGCCGAGCATCAGCCGCGAGATCGCCGGCAAGCTCGATGCCAACCAGGTGCTGATGATTGAAATGGGCTTCCAGGGCACGCCGGGCATCCTGTTCCAGGATGCACAGGGCCAGGTGCAGCGTCGCGCCGGCCTGCCACAGGGCGCTGACCTGCAGACGGTGCTGGGCCCGCGCTGACCGGCACCCACGCCGTGATGCGACATCACAGGCCCACATGGCAGCATGCGGGCCTGTTGCTTTTCGTCACCTGTGCGGGTGATGCAGGCTGCGCACCTCCTGTTCGTCGTCACGTCTGAATCGTGACTGACATCAAGCATCGCGCCTTGATTCCAATCAAGGCCAAAAACGACAGGCGGATTAGCCTGTGACGCATGGAATACAGCGTCAACGCGCCAGGGATGCCGCGCCTGACACGCCCTGAACCGGGGCAGTCGGCACAGCCATTCACGACGTTCTCACTCCCTGGTTGTTACCCAGACCGCTGCGGTCGCCACCTCTCCGGCAGTGCGGCCCTGATGGCGTCGATATCGGTACGGGCGGGGCAGTGTCATCGTCCTGTTGCCTGCCACGTGCAGGCTGGCCGGTGTCGTCGACGCAGTACCCGCATTTCCAGCAATGGCAACGCAATGTCGGAGCTGCGCCTGTGCGCGCGCCGTCAGTGCGCTGCGAATGTTCGTCCAGGGAGGATGCAATGCGCTTTGCGGTACTGAGTCTGGCCTGCCTGACCGCGCTGGCGGTCACGCCAGCCTATGCGCGGCAGAATGGCCAGGAGGATGCGCACGCATTGCGCCAGGAAATCGCTGCCATGCGACAGGCACTGGAGGGCATGCAGAAGCGCCTGGAACGGCTCGAACAACGCGAGGGCGCTGTCGCGGCCGCTGCGCAGGTAGCGGCGCCGGTGACACCACCTGGCAGCAGTGCCAACCTGCTGCATCCCACCCAGGTGCCGGGTGTGGCGCAACCGGTGCTGCCGCAGCGCGAATCGGTGGCCGATCCCTCAACGGCGGCCTCGCGTCCCGACAGCGCTGCTGGGCCGACCGACCCGGATCTGAAGGGCTTCTTTGCCATTCCAGGTACTGACACGGTGATCCGCATTGGCGGCTATGCCAAGCTCGATGCGATTGCCGATTCGCGTGCGGCCGGTGACGAGGATCAGTTCATCCCTTCGTCGATGCCGGTGGGCGGCAGCCATCGCGATGTTTCCAATTTCAACATCCACGCCAAGCAGACCCGCTTCAGCTTCGAGGCGCGGCGCCCGACCACGCACGGCAACCTGCGCTTCTACCTGGAGAATGATTTCTTCGGCAGCAGCGATGGCTACGCGTTCCGCCTGCGCCATGCGTATGGCCAGCTTGGCAATACCTATGCCGGCTACGGTTACTCCAGTTTCATGGACCCGGACAGCCTGCCCGACACGCTCGACTTCGCCGGTCCCGGCGGCGCCGGCTATCTGCTGGTGGCCGGCATCCACCAGAGCTTCGCGATGGGCAAGGGCAACACCCTGACGCTGGCCGCCGAAGACCCCAGGACCGAACTGGCCGGTGCCAGTGATGAACGGGCCGCAGTGAACCGGCTGCCGGATGTGACCGTGACCGCACGCATGGAGCGTGACTGGGGCCATCTTCAGCTGGGCGCGGTGGCGCGCAGCCTGGCCTATGACGGCGAGGGCGAGCGCGACCGGCGCATGGCCGGCGGCCTGCAGTTCAGTGGCTCGGCATCGGTTGGCGAGCGCGATCTGTTGCTGTTCGGCGCGCTCGGCGGGCGCGGCCTCAGCCGCTACACCGCGGACCTGACCGGCTCCGGGCTGGACGCGGTGGTCGGTGCCGATGGCCGTCTTGACGCGCTGGACCTGCACGGCGGCTTCGTCGGCTACACGCATTACTGGTCCGGGCTGTGGCGTTCGAACCTGATCTTCGGCCAGCTGACCCTGGAGCGGAACGCGGCACTCGCTGCCGACGCCTTCCGGCAGAGCCGATACGGCGTGTTCAACCTGATCTGGAGCCCGGCGCCGTCGTGGACGATGGGCATGGAGCTGCTGTACGGCCGCCTGGAACAGCAGGGCGGCGCGCGCGGCGACACGGTCCGGGTGCAGGGCAGCCTGCAATACAACTTCATCAAGTAAGCGCCAGCGGCGTTACGCCAGCGCAACCGTCCCCACGCCCGGCCGCACCGGGCTCATGCCAGTACCGGAGATTGTCATGGCAGAAGCAAAGAAAATCGGGGTGGTCGGAGCCACCTTCCTCGTCGCCGGCAACATGATGGGCTCAGGCGTGTTCCTGTTGCCGTCCAGCCTGGCCAAGATCGGTACCGCATCGATCTGGGGCTGGCTGATCACCACGGCCGGTGCGCTGTTGCTGGCCTTCGTATTCGCCAAGCTGGGCAAGCTGGCGCCGAAGGCGGGCGGCCCGTACGCGTATGCGCGTGACTGGTTCGGGCCCTACATGGGCTTCCAGACCAATACCATCTACTGGTTCGCCAACTGGATCGGCAACGTTGCCATCCCGATCGCCGCGGTGGGCTACTTCAGCTACTTCTTCCCGATCCTGTCCGAGCCGCTGGTGCGCTGCATCGCGGTGCTGATCCTGGTGTGGGCGCTGAGCTTTGCCAACGTGATCGGCCCGGCCTTCGTCAGCCGTGTGCAGACGGTCACCACCAGTTTCGCGCTGGTGCCGATCCTGGGCATCGCCATCTTCGGCTGGTTCTTCTTCGATGCCGACATCTTCAAGGGCGCCTACAACGTGTCCGGTGAGTCCAACTTCGGCGCGATCTCCAGTGCCGCGGCACTGACCCTGTGGGCCTTCATCGGTGTCGAATCGGCTTCGGTCACGGCTGGCGTGGTCGAGAACCCGGAGAAGAACGTGGCCCGCGCCACCCTGGCCGGCGTGTTCCTGGCGGCCATCGCCTACATCGCCAGCTCCTCTGTGATCATGGGCATGGTGCCGAACTCGGAACTGCAGGTGTCCGACGCACCGTTCGCGCTGGCGGCGGCCAAGGCGGTCGGCGGCTGGGGCGGCGCGCTGGTCAGCCTGTGCGCCTTCATCGGCGCCGCCGGCTCGCTGGGTGGCTGGATCCTGCTGACCGCGCAGAGTGCCAAGGCGGCCTCGGATGATGGCCTGTTCCCAAGCATCTTCAGCAAGACCAACAAGGACGACGTGCCGGTCAAGGGCGTGCTGATCGTGGCGGTGCTGATGACCCTGGCAGTGCTGGTGACCTCTACCTCGGAAACCGCGTCGGCCCAGTTCGACGTGATCACGTCGGCGGCCGTGGTGCTGACCCTGCTGCCCTACATCTACTCGTGCGTGGCCTGCTACTTCGTGGTCGAGCGTTCGCACACCCTGGTCCATACCGGTGCGTTCTGGACCCTCACCAGCCTGACCGTCGTGTACTGCCTGTGGGCGATCTACGGCTCGTCGGGAACCATTGTGCAGTACGCCTTCCTGTTCGTGCTGTTCATCACCGTGTTCTATCCCTTCTTCAGCGAGGAGCGCCGCCAGCAGCGGCAGCGCGCCCGCGAGGCATCGGCCATCAGCGCCCGCGCCCAGCGTTCCTGAGTTCGACAAGGAGAATCAACGTGTACTTCAAGTCCCTGGACTACCCGGTCATTGTCATCGACAACGACTACGAGTCGCCGCGCATCGGCGGCATCCTGATCCGCGCCCTGGTGGAAGAGCTGCGCAGCAACGACCAGCGGGTGCTGTGCGGGCTCAACCTGGATGATGCGCGCGCCGGGGCCCGTACCTACGTGGCGGCCTCGGCGGTGCTGATCTCGATCGATGGCAGCGAAGAGGTGGATGGCGAGTTCCAGCGCCTCACCGCCTTCCTGCGCGAGCAGAGTGCGCGCCGCGCCAACCTGCCGGTGTTCCTGTACGGCGAGCGCCGCACCATCGAAAAGGTGCCGAGCAAGCTGCTCAAGTACATCCACGGCTTCATCTTCCTGTTTGAAGACACCAAGAGCTTCATCTCGCGGCAGGTGATGCGCGCGGCCGAAGACTACATGAAGAATCTCTTGCCGCCGTTCTTCAAGGCGCTGATCCATCATGCGGCAGAGTCGAACTACTCCTGGCATACGCCGGGCCATGCAGGCGGCGTGGCATTCACCAAGTCGCCGGTCGGCCGTGCGTTCCACCAGTTCTACGGAGAGAACACCCTGCGCAGCGATCTGTCGATCTCGGTGCCGGAACTGGGCTCACTGCTGGATCACACCGGCCCGATCAAGGATGCCGAGGAAGAGGCGGCGCGCAACTTCGGTGCCGACCATACCTTCTTCGTCACCAATGGCACCTCCACCGCCAACAAGATCGTCTGGCATGGCACGGTGGCCCGCGGCGACGTGGTGTTCGTCGACCGCAACTGCCACAAGTCGCTGCTGCACGCGCTGATCATGACCGGCGCGGTGCCGGTGTACTTCACCCCAAGCCGCAACGCACACGGCATCATCGGCCCGATCAGCCTGGATCAGTTCACGCCGGAGTCGCTGCAGCAGCGCATTGCTGCCAACCCGCTGGCCAGCCAGGCCTACAAGGCCGGTTCCAAGCCGCGCATTGCGGTGGTCACCAACTCGACCTACGACGGCCTGTGCTACAACGCTGAGAAGATCGCCGACGAAATCGGCAGCGCGGTCGACTTCCTGCACTTCGACGAAGCCTGGTACGCCTACGCCGCGTTCCATCCGTTCTATGAGAACCACTACGGCATGGCCAAGGGCAAGCCGCGCGAGCAGGATGCGATCATCTTCACCACGCACTCCACCCACAAGCTGCTGGCCGCGTTCTCGCAGGCGTCGATGATCCACGTACGCAACTCGGCGCAGCGCGACCTGGATGCCGAGCGCTTCAACGAGTCGTTCATGATGCACACCTCGACCAGCCCGCATTATGGGGTGATCGCGGCCTGTGACGTGGCCTCGAAGATGATGGAGGGCGAGGCCGGCCGTTCGCTGGTGCAGGAAATGCATGACGAGGCGATCGCCTTCCGCCGCGCGATGCTGCACGTGCGTGACGACCTCGGGCGCGACGACTGGTGGTTCAGTGTGTGGCAGCCGACCAAGGTCGAGCGCAGCCTGGACAAGGGCGATACGCCGGCGCCGCTGGTGGCCAAGCGCGAGGAGTGGTACCTGCAGCCGGACGCGCACTGGCACGGCTTCGAGAATCTGGTCGATGACTACGTGCTGATCGACCCGATCAAAGTGACCCTGCTGACCCCAGGCCTGACGATGGACGGCAGCATGGGCACGCTGGGCATTCCGGCGGCGGTGCTGAGCAAGTTCCTGTGGGGCCGCGGCATCACTGTGGAGAAGACCAACCTGTATTCGGTACTGTTCCTGTTCTCGATGGGCATCACCAAGGGCAAGTGGAGCACGCTGGTCACCGAGCTGATGGCCTTCAAGGAGCTGTACGACTGCAACGCGCCGCTGAGCCAGGCATTGCCGACGCTGGCGGCGGACTATCCGATTGCCTACGCTGGCTGGGGACTGCGTGACCTGTGCGATGCATTGCACGCGTTCAACCAGGAATTCGAGGTCGCCAAGGTGATGCGCGAGATGTACGTGGATCTGCCGACGCCGGTGATGACCCCGGCCGATGCCTACAACCACCTGGTGAAGGGCGAGATCGAGCGGGTCGACATCGAGCAGCTCAGTGGTCGCGTCGCGGCGACCATGCTGGTGCCGTATCCGCCGGGCATTCCGACCATCATGCCGGGCGAGCGATTCGGCGACAGCGACGAACCGATCATCCAGTCTCTGCGTATTGCCCGTGAACAGAATGCGCGCTTCCCGGGCTTCGAGTCGGATGTGCACGGGCTCATCATCGAGCACGATGGCGATGTGACCTCGTACAAGGTGGAGGTGCTGAAGGCCTGACCGGCGACGGTCGGCCCTTCGGCGAGCGATGGATACCGCGCGCGAGCAACGCATCCTGAAGTTCTCCATCGGGGTGACCATCGCGGTGAGCGCGGTCGGCTTCATCGGTGGCCTGCTGGTGGGATCGCAGGCGATCCTGTTCGACGGCGTGTACAGCCTGGTCGACGTTGCCTTGACCCTGGTGTCGTTGTCGGTACTGCGGCTGGTGGCGCGGGAGCAGAGCCCGCGCTTCCAGTACGGCTATTGGCACCTGGAGCCGATGGTCGAGGCACTCGGCGGCGTGATCCTGTCGCTGGCCTGCGTGTATGCGCTGGCCAACGCGGTCATTGGCTTGACCACGGGCGGGCATGAGGTGAAATTCGGGCCCGCGCTGTGGTGGGCGGCGCTGCTGAGTGCCAGCAACCTGGCAATGGCGACGTTCGTCGCGCAGCGTGCGCGGCACCTGCGCTCGGCGCTGTTGTGGCTGGATGTAAGAGGCTGGTTGCTGGGTGGGTTGATGAGCCTGGCGGTGGTGCTGGCCTTCGTGCTGGCCCTGGCCCTGCATGGCGGCAAGTGGCACCACTGGGTCCCGTACCTGGATTCGATCGTGCTGGCGTTGATCAGCCTGGCGGTACTGCCAGTGCCGGCGCGCAGTGCATGGAAGGCCATGCGCGAAGTGCTGCAGGTGGCGCCGGATGACCTGGACCGGCGCGTGCAGCAGGTGATGCAGGCGTTCGTGTCCGAGCGTGGCTATGCCGGTTTCACCAGCCACGTGGCGAAGATGGGGCGGATGCGCTTCATCGAGATCCATGTGCTGGCAGACCCCGGCACGCCATTGGGCTCGGTGGGCGAGGTTGATGCGATGCGCGATGAGATCGCCGTGCGGCTGGATGCGCGGGGCAGCACGTTCTGGTTGACCATCGATCTCACTGCGGATCCGGCGTGGACGTAGCCCTGCCTCTTTCGCGCCGGGGCCTCGTCCGGCCAGGTTCTGTTCCCCTGTAGAGCCGAGCCCATGCTCGGCTGCCGTTCGCGTGGAGCGGCCGAGCCGGCCCGGCCACGCGATCGTTGCACACGGCGGACTGCTCTGTTGCGCCGGATGTGTTTGACCTGAACCTGGGTTGAGGTTGCAGACTGCAGCACAGTTCCACAACGCCTAGCGCAGGTAGTACTCCACCGGCACCACCAGTTCCTGTGGTGCCTTCAGTTCATCGGGAATGGGCGGTAGTGGCTGCGCGCGGCGGAAGGTCTGCAGTGCGGCGCCGTCAAGCATCGGTTGGCCACTGGACTGCTCCAACCGCAGGGCCAGCAGGCGTCCCTCGCGATTGATGCTGGCCCTGACCCAGGCAGTGCCCTGCTGGCGCCGTGAGCGGGCCGCAGCGGGGTAGTAGCGATAGCGCTCCAGCCGCGCCATCAGGCGGGCTTCCCACTGGTCGCTGGCGGCGCCGGCCTGGAAGTCCGCCGGTGGGGCGTCGGGAGCGGGCGGCGCGGCCGTGATCGATGCCGGTGCGGGACTTGCATCGGTCGCGGCCGCAGGCGGGGCGACCGGCAGGGCTTGCCGGCCAGCGCCACTGCGTTCGCTGGCGGCCACTTCGCCCTCGCGTGCGGCGGTAGGCTTCGGTGGAGGGGGCGACTTCGTGGGTTGGGATGCGCGCGCCTGCTGCGCCTGGCTGGGGGTGTCGGCCTGGCGTTCTTCCACTGGCTGCGGCGGCGTCGCCGGTGCCAGCAGGCGCAGGCTGATGCGCACGTCCTGCTCGGGCGGCGGCAGCAATGGCGGCGCGGCCACCCAGTGCACCAACAGCAGCAGGGGCAACAGGTGAAGCCCGATGCTGATGGCGATCGCCTGCCAGTGTTGGCCGCGCTCACTCATCGTCCAGCACCCATAGCAGGTCGGCGTCGGTCGCATCGACGGATGCACCGACTGAAGCGAGCGCGATCACCAGCGCTGGTGTGCCCGCTGGCAGGTAGTCCGGCATGCCAGTACCGCGCAGTACATGCCAGCGACCGGCCACCAGCAGCGCGGGTGCCGCGGCTCAGGTTGTGGGCGACGCGGTACAGGTAGGCGCGGCCATTGCTCAGCAGGCCACTGGCGGCGATTCTGACGACGCGCAGCCAGGTCTCCTGGACGACATCATCGGCATCGCTGCGTTGCGGGAGCTTACGGCGGACATGGGCGTGCAGCGGCTGGTAGTGGGCCGCGCACAGCTGCGCGACATCCTTCGGTTCGACAGGCGTGGACACGGGGCGGGCGACAACTGGGAAAGGGAACAGCCCGCGGCGGCAAGGGCAGCGGCTACACCTTACAGCAAAAGAGAATCATTTGCATCCATGGACGCGAGGCGCGGCATGCGTGGCCGACTGCGAGGTCAGCGCGGACGAAAGTCGCAGTGGATCTGCAGGGCTTCGGTGGGGTTGTGATGCAGCTCGAAACCGCAGTGCTGGAGGCTGCGCTTCACCCGGGCGATCGCTTCGGCATGGCGGGCGGTGCGACGCTGCTGCCAGCGCGGCGGGGTGAACACGCCCAGTGGCAGCAGCCGCAGCCGCTTGCCGTGCAATACCACTGAGACATCGATATGACGGCCATCGATGTCGTGGCCGTTGGCGCCGAAGATGGCATCGACTTCATCATGGCGCTGCGGATAGCAGGCGCGGAACACTGCGATGCCGAGCCAACGCACGCCACGACGGAAGCTGCCGAGCCAGCTGTGGCTGGGTTCGAAGCCGCGCGTGACGAGCAGGCCCAGCCCGGCGGGCAGCAATGCCTGCGCGTCGAGCAGGCGTTGCAGTGCCTCTTCTTCCAGCTGGATGCGGATGGAGGGCCAGCGCGGTGCGATGAGCAGTCCGTGGTGGCTGCCGCGTTGCAGGGTCAGCATGGGTGAAGCTTCGCACGCGGGCGAACAGCCGGGGTAGTGCCGGCCGCTGGCCGGCAAATCTGTTGCCCGTCGGGTGCCGGCCAGCGGCCGGCACTACCGTGACGATCGTCAGAGGTCGCGGTACTGGATCTGCGAAGCCAGTACGCGCAGGCCATCGGCATTGCTGGACAGGATGCGCTCTTCGCCGATGCCTTTCTGCCGTTTCAGCTGGAAGCCCTGGTCTGCAGGCAGCTGTGCGGCGATGGCGTCCATGCGTTGCATGGCATCGGGGCCGCTGCAGTCGAAGTGGCCCCAGTAGGCGCCATCGCGGTGGATCTGCAATCGGTAGTTCATCGCGGTAGCTCCGGCAGGTCCTGCAGCCAATGGTCGAACATCGCGGTGGCGGCCGCGGCCAGTGGCGCGCCATAGCGACGCGCCTGCGTGCGCAGGTCGTTCGGATCGATGCCGGCCTGCGCCAGTTCCAGGGTGTGACCGATCAGCCAGCGCTCGAACTGGCGCGCGTCCAGCTCCGGATGGCATTGCAGTGCCAACGCATGGTTACCGATGGCAAAGGCCTGGTGGCGGCAGGCCGGCGTGCTGGCCAGGCGGCGTGCACCCGCCGGGAGTTCGAACGCCTCGCCATGCCAATGCAGTACCGGAATGCCCTGCAGGGCCTGCAGTGGCGAGCGCTGACCGTCATCGGTGAGCAGCAGTGGCGCAAAGCCGATCTCCTTGCCACCACTGGCGGCGACATCGGCACCGAGTGCACGTGCCATCAGCTGCGCGCCCAGGCAGATGCCCAGCGTGGGCCGCTGCTGCTGCAAACGCCCTTGCAACAGCGCGATGCTATCGTTGAGGAACGGGTAAACATCAACATCGTTGACGCTGATCGGGCCACCCAGCACCACCAGCAGGTCAGCCGCTTCGGCCGGATCGAGTGCATCTACACCCGCCTGCAGCACCTGCAGCTGCCAGCTCTGGGCCAGCAGCAACGGTTGCAGGGTGCCAAGGTCCTCGAAGGCAACGTGTTGCAGGACAACCGCGTGCTTCATGCCGGGGCTCCATTGCTGGGCCAGTAGAAACTGTCCGGGGTGGCGCGTGCGCCGAAGATGGCCTGGCCGACACGGACCACGGTGGCGCCTTCCTCGATGGCCACTTCGAAGTCGCCGGACATGCCCATCGACAGCTGCGACAGGTCGATGCCGGGTGGGGCGGTACGCTGCAGCTGCTCGCGCAGTTCGCGCAGGCGCACGAAGCACGCGCGCACACGTTCGACTTCGGGAGTGAAGATGGCCAGAGTCATCAGGCCACGCACGCGTAGCCGGTCGAAGACTGGCAGCTGCTGCACGAATGCCTCGACGGCAGCGGGTTCCAGTCCGTACTTGCTGGGTTCGGCGGAGGTGTTGACCTGCACGAAAACATCCAGCGTGCGGTCTTCCAGCTGCAGGCGCTGCTGCAGCGCTTCGGCCACGCGCAGGCTGTCAAGCGCCTGGAACTCGCTGGCGAAGCGCGCCACGTAGCGCGCCTTGTTGGTCTGCAGATGCCCGATCACCGACCAGTGCACGCCCAGATCGGCCATCGTCTCGGCCTTGCGTTGCGCCTCCTGCACCTTGTTCTCGCCCAGCTCGCGGCAACCGGCGGCCACCGCCATGCGGATGCGGGCGTCATCGACGGTCTTGCTGACCGGCAGCAGGCGCACGCTGGCCGGGTCCCGGCCGACGCGGGCGCAGGCAGCGGCGATGCGTTGGCGCACCGTGACCAGGTTGGCGGCGATCTGTTCAACGGACTGGGCGATGGGCCAGTCGGCGGCGGCAAGGGGCATGCGGGCACCTCCAATGCAGGATGGCCAGGGTGGGATACACTGGCACAGGACAAGAATTATTTTGGCATAGGACAAAATGAAAATCACCGGGCATAGCGCCGAGTCGATCTTCGACAGCATCCGTGATGGCATCGGCAAGGGCCGCCTGCCGGCGGGCAGCGTGCTGCCGCCGGTGCGCGAACTGGCCGATCAGCTGGGGGTCAATCGCAACACCGTGGCTGCTGCCTACAAGCGACTGGATGCGGCCGGCCTGGCCAGTACCGCGGGCCGACGCGGCACGGTGGTGCGTGGCCTGCCGCCGACGCTGGCGCGCGAGGGCAGTACGCCGGGGTTGGCGCTGCAGGACCTGGCCGGTGGCAACCCGGATCCTCGCCTGCTGCCCAGCCTGCGCCTGGCCCCGGCGGCGCCACGGCTGTATGGCGTGGGCACGGTCGACCCGAGGTTGCAGGCGTTGGCACGCGCCTCGCTGGATGCGGATTGCCCCGAGGGGTACGCGCTGGAGCTGACCCATGGCGCGGTCGATGGCATCGAGCGCCTGTTGGCGGCATGGCTGCTGCCGGGGGATCGCATCGCGGTGGAGGATCCATGCTTCCTCGGCAGCCTCAATGTGCTCAATGCCGTGGGCCATGTGCCGTTGCCGGTGACGGTGGATGCGCATGGCATGCAGGTTGAATCGCTGCGACAGGCGCTGGAGGCCGGGGCGCGCGCGGTGCTGCTGACCCCGCGTGCGCACAACCCGACCGGGGCCAGCCTGGATGCGAAGCGGGCACGGGCGTTGCGCCAGCTGCTGGCGGCCTACCCGCAGGTGGCGGTGCTGATCGATGACCACTACGCACTGCTCTCGCAGCAGGCCTACCACTCGGTACTGCCGCTGGATGGCCGGCGCTGGGCGCTGCTGCGTTCGCTGTCCAAGCCGCTCGGCCCCGACCTGCGCCTGGCCTGGCTGGCCTGTGATGACGAGACCGCGATGCGGTTGCGGTTGCGGTTGGCGTCCGGCATCGGCTGGGTCAGTCATCTGCTGCAGGATGCCGCCACTTCGGTGCTGGCCTCGGCGCCGCAGCGGGCGAAGATCGTCTCGGCAGGCGAGCGGTACCAGCAGCGCCTGCAGTCGCTACAGGAACTGCTGCGCGCGCGTGGTGTGCCGACGCCGTTGCCGATGGAGGGATTGAACCTGTGGCTGCCGTTGCCGGCCGACAGCCATCCACAGGTACTGGCGCTGGCTGCGCGCGGATGGCATGTGCGTGCTGGCGAAGTGTTTGCGGTGGCTGCACCAGGGCATGGCCTGCGCATCACCTGCGCGGCGCTGGGGGCGGCGCAGCTGCGGCAGCTTGCCGATGACCTGGCGGCGGTGTGTGGTCTGTAGCGTCGAGCCATGCTCGACGTTGTTTCGCCTTTGTAGCGCGGAGCCATGCTCGGCTGCTGTTGGTAGAAGCAGCCGAGCATGGCTCGGCGCTACAGAAGCAGATCAGGGCGCGGCGTTGGCGCCGGGGCGCACGTAGTAGGACTGGCCACTGTCATCGACGAACATCAGCTCCGGCTTGCCCTGCCAGGAGGTGAGCATGGCGCCGGTATTGTTCTGGTGCTTGACCATCAGGCTGGCGCCACGGTCCGGGTTGGCGACGACCTTGAAGACTTCGGTGGTGCCGGTGGCATCGTCCAGAGTGAGCAGGGCTTCGCCCCCGCGGTCGCTGGTGCCATAACCGCCGCGCTCGGAACCGTCGGGGCCAAGCAGGATCAGGCCGGACAGCGCGGTTGCACGCGGTCCTTGGGTGCGGCCCCTGCTGAGGGGGTCCGGCACCGGCGCACCGAGGATCAGCCGTGGTTGGCCAGTGCCATCGTGGATGACCAGGCCGCGCGCTTCGATGATCCGCTCAGGCGATTGGCTGCGATGCAGGCTCCAGGCGGTCCAGCCGGAAACGAGCAGGGCAAGGGTCGAGACCACCAGGGTGGTCAGCAGCAGCACACGGGGCATCGGGTCGTCCTTCCTTGGATAGGCCGACGATAGCGGATGCCGGCGGGCAAAGGCCAGTTCGTTGTGTGACGATCTGTATCGTCAGTGGAAATCGCGGCTGTGGCTGCGCAGTCCCTGCAGCAGCTCATCCAGGCAGTGCATGCGCTGCACGATGACATGCTGCACGCCATCAACGCGCTCCAGGCGGCCATCGATCTGCATCAGCTGGGTGTCGACCAGCACCCGGTGCTGGCGGTCGGCCAGGTGGCGCCAGACCACGGCGTTGACCATGCCGGTCTCGTCTTCAAGGGTGAGGAAGGTAACGCCACTGGCGGTCTGTGGCCGCTGGCGCATGCGCACCAGTCCGGCGATGCGCACACGGCGGCCGTGGCCGTGCCCGGCCAGCTGTGCGGCATCCAGGCAGCCACGACTGCGCAGCTGCGCGCGCAGGAACGAGATCGGGTGGCGGCCGAGGGTGGTGCCCGTGCTGCGGTAGTCGGCCTGCATGTCCTCCCAGGCGCTGGGCAGTGGCAGGGGCACGCGTGCTTCGGCAGTGGCACGGGCCTGGTCGAACAGCGGCAGCCGGTTCTCTACGCCCGAGATATCCCAGCGTGCACGATGGCGATGGCCGCTGAGCCCGCGCAGTGCCCCGGCATCGGCCAGCAGGCCCTGCTGGCGGCGGTCCAGCGCGGTGCGCTGGCACAGGTCGCCGACGTCGTCGAACGGGCGCCGCGCGCGCTCGCGCATGATGGCCTGCACGGCATCTTCGTTGCAGCCGTCGATCAGGCGCAGGCCCAGACGGATCGCCGCCGGCCCCCTGCTGAAGTCCAGCGTGCAGTCCCAGTCGCTGTGGCGTACGTCCACGGGAAGAACGGTAATGCCATGCCGCCGTGCGTCCTGCAGCAGCTGGTCGGGGCTGTAGAAACCCAGCGGCTGGCTGTTGATCAGGCTGGCAGTGAATGCGGCCGGGTGGTGGCATTTCAGCCAGCAGCTGTTATAGGTCAGCAGGGCGAAGCTGGCGGCGTGGCTTTCCGGGAAGCCGTAATCGCCGAAGCCCTTGATCTGCTCGAACAGGTGCTCGCCGTATTCGCGACTGAAGCCGTTCTCCAGCATGCCGGCCAACAGCTTCTCGCGATGCGGTTCCAGCCCGCCACGACGTTTCCAGGCGGCCATCGAACGGCGCAGGGCATCGGCCTGGCCAGGCGTGTAGCCAGCTGCTTCGACCGCCAGCTGCATCACCTGTTCCTGGAACAATGGCACGCCCAGCGTACGCGCGAACACGCGTTCCAGCTGCGGTGGGTAGAGCGGATTGTCCGGATCGTTCAGTGCCTCCGGGCCCTGTTCGCGCAGGATCCGCCGCCGCTCCAGGTAGGGATGCACCATGTCGCCCTGGATCGGCCCGGGGCGCACGATCGCCACTTCGATCACCAGGTCATAGAACGTGCGCGGCTGCATGCGCGGCAGCATCGCCATCTGTGCGCGCGATTCGATCTGGAACACGCCGATGGTATCGGCGGCGCAGATCATGTCGAAGGTTTTCGCATCCTTGGGCGGGATGGCATCCATGCGCCCTTCGTGCAGGCCATGCTGTTTCAGCATCGCCAGGCACTTGCGGATGGCCGTGAGCATGCCCAATGCCAGGCAGTCGACCTTCATCAGGCCGGTGGCATCCAGGTCATCCTTGTCCCACTGGATGACGGTGCGGTCGGCCATCGCCGCGTTCTCCACCGGTACCAGGGTCGACAGTGGATGCTCGGAGATGACGAAACCGCCCGGGTGCTGCGACAGGTGGCGCGGAAAATCGATCAGCTCTGCGGTGAGTGCCAGCAGGCGCCGCATCAACGGCGTGTCCGGATCGAAGCCACGCTCGCGCAGGGTTTCCGGCAGCGGGATGTTGCCGCCCCAGTGGTCCATCGCCGCGCCCAGTTCGTTGACCTGGTCCATCGGCAGGCCCAGTGCGCGGGCCACGTCGCGGATCGCGCTGCGGCCACGGTAGCTGATCGCCACCGCGGTCAGTGCGGCGCGCTCGCGGCCGTAGCGCTTGAACACGTACTGCAGCACCTCCTCGCGACGCTCGTGCTCGAAGTCGATGTCGATATCCGGTGGTTCGTCGCGCTCGGCGGAGATGAAGCGCTCGAACAGCAGGTTGCTGCGTGCCGGGTCGATCTCGGTCACGCCCAGCACGAAGCACACCGCCGAGTTGGCCGCTGAGCCACGGCCCTGGCAGAGGATGTCCTGGCTGCGCGCAAAGCGCACGATGTCCTGCACGGTGAGGAAATACGAGGCGTAGTTCTTCTGCTTGATCAGCGCCAGTTCGTGCTCGATCTGCGTGCGTTGCTTCGCTTCGATGCCGCCTTTCCAGCGCCACCGGATGCCGCGCTCGACCAGCACGCGCAGCCAGCTGTCCGGATCGTGTCCTTCGGGCACCAGCTCGCGCGGATAGGTGTACTGCAGCTGTTCCAGGGTGAAGTGGCAGCGATCGGCGATGCGCAGGGTTTCAGCCAGCAGTTCGGGCGGATACAGCTGGGCCAGCGCGGTACGCGGGCGCAGGTGGCGCTCGCCATTGGGAAACAGGCGCCAGCCGGCCTCGGCCACGCTGCAGCGGTGGCGGATCGCGGTCAGTGTGTCCTGCAGGGCACGGCGACGGCGCACGTGCATGTGCACATCGCCACTGGCGACCAGGGGCAGGCGGTGGCGTTCGCCGAAGGCCTGCAGCTGCTGCAGGCGGCGTGCATCATCGTGTTCGCGGTGCAGTTCCACAGCCAGCCACAGCCGATCATCGAAGCCGGTGCGTAGCAATTCAAGATCGGTGGCGGATGGCTGCCGGTCCAGCCACAGGCACAACAAACCGTCGGGCAGGCCGAGCAGATCGTCGCGCAGGCAGCGGTATTCGCCCTTGGCAGCCCGCCGCCGACAGGTCGTGATCAACTGGCACAGCCCGGCATAGGCGGCCTGGTCGGTGCACAGCAGGGCCAGCTTCGGCCCGTCCTCGACCTGGAATTCGGCGCCGACGATCAGCGCCACGCCATGTGTCTTCGCTGCCTGCCAGGCGCGCACGATGCCGGCCAGCGAGCATTCGTCGGTGATCGCCAACGCGCGGTAGCCCTGGCCAGCGGCGCGCGCGAACAACTCTTCGGCGATCGAAGCACCGCGCTGGAAACTGAAGGCCGACAGGCAGTGCAGTTCGGCGTAGCCGGGCAGTTCGCTGTGCATGGCGGCTCAGCCGAACCAGCCGTGCAGCATCCACGGCGCATGCGGATCGTTGCGCGCGCGGAAGGCCCAGCCGCGCTGGCCATGCGCGGTTTCCACCACGTAGTAGTCGCGGCGCGCGTCAGCCTGGTCCCACCAGCCCGATTCGATCCGCTCCGGCCCGGCGATGATGCGCAGGCGCGGGTCACGCAGCGGCTGTGGAGCGTCCAGCAGCCAACCGGGGCGCAGTGGCCAGTATGCCGGTGGCCTGGCTGCTGGCTGGGTGCCGCTGGCGCGTTCGGGGCGATGGTCGGCCTGCACTGCCAGCGGCTGCACGGCGTCATCGCCGAGCCGCGCGCGCAGGCGCTCACGCAGCTGGTTCCACGGCATCGCCTGCGCCGGACGGGTATCGAACAGGTCACGCGCGGCGGGCACGAACGGCGGCAGCTGTTCGGCCTGCAGGCGCAGTGCGCGGCTGCCGGCCGGCAGGGCGAACGCTTCCATGCGGTTGCGCGCGATCTCGAACAGCAACGCGGGATCGCGTTCGGGCGCCAACAGGCCGATGGTCAGCACGCTGGCCGGCAACAGGTCATGCTCGAAATGCAGGTCGAAGCGCTGCACGCCGCCATCGCGCGAACACAGGAACGCGGCCAGGTCGAGCAGCAGGCGGCGCAGCGGGAACAGCAGGGCCTGGCTGGATTCGATCTCGTATTCGAATTCGATGCGCGCATCGAAACGGTCCGGTGGCTGGTAGTAGCGCAATGGCGCGGTGGGCAGCCCGCGCAATGCATCCAGCTGCTGCAGGACCTCGGGGGCGAAGCGCCGGGCCAGGCTGTCGCGCGGCAGCTTGAGCACCGCGCCCAACGTGCGCAGGCCGGAACGGCCAAGCACCGTCACCGCCTCGCTGGGCAGGCCGCAGCGCGCCAGGGGCAGCTGCGCCAGCGCCGCCGGCAGCTGCTGCGCATCAAGGCCGAGGCCATCGTGGACGTTGGCCAGCACGCGCGCGGCATGTGGGGTAGGCGCGGCCACCAGGCGGTGGCGGAAGCCGAGTTCGTGCAGTTCGTTGCGCAGGCGCTGCTGGATCGTCAGCCAGTCACCGAACAGGGCGCGGCTGGCACCGATTTCCAGCACCAGCGCATGCGGAAAATCGAGGCTGACCTGCGAGCTGTAGGCATAGGCCCAGCTGGCCAGCAGCTGCCGGGTGTGCTGTTCGGCATTGGGGTCGTAGTCGTGCAGGTGCATGTCCTGCACCAGTACCTGTGCAGCCGACAGCAGCATGCCCGGGCGCAGCCCTGCTGCACGTGCCGACGGGCTGACCGCGCGCAGCACGCGACGCTGCGCCGGCCCCTGCAGCAGTACCAATGGCCGCTGTGGGTCGGGCTGCAGGCGCAGCACGCTGTCCAGCGCCAACTGCGGCAACAACAGGCAGGCCCAGTGCATGGCGCGTCCTCAGTGGGCGATGGCCAGCGGCAACGGTTGTGCCGGCGGCAGGCCGCCACGGCACTTCAGCACCCGCACCTGGCCGTGGTCGAGCTGCAGGCGCAGGCTGGCCGGGGAAGGATTGCGCGCGGCCTGCGCCTCGCGGAACACGAAGCCCAGGCACTGGCCGCTGTCGGCGGCCACCTGCAGGCGGCGCAGGGCGCGGTCGTCGGCTTGATGCGGCCAGCACAGTACCGCCGCGCAGGCCGCAGAGCGCAGGCACTGTTCGGCGGCCCACAGTGCCTGCTTCGGCGTGGCCTGGATGACCTGCAGCTGGGCCAGTTCCAGCCCGGCCGCTGCCCAGGCCGGAGCGTGCGGGCGATAGGGCGGAGCGACCAGCACGATCGGGCGGTCGCGCTGGCTCAGCCTGGCCAGTGCCGGCCAGACCAGCGCCAGTTCGCCAACGCCGGGCGCCGCCTGCAGTACCTCGCACAGCCCGCTGGCCGGCCAGCCGCCGCCGGGCAGGCGTGCATCCAGTGCCGGATGGCCGCTGGCCAGATGGTCGCTGGCGGGGCCCTGGCGGGCCGGGCCACGCCACAGCTGGCGCCCGTCCAGCAGCCGGTCGAGGGCGACGACGGCACCCATCAGTCAGCCCTCCAGGGGAGGCGCCGGGCGGGCTGGAAACGGCAGGAACGGGCGGAAACGGCGGGCATGGCGCGAGTATCGACGGGCCGGTATCAGGGGCTGAGACCAGACATGCTACTCGCGTTGTAAGTAGAATTACTAATGAAATCGGAGGGTCCGGTTTCAGGTTGCTGAAGGGGAAAGCATCCACGCATGGCGTGGATCTACTGGAGAGAGCCCCGGCAAATCCATGCCGCAGCCTGGTAGATCCACGCCATGCGTGGATAGCGGTAAAGCGCGGTGCCGACCAAGGTCGGCACCCACCCGGCATGGCCCGGCGCTACCCGGGGATGCCCCTGGTTACGGGCGCACCGGCAGCGCCACCGGGCGCAGCGGCGCGGCATCGCCACCGCGGATCTTCAGCGGGCCGCCGATGAAGGCGAATTCGTAGACCTTGTCGCGGGCCAGTTCGTCCAGCGCCACCAGCTCGATGATCGGCGCACCCTGCTGTGCCAGCAGGTAGGTGTGCAGCGGCACGTAGTCGTCGGACACCTCCGAAGGGAAGGTCTCGAAGCTGAGGTTGTCGGCACCGACGATCATCGCGCCGCCGTCCTCGACCAGGAAGCGTGCCGCGTCCAGGCCCATGCCCGGCGGGTTGGCCATGTAGGCCCTGGGCTGCTCGAACAGGCGCATGCGGCCGGTGCGGATCAGCACCACGTCGCCCTGCTGCAGTTTCACCTTCTGGCGTGCCAGCGCATCCTTCAGGTCCTGGCGGGTGACGCGGTAGCTGTCCGGCAGCATGTCCACGCCCTTGGCGGCGGCCACGTCGATCAGCACGCCACGCGCGATCAGCGGCGGGAACTTCTCGATGCCGGTGACATTCCAGCCACGGTCGCCGAGGTGCTTGTCGGCCTCGAAGCCGTTCCAGATCTTCCCGTGGATGCCGAAGTGGTTCAGCGCATCGATGTGGGTGCCGGTGTGGCTGTACATCGAGAACGCGGTGCCGGTGTAGCTGCGGGTGAGGTTCATGGCCTCGCCCACGCCCATCGGATCGTCCATCACCGTGCCGCGCGGGGTGTGGGTCATCCAGAACTGGTAGTGCGGGTCGCCGGCATCCTGCCAGCTGGGCATGCCGACGTAGTATTCGGTGGCCAGGTCATAGGCCTTGCCGCCGCTGACCCGCGACAGGATCGCGGCGCGAGAGGCTTCGGTGATCAGGTTGAGGCGGCCGATCTCGTCCTTCGGCCCCCACGGGCTGGTGCCGACCTGCTGGCCGGAGGGAACGCGTTCGTGTGCGGACACGGGGGTGGAAGCGGCGGTGGCGGCCAGCAGCAGGGCCAGCGCGGTGGACAGGGTACGTGGGGTCATGAGGAAATCTCCTTGCAGGGTGGGGGAGGGCGCGGCTCAGGCCGCGACCAGGGGCGCCAGGGCCTGGCGCAATTGCGGCAGCGGCAGGGTCTGCAGGCGCAGGCCGTTGCCGCCGATCACGGTGGGGATGGACCGGATGCCGAGCGCGGCAGCGTCGGCGCGATCGGCCTGCACGCGCTGGCGCACCGCGTCGCTGCGCATGTGGTCAGCGAAGGCGCCACGTGGATGGCCCAGCGATTCGGCAATATCCAGCAGCACTTCGGCATCGCCGATGTTGCGGTGCTGGTGCAGGTGTGCCCATTGCACCGCGTCGAACATCGCGCCATGGGCATCATTGCCACCGATCAGTCCTGCGGCCTGGCAGGCCAGTGCGCCGAGCCAGCCGGAGGGATACTCGAAGTCCTGTGCGCGCATGCCTTCGATATCGATGCGCGCGGTGTCTTCATGCGCGGCGCAGTCGGTCCAGTGGCGCAGGATGATCGCCTTGGCGCGCGCCATCGAGCCGAACACCTCGACCATCTGCGCGCGCGAATCCTGCAGCACGAAGCTGCGGTGGCGCACCTGGATGCCGAGTTCGGCCGATACCTGCTGCAGGCGCGGGGCCAGCACGAAGCACCAGCCGCAGACCACGTCGTGGAAGAAATCGACCACCGGCGCTGCGGTGGCGGGGGAAGGAACGGAAGACATCTGCCTGCCATCGGTGAGAGGGGAGGCGGCAGAGTAGGCAGCGCGGCGTGGCCGAAACAGCACGCTGCGGGCAGCTCAGTTTTCGCTGGCGGTTACGAATCCAGACCGGCGCAGCCGGGCAGCTCGGCGTGCAGGAAGTCGATGAAGGCACGCACCTTGGGCTGCAGATGGCGCGAGGTGGGGTAGACCGCATGCACGAAGCGCGGCGGATAGCGATGGTCGGGCAGCACCTGCTGCAGTTCGCCACGGGCCAGCGCTGGTGCCGCCAGGAACGAGGGCAGGGCGCCGATGCCCATGCCGGCCACCAGCAGGTCACGCAATAGCAGGCTGTTGTTGACGGTCACGCGTGCCGGCAGGGTGATCGTCACCTGCCCATCCGGGCCGAGCAGCGGCCAACTGCCGGGCGAGTCGGACAGGCTGTAGGCCAGCACGCTATGCGCCTGCAGATCGCCTACTGCCTGGGGTGCCGGATGCTGCTGCAGGTAGGACGGCGCCGCGCACAGCACCTGCTGCAGCGAGGCCAGCCGGCGTGCCACCAGTCGTGAGTCATCAAGCTCAGCGCGCAATCGTAGCGACACATCGAAACCCTCGCCGACCGCATCGAGCAGGCGGTCTTCCATCACCAGGTCCAGCGACAGCTGCGGATGCTGCTGCAGGAAGCGGGGCAGTAGCGGCGACAGCGTGCTCAGCGCGAACGACTGCGGCACATTGACGCGCAGGCGCCCGGTCACCTCGCCACGCTGCTCGGCGATGCCACGTTCCAGCGCTTCCAGCTCGTCGAGCAGGCGGCAGCATTCGCGGTAATAGGCGTGGCCGGTTTCGGTCAGGCTCATGCGCCGCGTGGTCCGCTGCAGCAGTACCACGCCCAGATGCGCTTCCAGCGTGCGCAGCTGTTTGCTGAGCCCGGCGGGCGACATGCCCAGGTCTTCGGCGGCACGAGCGAGCCCGCCGCGTTCGACGATGCGGCGGAAGGCACGCATCAGGTTGAAGGAATCCATGCCGGTCCCGGGCGCGATGAGGGCGCCATTGTAGATCCACGCCATGCGTGGATGTGGGAAACGCGGTGCGGCAGGGTTGCGCCGTTTGTTCAAGCCGGCAACCCGCACGTGGCGCCAGCATGCAGGCCCCTCATTTCCCGGGTTGCCCATGAAGCACTGGATCCTGCGCCTGTATGCCCCGTTGTTCCTGCTGGGGTTCGTTGCCACTGCCGTCGTCTGGGTCGGCCACTGCCATGGCGATCCGTTGTGGCTGCTGGCCCTGCTGGCGATCGCCATTGCGGTCTCGTTCGTCGCTGAGCGCGCCTGGCCGTATGACCCTGCGTTCAACCATGACCAGGGCGACCGTGTGCGTGATGCCCTGCACGCGCTGGTCAACGAGAGCCTGAACCTGCTGTCGATCGCCACGGTGCCGCTGCTGGCGGCGATCATTCCGTGGCAGGTCTGGCCGCTGCAGTGGCCGTTCGCGCTGCAGGTACTGGTGGCGATCATCGCTGCCGATCTCGGCATCACCCTGGTGCACTACGCAAGCCATCGCATCGGCTGGTTGTGGCGCCTGCATGCGGTGCATCACAGCGTGACCCGCATGTACGGATTCAACGGGCTGATGAAACACCCACTGCACCAGGCGGCCGAAGCGGTGGGAGGTGTGCTGCCATTGTTGCTGCTGGGCCTACCGATGCCGGTGGCGGCGGTGCTGGCGTTTGCCATCGCCATCCAGCTGCTGCTGCAGCACTCCAACGTGGACATGCGCCCGGGTGTGCTGGGCCGGGTGATGGCGTGGGCACCGCTGCATCGCTTCCATCACATGCGTTACGGCACCGCCGGTGACGTCAACTTCGGCCTGTTCCTGACCGCATGGGATCATCTGCTGGGGACCGCCTTCGATGCGCCCGGTTATCGGCTGCAGCAATGTGATCTCGGCATCGGCAGCCAACCGGACTATCCGCGCGATTACGCGGGGCAGCTGCTGGCGCCGTTTCGTGAACTGCCGCATGGCGAGGTGCCGGAGCTACCCGAAGGCCTGCGCAGGCGCGGGTGATCGGCCGTGTCAGGTCGCGTGCAACTGCAGGCCCTGCAGCTGTGCGGCACCGATGCCGAACATGCGGCGCAGGCTGCGCGAGAGATGGGCCAGGTCGGCGAAGCCGGCGGCATGCGCGCTGGCGGTCAGGCTGTGCCCCTGCAGGTGGTGCGCGAGCGCGGTACGCAAGCGCTGCCACAGCACCCAGCCGCGCAGGGTCACCGCCAGGTCGGACTGGAAACGCCGGTGCAGCTGGCTGGTTGACAGGTGCGCGGCTTCGGCGATGTCGGCAGCCGGCACCGGGCCGGGCAGGTACTGGGCGATACGGGCCAACGCCGCCTGCACGCGGCGGTCCAGCGGTTGCGGGCGGCTCAGCCGTGGCAACCAATCGCGCAGCTCCAGCGCGTTGCCCGGCAGCGCGTGCAGATGCTGCTGGATCTGGGTGGGATCGGCGTGGGCCGGCTCAAGGAACACCGTGCAGCCTGCTTCCGGTGCCGACAGGATCGCGTGCGGCTGGAACGAAGGCAGCCATAGCCGCTGGCCCTGCTGCTGTACGCCATCGATCTCGACGTGCCAGGGCGTACCGTCGCTCAGCAGCAATTGATGGGCGTAGTGCGCATGCAAAGCGCTGTCACCGGCATGGCCGTGCAGCACGGCGGCGTGCGCATCCAGCAGCAACGTGCCGTTCCAGGGCAGGGCGGGGGAAGACATGACGGGATTGTAGATCCACGCCATGCGTGGATGAATCTCCATCGAAATCGAGTAATTCGACAATGAAACGAAGAGCATCCACGCATGGCGTGGATCTACTGCAGGTCGCGAGAGACTGTCGAAGGCGGGGTGGGTCCGGTTGCGGGGCGTGAGCGCCATGGATGGCGCGCCCGAGCTTACATGGACGTACTTGCAGCGCCCCCCGCAGCCGGACCCACCCCGCCATCCCACAGGAAGCCCGCTTTTGCTTCGGCTGTTGCTTCTGAGGTTGCCGGCCAGCGGCCGGCACTACCGCGGGGGCCGGGCGCAGCCCGACCGTGCGCACCCTCACCGCCCCTGCGGATCCGGCCGGTGATGCACGTACTCGACCACCGTGCCATCGGGATGCACCGCATTGAACGCCGCCCCGGTCGGGACCACCTGCAACGGGAAGATGATCTCGGCGCCGGCGGCGACCAGTTTGTCGTGATAAGGCCGAACGTCATCGACCAGCAGTGTCCCCGTGGTCGAGGTGAACGGCGCCAGCGCCGCCTCGCTGCCCTCGATCAACAGGAACGCACCGACCATGGCCAGGCGCAGCCCGGCCTCCGGAAACGGAAAGCCCGCATCGGCCACCACGCCCTGCAACTGCTCGTAGAACGCCACGCTGCGTTCCAGCTCACCGGGGGCCACGAACACACGGATCAGCACGCGCGGTGCGCGCTGGCTGGACGTATCGCAGCGGTCGCGCCAGAGATGGTCGAAGTCGCGATGTACGTTCATGGGATCGGTTCGTGGCCAGGGACCTTCATTATCGGCAGCCTCGCACGGCGCGCTGATGACCGCCGGTGATGGCCTGATAACTGCAGGCAGCGATCGCCCCTGTGACTTAGGTCCTGTTGACAGGTGTGAACGCCCTCGCACAATCTTCACAGGATTGGGTCGCCCTGCGCGGCCCGGGCAGGCAGGTTGTCACGCCGGGAGGAGGGTCCCGCGCGCAGACCGGCCCGTCCTTCGGCCTGCGGGAGGTTGCCTGGCAACCCCTGCGCGGCATGAACGCTGCACCCTTCGGCGGCACTTTCCCTGGACCGATTGCCTTGGCAACGGAATTACGCCTGTCGATGAAAACGTTTACAAAGCCGCTTGTACTGTCCCTGGCCCTGTCCGCTGCACTGGCCGCTCCGGCCTGGGCCGACCCTGCCGCGTTCACCGTGCTGACCCTGGAACAGGCCCCGACCGCCGAGGCGATGCCGGCCCTGGCCGCCCAGCTGAAGACCCTGCAGGTGGACGCAGTGAGCGTGCGCCAGGTGCAGCGCGGCATCGGCCAGGTCGATCCGCTGCAGGTGCTGGCCGACGGACTGGGTTACGAATACCGCTTCATTGCTGCGGGCAGGGACGATGGCCAGACCCAGCGCGGCCAGGCCGTGCTGACCCGGCTGCCGATCGCCGCTGAATCCGGCCCGGACCAGCCGGGCCTGAACTACCTGCGCCTGGACGATGGCCGCCACACCGTGGCGGTCTATACCGATGCCGGTGCAGGTGCCGCGCAGCTGCCAGCGCTGGTCACCCGTTCGCGGCTGGGTGCACCGGCGGTGCTGCTCGGCGCAGTGGCCGGTGAATCGGCCAAGGCCGCCGGCTTCGATCCGGCGCGTGTGGCGCTGGAAGCGGATGCCAGCTATTTCAGCGACGGTTTCCAGGCCGCCAGCAGCGCGCCGTTCAAGGTGGAAGGCAGCGCCTTGCGCGCCACCCTGCTGACACTGGCCTATGCCGCCGACAAGCACGGCGAAAAGCCATGGATGGACACCGCCCTCAACGCCGATGCGCGCGCTGCGCTGCTGCTGAAGGCGATGACCGAGGATGAGAAGTTCCAGATGCTGCACAGCTACTTCGGGCTGGGCAAGGATGGTGGCCCACTGCCGGAAGGCGCGGTCGGTTCGGCCGGTTTCGTGCCGGGCGTGGCGCGGCTGGGCATTCCGTCGCAGCAGTCGGCCGATGCCGGCGTCGGCGTGACCAATCCGGGCGGCATCCGTCCGGGCGATTTCGCCACGGCAATGCCCTCAGGCCCATCCACCGCCTCCAGCTGGAACCGCGAAGTCGCCTTCGCAGGTGGCGCGACCATGGGCCGCGAGGCGTGGCAGCAGCGCTTCAACATCCTGCTGTCGGGCAGCGTCAACCTGCAGCGCGATCCACGCAACGGCCGCAACTTCGAATATGCCGGTGAGGACCCGCTGCTGGCCGGTTCGATGGTCGGCGCGCTGATCCAGGGCGTGCAGAGCCAGCACGTGATCTCCTCGATGAAGCACTTCGCGCTGAACGACATGGAGACCCGGCGCAACTTCCACGACGTGCGCATCGGCGAACAGGCCATGCACGAGTCGGACCTGCTGGCCTTCGAGATCGCGCTGGAGGCTGGCCGCCCGGGCGTGGCGATGTGCTCGTACAACAAGATCAACGGCACCTACGGCTGCGAGAACGGCTACCTGATGAACCAGGTGCTGAAGCAGGAATGGAAGTTCCCCGGTTTCGTGATGTCTGACTGGGGCGGCGTGCACAGCGGTTCGAAGGCGGCGCTGGCCGGCCTGGACCAGCAGTCGGCCGGTGAAGTGTTCGACGCGGCGGTGTTCTTCGACGAACCGCTGCGTCTGGCCGTGCATGGCGGCGTGGTGCCGCAGGCGCGCTTGAATGACATGGTCACGCGCATCCTGCGCACGATGTTCCTGCACGGCAACTTCGACAACCCGCCGCAGCACCAGAAGGTGGATGCCGAGGCCGGCTTCGCCGTCGCCCAGCGTACGGTGGAAGAAGGCAGCGTGCTGCTGCGCAATGAGGGCAACCTGCTGCCGCTGGCCGACAGCGTGAAGCGCATCGTCATCATCGGCGGCCATGCCGACAAGGGCGTGATCGGCGGCGGTGGTTCGTCGATGGTGGGCGTCACCGCCAAGGGCACCAATGCGGTGCCGGGCGTGCTGCCGACCACCTGGCCGGGCCCGGTGATCTTCCACCCGTCCTCGCCGCTGGAATCGCTGCGTGCGGCGCGCCCTGACGCAACCATCGAATATGTGGACGGCACCAATGCCGCCGCTGCGGCCAGGGCCGCCGCGCAGGCCGATGTGGCCATTGTGTTTGCCACGCAATGGGCCGCCGAATCTGTGGACCTGCCGGACATGCAGCTGCCGGACAACCAGGACGCACTGATCTCGGCGGTGGCCGCGGCAAACCCGAAGACCGTGCTGGTGCTGGAAACCAACGGCCCGGTGCGCACACCGTGGCTGGCGCAGGTGCCAGCGATGCTGCAGGCCTGGTACCCGGGCATCCGCGGCGGCGAAGGCATCGCCGCGCTGCTGACCGGCCAGGTCAATCCGTCCGGCCGCCTGCCGGTGACCTGGGTGACGGACGAATCGCAGCTGCCGCGCCCGCATATCGATGGCCTCGGCTTCAAGCCGGCCAAGCCGTTCGGTGATGTGTTCGATTTCGATATCGAAGGCGCCAACGTCGGCTACAAGTGGATGGCGGTCAAGGGCCTGACCCCGACCTTCGCCTTTGGCCATGGCCTGTCCTACACCTCGTTCGCCTATGACAACCTGAAGGTGAGCGTGGAAGGCTCGCGCCTGGTCGCCAGCGTCGATATCCGCAATACCGGCAAGCGCGCCGGCGCCGACGTGGCCCAGCTGTACCTGAAGCTGCCGGCCGGCAGCACCACGCCGATCCGCCTGATCGGCTACGACAAGGTGAACCTGCAGCCGGGCGAACAGCGCCGCATCCGCATCGAAGCCGAGCCGAAGACCCTGGCCCACTACGATGCACAGGCGCGGCAGTGGAAGATCGACGGTGGCACCTACCAGGTGCAGCTGTCGCGCAATGCCGCCGAGCCGCTGCAGACGGTAGATGTGCAGCTGGTGGAGCAGGTGCTGCGCTGATGCCTGACGACACGGCCCGCACAGGGCCGTGTCCGTTCGTGGTGTTCCTGTAGAGCCGAGCCCACGCTCGGCTGAAGAACGGTCAATCGAACCGACGGGCAGCCGAGCATGGACTCGGCTCTACAAAGGTGCGGTGCCGAACCACCTGCGCAGGAAATCGATCAGCTGCCGCACCTTCGGTGAAGGCTGCGAACTGTGCGGATAGACCGCGTAGACACTCTGCTGCGGGAAGCGGTGCTGGCGCAGCACCGGGCGCAGCCGGTCCTGGGCCAGGTCGTCCTCGATCAGCCAGCGTGGCAGCACGGTGACCCCGGCGCCGGCCAAGGCGAACGCGCGCAGGCTGCTGGCACCATCCACGCGTACCACGGCGTTGCCCGGGTTGGTGGCAAACAAGGCATCGCTGCCGTCAGGTGCAACCACCGGCACATCGGCCAGGCGCGGATAGCCCAGGCGGGGCAGGGTGCCCAGCAGTACTGGATCATCGGCAGCCTCGGCAGAGGGCAGGCGCGCCAGCAGCGAGGGAGCGGCCACCGCGCACAGTGGGTGGCGCTCCAGTTCACTGGCGTGAAGGCCCGAATCCGGCAGGCGGCCGAGGCGGATCGCCAGGTCGAAGCGTTCGGGAATGAGGTCCGCTGGCGCTGGAGAAGTTGAAAGGTGCAGCTGCAGGACCGGGTGCTGCGCGCGGAACGCCTCCAACGCGGGAATCAGGCGTAGCTGGGCGTACTCCGGTGTGGTGGTCAGGCGCAGCACGCCCTGCAGCTGGTGCTGGTCGCGGCGCGCGGCATCGATCGCCGCCTGCGCAGCATCCAGTGCCTGCACGCAATGTTGCAGGAACTGCTCGCCGGCCTCGGTCAGGGACAGGTGGCGGGTACTGCGCAGTAGCAGGGTCACGCCCAGCTCCTGCTCCAGCCGCTTCAGGTTGAAGCTGACCACCGCGCGGCTGAGGCCGAGCCGATCGGCCGCAGCGGTCAGGCTGCCGGCTTCGACCACGGCACGGAAGATATCGAAGCGATCGAGGCTGACCATGGCGATTCATTGTCAAAACAGTTTTGACAGTGTCGCAGGTGCTGTCGTGTTTTTCCAATGGGGTCCGGGCGGCATGCTGGCTGCTTCCTCGCTGGAGCGCCGCCGATGCCGTCCCCCCGCCTGCGCCATGAGGCGATCTTCCTGCTGGTATTCGCCCTGGATCTGGTCAACATGTTCATCGCCACGGTGGCCTATCCGGCATTGGCAGCGGAGCTGCACGCCGACGTGAGCACCCTGGCCTGGGTCGGCACGGCGTACATGCTGGGCCTGAGCATGGTGATTCCGCTGGCGCCGTGGCTGGCCGCACGCTGTGGCGAGCGTCGCTTGCTGCTGGCGGCGTTGCTGTTGTTCGCGGTCGCCGCTGTGCTGGCTGGCGCAGCGCCAGGAATCGGCTGGCTGCTCGGCTGGCGCCTGCTGCAGGGCCTGGCCGGTGGCCTGCTGATTCCCGTGGCGCAAGCCGCAGCGTACCGGCAATGCACGCCCGACCAACGTGGCGCGCTGACCCGCCGCATCCTGCTGGTGGCGCTGCTGGTGCCAGCACTGGCGCCGGCGCTGGGCGGGCTGCTGGTGCAGTGGCTGTCCTGGCGCGGTGTGCTCTGGGCCAGCCTGCCGTTGGCGGTAGCGGTCATCGGTCTGGTGCTGGCCTGGATGCCGGCCGATGGCGCGCGCAGTGCGCCGCGCCTGCAGGCCTATGCCCTGTCCACCGCGATGCTGGCGCTGGGTGCGCTGCTGCGGGCGCTGACCTGGCTGGGCGAATCGGGACATCGCGGTGCAGGTGCCGTGTTGCTGCTGGCCGCGCTGTTGCTGGCGGCGACGCACCTGCGACATGCACGTCGGCAGGCGCAGCCACTGCTGCGCTGGTCGCTGCTGTCCCATCGCGGGCTGCGGCTGGCGATGCTGGTGTATCTCGCCGTACCCGGTGTGTTCATCGGCAGCCAACTGGTCAGTACCCTGCAATTGCACCACGCCGGTTACAGCGCGGCACGCATAGGCGCGCTGATGCTGCCCTGGGCGCTGGCTGCGGCCATCGCGATCATGGCCAGCAAGCGCCTGCTGGCTCGCTTCGGTCCGGCCGCGGTACTGCGCGCCGGCATGCTCCTGCAGGCCAGCGGCCTGTTGTTGATGGCGCTGCTGCCGCAGCCGGCCTTCGTGCTGGCCGGATTGTTGTTCGCGTTGATGGGCGCCGGCGGCAGCCTGTGCAGCAGCACCGCGCAGACGCTGGCCTTCCATGGCGTGGAAGGTGAGGCGTTGGGCGATGCCAGTGCACTCTGGAACCTCAACCGCCAGCTCAGCTTCTGCCTCGGCACCGCCGCCATCGCACTGCTGCTGGCATTGGCCATGCAATGGCTGCCGGAACGCGCCACCAGCGTGGCGCTGGGTTTGGCCGCTGCAATGACGCTGCTGCCGATGACGCTGCTGCGCCGTCCGCAATCGATCTCTCTTTCCCAACCCGAGACAATGCAATGATGATGACCGCAGAGAACGAGTTCCATGATCTGATCGCCAAGCTGCAGGCCTGGTTCCGTGCGGAAGCAGCCGCCAGTACGCTGGATGCGCTGATGGATCATTTCTGCACCGACTTCAGCATGGTCGGTATTGCTGGGCAGCGCCTGGACCGCGAAGCACTGGCCGGCATGTTCGCTGGCGGCCACGGTGCCCGCCCGGGCCTGCGTATCGAAGTCGATGCCCTGCAGTTCATTGCGGTGCCGGCACCGTTGGCAATGCTGCGCTACCGTGAAGGGCAGGGCGTTGCTGAAGGTGGGATGGCCTGGCGTGAAGCACTGGCCGTGCTGCGGCAGGAAGACGGCCGTTGGCGTTGGCTGGCGTTGCATGAAGTAACGGCAGCCTGATCGGGTAGTGCCGGCCGCTGGCCGGCAACTTCATGATCCTGGGGCGCGTTACGCGGTTGCCGGCCAGCGGCCGGCACTACCGGTCGTTGGCGAGCGCGGGCGGCACCGCAGGCACATGTGCCATCAGTCCTGCCCGCATCCACCGAAGAATGCAAAGCCTGCGCACACTTCACGGCGCCAGGCAGGAGTAGGCTTGAGGCTTTCCTGCCGGGAGGGGTTGTCCATGCGTGTGCGTGCCGTCGCTGTAGCCATTGCCCTTTGCCTGTCCAGCACCGTGCTGGCCGCCGATACCCCGCCGATGACCCCGGATATCAGCGGCAAGCCGTTCGTTGCCCCGGATGTCGGTCGCGACTACGACAAGCGCGTGGTGATGGTGCCGATGCGTGATGGCACCAAGCTGTACACGGTGATCGTGGTGCCCAAGGGCGCCCACAATGCGCCGATTCTGCTGACCCGGACCCCCTATGATGCTGCCGGTCGCGCCAGCCGCAGTGATTCGCCGCGCATGCGCGACCTGTTGCCGCAGGGTGACGAGGTGTTTGTCGACGGCGGCTACATCCGCGTGTTCCAGGATATCCGCGGCAAGTATGGCTCCGAGGGCGATTACGTGATGACCCGGCCGCTGCGCGGGCCGTTGAACAACACCAAAGTCGACCATTCCACCGATGCCTGGGACACCATCGACTGGTTGGTGAAGAACGTGCCGGAGAGCAATGGCAAGGTCGGCATGCTCGGCTCGTCGTACGAGGGCTTCACCGTGGTGATGGCGCTGACCGACCCGCACCCGGCACTGAAAGTGGCCGCACCACAGAGCCCGATGGTCGATGGCTGGATGGGTGACGACTGGCTCAACTACGGTGCGTTCCGCCAGGTCAACTTCAACTACTTCGCCATGCAGACCGAGAAGCGCGGCAAGGGTACGCCGCTGCCCAGCCTCGGCTACGACGACTACAGCACCTTCCTGCGCATCGGCTCGGCAGGCGACTACGCGCGTTTCACCGGCGTGGACCAGTTGACCTGGTGGAAGAAGCTGGTCGAGCATCCGGCCTATGACGGCTTCTGGCAGGGCCAGGCGCTGGACGCGGTGATGGCAAAGACACCGCTGAAGGTGCCGACCATGTGGCTGCAGGGCCTGTGGGACCAGGAGGACATGTGGGGTGCCAACCACGCCTATCAGGCGATGGAAGGACGCGATAGCGGCAACAACCGCAATTACCTGGTGATGGGGCCGTGGCGACACAGCCAGGTGAACTACAGCGGCAGCGAACTGGGTGCGCTGAAGTTCGACGGCGATACCGCACTGCAGTTCCGCCGCGACGTGCTCAAGCCCTTCTTTGACCAGTACCTGGTGGATGGCGCGCCGAAGGCCGATACGCCACCGGTGCTGATCTACAACACCGGCGAAAACCACTGGGACCGCTTGAAGGGCTGGCCGCGCAGCTGCGACAAGGGGTGTGCCGCCAGCAGCAAGCCGCTGTACCTGCGCGCCGGGGGCAAGCTGGCGTTCCAGGCACCGGCGGCGGGCGAGGGTGATTTCGAGGAATACGTGTCCGACCCGGCCAAGCCGGTGCCGTTCGTGCCGCGCCCGGTGCGCTTCGGTGACCGCGACATGTGGACCACCTGGCTGGTCAAGGACCAGCGCTTTGTCGATGGTCGCCCGGACGTGCTGACCTTCATCACCGAACCGCTGACCGCGCCGCTGCGCATCGGCGGCGCGCCGGTGGTGCATCTGCAGGCGTCGACCAGTGGCACCGACAGCGACTGGGTGGTGAAGCTGATCGACGTGTATCCGGACCAGGAAGCGTCGACGCCGGAAATGGGGGGCTACGAGCTGCCGGTGTCGCTGGCGATCTTCCGTGGCCGCTACCGCGAGAGCTTCAGCGATCCGAAGCCGCTGGCCGCCAACCAGGTGCTGCCGTATCGCTTCGATCTGCCCAACGCCAACCATACGTTCCAGAAGGGCCACCGGGTGATGGTGCAGGTGCAGTCCAGCCTGTTCCCGCTGTACGACCGCAATCCGCAGACCTACGTGCCGAACATCTACCTGGCCAAGCCGGGCGATTACCAGAAGGCCACGCAGCGGGTCTGGCATAGCGCGGCGCAGGCCAGCTACATCGATCTGCCGGTGTATTGAGGCCCGCAGGGTGACGCCGGGCCGTGCCTGGTAGCACGTGGTAGTGCCGGCCGCTGGCCGGCACCCGCAATGGCGCAGGAGCGTGTCGACCAAGGTCCACACCTGCCAGGGCCCGGGCCTTCAGCCCACCTTCGAGGGGCCCGTACGCCAGCGGCTGGGGACCAGGCCGAAGCGCTTGCGGAACGCGGCGGCGAAGTTGCTGGGGTGGCGGTAGCCGCTGGCGGCGGCAGCCTGCTCGACGGTCCATCCGTTTTCGCGCAGGCCCTGTTCGGCATGGCGCATGCGCTGCTCATGCAGGTAGTCGAACACCGAGCTTCCATATTGCTGGGCAAAATGGCGGCGCAAGGAGCTGGGGCTCATGCAGGCCAGCTGGGCCAGTTCGATCAGGCTGTGGGCATGGCTGGGGTCGTCATGCAGGTAGCTGCGCACTCGCTCCAGCCGCTCGCGCTGGCCGGCGCGCAGCGTGCGTACATGCTCGGTCTGCATATCCTCGGCCTGCAGGCCGACGGCCAACACCTGAAGGGCCACGCCTTCGCGCCACAGCGCATCGATGTCGTCCTGCCAGGGGCTGTCGAACAATTGGGCGAGCGTCGGCAGCAAGGCATGCGGAATGGCCCAGTGGCGGCACTGCAGAGGGGAATGAAGGACCCGTTGCAGTGCCGGCAGGCGCAGCATGTCCACGTCCAGATCGGCCGGTACGCTCAAGCTGACCCCGCGCAGGTGGCTGCCACCGGGATGCAGCCCGGCCATCGACACAGGTTCATGGTGGCTGGTGGTCATGCCTGTGCCGGCGCGCAGGGTGAACCCCTTGCGACGAGGAAACTGGACATCCACTTCGCCCTGAAGCATCAGGCGGATGGTCAGGCCGGCACCGTGCACAGCGGTGGCCGTGTAGGTGAACCGGTTGTGCACGTCCGAGGCGATCAGGCCCAAGCCACCGCGCAGTGACTGTTCGTGGACGTCGCCACGCCCTGCCCATTGGTCGTCGCGCAGTTCACTCCCTTCGATCCGGTAGTCGTAGCCATGGCGTTCGCCGAACTGGCGGTAATCAGCAAAAGTGAAATATCGGGACATCGCTCTGCGCAAACACAGGTTGAATTGAATGTGTCGAAGAAACTGGAAGCGTTTCCCATTGTCGCCGCGATTCGCGCGCTTTTGACTTCGATAAGGTCAAAACGATTTGCGATTACGGCCAAAGTGAAAAAGCAGAAGAACATACGCCGGGGTTTTGCACGCATATCCGTACGCAATTCCATACATAAACTGCAGTTGAGGTTTCATGGCTGGAACGATCTGGAGATGCGATGTCAGCCCGGCCATCACGGGCGCGCGCGTAAGGTAGGTAGGTTGGCTGTTGCAGGCCACTTCGATACCCCCGCATTTGGAGAACGCAGATGATTGACTACCAGCTCACCGGCAAGACCGCGATCGTGACCGGAGGCGTGTCGGGCATCGGCCTGGCCGTGGCCCAGACGCTGGCCGCATCCGGTGCCCGTATCTCGGTCTGGGACCTGAAGCAGGATGCAGTGGATGCCACCGTGGCGCAGTTGCGCAGCACCGGCACACAGGCCATCGGCATCGCGCTGGACGTCACCGACGAGGCGGCGGTGGAGGCAGCGGTGCAGCGCACGATCAAGGAACTCGACGGCCTGCACGTGGCGGTCAACAACGCCGGCATCAGCGGGCCGGCCGCCGCCAGCGGTGACTATCCTATCGATGGCTGGCAGCGCGTGATCGATGTCAACCTCACCAGCGTGTTCCTGTGCCAGCGTGCGCAGATCCAGGCCATGCGCGCGGCCGGCACGGGCGGCAGCATCATCAACATGGCCTCGATCCTGGGCCAGGTGGGCTATGCCGGTTCCACTGCGTACGTGGCGGCCAAGCACGGCGTGGTCGGGCTGACCCAGACCGCAGCGTGGGAACATGCGGCTGACGGCATCCGTGTCAACGCGGTGGGTCCGGGCTTCATCAGCACGCCACTGCTGGAGAAGATGGACCCGAAGGTGCGCGCCACGCTGGAAGGGCGGCACGCGTTGAAGCGGCTGGGTACGCCGGAGGAAGTGGCCGCATTGGTAGCCTGGCTGGCCAGCGACGATGCCTCGTTCGCGACCGGCACGTACTACGCCATCGATGGTGGCTACCTCGCGCAGTGAGCGAATGCGGCCCGCAGATCCACGCCATGCGTGGATGAAAGCGGGCGGTGAAGAAGGCGTGCCATGGCCTTCACCGCCGTCCCACAATCGCCGCGCGACGCTGCGGGAAAATTCCGGAGCTTGCCCATGGAACTCACCCAGGATGTCTCGATCCTGCTGCGCGTAGCCGCAGCGATGCTGTTCGGCGGTGTGCTCGGTGTCGAGCGGGAAATGGGCAAGCACGCCGCCGGCCTGCGTACGCACATGCTCATTGCCGGAGCGGCGGCATTGATCGTCGGTCTCGGCGACTCGGTGGCCGAGCATTTCCAGCAGGAGCGTTACCGCGACCTGCTGCAGGTTGATCCGGTGCGCCTGATCGAAGCGGTGGTGGCCTGCGTCGGCTTCGTGGCCGCTGGCACCATTCTGCGCGGCTCACGCGAGGACCAGGTCAGCGGCTTGACCACGGCCAGTTCGCTGATCATGGCGGCGGCGATCGGGATTGCGGTGGGGATCAGCAAGTACGTGATCGCGATCGGGGTCAGCGTGCTGTGCGTGCTGGTGCTGGCGGTGATGCGGCGGTTGGAGAAACGGATCTCGTAGGGAAGGTCGAGTGGCCGGCCAGCGGCCGGCACCACCATGAAGGCTCCAATGGTCAGACCAATAAAGGGCTAGCCCTATGGTCTAATAGGCTCTTCGTCGGAGTAGCGGTTAAATCCGCTGCTAGTGGTCTGATCGCAATCATTAATGGTAATACCAATGATCGACGGCCACGGCGACCCACCGCCTGCGGTGGGCTCCTTCCGTTTCCAGTCGAGAGTCTTCATGCAGCCCTGGCAACACCTGTACGACCCCGCCGGCAACCTGTGGTTGTCGAGCCTGATCGCGCTGCTGCCGATCGCGTTCTTCTTCGTTGCCCTGGCCGTGCTGCGCATGAAGGGCTGGCTGGCCGGCACGATCACCGTGGCCATCGCACTCGGCGTGGCCCTGTTGTTCTACCGCATGCCGTTGCCCCAGGCGCTGGGCGCCGCCGGCTTCGGTTTCGTCTACGGCCTGTGGCCCATCGCGTGGATCATCATCGGTGCGGTGTTCCTCTACAAAGTTTCGGTCAAGACCGGGCAATTCGACATCATCCGCGCCTCGATCCTGTCCGTGACTGAAGACCAGCGCCTGCAGATGCTGATGGTCGGCTTCGCCTTTGGCGCCTTCCTGGAAGGTGCGGCCGGTTTCGGTGCGCCAGTGGCGATCACCGCGGCGCTGCTGGTCGGGCTGGGCTTCAAGCCGCTGTATGCCGCCGGCCTGTGCCTGATCGTCAACACCGCGCCGGTAGCGTTCGGCGCGATGGGCATTCCGATCATCGTGGCCGGGCAGGTCACCGGCCTGGATGCATTCGAGATCGGCCAGATGGCCGGTCGCCAGCTGCCGTTCCTGACCATCATCGTGCTGTTCTGGATCATGGCGATCATGGATGGCTGGCGCGGCATCAAGGAAACCTGGCCGGCGGTGCTGGTGGCCGGTGGCTCGTTCGCCATCGCGCAGTACCTGACCTCCAACTTCATCGGCCCGGAGCTGCCGGACATCACCGCCTCGCTGGCGTCGCTGGTGTGCCTGACCCTGTTCCTGCGCCGCTGGAAGCCGGTACGGATCTTCCGTTTCGACACCGAAACCAGCGCCGAGGCGGCCGCACAGGCGCTGGAGGCACCGCTCCACAGCGTCGGCCAGATCGCCAGGGCATGGTCGCCGTTCCTGATCCTCACCGCGATGGTCACGCTGTGGAGCATCAAGCCGTTCAAGTCGCTGTTCGCGGCGGGCGGTCCGCTGGAAGGCTGGGTGCTGAAGATCCCGGTGCCAGGCCTGGACCAGCTGGTGCAGAAGATGCCACCGATCGTGGCTGCGCCGCTGAGCTATGAAGCCATCTACAAGTTCGACTGGTTCTCGGCCACCGGTACCTCGATCATCCTGGCCGCGTTGATCGCCATCATCGCGCTGCGCATGCCGGTCCGTTCGGCGCTGCAGACCTTCGGCGAGACCGTGCGTGAGCTGCGCATGCCGATCTACTCGATTGGCATGGTGCTGGCGTTCGCCTTCATCGCCAACTACTCGGGACTGTCTGCCACGTTGGCCCTGGCGCTGGCGCATACCGGCGACGCGTTCCCGTTCTTCTCACCGTTCCTGGGCTGGCTGGGCGTGTTCCTGACCGGTTCGGACACCTCGTCCAATGCCTTGTTCTCGGCACTGCAGGCCACCACCGCACAGCAGATCGGCGTGTCCGACGTGCTGCTGGTAGCGGCCAACACCACCGGCGGTGTCACCGGCAAGATGATCTCGCCGCAGTCGATCGCCATTGCCTGCGCGGCGGTCGGCCTGGCCGGCAAGGAGTCGGATCTGTTCCGCTTCACGGTCAAGCACAGCCTGATCTTCACCACGATGGTCGGCCTGATCACCCTGGCCCAGGCTTACTGGCTGACCTGGATGATTCCCTGAGCCATGCGCGGCTGGCCGACCACCCGCTGCGCGCTTCGGGCCACAATGGCGCCATGAGCACGCAACGTATTTCGGACAAGGTGGCCGCGCAGCTGCGCGGCCTGGTGCAGGAACAACGGCTGCAGCCGGGTGACCGGCTGCCGGCCGAGCGCACCCTGGCGGTGCAGCTGGGGGTCTCGCGCACGGCCTTGCGCGAGGCCATCGCGCAGCTGGCCAGCCAGGGTCTGTTGACCGCACGGGTCGGTGGCGGCACCTACGTGGCCGAGCCTGCGGCACGCGCGCGGCAGGCGCTGGATGAACCGCTGGCGCCGTACCTGCCGCTGTTCCAGGGCGACCCGGAATACCGCTTCGACGTGCTGGAGATCCGCCACGCGCTGGAAGGTGCCACCGCCTGGCATGCGGCGCTGCGTGCCACCGACGAGGACCGCGCGCGCATCGCACAAGCCTTCCAGACCATGATGGACGCGCACGGCAAGGACGACCCCACCGGCGAAGCCGAGGCCGACGCGGCCTTCCACCTGTCCATCGCCGAGGCCTCGCACAATCTGGTGCTGCTGCAGGTGATGCGCGGGCTGTTCGAACTGCTGCAGACCAACATCTCGCAGAGCCGCGAAAAGCTCTACACCTCGGCGAGGACCTTCTCGCCGCTGTCCGACCAGCACCGCGAGATGATGGATGCGGTGCTGGCCGGCGACCCCGAACGCGCGCGCGCCGCCGCGCATGCCCACCTCGAGTTCGTGCACACCACACTGCGCACCCTCGATGACAACGAAGCCCGGCGTGCGCGGGCCTCGCGCCTGCCTTCCCCCCACGGTTGACCCCATGATCATCTCCGCCTCCACCGATTACCGTGCTGCTGCCGAACGCCGGCTGCCGCCGTTCCTGTTCCACTACATCGATGGCGGCGCGTATGCCGAGCACACGCTGAAGCGCAACGTTTCCGACCTGTCCGACATCGCGCTGCGCCAGCGCATCCTGCGCAACATGTCCGACCTGAGCCTGGAAACCGAGCTGTTCGGCGAAAAACTGGCGATGCCGGTGGCGCTGGCGCCGGTCGGCCTGACCGGCATGTATGCGCGGCGCGGCGAGGTACAGGCGGCGCGCGCGGCCGACAGCCGCGGCATCCCGTTCACCCTCTCCACGGTGTCGGTGTGCCCGATCGAGGAAGTGGTACCGGCCATCCAGCGGCCGATGTGGTTCCAGCTGTACGTGCTGCGCGACCGTGGCTTCATGCGCAATGCGCTGGAGCGTGCACAGGCTGCCGGCGTGACCACGCTGGTATTCACCGTGGACATGCCGGTGCCGGGCGCGCGCTACCGCGATGCACACTCGGGCATGAGCGGCCCGAATGCCTCGCTGCGCCGCATCGGCCAGGCCATCACCCATCCGCACTGGGCGTGGGACGTGGGCCTGTTCGGCCGCCCGCATGACCTGGGCAACATCTCCACCTACCGCGGCAACCCTACCGGGCTGGAGGATTACATCGGTTGGCTGGGCAGCAACTTCGATCCCTCCATTTCGTGGAAGGACCTGGAGTGGATCCGCGAATTCTGGAAGGGCCCGATGGTGATCAAGGGCATCCTCGACCCGGATGACGCACGTGATGCGGTGAAGTTCGGTGCCGATGGCATCGTGGTCTCCAATCACGGTGGCCGCCAGCTGGACGGCGTGCTGTCCACCGCGCGTGCGTTGCCGGCCATCGCCGATGCGGTGCAGGGCGATCTGAAGATCCTCGCCGATTCCGGCATCCGCACTGGCCTGGACGTGGTGCGCATGCTGGCGCTGGGGGCCGATACCGTGCTGCTGGGACGCGCCTTCATCTATGCGCTGGCCGCGCAGGGCGAGGCCGGCGTGGCCAACCTGCTGGACCTGATCGCCAAGGAAATGCGCGTGGCGATGACCCTGACCGGTGCGCGCCGCATCGCCGACATCGGCCGCGATTCGCTGGTCAGCCTGCCATGAGCGGCCACGACGCCGTGCTGGCACAGTTGCGCGATGCGGTCGGCAATCGCCATGTACTGACCGGCGACAAGGCCACGCGGCGCTTCCGTCGCGGCTATCGCTTCGGCGATGGCCCAGTGCTGGCGGTGGTGCGCCCGGGGACGCTGCTGGAACTGTGGCGCGTGCTGCAGGCAGCGGTGCAGGGCGGCGCCGCGATCATCCTGCAGGCGGCCAATACCGGGCTGACCGGTGGCTCGACCCCGGATGGCGATGACTATGGCCGGCCGATCGTGCTGGTCAGCACGCTGCGCCTGACCGGCATCCAGTTGTTGAACGAAGGCCGGCAGGTGCTGTGCCTGCCTGGCGCGACGCTGGACCGCCTGGAGCAGACGCTGGCCCCGCTGGATCGCGAACCGCATTCGGTGATCGGCTCGTCCTGCATCGGCGCCTCGGTGCTGGGCGGCATCTGCAACAACTCCGGTGGCGCGCTGGTGCGACGTGGCCCGGCCTACACCGAGCTGGCGCTGTATGCGCAGGTCGATGCGCAGGGCCAGTTGCAGCTGGTCAACCATCTGGGCATCGCGCTGGGTGACACGCCCGAGCAGATCCTGCAGCGCCTGCAGGCCGGTGACTACACGGCCGCCGACGTGGGCGATGGCGACGGCCGTGCGGCTTCCGATCCACGCTATGCCGAGGAAGTACGCAAGGTCGATGCCGATACCCCCGCACGTTTCAACGCCGATCCCAGCCGCCACTTCGAGGCGGCCGGGTCCGCGGGCAAGCTGGCGGTGTTCGCGGTGCGCCTGGACACCTTCGAAAAGGAGGCCGCCGAAGTCTTCTACATCGGCAGCAACCGCACCGACAGCCTCACCGCGATCCGCCGCCAGCTGCTGACCGGCTTCGAGCGCCTGCCGATCGCGGGCGAGTACATTCACCGCGATGCCTATGACATCGGCGAGCGCTACGGCAAGGACAGCTTCCTGCTGATTGATCGCCTCGGTACCTCTCGTGTGCCCGCGGCGTTCGCATTGAAGAGCCGCATCGATGGCTGGTTCGAACGGCTGGGCCTGCGCGGGGTGACCGACCGGGTGATGCAGATGCTGACCGGCCTGCTGCCCTCGCACCTGCCCAAGCGCATGGGTGAGTTCCGCCAGCGCTATGAGCATCACCTGCTGCTGAAGGTGTCCGCGCAGGACGCAGCGCAAACCGAAGCCTGGCTGCGCGATTTCTTCGCTGGCCACGAAGGCGGCTATTTCCACTGCACGGCCGAGGAGGGGCGCAAGGCGTTCCTGCATCGTTTCGCCGTAGCCGGTGCCGCGGTGCGCTACCGCGAAGTGCATCGTGAGCAGGTGCAGGACATCGTCGCGCTGGACATCGCGCTGCGACGTGACGACGCCGACTGGTTCGAGCAGCTACCGGCGGATATCGACGGCCGCCTGTTGCACAAGCTGTATTACGGGCACTTCCTGTGCCACGTGTTCCATCAGGACTACATCGCGCGCAAGGGCGAAGACCCGATGGCGATCGAGCATGCGATGTGGGCGCTGCTGGACCAGCGTGGCGCCGAGTATCCGGCCGAGCACAACGTCGGCCACCTGTACCCGGCCAAGCCGGCGCTGGCCGGGTTCTACAAGCAGCTGGACCCGAGCAATACGTTCAACCCGGGCATCGGCCAGACCTCGAAGGCGAAGGGGTGGGGCAGCTGCGATTGCAGTGGGCATTGAGGACGGAAAGGGCAGTCGAGCATGGCTCGACGCTACAAGGGCGATGCCGGGCAGGCCCGCCGCCGTCCGGGTAGCGGTTACCATCGGAATCCCAGCCACAGGAGCCGCCCATGCCTTCCATTCCCGTCCGCGCCGCCCTGTGCGCTGCATTGCTGGCGACCCCGCTGCTGGTGCTGGCGCAGTCTTCTATCCTGCCGCAGCAGCGCGATGCCGCTGGCAATGTGATGGAACCGCTGGGGCAGGTGCTGATCGCGAGTGAGACTGGACCATCGGGGCTTTACGACTGCACGCGGGACGGCAACTGGTGCGTGCGCGTGCAGCCGGTCGCCGAGGAGGGTGACCGGCCGAGCGTGCTGGAAGTGCTTGAGAAGGTGCAGGGCCAGGGCAAGCCACACACCTACCACGTCAGCATCGACGTGCCGCAGGAAGCCGACCTGTCACTGTGGCCGTGGATCGTGCGCCTGGCGTCGGGCGTGGGCAGCGACGAAACAGTGACCGACCCGCAGCAGCGCGCCCGCCAGAATGTGCTGGTAGGCGGCATCGTCAAGTTCAGCACCATGTACTCCGGTGGAGGTGCCGACGCGTCCACGCTGCAGTTGGCACGCGTGCGCCACCTGCAGGACGACATCCAGGTGGACGACGACGTGCTGACCGTGCCATGGCTGGGCAATGCGATGATCCGCGCCTGTTTCAGCGAGCAGGACATGAAGCAGCGCGCAGGCGCCTGCCACGACGAATACGGGTTCTCGGCCAAGCTCGGGCTGGATCCGGTGGCCGAGGGCATGCCGATGCTGCGCTACCAGACCGTGGCGACCCGGTTCCCGGCGGGTGTTTCGCGCTTCGAGGATTCGCTGACCAAGGGCCCGCTGAAGAAGAAGGACCTGCGCACCGAGCAGGACCCGGCGTGCAGCTACACGCGGCTGTTCCGCTTCAGTGATGGGGTGTTCAACCCCGACCAGGCGCTGCCGGACTGCGCGGGGTATACCGAACCCTGACATGTAGCGTCGAGCCATGCTCGACTGGAGTTTTCTGTAGAGCCGAGCCTGCGCTCGGCTGTCACGGAAGCGCAGCCGAGCGTGGGCTCGGCTCTACAGCGCCTACTCGCAGCGGGTAGCGGTGATGATGTTGTCCTTGTCCACGTACACGCGCAGGCGATCCTGGCGGATGTCCTTGGTGGTGATGGTGCTGGGGCCGATCGGGTTGACCAGCCCGGCGCCGCTCTCGCGGGACAGGCGGCGGATGTTGGGTTCGTTGGCCGGCTGGCCGATCGCCCAGCCCAGCTGGCTGGCATCGCAGTGGCCGGTACCCTTGACCTGCGGGCCAGGGGTGCTGACGCAGGCCGACAGCAGCAGGGCCGACGCAGGCAGTAGCAGGGACAGACGGAAGGCGGACATGCGAGCGCTCCTGCGCAGGGAAGATGGGCGGAACGATAGCACCCGTCGCGCGAAAGGCGTCAGCACTCCGGTCATTGCCGGCACAGCGTGGTCATTGCATAGTGGCAGGGATGGCTGGCAGCGCGCCAGCGGGCAGGCCGGGCCATTCCGGTGCAGGTGTTGGATACGCTATGACGGCAGGCAGTTTGCGCGACAAGCGCAGGGCGAGAAGGGTACTGGCAGTGTCGGTGCTGGGCGTGGCGTTTGCCGCCTCTGCCATCGAGCCGGCGCCGGACGCCGTTGCGGAAGCGCCGGTGTTCGGTGCCTGGCGCAACCTGCAGACCGAGGCAGGCTATGCACCCGCTCAGCGCAACCTGGCGTTCGCGATGCTGCCGCAGGCCGCCACTCGTGGCGATCGATTCGCCATTGTCGATCGTGAGGGCAAGCGCGCGGTGTGCTGCCTGCAGGTGGCCAGCCCGTCGCTGGGCGTGGCCGCACTGCGCGAGCAATACCACCTGCCACAGGCCTGGGTGACCGACCTCAGCAATGGCCGCAGCCCGGCACGCCCCTACCTGCCGCACGTCTATGCGATGCAGCGCGTGGATGAGCTGGCTGACTATGGTTTCACCGATGTGCCGGGGGCCTACAGCGACCTGGGGGGGCTGCTGATTCCCGAAGGTGCCGCGCTGGAGGCCGATGGCAGCGCCGTGCGCCTGGGTGATGACCGTTATCCCCTGCATTTCCAGCGCCAGCCGCACGCCGAAGATGATGGCGCACTGGACCGCTACACCCTGCAGGCGGGCGAGGGCGTGGCTCCGATCGTGGTTGAAGTGCCGTTCGGCACCTACTGATTGCAGCACCGCGCTGGCTAGAATGCAGTGCGGCGCCGCCTGCCGTGCCTGTTCCGTGAGTCGCCGCCGTGTCCCTGCGCTCGTTGCTGCTGTCGCCCCTGCTGCTGTTGTCCGCCTGTGCGAGCGCGCCGCCTCTGCAGCCCGTCCATTCCGATGCGCTGTGGCGCCTGATCGAGCGTGACTGCCAGGCAGCTGACGGCCCGCGCGGCAGCTGCCTGCGGGTGGAGACGGCAGCCGGCCGCCGTGACGTGCTGGTCAAGGATGCACACGGTGACTACCAGTTCCTGCTGATGCCGCTGGACAAGGTAAGTGGCATCGAGAACCGCGGTCTTTACCAGCGTGGGGCGCCGAACTACTTCGCTGCGGCCTGGCAGGCGCGCAGCCACACCGAACAAGCCTTGCGGCAACCGCTGCCGCGCAACGTCGCGAGCCTGGCATTGAACTCGCCGCACGGCCGTTCGCAGCACCAGCTGCATATCCACGTGGATTGCCTGCGTGGCGACGTGTTGCAGGCGTTGGACGTGCATGCCGCTGCCCTGGGCAGCCAGTGGTCACCGTTGCCGGTGCCGCTGCGCGGTCATCAGTACCAGGCCCGCCTGTTGCCGGGCGCGGAACTGACCGCCAATCCGCTCAATCTGCTGGCCTATGACCTCGCCGGCGTGGACGACGTGGGCCAGTGGAGCCTGGTGGTGGCGGGACGGGATCCGGTGCAGGGTGGCCCGGGTTTCATCCTGCTGGCCACCCGTGTGGACCCCGGCACCGGCAACGAGGCCAGCGCTGAAGAGCTGCAGGACCACGCCTGCGCAGTGCTGACCGGCGCAGGTGCATCGCTGGAGCGGGTCCGCTAACTCTCGGGGTGCTGGCGGCTGCGCCAGACCGGCGCGGTCAGTGCCAGCAGCTGGCGATCCTGCCAACCGTCCAGATCCAGGTGGTGGTCGCGCAGCAGCCCTTCCTGTTCGAAGCCGAAGGCGTGCAGTGCAGTGGCGAACGGGCTGCTGCAGTCCGGTGGCAGCATCACGAACAGGCGGTGCACGCCCACATCCTCGAAAAGGAACGGGCACAGCGCCCGCAGCGCTGCATCCGCGTGCGGGTGCCAATGCTGCAGCGACAGCAGCTCGGCGCAGCGCGTATGCAAGCACTGCAGGCGGACATGCAACTGGTCCAGCACGGTGCCGTGCTCGTCATCGAATACCCCCAGCATCAGCTGATCGTTGTCCTGCTCCAGCCGCGAGCGGTGCATGTGGGCCAGGAAGCGGGCTTCCTCGTCGATACCCGCCGGATGGCGTCGGCCGCGCCGGCGGCGATCATCGAACAGGCGCCAGCGCGGCAGGTCGGTACGCTGGAACGGGCGCAGGGTGACCGGTGCGGCCTGCAGCTGCAGCAGGTGACGGCGCAGCACCGGTCGCAACGGGGGGAGAAGCGAGGTGGGATACGGGATCATCATCCCCGGCACGATGGCCGTGCCCGCCTCCCTGCACCATTCAAAACATTGCAAAAATGCGGTGAGCGGAGCCGGGGGTCTGATTCGGTTCAGGCATAAGCCCATCAGGGCTGGTCATTTCCGTTGAAACCACCCATTCAGGACACTTTCGTTACGGGATCGTTATGTGCCGCACAGGCCACGGCTCCCCCGTACCACCCGCCCACTCCCCCAGGAAGCCCATGTCCGCCTCCCACAAGGCGTTGCGCCCGCGTCCGCTGGTGCTCGCGCTGTCGTCCCTGATGCTGGTCTCGCTGCCGGCCTTCGCGCAGGAAAGCGCACCCACCACATTGCAGGAAGTGAAGGTCACCGGCTCGCGCATTCCCCGTGCCAGTGTCGAGGGGCCCTCGCCGGTGACGGTGATCAGCCGCGAGCAGATCGATGCGCAGGGCTACCGCAATGCCTTCGACGCGCTGAGCGCGCTGACCGAGAACACCGGCAACGTGCAGGGCGAGGACTTCGGCAATACGTTCACACCGGCCGCCAACACCATCAACCTGCGTGGATTGGGTCCGAACCGCACGCTGGTGCTGGTCAACGGCCGCCGCCAGGCCGACTACCCGCTGGCCTACGAGGGCTCGGTGAACGTGGTCAACCTCGCCAACATTCCCAGCGCCCTGATCGAGCGCATCGAGGTGCTCGCCGCGGGTGCGTCGGCGGTGTATGGCTCCGATGCCATCGCCGGCGTGGTCAACATCATCCTCAAGGACCGCTTTGAAGGCGTGGACGTGAACGTGCGCGCCGGCGGCACCCAGCAGGGCGGGGGTGACAACCAGCGGGCGCAGGTGGTCGGTGGCAGTTCCGGCGAGCGTTGGGATGCGCTGTTCGGCTTCGAGTTCGACGTGCGCAAGGCGATTCACGCGCGCCAACGCGACTTCATGGATTCACTGGACGATGATCCGGCCGGCAAGGCGCCGCAGGCGACCGCGATCGCCTATCGCCGCAATGCTGCCACCGGCCGCAACATCGATCCGGGCGTGAGCGGCTGCGACGCAGCGTCGGGCATTTATGGCGGCAGCGTGTTCCGTGCCAACAACCCGCGCCAGGGCTGGTACTGCGGCAGCAACGAGGCCGCCGCCAGCTACTGGACCGTGCAGACCCAGAAGCGCAACCTCAATGGCTATGGCCTGTTGACCTTCCACGTCAACGACACCACCGACCTGTTCGCCGATGTCGCCGTGGGCAGCGCGCGCATCTACAACAACACGCGTGCGCCGACCTGGACGTCGTCACGCAACTACTTCTACAACCAGAACAGCGGGAACCTGGAGAGCTGGTACCGCCGCTTCGCGCCGGAGGAAATCGGTGGCCTGCCGCGCAATGCCAATCGGTTCCTGGAGAACTCGTGGTCGTTCAACCTGGGCGCGCGCGGCCAGATCGGCGACAGCGGCTGGGACTACGAGGCGGTCTACAGCCGTTCGCGCTACGAGAACCGCACCCGTCGCCCGGTGCTGCTGGCCGGCATCAACGAGTACCTGCTGGGCCCGAAGCTGGGCGTGCGCAATGGCGTGGAGGTCTATGCGCCGGACCCGGTGCGCCTGTTCAAGCCTTTGACTCCGAACGAGTACGAGGGCCTGTCCGACTATCAGGAAAGTCGCAACGCGGCGTGGCTGCAGACCTTCAGCGCCAGCATCAATGGCCGCCTGTTCGCACTGCCGGGCGGCGATGCTGCGCTGGCGGCGGTGGTCGAGGCCGGCAGCCAGGGCTACCGCAACCGCCCGGACCCGCGCCTGGGCACCGGCGAGTTCTGGAACACCAGCGCCGGTATCGGCGCCGGCGGTGATCGTGATCGCTATGCGGCCGGCGTTGAACTGCAGTTGCCGTTGCTGCAATCGCTGACCACCACGCTGGCCGGCCGCTACGACCAGTACCGCGCAGGCGGCGAGCACATCGGCAAGGCGACCTGGAGCTTCGGCGTCGAGTTCCGCCCGATCGAGAGCCTGTTGATCCGCGGCTCTGCTGCGACCAGCTTCCGTGCACCGGACATGAACTACGTGTTTGCCACCGAGACCCGCGGCTACAACCCGGGCATGACCGATTACTGGCGCTGCCGTACTGCAGGCCAGTCGTACGACAACTGCGACTACAACGGCCTGTCGATCGACTACAGCAACCGTGCCAACGCACAGCTGCAGCCGGAAACCGCCAAATCCTATGGGTTCGGCGTGGTCTGGTCGCCGCTGTCCGGGCTGGACTTCAGTGCTGACTACTACGACATCCGCATCGACAATGAGGTCACCAGCCTCGACACCAGCCGTATTCTTCGTGATGAAGCCGATTGCCGCTTGGGACGCACGTTGGGTGGCGAAGCGCGCGATATCGGTTCACCGCTGTGCCAGGACGCGCTGTCGCGGGTGATCCGCAACCCGTCCAATGCCACGGTGCAGCCGGACCAGGTAACCCGCGTGCTGATCAATCCGATCAACGCGGCCTCCGAGTCGGTGCGCGGCCTGGACCTGAAGGGCAACTGGCGCTTCGACGCCGGCCGCTATGGCCGCTTCACCACGCGCCTGGCCTATACCGTGGTGCTGGAGCATAAATACCGGCAGTTCTCCGATGATCCGGAGCGTGACATCCGCAATTCACTGGATGACTACCAGTGGCGCAGCAAGGCCAATGGCAGCATCACCTGGAACCAGGGCGACTGGACCACCACGCTGTACGGCAATCGTTTCGGTTCACTGCCGAAGACCGATGGCAGTGGCCGCATCGCGCCGTACATGACCTACAACGCCAGCGTGTTCCGCCAGTTCGGCGAGAACCTGTCGGTGGGCGTGATCGTCAACAACCTGCGTGACAGCCGCCCGCCGGCGGACAGGAACGGGGGCGGCTGGCCGTTCTACCCGGTCGGCAACTACGACCCGTATGGCCGCCAGTACTGGCTGCAGCTGGACTACCGGTTCCGCTGATCGGGCGGGCAGACAGAAGGCCCGGCAATGCCGGGCCTTCTGCTGTCTAGACACCGCGGTGATGGCGCGCGCCGGTCGGCTAGGGCAGCGCCTGTTGCAGGTACGACTCGATGACGTAGCTGAAGGGCTGCTGCTGGCGATCGCGTAGCAGCGCGCGCACTTCCAGGACCACGCCGTCGTCGCCTTCGCCACGCGGTGGCCAGAACGTCTGGTCAGCCAGGGTCTGGCGCTGGAAACCGAGCGGGCCGACCACGCGGCCAAAGGGTTCGTCGGTGCTGTCCAGCACCTGGTTCATGGCCGGGCTGAGATGGTCCGGCAGGTACCAGTTGTCGGCCTCGGACAGCACGCGGCTGCCACAGACCAGCTGTACCCGGCGGTAGCGCAGCGCGGTGCCAGGCTGCGTCGCACCCAGCGCCTGCAGCACATCGGCAGGGGCAGGCTTGTCCTGGCCATGCACACGCACCGCGCGCACCCGCGCCTGTTCGGCCAGGCCGTGTTCGGCGCACCAGTGTTCCAGGGTGGCGGTGGCGCTCTGCCCGGACAGCACACGCTGGTGCAACCGCTCGACGAGGGCAGCCGATGCGATGCGCTGTTGGCCCGGCGGCGCCTGCAGCGGCGCGGTGGCGGCCGTATCGGCGGCGGACAGGCTGGCCATCGGGGCAGCAGCGAGCAGGGACGCGGCCTGCCAGCGGCGGAGGCGATCGTGGCGGTCGGACGGGCCCATGCGGCATCACAGCGGAAACAGGTGCCTATGGTACCCGTTCAGGCGTGTGCACGGCGTGGCTGCGAGCTCCGTCGCAACCGCGTTCATCGGATTGGTGAATATGTGGCATCCAGATATTTCGTTGGCCGATGGCAGCGCGGGCGCGCAGGATGGCGTCATGACTTGGCTTTCCGGGAGTTTCCGATGACGCTTCAGTTCGTCCATGGCGGTGTAGACCGCTACGGCGCGCCACTGCATTTCCATATCCGTGACGGCCGCATCAGTGGCCTCAATGGCGAGGCCTCGCCGGCCGACGGGGCGGAATGCGTCGACCTGCAGGGCTTCGCGGTCCTGCCCGGGCTGGTCGACGGCCACATCCATCTGGACAAGAGTTTTGTCGGCGACCGCTGGCACCCGCATCAACCGGTGAACAGCCTGCGTGAGCGGTTGGCGGTAGAGAAGGCCGCGGTAGCGGGTGCCGCGCCGATGGTGGACCGTGCCGAGGCATTGATCCGCCAGTGCAGCCGCTTCGGCACGGTGGCCATGCGCTGCCACGTCGACATCGACGGCAGCACGGGCCTGCGTCATCTCGAAGCGGTGCGCGAGGCGGCGCTGCGCTGCGCCGACATCATGCGGATCCAGCTGGTGGCGTTCCCGCAGGCCGGGGTGATGTCCTGTCCGGGTACCGCCGCCGTGCTTGAGCAGGCCCTTGCAGCGGGCGTGGAGGTGCTGGGAGGCATCGACCCGACCACGCTGGATGGCGATGCTGAGGGCCAGCTGGCACTGCTGTTCGGCCTGGCCGAGCGCTATGGCGTGCGCCTCGACATCCACCTGCACGACCCCGGCGAAACCGGACTGGCCCAGTTGCTGCGCATTGCCGCGCGGACCCGGGCCGCTGGCCTGCAGGGGCGGGTGGCGGTCAGTCATGCCTACTCGCTGGGCGACGTGCCGCTGGCGCGCGCGTTGCAGGTGGGCGAGGCGCTGGCCACGGCGGGTGTGGCGATCATGAGCAACGCGCCGGGTGATCATCCATTTCCGCCTTTGCGCGCACTGCATGATGCGGGCGTGCGCGTGTTCGCCGGCAACGACAACATCCGCGACTGCTGGTGGCCTTACGGCAACGGCGATCTGCTGCAGCGGGCGATGCTGCTGGGCTACCGCTCGGGCTTCTACACCGATGCCGACCTGATGCTGGCGCTGGACATGGTCACGACCCATGCGGCGCAGGTGATCGGGCTGCCGCAATACGGTCTCGTGGAAGGGCATCCGGCCACTTTCGTGGCCGTGCGGGCCGATCATGGCCCGGCTGCCGTGGCCGGGGTGCCGGTGCAGCGCCGGGTAGTGGTGGATGGCCGTTGGCTGTAGACCACGCCGCGCCAGCTCCGTGTAGTGCCGAGCCATGCCCGGCGGCTTTCAGGCGTAATCGTCTGCGCGGGTGGCGACGAACTCTTCCAGCCACGCCAGCAGATGGGCGATGTCGATGACCTCGCCCTGCTCCACGCGCTTGAGCAGCAGGGTGCCGGCGCCGATCTGCAAGTTGCTGTCGGCATGGCGCAGCACCGCGTCGATGCCCCAGGCATCGGTGACCTGCATCCAGGCCAGGCCCGGCACGCGTTGCGCCAGAGTGTCACCGAACGCCACGCCCAGGGCTTCCCAGCCGCCGCAGTCGTCACGATCGATCAGTTCGGCATCGACCACGCGCTGCAATGTGCTGGCGGCCAGCGGCCATTGCACCGGCAACGTCGGGAAGCTGGCGGCCACGCGCGCGGCGATCAGTGCACGCTGGTGCTGCAGGTGCGTCTGCAGCGCCGCAGGCAGGGGATCGAAGCGGGTCGGGGTTTCGTCGGACATGGCGAGGCGCCGTGGAGCACGGAATCAAGGGGCACTGTACGAGGCCATGATGCCTGCCGTGCGGCAAGATTGATCAGATATCGATGATCAATGCGCGTAAGGCATCCACGCGTGGCGTGGACCTACCGTGGTCAATCCGGTTCGCGCTGTACCTGCCGCCACAGCTCGCTGGCCAGTGCCCGCACCGCATCATCGGCATCGGCACGATGCAGCAGGCCGATTTCGTAGTTGTCGATCACCGGCAGCCCACGCTCGCCATCGATGATGCGGTGCTCGCGCGTGACCGCGCGGCGCGGCAGCAGGCTGATGCCGATGCCATCAGCCACCGCGCCCTGGATGCCACTCAGCGACGAACTGGTGAAGGCAATGCGCCAGCGCAGGCCCAGCGCTTCCACGGCGTGGATCATCTCGTCGCGGTACAGCCCTCGCGGCGGGAAGGTGACCAGCGGCAGCGGGTCCTGCTGCAGGCAGCTGCTGCGCAGGCTGTCGATCCAGTGCATCGGCTCGCGGCGGCAGTGCACCGCCTGGCGGCTGTTGCGGCGCTGCTTGACCAGCACCAGGTCCAGCTCGCCGTGGTCGAAACCCTGTGCCAGGGCGCGGCTCAGGCCGCTGCTGATCTCCAGCTTCACCTGCGGGTGGCGGCGGCTGAAGGCGGCCAGCATGCGAGTGGTCTGCGGGTTGACGAAGTCTTCGGGTACGCCGATGCGGACCGCGGTTTCCACCGTCGCGCCGGCCAGCGCCTGTGCCATTTCCTCGTTCAGGTCGAGCATGCGCCGCGCATAGCCGAGCAGGGTGTGGCCGGCGTCGGTGGGGTGTACATCGCGGTGGCCGCGCTCGAGCAGGCGATGCCCGGCCAGTTCCTCCAGCCGCCGTACCTTCTGGCTGACCGTGGACTGCGTCGAATGCAGGCGCGTGGCCGCCGTGGTGAAGCTGCCGCAGTCGGCCACCATCACCAGCGCCCGCAGCAGGTCCAGTTCGAACAGGGTTCTATTCGATTTGGCACTGTCTTGCATTTGAACATTTCACTTCTGGATACCCAGGCCGACTTCTACCATGCGGGGCAGGGGCCGGCAATGCGCGGCCCCTGCGACCATCGCCCCGCGGCGATGGAGAAAAGGAGACACCGTGATGCGCTTCCATTGCCCTGCTGGCTGGCCTGCACCGTTCACGCGCGTGCTGTTGTTGTGTCTGCTGGCCATGGTCACCCCTGCCTGCACTGCCAGCTCCAGAGCTGACGCAGACGCGCGCCTGCGTGATGCCGCCAGCCGCGGCGATGCCGAGGCGGTGCGCGGCGCACTGGCCGATGGTGCTGATCTTGAGGCGCGCGATGGCCAGGGCCGCACGGCGCTGCTGCTGGCCACGCAGGGCAACAACGTGGATGCCGCGCGCGAACTGATCGAGGCCGGGGCGGACGTCAATGCCAAGGATGCGCTGCAGGACAGTGCCTACCTGTATGCCGGCGCGCGCGGCCTGGATGAGATCCTGGCGATGACCCTGGCGCACGGCGCCGATCTGCGCAGCACCAACCGCTATGGGGGCACTGCGTTGATTCCGGCCGCCGAGCGCGGCCACGTCACCACCGTGCGCATGCTGCTGCGTGCAGGTGTGGCGGTGGACCACGTCAACCGCCTGCACTGGACCGCGCTGCTGGAAGCGATCCTGCTTGGCGACGGTGGTGAACGCCATGTGCAGATCGTGCAGCTGTTGCTGGAGGCCGGTGCCGACCCGGAGCTGGCCGACGGCGATGGCGTAACGCCACTGGCGCACGCGCGCCAGCGTGGCTATGCCGGCATTGAAACCCTGCTGCGCCAGCACGGCGCGGCGCGCTGAACCGCTACTCCTTCCACCCGCACGCTGGCCGTGCCTACCAGGATGCTGTCCATCATGTTCCGTTCCCGCCCGTTGTCCCTTGCCATCCTTCTTGCGGTGGCGCCGCTGTCGGCATCTGCTGCCGAGCGCGCCGACCTGCTGATCCGCAATGCCATCGTGGTCGACGTCGAGCACGCCAGCGCGCGGGCCGGGCAGAGCGTGGTGATCCGCGGCGAGGACATCGTCGCGGTGGGCCCGGACGCGCAGCTGCGCGGCCAGTGGAGCGCGGCCCGCCAGATCGATGCCAAGGGCAAATACCTGATCCCGGGCCTGTGGGACATGCATGTGCACTTCGGTGGCGGCCCGGCGCTGATCGAAGAGAACAAGGCGCTGCTGCCGCTGTACATCGCGCACGGCATCACCACCGTGCGTGACTGTTCCGGCGATCTGCCCGAGCAGGTGCTGCAGTGGCGTGGTGAGATCGCCAGGGGCACGCTGTTCGGCCCGCGCCTGCTCAGCTCGGGCGCGAAGATCGAAGGCATCAAGCCGGTCTGGAAGGGCACGATCGAAGTGGGTAGCGAGGCCGACGTCGACAAGGCGATCACCCGACTGCAGCACGATAAGGTCGATTTCGTGAAGATCACCGACAGCACGCTGAAGCCGGATCTGTTCCTGTATTCGGCCAGCGCAGCGCGCAAGGCCGGCTTCAAGGCCTCGGGCCACATTCCGATGGCGCTGACGGTGGAGCAGGCGGTCGATGCCGGCCTGGCCTCGATCGAGCACCTGGACTACGCATTCAAGGCCGGCAGCAAGGACGAAGCGAAGATCGCCGCCGACTTCGGCGCCGGCCGCATCGACCGCGCGGAAGCCAATCGCCGCCTCGACGCCAGCTTCGACCGTGACACCGCGATGCACGCCTACCGTGATTTCGCCAAGCGCGGCGTATTCGTGACCCCGACCCTCAACGGTGGCCGTATCCTCGATTTCCTGGACCAGGATGACCACGCCAACGATCCGTACCTGGCCTACATCGGCCCGGGCCTGCGCGCGACCTACCAGTGGCGCGTGGACCGCGCCGCGAAGGCGACGCCGGCACAGATCGAGGCGCGCCACGCGCAGTACCACCAGGTGGCGGCCGTGCTGCCGTTGCTGCAGGAGGCGGGCGTGACGATCATTGCCGGCACCGATGCGGGCTTCCTCAACTCGTTCAACTTCCCGGGCATCGCCCTGCACCAGGAACTGCAGCTGTTCGTGAAGGAGGGTCTGAGCGCGCCGCAGGCGCTGTCGGCCGCAACCCGTTCCGGCCCGGCCTGGTTCGGCCAGATGGACCGCTACGGTGGTGTCGCGCAGGGCAAGGCCGCCGACCTGGTGCTGCTGACCGCCAACCCGCTGCAGGACATCGCCGCCACCGAGAAGATCGACAGCGTGATCCTGCGCGGCAACGTGTATGACCGCGCCGCGCTGGACAAGATGCTGGCCGACACCAAGGCCAAGGTCGCGGCGTGGAATGCAGAGGCGGCGAAAGCTGACTGATTGCGTGGTTGGACGGAATCCACGCATGGCGTGGATCTACCGTACCCTCAGTAGATCCACGCCATGCGTGGATGATGCGGCCGGTGACCTAGCGCGGTGCCGGCCGCATTCCGTGTAGCTGCGGCAACGCGGCCTTCATCGCATCGATGAAGGCGCGCAGCCGTGGGGGCTGCTGGCGCGCGGCAGGAAACACGACGTGGACCGGCAGTGCCGGCGCCTGCCAGTCCGGCAGCAGCTGCACCAGCCGTCCTTGTGCGAGGTCGTCGGCCACCAGCCAGGCCGAGACCACCGCTGCGCCCAGCCCGGCGCGTGCAGCCTGCTGTACCACGAACAGGTTGTCGCTGAGCAGGCGCGGGCTGATCGAAAGGGTATGCGCGCGTCCCTGCGCGTCATGCAGCAGCAGGCGTTCGCGGTAGTAGGTGACCAGCGAGATCCACGGCAGTGACTGTGCCTGTTCCGGCGTGCTGACCGCCGTGGCGTCCACCAGCGAGGGCGCTGCCACGACGATGCGCGGCACTTCCGCGAGCGGCAGTGCAACCATGCGCGGTTCGTCGACTGGGCCCACCCGGACCGCGCAGTCGATACCTTCGGCAATGAAATCCGGGCGCCGATCTTCCAGGATCCACTCCAGGCTCAGCTGCGGGTGCTGGGCGAGGAATGCGAGCATGGTCGGCAGCAGCTGCGCCTGGCCAAAGGCGTGCGGCACCATCACCCGCAGGCGTCCGCGCAGCGTTTCCGGTTCGCCGTTCAGTTCGGCCTGCAGCGACTCCCATTCGTCGACCACGCGCTGCGCATGACGCTGGCAGCGCAGGCCGTCCTCGGTCAGTTGCAGGCCATGGGTGGAGCGCTGCAGCAGGCGCAGGCCGAGCTGCCGCTCCAGTGCCTGCAGGCGTCGGCTGACCGTCGGCTGGGTGGTGCCCAGCTGCAGGGCCGCAGCAGACAGGCTGCCGGCATCGACAATGCGCAGGAAGGTGCGCAGCAGATCCAGGCGATCAGCGCCGGTGGCGAGGTCATTCATGCGTGTGGCGTATGAAGTATATGTGCCAGAGCCTACTACAGACGTTTGGCGAATACAGGCAGGATACGCCCACTTCCTCTACGGGGCTCCCCCATGTCTACCCCCTCGCTGTCTGTTGCGGCCGCACCGGCGACCGTGCCTTCCGCCCCATTGGTGCTGGCAATGGCGGCCGGTGCTGGCTTCTCGGTCGCGTCGCTGTATTACAGCCAGCCCATGCTGGGCCTGATCGCGCAGGACCTTGGCGCCGGTGAGCGCGCCGCCGGCCTGGTGCCAACCCTGACCCAGCTCGGCTACGCACTGGGCATCCTGCTGCTGGCACCGCTGGGCGATCGCTTCGACCGCCGCCATCTGATCCTGTTGAAGTCCGCGCTGCTGGCGCTGGCACTGGGCGCCGCCGCGATGGCCGGGCACCTGCCGGGCCTGTTGATGGCCAGCCTGCTGGTCGGGCTGATGGCAACGCTGGCGCAGGACATCGTTCCCGCCGCTGCGGTGCTGGCACCGGATGCGCAGCGCGGCCAGATCGTCGGCCGGGTGATGACCGGCCTGCTGCTCGGCATCCTGTTGTCGCGGGTGGTCAGTGGTGTGGTGGCTGAAGCGTGGGGTTGGCGCACGCAGTTCGTGCTGGCGGCGGTATCGGTGGCGGCGATGGGCGCGGTGATGGCGCGTGCACTGCCGCGTTTCGCGCCGACCAGCACGCTGCGCTATCCGGCGTTGCTGGGCTCATTGCTGGCGTTGTGGCGTGAGCAGCCGCAGCTGCGACGTGCAGTGGCCAGCCAGTCGCTGCTGGCGGTCGGCTTCAGTGCGTTCTGGTCGACCCTGGCGCTGATGCTGCATGCCCGCCTGGGGCTGGGCAGTGCGGCGGCGGGTGCGTTTGGTATTGCGGGTGCGGCCGGTGCATTGGCCGCGCCGTTTGCCGGCCGTTTCGCTGATCGACTGGGGTGCCATGCGGTGGCACGGCTGGCGATTGCGGTGGCGCTGCTGGGCTTCGGCCTGCTGCTGGCCGAAGGCTGGTTGCCGGTCGCCGCGCTGCTGCCGTTGCTGGTGGTGAGTGCGCTGCTGTTCGACTTCGGCTTCCAGTCGGCGCTGGTGGCGCACCAGACCCTGGTCTACGGCCTGGTGCCGCCGGCACGCAGCCGGCTCAATGCGCTGTTGTTCACCGGCATGTTCATCGGCATGGCCGCCGGCGGTGCGCTGGGCAGCCTGGCGCTGGCGCAGTGGGGGTGGCACGGCGTGGCCTGGCTGGCGGTGGTGTGTGCGGGCGGCAGCCTGGCACTGCGTTTGAAGTAGGGGGTTGTTCGGCAGGGCTTGCAGCCCTGCACCTGCTGGAGGCAACAGCAACAGCAACAGCGGGGTTCCTGTAGGGAGGCGGGGTGGGTCCGGTTGCGGGGGACGCCGTGAATCCCCAGTCCGGCCCAGCCGCTGGCGGCTGGGCGTTCGGGCGCTTGCGAAGCAATGCTTCGCAAGCGAAGCGCCCTCACCCATGGGGGCTCGGTCGCGCCATCCATGGCGCTCACGCCCCCGCAACCGGACCCACCCCGCCTTCTGTTGGAATGGCTCTTGGGGTCAGATCCGTTTTCCGGAGGAAAACGGATCTGACCCCTGATTGATTTCGATATCTGACAGAAGTGTCGACCAAGGTCGACACCTACCAACCGCCATCGGAATCTGTCAGAGGTGGGGCGGTGTCGGAGTGCGGGGTGTCAGCCGCATGGATGCGGCTGCCAAGCTTACAGGGACGTACTTGCAGCGTCCCCGTACTCCGACACCGCCGCGCCATTCCACGGAGAGCGCGCTTTTGATTTTGCTGTTGAAGTTGCCGGCCAGCGGCCGGCACTACCGCGGGTGCAGGGCTGCAAGCCCTGCCGACCCCCCCCCTTAATCGTGACCGCTGTCGTCCAGGCTGATGATGCCGCGCCGCAGCGCCTGGGTTACCGCATGCGTGCGATCACCCACGCCGAGCTTGTCCATCAGGCTTTTCATGTGCGCCTTCACCGTCTGCTCGGAAATCTGCATGCGCTCGCCGATGCGCTTGTTCGACAGCCCTCCGGCCACGTGCCGCAGTACCTCGGTCTCGCGCGGCGACAAGCGATCTTCCACCACGTGCGCGGCGATGCTGGCTGCCACCGCCGGGGGAATCGGTGCGCGCCGGCCGCCGGCGACCATGCGGATGGTGTCGACCAGTTCATGGCGCAGCATGTCCTTCAGCAGGTACGCGCTGGCGCCGGCCTGCAGCGCCCGCACCGCACGTACGTCACCGCGGTAAGTGGTCAGCACGATGATGCGCGCGCGCGGATCCATCACGCGGATCCGCACGATGGCTTCCACACCATCCAGGCGTGGCATCTGCAGGTCCATCAGTACCACGTCTGGCTGCAGCTGCTGATAGCGCGCGATGGCTTCCTCGCCATCGGCGGCCTCGCCGAGCAGGCGCAGGTCGGAATGGGCGCCCAGCAGCGCAGCCAGTCCATCACGCAGTAGCGGGTGGTCGTCGACCACCAGCACGCCGATCGGGGCAGGGGACTCAGTCATGGTTTTCTCTACTCCAGGGCCAATGCCAACGCGATCGGCGGCGGTGATACAGCCGCCGGGCCGGGACTGCCAGCGCGACTTCGGTACCCAGCCCGGGGCGGGTCCACAGCTGCAGTTCCGCGCCGAGGCGCTGGGCGCGCTCACGCATGCCCTGCAGGCCCCAATGGCCATGGCCGGCGTTCTCGTCGGCAATGCCGGCACCGTCGTCGCGCACGTGCAGCAGAAAACAACGCGTGCCATAGGACAGTTCCACTTCAATGGCACTGGCATTGGCATGGCGCAACGCATTGCGGATGGCCTCGCGCCCGATCAGGAACACCTCTTCGGCCGCGTCGGCCTGCAGCGGTGGCGTCGCGCCTTCCACGGTCAGGCGCAGGGGATTGATGCCATGCCCGGCGTATTCGGCGTGCACATCGGCCAGTGCCGAAGCGAGGTCGCGACCCGCGAACGGCCCCTCGCGCAGCGCATTGACCCGCTCGCGACCCTCGGCCAGGTTGCGCTCGGCCAGCTGCATCGCTGACTCAAGCTGGCTGCGCACCGGCTCTGGTGTCTGCGCTGACTGGCTGATCGCGTGCAGGCGCAGGATCAGGCCCTGGCTACCCTGCAGCAGGGTGTCGTGCAGGTCGCGCGCGATGCGTTCGCGCTCGCCATTGCGTTCCTGCAGGCGCGCGCGGAACAGTGCGGCCAGCTGCCCGCTGCGGATGCGCACCGCCAGCACCAGCAGTGCAAGCACGGCGGCGGTGCACAGCAGCTTGAACCACACGGTCTGCACGAAGGTGGGAGCGATGCGGAAGCTGCGGCTGGCCGGTGCGGTGCTCCAGATGCCGTCCTCGTTGGCGGCTTCCACCTCGAACCGGTAGCCGCCGGGCGCGAGGTTGGTGTAATACGCACGTGTGCTGCTGCCCGCGTCCTGCCAACCATCATCCACGCCCGACAGGCGGTAGCGGTATCGGTTGCGCTCCGGACGTGCCAACGACAGCGCCACGTAATCGATCTGCAGCTGGCTGGTGCCTGCCGGGAGGCGCAGGCCATCGCGTAGCGGCGCGTGCTCGCTGCCATACAGCACCTCGCCGATACGCACGCTGGGAGCCATCGTATTGACGTGCGAGCGGGTGGTGTCCAGCCAGGCCAGGCCCTGGTTGGTGGCCAGCCACAGCAGGCCGTCGTCGGCCAGGGCGGCGGTGGAGATCGGTCCGCTCTGCAGGGCGATGCCGGGCATGCCGTCGATGGCATCGAACAGGCGTGGCGTCACTGGCAGGCCGGAGCGCAGGGCACGGCGCAGCAACCCGCTTTCCATCCGTACCAGGCCACGGCTGCCGTTGAGCCACAGGTGTCCATTGGCATCGGCGACCATGCCGGTGATGCCTTCCAGTACGCCGGCCATGTCGGTGCGCACCGGAACGAACCGGCCGTTGCCCAGCCGTGCCGCCAGCCCCGCTTCGCCGGCGACCAGCAGAAGGTCCCGGTGGTGCAGCATCGCAGTGATCGGCCCTACCGACAGGCCGTCCCCGGCGCCGAAGCTCTCGGTGCCATTTGCACCCAGGCGGCGCAGGCGGCCATCGGCATAGCCGAGCAGCAGCTGGCCATCGGCATCCAGCGCCAGCGATGAGCAGGCCTGCTCTGGCAGGCGGATTTCACGTTGCCACTGGTCATGCTGGTAGTGCAGCACCCCGCGTTCTCCGGCGCAGACCCAGGCCTGTCCGTCATCGGGGAACAACAGGGCATGCAGCGGCTGCCCGGTGAACGGCGCCGGCAGCGGGATCAATGTGGTGCGGCCGGCGACCGTGCGCGCGAGGTTGACCCAGTCGAACTGCCAGATCGGCGTGGGTGCCTGGCGCGCGGCGGCCTGCAGCTGCGTGGCGCTGCCATCCAGCAGGGGGCGCCGCAGGTCGTAGGGCTTGAGGTCTTCGCCATAGCCATACACGCGCCCATCGCTGGCCCGTACCAGCGAGCGGTAGGGATCGCTCGGGCCGACCACCAGGGCGTGCACGCTGCGTGCGCGGAAGCGGTTGAGGCCGAGATTGGTGCCGACCCAGAGATTGCCTTCGCGATCGACGATGATCGGCACTGCCGATGTGGCGGTCAGTCCTTGCGGCGTATCGAAGCGTTCCATGCGCACGGCCCGGGTGCCGTCGAAGGTGATGCGGGCGACGCCGCCGTGCGGGCTCATCGTGGCCCACAGCGCGCCATCGGCAGTGAACTGCAGGCGCGCAGCAACCAGTTCCGGCAACCGCCGCGCCTCACGTTCGCCGGCCGCCAGCAGACCCTGCGCGTTGGCCAGCGGCGAGGTGCCGCGCACCCGGTCGGCCAGCCATACTTCACCCTGCGGGCTTTCGGCCAGCGTCGCCATCTGCGAGACCGCGATGCCGGTGTCCTCGAACGCGGTCTGGCCCGCCGCACGCATCCAGATCTTCAGGTCGGCCAGCACCCAGAACCTGCCCCGGCTGTCGTGCAGCACCCACTGCGCACGGCGCTCTGGCAGGCCGGCAGCGGCCGGCAGTGGCTGCCAGCGATGTCCGTCAAAGCGGCGCAGCCCGCCATTGATCGCCGCCCAGAGCTGGCCCTGGCGATCCTGGCTGAAGCGTGGGACCACGCCGACCGGCACCCCCTGCTCGCGGCCGTAGCTGCGCAGCTGCCCATGCGTGAACTGGCTGATGCCGGCCTGGAAGTAGCCGATCCACAGCGCACCGCCGGCGGCATGCGCCAGCGTGACCATGTTGGTGGACGGGAACTGGCTGCCGGCGGGCGCCGCCTGCCGTTCGAAGCGACGGCCATCGAAGCGGTACAGGCCCGAGCCGGTAGCCAGCCACAACAGGCCCTCACGGTCCTGGGCAATGTCCCAGATATCGCCCGGCGCGCCCTGGCCGACACGCCAGGCGGTGTGTTCGTAATCGGGCAGCCCGCCGCTCACCGGCGGGCGCTGCACGGCAAAGGCGGGCAGGGAGGTCAACAGCAGCAGGCACGTCAGCAGCGTCGGCAGGCGACGCACGGACGGGAAGGGGCGGCCACGCATGGCGCGCATTCTGGCAGGTGTGGGGCAGTCCGGGGTGACCCGAACGGGGTAGGCGGCGTGCGCCGGCGTCGGCTATCACGCCGGCATGCCCTCCGGAGCCTCGCCATGCAGCGCCTGTTCGTGATGTTCCCCGACCGCGGTCCGGGCATCGGCCTGCTGTGGTTGCGGTTGTGCCTGTCCGCTGCGCTGTTGACGCCCGGCATGCAGGCGGGCGGGTGGTCGGCGTTGTGCCTGCTGGCAGTGCTGATGCTCGTGCTGGGTGCGTTGACGCCGCTGGCGGCGCTGATGGCGGCCGTGGGCATGTTCGCGCAGCAGGCGCCGTGGCCGCAGGCGGCGCTGCCATTGGCGCTGTTGATGCTGGGCCCTGGCGCCTATTCATTGGATGCGCGGTTGTTCGGGCGCCGCCTGCTCGGCCGTCGGCCTCCCCCATTCGGGTAGGTGCTGGCCTCGACCGACGGGGGTAGGGCATCACGCAGGGGTCACGCACCATGGGGCACCCCTTCGCGGCGTCCCGCATGGCCACCCTCTTCCCGCCTGATCCGCCCGCCGCTTCACTGGCACCGCAACAGGCCGCCGCGTTGCAGCGCGCCCTGCGCTATGTCGATGAGCATCTGTCGCAGCCGCTGCGGGTGACCGAGCTGGCGGCGGCCGCCTGCGTCAGCCGCTTCCATCTGGTACGCCTGTTCCGCGCCGGTACCGGCGCCAGCCCGCTGCGCTATGTCCGCCGCCGTCGCATCGAGCGCGCGCGCGAGCTGCTGCCGGGCGCGCAGCTGCCGATGGCCTGCCTGGCCCAGCAGCTGGGCTTCTTCGACCAGAGCCATTTCGTCCGCAGCTTCCGCGCGGAGACCGGCTGCAGCCCCGGCCAGTACGTTGCCGGCGATGCCGCCCTGTTGCATCCCCTTGATCGTGTTTCCAACGGAGTCCACCCATGAGCCTTGCCACCGCCACTCCCGCCCCGGCGCTGCTGTCGCCGACCGACCACGCCCTGGTGCTGATCGACTTCCAGTCGCAGATGGCGTTCGCCACCCACACCATCGACATCTCCGCGCTGCGCAACAACGTGTCGCTGATCGGCAAGGGCGCCAAGGGCTTCAATGTACCGGTCGTGCTGACCACAGTCGCCGAAGCGTCGTTCTCCGGGCCGATGTTCCCGGAACTACCGCAGATCTTTCCGGGCCAGACGGTGTTCGATCGCACCTCGATGAACACCTGGGAAGACCAGCCTGTGATCGATGAGATCAACCGCATCGGCAAGCGCCGTCTGGTCATCGCCGGCCTGTGGACCAGCGTCTGCATCGTCGGCCCGGCACTGTCGGCGCTGGCGCAGGGCTTCGAGGTGTATGTGATCACCGATGCCTGTGGCGATGTCAGCGAGGAAGCGCACGAGCGTGCGATTACCCGCATGGTGCAGGCCGGCGCGGTGCCGATGACCAGCGTGCAGTACCTGCTCGAACTGCAGCGCGACTGGGCACGGGGTGAAACCTACGACCTGACCACCGGCATTGCGCGCGACCACGCTGGCGGCTACGGCATCGGCATCCAGTACGCCAAGCGGATGTTCGGTGCGCAGGAAGGCGGGCACTGAGCATGGTTGCCGGCCATGGCCTCGACCTGGCCCTGCTGATGCTGCGCGTGGCGGCAGGAGGCTTCCTGCTGCCGCACGCGCTGGGCAAGCTGTTCGGCTGGTTCGGGGGGCCGGGGCTTTCCGGCTTCACCACCGAGCTGCGCGGTTTCGGGCTGCCGGCAGTGGCACCGTTGCCATTGCTGTTGGCCTTGCTGCAGGTGTTGTCCGGGCTGGCCGTGCTGCTGGGGTGGCAGACTCGCATCGCTGCGCTTGCAGCGGCTGCCTTCATCGGCTTCACCGTGCTGTTGGCCCTGCCCAAGGGCTGGTTCTGGATGCGCGGCGGCAGTGAGTACCCGTTGATGTGGACCACGGTGCTGCTGGCCCTCGCGCTGGCCGGCCCCGGTGCCTGGGCGCTGGACGGCCAACGCTTTCCGGGAGAATTCGCATGAGTCACGATCCCCTCGATCATGGCCGCCGCAACGTGGTGCTGGCCAGCGGCGCCGCTGTTGCGCTCGGCCTGGCAGGTCGCGCCGGTGCCGCACTCGATCCCACTTCCAAGGAGCGTCGCATGAGCACGCTGGTCATCCGCAATGCCCGCATTACCACCCTCGACCCGCAGCAGCCGCATGCGCAGGCGCTGGCTGTACAGGAAGGCCGCATCGTGGCCGTCGGCAGCGACGAGGAGATCATGCGCGGCTGGGGCAATGAAGCGACCTTGATCGACGCCCAGGGCCGGCGCCTGCTGCCCGGCCTCAACGACAGCCACACCCACCTGATCCGTGGTGGCCTGAACTACAACCTGGAGCTGCGCTGGGACGGCCTGCGTTCGCTGGGCGACGCCCTGGACATGCTGAAGGCCCAGGTAGACCGTACTCCCGCGCCGCAGTGGGTCCGCGTGGTCGGTGGCTTCACCGCCGCGCAGTTCAACGAGAAGCGCCTGCCGACGCTGCAGGAGCTCAACGACATCGCACCGGATACGCCGGTGTTCCTGCTGCACCTGTATGACCGCGCACTGCTCAACCGCGCCGCGCTGCGCGCCTGCGGCTACAGCAAGGACACACCGGATCCGCCGGGTGGCCAGATCGTGCGCGATTCGCTGGGCAACCCGACCGGGCTGCTGCTGGCCAAGCCCAATGCGCTGATCCTGTACGCCACGCTGGCCAAGGGCCCGCGCCTGCCGATCGAATACCAGGCCAACTCGACGCGCCATTTCATGCGCGAACTGAACCGGCTTGGCATCACTTCGGTGATCGACGCCGGCGGTGGCTTCCAGAACTACCCCGAGGACTACCAGGTCATCGAGCAGCTGCACCGCGATGACCAGCTGACGGTGCGCATCGCCTACAACCTGTTCACCCAGAACAAGGGCAGGGAAGTGGATGACTTCCGTGGCTGGAGCGAGATCCTGCAGCCGCGCCAGGGCGATGACCTGCTGCGCCACAACGGCGCGGGCGAGATGCTGGTGTTCTCTGCCGCCGACTTCGAACTGTTCAATGAGCCGCGCCCGGAACTGCCGCCGGAGCTGGAGCCCGAACTGCACGACGTGGTGAAGCTGCTGGTCGAGAAGCGCTGGCCGTTCCGCATCCACGCCACCTACGACGAGAGCATCACCCGCATCCTGGATGTGTACGAACAGGTCAACCGGGAGGTGCCGTTCGATGGCCTGCACTGGTTCATCGACCACGCCGAGACCATCACTCCGCGCAACATCGAGCGCATCCGCGCGCTGGGTGGGGGTATCGCCGTGCAGCACCGCATGGCTTACCAGGGCGAAGCCTTCGTCGAGCGCTACGGTGTGCAGGCGGCACGGCACACGCCGCCGGTCAGGCGCATGTTGGCCGAGGGCGTGCCGGTGGGCGCAGGCACCGACGCCACCCGCGTGGCCAGCTACAACCCGTGGGTGGCGTTGTCCTGGCTGGTGACCGGGCGCACCGTGGGCGGGTTGGCCCTGTATGGCGAGGAAAACCTGCTCGAACGCGAGCAGGCGCTGCGCCTGTGGACCCAGGGCAGCGCCTGGTTCTCCGGCGACGAAGCAGTGAAGGGGACATTGAAGGTTGGTCAGCTGGCCGACTTCATCCTGCTCTCGGCCGATTTCTTCCGCGTCGACGACGCGCAGATCGCCGACATCACCAGCATGCTGACCGTGGTCGGCGGGCGCATCGTGCACGCCGACGGCGATTATGCTGGGCTGGCGCCGCAGCTGCCGCCGGCGATGCCGGACTGGTCGCCGGTCAACCGGTTCGGTGGTTACCATGTCGGCGGTGCTGCCACCGGGTTGGCAGCTGCCCATCGCCACCATCACGGTGTGGCCTGCAGTACGCATGGTGCTCACGGGCATGCCGCGCAGCATGCGGCGCCCACCGATGACCTGACCGTCTTCTGGGGCGCGATGGGATGCTCGTGCTTCGCGTTCTGAGCCTGGCGCTGCTGTCCGTGCCCTCGCTGGCGCTGGCCTGCGAAGGCGGCCGCTGCAGCGACGCGGGCAACGGCGAGCTGCAGCTGGACGCATCGCTGCGCCTGCGTGGCCTGTACTACGACCCGACCCGGTTCGGTATCGGCGGCGGCGAAGATGGCTATGGCCTGCTGCGTGCACTGGCTTCGGCCACCTATGTGGAGGACACCTGGCAGGCAAAACTGCAGCTGGGCGTGCATGCCGAGAATGGCAAGGCAGGCGGCCCGGGCCGCACCGACCGTGGTGCCTTGGACGTGCAGCAGGCGTACTGGCGCTGGCAGCGCGGTGGCTTCCATGTGCAGCTCGGCCGGCAGGACGCCGGCTATGGCAGCTCGCGGCTGTTGTCGGTGCGCGATGGGCCGAACATCCGCCTGGCCTTCGACGGTGCGCGCCTGGGCTGGAAGGGGCGGCTCGGCACGCTTGACTTGATGGCCCTGCGGCCGGTCGAGAACCGGCCGGGTGCCTTTGATGATCGCAGCGAACACGGTGCGCACCTGTGGGGTGCCTATGCCACCGCGGCACGCGGGCAGGGCGTGGGACAGTGGGATCTGTACCTGCTGGACTACCGCCGCGACGGTGCGCGCTTTGCGGCGGGCTCCGGAACCGAGCGCCGGCAGACCCTCGGTGCACGCTGGTTCGGCCAGGTTGGTGCACTGGACTGGAACAGCGAGCTGGTGGCGCAGGGCGGTGAGCTGCGTGCCGCCACCGGCACCCTCGACATCCGTGCATGGACGCTGGCGACCGACACCGGCTGGCGCTGGAGGGATGTGCCGCTGCAACCGCGCGTGGGCCTGAAGGCCGACGTCGCCAGTGGCGATGGCAACCTGCACGACCGGCGATTGGGCACCTTCAATGCACTGTTCCCGAAATCGGCCTACTTCAGCGAGGCCAGCCTGCTGGCCCCGGCCAATCTGATGGACCTGCAGCCGACCCTGGCCCTGCGCCTGCACGATGCGGTGACGACGGAACTGGGCGTACAGATGGCCTGGAAGCATCGTCGTGCCGATGCGGTCTACACCACGCCGGCGCCGCTGGTGGCGTTGCCGGGCAGCGCCGGTGGCGCGCGCCGCATCGGCACCCAGTACAAATCCGAAACCCGCTGGCAGGCCAGCGAACACTGGCAATGGCAGCTGCAGCTGGCCTGGGTCGACGCCGGTCCTGCACTGAAGCAGGCTGGAGGCCAGGACACGCTGTTCGCCTCGATCGTTGGAGCATGGCAATGGTGAACGCAACCGCGTCGCAACCCCCCGTACAGGCCGCAGGGGCCTGGTCCCCGCTGAAGATCCAGATGTTCCGTTCGATCTGGCTGGCGATCCTGGCCAGCAACATCGGCACCTGGGTCAATGATGTGGCCGCCGCCTGGGTGATGGCCGAGCGCACCGGTTCGCCGTTGATGGTGGCCCTGGTGCAGTCGGCCACCACAGTGCCGATCGTGCTGCTGGCGCTCGCTGCCGGCACCCTGGCCGACATTGTCGATCGTCGGAAGTACCTGTTGGCGACCCAGGGCTGGATGCTGCTGGTGGCCGCAGCGATGGCTGCGTTGACCGCGATGGACCTGCTGACCCCGCAGTTGCTGGTGCTGCTGACCTTCTGCATGGGCTGCGGTGCGGCGATGGCAATGCCCGCGCAGGCCGCCATCGTCTCCGAACTGGTGCCGCAGCCGATGCTGGCCTCGGCGGTGGCGCTGAACTCGATCGGCATCAATATCGCCCGTTCGATCGGCCCGGCCATCGGCGGCGTGATCGTCGCCCAGCTGGGTGCGGCCTGGGCGTTCGGCTTCAATGCCATCACCTTCGCCGCAATGCTGTTCGTGGTGTGGGGCTGGAAGCGCGACCCAAAGCAGTCGAGCTTGCCGCCGGAAGGCTTCGGTGCCGGATTGAAAGCGGGCCTGCGCTACGCCAGCCGTGCCGGACGGCTGCAGGCGGTGCTGATCAAGTCGGTCGGCTTCTTCTTCTTCGCCGCGGCAATGAACGCGCTGTTGCCGGTGGTGGTGCGTGGGCAGATGCAGGGTGGGGCGGGGCAGTACGGCATGCTGCTCGGCTGCATCGGCATCGGTGCAGTGGGCGGTGCGTTGCTGCTGCCGAAGCTGCGCGCACAGCTGGATCGCGACCTGCTGGTACTGCTGGCGACGTTGTCGCTGGCCCTGAGCCTGGTCGGGCTGGCGCTGACCCGCAGCTGGTACGTGCTTCCGGCGGTGATGCTGGTCAATGGTTTTGCGTGGATCACCGTGCTGTCGTCGCTGCAGATCGCTGCGCAGACTGCGGTTCCGGCATGGGTACGTGCGCGTGCGCTGGCGCTGTACATCATGGTGTTCTCTGCCGGCATGGCCGCCGGCGGCCTGAGCTGGGGCGCGCTCGCTCAGCGCACCTCGCCCGAACTGGCGTTGCTGGTGGCAGCGGCCGGTGCGGTGATCGGCGGATTGCTGGTGTGGCGCGTGCGCATCGCCGGCACCGAGGACCTGAACCTGCGCCCGGCCGGGCACTGGCCGGCACCCGAGCTGTCGGTGCCGGTGTCGAACGATCGAGGCCCGGTGCTGGTCACCATCGAGTATCGCATCGATGATGCTGATCGTGCCGCGTTCCAGGCGCAGATGCGCGCGATGGGATCCATCCGTCGTCGCGACGGTGCGGTGGTCTGGGGCGTAGTCGAAGACGTGGCAACACCGGGAATCCACCTTGAGTATTTCGTGACCCCGTCATGGCTGGAGCACCTTCGCCAGCACGAGCGCATCACCGCCGACGACAAGGCGATCCAGGAAGAACTACGCGGATTGCATCGGGGAGAGCGCGCGCCGGTGGTGCGCCACTTCGTGGGTGGCCATGATCCGCTGCCCGCCTCCGTGCCACATCACCATGCCGACATCTGAGCCGTCGCGGCTAGAGCCGGCCGCTCGCCGGCTGCGCAGGATCGCGATGGATTGATCGGGGTGCCGGCCAGTGGCCGGCACTACCGAAGGGGCGGCGGTTGACCTGCCAGTGGTAGAACCGCCCGCTGGCCGGCTGTGCAGGATCGCGAAGGATTGATCGGGGTGCCGGCCAGCGGCCGGCACTACCGAAGCGGAGGCGGTTGACCTGCCAGCGGTAGAGCCGGCCGCTGGCCGGCTGTGCAGGATCGCGAAGGATTGATCGGGGTGCCGGCCAGCGGCCGGCGCTACCGAAGCGGAGGCGGTTGACCTGCCGGTGGTAGAGCCGGCCGCTGGCCGGCTGCGCAGGATCGCGATGGATTGATCGGGGTGCCGGCCAGTGGCCGGCACTACCGAAGTGGCGGCGGCACCGTTGCGGCGCCGCCGCGATACCTCACTTGCGTGCGAATGCCAGCAGGTCGGCGTTGAACTGGTCGGCGTGGGTGATGGTCAGGCCATGCGGCGCACCGGCGTACACGTTCAGTTCGGCATCCTTGATGATCTGCGAGGACAGCTTGGCCGAGGCATCGAACGGCACGATCTGGTCGTCATCGCCGTGCACGACCAGCGCCGGCACGTCGATCTTCTTCAGGTCCTCGGTGTAGTCCACTTCCGAGAATTCGTGCACGCAGTCGTACTGGCCCTTGACGCCACCGAGCATGCCCTGCAGCCAGAACGCATCGCGCATGCCCTGGGTGACGTTGTTGCCATCCCGGTTGGCGCCGAAGAACGGGGTGGTCAGGTCCTTGAAGAACTGCGAACGGTCGCCGCCGGTACCCTTGCGGATACCGTCGAAGACCTCCAGCGGGGTGCCGGCGGGGTTGCCAGCGGTCTTCAGCATCAGCGGCGGCACGGCGCCGACCAGCACCACCTTGGCCACGCGCGCGCTGCCGTGGCGACCGATGTAATGGGCCACTTCACCGCCGCCGGTGGAATGGCCGACCAGGATCGCGTCCTTCAGGTCCAGCGCTTCGATCACCGCGGCCAGGTCATCGGCATAGGTGTCCATGTTGTTGCCATCCCAGGTCTGGCTGGAGCGTCCGTGGCTGCGGCGATCGTGGGCGACCACGCGAAAGCCGTTCTGGCCCATGAACAGCATCTGCGGATCCCAGGCATCGGAAGTCAGCGGCCAACCGTGGGCGAACACGATCGGCTGGCCGGTGCCCCAATCCTTGTAGAAGATGCGGGCGCCATCGGCGACGGTGACGAAGTTGCTCATTGCAGGTTCCTTGGCGGAAGGGAGGGAAGGCTTCGGCAGGATGCCGGTGCCTTCGGCAGTACAGCGCAGGCGCAGGCGACCGACTTGCACGGCTGTGCTGGATTGCATCGGATGTGACGCGTATCGCTCTGGCAGGACGGGAGCCGTATGCCGAGGATGAGCGCAGCCCGCCACAGGAACGCACGGATGCCCGCCATGCGATGGTCGCTGATGCTGTGCCTGCTGCTGCCCATGGCAGCGCCGGCACAGACCCATGTCTACAAGTGCGTGGATGGACCGCACCCGGTCTACCAGCAGACACCCTGCCAGGGGCGCGCCGCATGGCGCTGGGACGTGCCCGCGGAGCAGTCATTGTCCCGCGGCGCTGTGGCGCCAGCGGCTTCGACACCGAAGCCATCGCCCCGGCCACGGCGTGCGGCGCGGGCGCACGGTGCGCTGATCACGATCAGCACGGATGCGGCGGCCTGCGAGCGTGCCCGGCGTCATCGCGAGCAGGCGTTGCTCAAGCGTCGGCGCCTGGATTTCGTGCAGCGCCGGCAGCTGGATGACGCGGTCTACGGCGCCTGCCAGTGACGCGGGGACGCTGAAGTGCCGAAAACGACAACGGCGCCATAGGGCGCCGTCGCGTGGAGTACCGTGAGTGCAGCTCTCAGCGACCGTCGCTGGCGGCCGCCGGTGCGGGCACGCTGTCCGGCTTGGGCAGGCTCAACTCCGGGTTGCCCTGTTCGGCCTGCAGGATCTGGATGCGGCGCTGCAGGGCGTCCAGCTGGCTGTTGGTGCTCTGCACGTCGGTGCTGAGGCTCACGGCCTGCTGCTGGGCCTGCTGCAGGGCGGCGCTGACCTGAGCCGACTGCGCCTGCTGCTGTTCCATTTCCTGCTGCAGGGTACGCAGGCGTTCCTCGTTGTAGGCCACCAGGCGCTCGGTGTAGCGCTTGCCGGCTTCAAGGCGGGTGGTGTCGATGTAGACCTGGGCCAGCTGTTCGGACTGCTGCGCGAAGGTGCGATAGACGCGCTCGGCGTTGTCCACCGCATCGGTCTTGATCACCCGCCAGAAGTTCTTCTCCTGGAACAGGGCGACGTAGTAGGTCAGGGTGTTGGCATTGAACAGCAGGCTGGCGCCGTAGTTGCCGTTGTAGGTGGTGCGCAGCTCGGTCAGCTGGCGCGAGTCCATCAACTGCTTGAGTTCGTCCACGGTATTGCGCACCACCGGCGCGCTGCGCGCCGGTTCGGCTGCCGCCTCACGGTCGCCACGTGCAGCCATCGCTGCCGGTGCCACCAGCATCATGACCACGGCCAGCACTGCCGCGCTGCGCGCGTGCCGGGCAAAGACCGCGCCCCCTGAAGTTTCTCGCATGTCTAGACCATCCACGGATGAGTGTGGGTTGATATGAAGGTGGTTCCCCGCCGGGAGTCTAGCATGGGTGTGGGCGCCGCCAAGGGCGCCCGTCACGGGTCAGTAGACCAGCTGTGCGGCGCTGCACTGGATCGACTGCACGTTGACGTCGGTCCGGCCCAGTTCAAGGCCCAGCACGCTGGCCAGCAGGTTGGTCAGCAGGGTGCCGACACTGTTGAGCACCGGCCGCAGTGCGGCCAGGATCGGCTTCAGCACGGTGCACAGCAGGCCGCTGCAGCTGACGCTGCCATCGGGGTTGGTGACACCCGTTCCCCCCGCACCATCGAGAAAGCCGGCCGGTGCGGTCTGGATGTACGACGCCAGATTGTTGCGCACGCAGCCGTTGTAATCGATCAGGTTGCCGAGCAGGCTGTCGCAGCGGTTGATCAGCAGGCCGCCGACCAGCGAGCCAAGCAGGCCGTCGAGCAGGCCCAGGCCCTGGCCGGTGACGGTCGTCCTGTAACCGGTCCACACCGAACCGTCTTCCCAGCAGGTGGTCAGGCCCAGCAGGCAGGGCTTGGGGACGCCATTCTTCACCGTCCAGTTGCCCAGCGGGGCGAGATTGCGTGCCGGATCGCCATCGCGCAGCAGCGGGATGACCTGGTCGACGTTGTAGCGTCCGCCAGTCGGAAAGGCCGCCTGCAGGTAGCGATCGGCCAGCGCCTTGGCGGTGTCGTTGGCGTTCATGCCCTGCTTGGGCGAATTGAGCATGCCCGACAGCACCCGTAGCAGTTCGTTCACCAGGCTCGACACTGCGTCACCGATCGCGAGCGGGTTGAACCGGGTCGAGCCGGTCTCACCGGCGGCCAGGGTCAGGGTCTGCGTGCTGGTCAGGGCAGGCAGGGTAATCCTGTCGTTGATCAATGGTTGGCCCAGCAGCTTCAGCAGCTGTTCGTCCTGCAGCGTGGCGTCGCAGACATTGGCCTTGGAGAAGCGCTGTGCAGGGTCGACATTGCCGACGCAGGCGCGCAGCACCGACGAGTCCACCTGGATCGTGGCCTTGGGTGGATTGCCGCCGCACTGGATGCCGGTCAGCGTGCCCATGCCGTTGGCCACGTCGACGTGCAGCGGCAGGTGCAGGCGCGTGCCAAGCAGGTTCAGCAGCGGCCCCAGCGCGAACAGGTTGTTGCTGTCCACGTCCGCCATCAGCCGCACCTGCGCGTTGTAGGCACGGCTGCCGACACCGCCGATGGCGATCGATGGCGGCTCGACCACGCCTGCCTGGATGCTGATGCCCAGCAGGTCCAGTCCCTTGACCGCCACGCCGTTGCCATCGTTGGCGATGGAGATCGCGGTGCTGATCAGGTTGAGCACGTTGATCTGTGACTCCAGTGCGCTGCCGACGGTGCCGTCGGGCGAGACAACTTCAGCAAACAGGCCACCGCCGCCGGACTGGCTACCAAGCACGATGTTGAGCTTGTTGATGTCCAGCTGGGTGGCAACCAGATCGGACAGGGCGCGCAGCTGCACCCCCACTGCGGAGTCACGGCCGACCACGGTGGCGGTGGCATCGACCAGCTGTGCCAGCGAAATCTTGTTGACCGACAGCAGGCGATTGAAGTCGGCCACGCTGAGGTTGGCGCTTACCGGTATGTTGAGCGCTTTCAGCAGGCCCGAAGGGGTGACGTTGGCCTGCGCCAGGCCGTCATAGGACAGCACCGTGGCATTGGTGACGTCCAGGCCAACCAGGCGCAGGGTGGACAGCAGCACTGAATCGCCATTGGTCCTTAGCAGCTGCGAGCCGACTGCAAACACCGCGGTGGGTTCGGCACGGCGCGCCACGGCCTGCACGCTCACGGTGGGCAGGCTGGAAGTCTGCCCGAAGAAGGGCAGCACGCTGCGCTCGGCGATCACCTGAACGGCATTGCGGGGATTGCTGGCATCGACGCTGGTGACGAAGCGGGTGCCGGTGCCACGGCTGGCGCTCCAGTTGCCGCAGCGGATCTGCAGGGTGCCTGCGAACCCGTTCTGGGCCACCGCATTCTGCCGGGCAGCGCTGTTGTCGCTGTTGTCCGGGCTGCACAGCTCCAGTCGCTGTGCGCCGGCCAGAGCGGCAAGGTCGGCCACCTTCTGCGCATCACGCTTGGCCCAGAACAGATAGCCGATCTCGATCAGGCCCAGCATGGCCAACAGCGCCAGCATGACCAGCATCATCGTGACCGACATGCCGCCGCGTGCGCGGCTGAAACTGAACTGGCGTGGGCGTTTCATGGCCGACCTCAGCGTCCGGAGGAGGAGGCGTCCTTGGACCGGGAGACATCGGTCTCAAAGAAGTCCGGGATCTCGTGTTCAAAGCTCTTCAGGTAACGCGCATAGCTCAGCGTGGCCTGGTCACCCAGGATCGGCAGCCGCTGGCCGGCCTGCTGCCCGGAGGCCTGCAGGCGGAACAGATTGCGGGTCGCCTCGCCGCTCTGCAGGCGTGCACGCGGTGCGGCGGGCGGTGCTGGTGCGACGTCGTTTGCGACGGTTGCCGGTTGCGCGCCGGTCACCTCGGCGGATGCGGCCGGTGCGGCCAACTCCACGGTGGGGAGCGGTTCGGCCTGCATGGGCACCGTGCCCGCTGGCGACGGCGAGGGGCCACCGAGCATCTGTCCGGTCAATGGCTGTTGCTGCGCCTGCACGGCACCGGCAACAAGCAGGCAGCACAGCACGGGCAACAGGCGTCGGATCTGGCGCATCGTGGTCATGGTGTGCTTCCGGTCGGGTGATCGGTGGCGCTGAAGCGTTCCAGCATCGAGGGTGGCAGGCGCTGCGGATCGCGTTGGTCGCGCGGGTCGCGGTGGGGTTCGCCCGCCAGCCGTGCGCCGCCCGATGCACGAGCGCCACTCTCGACGCTGGCCGTATGTGCAGGTGTGGCTGCGTTGGCGGCAGCAGCGGCCTGTCGTTGCTGCAGGCGCGTCCGGATCTGCTGGGCCTGCTGCTGGATGCTTCGGCGCGTTTCCTCGTTGAGGCTGGCCTGTGCCGATAGCCGCTCCGCCGTGGCCTGGTCGCCGCGCAGTACCGCCCAGAGTGCAAGGTTGGCCGTTGCCTTGGCGTTGCCCGGTGAAAGCTCCAGGGCCTTGGCCAGCGGCTCGCGGGCCTGATCGAACCGGCCGGCACGCAGCCGTGCATAGCCCAGGTCGCCCAGGTAGTCGGTGTTCAAGGGCTGCAGCTGCGTAGCGCGCGCCAGGGCCTGTTCGCTGCCGGCATCGTCGTCGCGACGTGCGGCGATCAGGCCCAGGCCATGTGCCGCAGCGGCGGCCTGCGGCCCGCTGGACAGCTCGCGATACAGCGCGACCGCCGCGTCGGTCTGGCCGGTCTCACGCAGTGCGTCGGCCTGCAGCAGGCGCAGGGCAGGACGATCACCATAGCGCTGGCGGAAGGCCTCCACATGGGCCAGCGAGGCATACCAGGCGCCCTGCTGCTGCATGCGTTCGATCAGCTCCAGATAGGCGTTGCGGCTGTCCTGCGGATCGGGTTCCGGCGGCGCAAGGCTGGGCGCCCGCACATACTTCGGCGTGGTCGAGGCGCAGCCACTGGCCAGGGCGGCGAGGGTGACGGCAAGCAGCAGGCAGGAGGTGTGCAGGGGAGGCATCAGGGAGATCCCATCTTGGACAGGGTGGTGGCCAGCGCGACCAGCGCCGGGCCGGCAAGCACCAGCATCAGTGCCGGCAACAGGGTCAGCATCATCACCACGGTCATCTTCACCGAGAGCTTGCCGACCTTTTCCTTCAACGCGTTGCGGCGCTGTTCGCGCAGGCGGAGGCTGAACTGGCGCAACGGCTCCTGCACTGCGCCGCCGTGCGCATGCACCTGCAGGATCAACTGCATCAGGCTGGCCAGGTCATCATCGGCGTAGACCTCGCTCAGCCGCCGCAATGACTGCGCGCGCGTGCGGCCATGGGTATAGGCCACATTGGCTTCCTGCAGTTCGCCGCCGAGTACCGGCAATGCATCGCGCAGCTTGTCGCCCAGCGTCTGCAGGCTCTGGTCCATGCTGAAGCCCACGCCCTGCAGCAGGCGCAGCAGGTCGATCAGCAGGGGCAGCTCGTTCTCGACCGCACGGCGGCGGCGCTTGACCCACGACGACAGCACGAACTTCGGCAGCAGCAGCCCGGCCGCCAGCGCACCGATCACCACCATCACCTTGGCAAGCCCGTGCGCGCTGCTGAACGCCAGCGCCAGCGCCAGCACCAACAGGGCAAGCAGCAGGCGCAGGCCGAGATAGATCGCGGTGCCGCGGCGCGTGTTCCAGCCAGCCAGGTCCAACAGCAGCTTGTCTTCGTTGGCAAGCAGTGCGGCCTCCAGGCGGCCGCCACTGAGCGAGCGCCCGAAGCGCTCGATCCAGCCCAGTGAGTCGCGGCGCGTGGCCTCGGTGTCGCGGCCTTCTTCACGCGGCTGAAGGGCGGTTTTCAGTGTGGCTGAGGTGCGGTGCTCGCGATGGCTGCGCACCCAGCCGGCGATACCGAGCAGGGCGACGCCGGCTGCCAGCACCAGCAGCGAAAGGGCGAACCAGGCGCTGGCGCTCATCGGGCACCTCCGGGGCGGCTGCGGGCGGTCATAGCGATTTGGCCAGGCGGTACAGCAGGAACGCCCCGAGCAGTTCCAGGCCCAGTGCGATCAGCAGGATCCTGTGACCGAGCGGGTCGTGCAGCACCGGCTGGAAGAACGCCGGGCTGGAGATCGCCATCAGCACCGCACTGGCGGGTGGCAGCAGCCCCAGCACCCAGGCCGACATCCGTGTTTCCGAGGTGGTGGCCGCCAGTTCCTGCTGGGCCTGTTCCAGGTCGCGCATGAAATCGCCCATGCGTTGCAGGATCTGGTCGGCGCGGCCACCGATGCGCACGCTCACGCCGATCACCACTGCCAGCACCTTCAGTACGTCCATCCGGTACGGCTGCGCGGCCAGGCTCAATGCACGATCCAGGTCCATGCCGCTGCGCGCATAGCGCACCGTGGTGTCGAGCAGGCCGCGCAGTGGCGCGCTGGTCTGCATCGAAGACACCTGGAACGCGGCCTGCAGGCTGTTGCCCAGCGCGGTGAGGCGGACCAGGTTGTCGAGAAAGTCCGGCATCTGGTGCAGCAGCTGCGCGCGCAGCTTCGTGATCCGGCGCATCACCCACAGCCAGCAGCCCAGCAGGTACAGCAGCAGGGTCAGCGGAAACATCCAGGCCGTGCCCAGCCGCATCGCCGCCACGACCGCAAGCACCAGTCCCGGCACCAGCAGCATCAGTGGCAGCTTCCAGCCCGGCTGAAGGCCGGCGCGCTGCAGGACACCGTCCCACGGCAGTACGCGGGTCCCAGTGCTGGCCGGGCGGGTCGAATCGTTGGCCGCCGCAACGGCAGGCCCGGCCGGTACCGCGCCGGCCGCGCTGCCGCGCGCCAGTTGTTGCTCGGCATGCTGCAGCGAGGCCTGGCGCTGCTCACGGCTGGCGGCGGTGCCCCATAGCCAGACGGCCAGCGCCAGCAGCACCGAGATGATGCTCAACACGCCCAGCAGCAGGCCGGTGCCCATGCTCAGAAGTCCCCGTAGAGCGATTCACGCAGTTGCTGGCGGAACGGCTCCAGCTTGTGCGAGTGCGGATGGAAGCCCAGGCCGATCCAGCGGTCGGTCTCGCGGCCGGCGGCGTCGATCTGCACCTCGTGGCGGAACATTTCCTGGGTGGTGATCAGGTTGTCACTGACCCCGGTGATCTCGGTGATCGAGACCAGCACCCGGCGCCCGCTGCCCAGCCGCGAGATCTGCACGATGAAGTCGATGGCGCTGGCAATCTGCCGGCGCAGGCTGTCCTCGCTGCCCTGGAAGCCGGCAAAGCCGGCCAGCATCTCGATGCGGTACAGGCAGTCGCGCGGCGTGTTGGCGTGGATGGTGGCCATCGATCCGTCATGGCCGGTGTTCATCGCCTGCAGCATTTCCAGCACTTCCGCGCCACGCACTTCGCCGACCACGATGCGGTCCGGGCGCATGCGCAGACTGTTGCGCACCAGGTCGCGGATGCTGACCGCGCCCTGGCCCTCGGCGCCACCGATGCGGCTTTCCAGGCGCACCACGTGCGGATGGTTCAGCGAAAGCTCGGCGGTGTCCTCCACGGTGATGACGCGCTCGCTGGGTGGCACGTAGCTGGCCAGTGCGTTCAGCAGCGAGGTCTTGCCGGAGCTGGTGCCGCCGGAGACCAGGATGTTGCATCGGCCCAGCACCATTGCCTTCAGCAGGGCCTGCATCGGTGCGTCGAAGGTGCCCTTGGCGAGCAGTTCGTCGGGGGTGAACGGGTCCTTGCGGAACTTGCGGATGGACACCATCGGCCCGTCCACCGCCAGTGGCGAGATGATCGCGTTGAGGCGGCCGCCGTTGGGCAGGCGCGCATCGACCATCGGATTGGAATCATCCAGCCGGCGGCCAAGCGGCGCGAGGATGCGGCGCAGGATGCGCAGCAGGTGGGTGTCATCGGTGAAGCGCTGGGTGGCACGCCGGAGCTGGCCACCCTGCGAAACGTGCACGTCCTTGAAACCGTTGATCAGGATGTCTTCGATGGAGGGGTCGTGGAGCAGGTCGTCCAGCGGGCCGAAACCGGTCAGCTCCTTGACCAGGCCCTCGGCAACCACCTGCATCTCTTCTTCGTTGATCGGGATGCGCCATTCCTGGATGAAGCCCACGGTCTGTACCTGCACCCAGCGGGCGATGGTATCCGGGGCCCAGGAATCGATGTCGATGCGCTCGTCCTCGATGCTGTTGAGCAGGTGCTCATGCGCGGCCGACAGCACCTTCTGGTACTGCTCGGTCTGTGCGAACGGCAGGTGGCCCGGGCTTTCGTGCAGCAGCGGGCGGGCAACGGCATGCGGGAACGGGGTTACCTTGTCTTCCATTGCGATCCACCCAGGGCAAGGGAGAGTCTTTCCCGCAGGCCATGCGGCTGGACCGGGCAGGCAGCCGGGTCCAGCCGTGACACAAGCGGGGCGAGGGCACGCAGGTAGGGATCGCGCGGCGCATCCTGCAGCAGCAGGCGGCCCTGGCTGGCGGCAAGGCGCACACGCGGTCGTTCAGGCAATGTCGCCAGCAACGGCAGTTCGAAGCGGCGTGCGATCTGTTCCGGGCTCATGCCGCTGCTGTCGTCGTGGCGGTTGATCACCAGTTGCAGGCGTTTCTCGCGCTCGCGCTGGCCTGCAAGATGCTTCAGTGCCTGGTCCAGCGAGACCAGCGTGGCGATCGACGCATCGGTGACCAGCCAGATCTCGTCTGCCTGGTCCAGCAACAGCGGCGGCAGCTGCCGCAGCGGGCAGCCGCCGGCATCACACAGCACGCTGGCGAACACCCCGCGCAGGCGCTGCAGCAGCGCGCCAGGGTCGGACGGGGGCACGGCATCACTGCCGCCGGCACGGTCCAGCAGCACCAGCCCGGAGTCATGGCGCGCCATCGCGGTGCGTGCAAGGGTGGCGTCGATGCGGCTGGCGTTGCGCAGCGCATCCTCGTAGTGGAAGCGGCTGTCGAGATTGAGGTACAGCGCAAGGTCACCGGCGGGCTGCGCCAGTTCCATCAGCAGGCCGTCCTGCTGCACTGCATCGCCCTGGGCGAGGGCCCGTGTCTGTTGCGCCAGCACCGAAAGATGTGCGGCCAGGGTACTGGTGCCGACGCCTGCGCGCACGCCCAGCAGCACGATCAGGCGCGCCTTGTGCGCGTGCTGCGCCACCGCGGCCGGGCGCGGTGACAGCGCACGCCGCAGGGCCGCCTCGATGCCGGCGTTGTCACTGTCCAGGTCCAGCACATCGCGCAGGCCGGCGCGCAGCGCGATCACCACGCCTTCGACCTGGCCGGCGCTGGTGGCGCCGACCGCGACCAGCGCCAGGTCCGGTTGGGTCTGCTGCAGCTGCTGTGCCAGCACGCTCGAGGCAGCCGCGTGCTCGGGCCGGAAGTCAAGCAGCACCAGGCTCTGCGGCCCGCGTTGCAGGTCCTGCGCAGACGTCGGCGCACTGCTGTCCTGCCAGTGCAGGGTGGTGGTCGGCGGCAGCTTGGCGGCCAGCCGGGGCAGCAGTTCGCGGTCGATGCCGTACAGGACCAGGTTCATCGGCGGTCCTTGCGGATGCAGCGGCTGGGCGGTGGCGTAGGGCATGGGCGTGGTTCCGCAGGCGTCATGGAAGTCAGCGCGAGAAGCCGGGCACCGGGTCCTGGCTGACCGGCCCCAGCAACCACGACCCCCATTCGGGAAGATGCGGCTTGGCTTCGCGCTCGCCAGGCAGCGGCAGTTCGGTGTTGCGTGCCAGCGGCTGCACCAGACGCGGGGTGACGATGATCACCAGCTCCTTGTCCTGGCGCTTGTAGTCGAAGTTGCGGAAGAACGAACCAATGATCGGCAGGTCGCCCAACAGTGGAATCTTGTTGACGTTGGAGACGATGTTGGAGCTGACCAGGCCACCGATGACGAAGCTCTCGCCATCACCCAGCTCGACCGTGGTATCGGCGCGACGAGTGGTGATCGAGGGAATCTGCACGTTGTTGAGCACGATCGCGTTGCTGTAGTCCAGGTCGCTCGCCTCCGGCGCGACCTTCAGCGCGATCCGGTTCGGCGCCAGTACCGTTGGGGTCACGGTCAAGCCGATGCCGAAGGGCTTGTAGGTGATGGTGGTGGTGCCAAGCCCCTGCGGCTCCAGGATCGGCAGCTCGCCACCGGCCAGGAAGCTGGCGCTCTGGCCGGACAGTGCCACCAGCGTCGGCTCGGCCAGCACGCGCGCCATGCCATTGCTCTGCAGCAGTTCGACATCGGCGTTCCACCGTCCCTTGGTCGAGCCGAACACCAGCCGGAACGCCGAGGAAATCGGCGACACGGCCTCGTTGCTGCTGTTGCCTTCCTTCATGCCGGGCAGCAGGCCGGTATTGCCGGGCAGGCCAGTGCCGGGCCGCGCGAAGCCATAGGCGAAGCCGCCGTTGCGGTTCTGGAAGTTGATGCCGATCTGCTTCATCGCGGTCTTGTTGAACTCGACCACCTTGACCTCGACCTGGACCACGCCCCCACTGTTGATGGTGGACGCATCGGCAAGCATGCCGTCCTTGCCCAGCGCCATCGCCGCAGTGCGCTGTTCCTGCATGTGCGTGAGCATGCTGTCGGTGCTTCCCTGCAGGAGGCCCTGCTGGTCCTGCTGGGTGAACACCAGCCCGGTACCGCCGGTGCTGGCAGCGCCCTGTACGGCGCTCTGCACCCGTACCGTCAACCGCTGTGGCTCGGCCTGTCTGCGGTGCCACAGCAGCAGGGTGGTGGTGCCAGGCGTCTTGCCGACCAGCAGCGCCTGGCGCTGCCCGCGCAGCATCACGATGTCGGCTACACCCGGGTCGGCAATGGCCACCCGCTCCAGGTCGGCCGGCAGGTTCCAGGGACGCTGCTCGCGCGCCTGCAGCACCAGGTCATCGGCGGCCACGCTCGCTGCCGGCGCCAGCAGCACCAGCAGCAGGGCCAGCCAGCGCTGGCGGAGGGAGAGGCGTGGACGGCGGCGACGTTCGGTCATGGATGCACTCGATGCAGGTCAAAGGGAGGCACGGGATGCGGAACTGTCGCCGCGGATGATCTCGATCCCCGACGCGCGCGGTGCACTGCGACGTGACGCCGGCGCGCGCGCCGGTGCATCCGGGGTGCTGCGTGGCGGTGCACTGCCACGTCCGGCCAGCGCGTCGCTGTCGATACCGGCAAAGGCGTGGTTCTCCGGCCGCTGCAGGGCGAGCTGCTGTTCGGCGTCGAGCCCACGCAGCGGGTCGATCACTCCGCGCGATTGCGGGAACAACGCCAGGTCGGGCAGGCCGGTATCGGCGGGATTGCGCAGGGCCAGGAAAAGTTTGCCCTGCTGCGCACCCAGCAGCAGCCGGTTGGCGTCGGCCACCGGTACCGCAAGCACCGCGCTGCGTGCGGGTTGCGGCGCTTCATTGCTGCTGCTCTGCGTGCTGCCACTTCCGGTGATGTCGGCAGCGCGCGGGTCGTTGCGGGTGTCGGCCTCGCTGTCGGAAATAGTCTCTGTGGCCAGCGGCACGATGTCCTGCTGGCCGTAGCTCAGGACGCGCAGGCGCGACAGCAGCAGGCGCGTCTGCGCCGCTTCGCCAGGGCTGTTGATGCTGGGCTGGGCGTTGCGCAGGTTGAGGAAGACGTCGACGAAATCACCGGGAAGGATGCGGTTGCCGGCACCGACCAGTTCGTCCACGGGTACGGCCAGGGCACGCTCGCCCGGCCGCAGCTGCAGCGAGAAGCCCTGAGCCAATGCGCTGCCGTTGATCACACTGCCTTCGGCAATGTCCTGCACCGGCACCTTGCCGGTCACGGCGGCAATGCTGGTAGCGGCGCCGGGGACGGGTGCGGTGCGCTGGGCCAGGCGCAGGCCGTTGGCGCTGATCGGCTCGCCCGCAGGCAGGCGTGCCACGGCTTCGACCACGGTGATCGCCTGGGTTTCGTTGTGAGCGACCGGCGCGACCGTTGCAGGTGCGGCGGGTTTGCGCCCGATCATGAAGGCGATCAGCGCCAGCAGCACGGCCAGGCCGATCAGGGCGACGGCAGCGATGCGGGTCAACTTGAGCATGGAACCATCTCCAAAGTACCGATCATCAATTGCCGCTGCCGAGATCGAGCTGCGCGACCGCGACGCTGCGGATGGGGGCCTGCATCACCCACTTGTAGAGCGTGGCGGTGCCGGGCAGGAAGGGATGGCTGGCGTAGTCGTAGCTGACCGTCACGGTCATGCACTGGGCCGTGGCCAGACCGGCGCAGGGTGCCTGTGCCGACACCACGATGGCGTTGCTGCCCCCCGCGCTGCAGTCCACGTTCTGCCTGGAAAACTGCAGCAACCATTGCATCGAGGTGCGTGCGGCGACGCAGGCGGCGGTGCGTCGTTCGCTGGCGGTGCCGTAGCGCAGCGAGGCACGCGCGCCTTCGGCCGATGCGGTGGCCAGGGTCTGTTGCGCCGCCATGATCATCACCCCGGAGAAGGTGAACAGCAGCAGCGGCAACAGGCCGAGCATCAGCATCAGGGCGAACTCGATGCTGGCGACACCGCGTTGCAGGCGTGGGCTGCGGATGTTCATGGTGCACCTCCGTAGATGCTGGCCAGCACCCAGCCGATGGCGGCCAGTGCCAGGTAGGCTGCATAGGGAATGCCACGTCGTCCCTGGCGGGCGGCCTGCATGTCACGCAGCACCGGATGCGCTTGCCACTGCGTGCTGGTGCGATTGACCTGCATCTGCTGGTGACCGGGCAGCAGCACGCCCAGGCGGCGACCGGCCAGCACCAGTACGGCATGCAACCCAGCCGCGAGGCTTGCCACCAGCCAGACCGGCAGCAGCGCCTGCCAGCCCAGCATCAGGCCCAGCACGGCAAAGAACTTCACGTCCCCGGCGCCCATCAAGCGCAGGGCATGGAACGGCAGCAGCGCCAACAGGCCGATCGCCGCGCCGGCAAGGTGGGGCAGCCACGGCTGGCGCGGCGCACTGAACTGGCCGACTACGATCACCGCAGTGGCGATCACGCATGCGGCGACCAGCCAGTTGTTGGGCACTCGACGGGCATACAGATCACTGATCGCGATCCGCAGGCACACGCCGATGGCCAACAATCCCAGCACTGTCATCGCACACTCCATCGTCCGTCACTGGACGGTCTTCGCCTGGTTCCATGCGCCCCGCCGTCGCGGCTCTGCCGGCCGCGCGCGGTCGCCGCTCAGGTCGTCGAGCCCGAAGCCTTGGTGGCCAGTGCGGAGAGGTTCTTGAACAGCGTTTCGAAGAACCCCTTGATCTGGTCGTTGCCGACCGCAATCAGGACGCCAGCTATCACGGCAGCCAGCAGCCCGTACTCGAGCGCGGTGACGCCGTCTTCTTCCTTCAGGAATTTGCGGATCGATGCGTTCATGACCAATGTCTCCCTCTACCTGTCTGCGGATGCAGTACACCTGCGTTGGGCGGTGGCCCGGCTCCGCCGGGATCGTCCGTGGGCCTCCGCGCGTCCTGGCGGAGGAGGCACGGCGGGATAGGCCCGCTGTGCTCAAGCAGGGTGATCGTTTCCAGGCGGGACATCGGCCGCACGGTCGCGACCGGACGGCCCGGGGCCGGTGGTCGAGGCATCCAATGATGCGTGCGTGGTCATGCTGTCCCCCTGGGTGCGGCCAGATCAGATGGCTCGATCACCGTAATGTCGACTTTGCCTGAATGGCGGTTGGCTGCAACCGGAACCTATATGCAAATTCGGCAGAAACCCCGGAAGCCTGAAAATTTCAGATGGTTTTTGTGATGAAAATCCGTTCGCAGGCAAAACGATTCATTGTCGTGCAGATAATGTGATTCGCCTTGTGGTTCCATGCGAAAACCGTGCCACCTGCTCAGACATTTTCTTCACTTGTGTATCCCGTTTCATCATTCAGCGCCGCGGGTTTACCTTTGCCGATTATTGGGCATACTCGTATTCAAGCTCTTGCATTGATTTGTACGATCGCATCGACGCCGGCGCTGTCGGCGTGGCAACGGAAATGGATTCTGGATCGTTGCGCGCCCTGTCAGGCAGTGGGGGCCGCAGCGGATGGCGGATCAACGGGGGGACAACACTGTCATGGTCGATGGTGGGGTAGAGGACAGCGACGACAGCGGCCTTCGGTCGATAGACCTGGCCACGCTGAGCGGCGTGCTTCGCGTCTGCGATGTCGAACTGCTGCTGCTGGATGGCAACGGGCCACGGGCGGCGTTCGCTTCGCGCGTGCACGAGGAAGCCCTGTTCTGCAGCATCAGCTGCGGCTTCCATTGCCGTGGCCGTTTCATGCTGCCGCCGGACTGGGCGATGCTGGGGTACCTGCACGCCACCGATGAAACGATGAGCTGGTGCCACGGCGTGCCGCTCTCGCCGGGCATGGCGCTGACGATCATGCCGGAGGGCATCAGTGAGTTCACCCTGAGCCCGGGCACGCACATGACCCTGATGCTGGTGCCGGTGGCCCGCGTCCAGCGCAAGCTGACCGAACTGAGCCTGCGCAGCACGCCACCTGCTGGCCAGGCACTTTCGCTGTTCAACCTGGCCAGCGATGCCACGCCGCTGGCACGCCATTACCAGCAGCTGCACCTGCAGCTGGGGCAGGGTGCAGGCCTGCAGCCGGATGAGACCGAGAACCTGCTGCATGAGCATGTGCAGGCCCTGCTGGGCGCCGGTGCGGCGGATCGCCCGGGCTGCACCCGTGCGCGGCGCACGCATTATCTGATCGCGCAGCGTGCAGAGAACTTCATGCGGCTCAACCTGCGTCGCAATATCTACATGAACGAGATCTGCGATGCCGCCGGCGTCAGCGAGCGCGGCCTGCGCTATGCGTTCGAGGACCTGTTTGGAACCTCGCCGAACCGCTACCTCTCCATGCTGCGCCTGTGCGCGGCCTGCCGCAGCCTGTCGATGGCGGACTCCAGCCGTCGCTCGGTGAAGGCGATCGCCCTGAGCTGCGGGCTGTGGGACCTGTCGCGCTTCGCCGACAATTACCGCAAGGTATTCGGCGAACTGCCGCGCGACACCCTGATGCGCGCACCCGCGCAGATCGGCCAACCGGCCTGATCCAGGCCCGGCAAGGGTTTTTGCGGAGTTTATGCCGGAATTGCGTATCCGCTTGCCGATCGTGTTGCCGCTTATGCATAGCCGGCTGCCGATTCCGGCCGTGGATTTGCCGGAATGCGCGATTGCCGTGCCGGATTGAAGTGCACCGCCCTCGTTGCAACCGCTGGAATGTCAGTCACCTGCCTAGCGGCAAGTCCACTGACATTCCAGTTGTTCGCCTACGGGGGAAATGCTCATGAACCGCATCTACCGGCGTGTATGGAACCGCCAGCTCAATGCTCTGGTTGTGGCCTCGGAACTGGCCACCGGCGACAGCGGCGGCAGCGCCGCACGCGATCCGCGCGCCTTCCTGCTGATGCCCACGGCCCTGGCCCTGGCACTGCTGTGTGCGCTGGCCAGCGGCCATGCAGGGGCCTCGGAAACCAATCAATCGCTGCGTGACCTGCAAGCACTCGCGGCAAAGTATGCGCAGCCGATGCCGGTCAAGGTTGACGCGGAAGTGGCCCTGGCTGCCGCCGCGCGACAGGCGCAGAACAGCCCCGCACTCAGCGCGGATGCTCGTCTGGGCCTGCAGTTGAACACCACGTCGCTGCCGGTGGTACGTGACGTGTTGCCGGCCACCGTGCAGGTGAAGCTGGCAGCGAACACCGTGCCGAAACAGGTGGCCGTGCCGGCACTGGCGGCTGATGTCCGCGCCAATGTTGGCGTGGGCAACGCTGCGGCCAGGGCGGCACAGGTGGATGCATCGCTGGCTGCGCACGTTGCGCCCGGCGCGCAGGCGCCGCTGGGCGTTGCTGCCAATGCGCGCGCCAGGGCCAAGGTCGGCATCGCTGGCCGCCAGGTCGCTGCGATCGATACGGGTGCCCAAGCGGCCGCCGGCCTCAGCGGTGCAGCCGCCGGATCACTGCCTGGGCTGAAAGCCACCGTCGACGGCAAGGCCGACACGCATCTGGCGGTCGCTGGCCATCACATCGAGGGGCATGGCCAGGCCCAGGCGACGGCGGCAGTCACGCTGCCGGCCAAGGAAGAACTGCCGGGTGAAACCCATGATCGTGCCATCAGTGCCGCGTTCGATGCCGGCGTCGCCGGCAAGGTGCGCGTGCAGGCGCCAGACGGCCAGGAGGTAGTGGCCGATCGCAATCTGAAGCTGGCCGGACAGGCGACGGTGGCCGCACAGCACAGCGCGCTGGGCGTCGGCAACCTGGTCGGTGGTGCGGTGGGTGCTGTCGGCGGGACGCTTCACGGTGCCGCGGGCGCAGTTGGTAGCGCGGTGGGTGGCGCGCTGAACGGTACTGTCGGCCAGGTCGGCAGCGCAGTGGGCGGCACGCTCAACAACACCGTCGGTGCAGTCGGTGGCGCGCTGAACGGCACTGTCGGTACCGTTGGAAGTGCAGTGGGCGGCACGCTCAACAACACGGTAGACGCAGTCGGTGGCGCAGTTGGCGGTGCTCTGAACGACACTGTCGGCCAGGTCGGCGGCGCACTTGGCGGCACACTCAACAACACGGTGGGCGCAGTCGGTGGCGCAGTTGGCGGTGCTCTGAACGGTACTGTCGGTACCGTTGGAAGTGCAGTGGGCGGCGTACTGAACGGCACCGTCGGCCAGGTCGGCAGCGCAGTGGGCGGCACGCTCAATAACACGGTAGGCGCAGTTGGCGGTGCTCTGAACGGCACTGTCGGTACCGTTGGAAGTGCAGTGGGCGGCGCACTGAACGGCACCGTCGGCCAGGTCGGCGGCGCACTTGGCGGCACACTCAACAACACGGTAGGCGCGGTCGGTGGCGCAGTTGGCGGTGCTCTGAACGGCACTGTCGGTACCGTTGGAAGCGCAGTGGGCGGCGCACTGAACGGCACCGTCGGCCAGGTCGGCAGCGCAGTGGGCGGCACGCTCACCAACACGGTCGGCACGGTCGGCGGCGCCGTGGGCGGCATTCTCAACGGCACCACCGGCAGCACCGCCGGCGACCTGGGCGGTGTGCTGGGCAGCACGCTGGGCAGTGTCGGAAGCGCGGTGGGCAACCTGCTCAACGGCAATCTCAATGGCACCGTCGGCAACCTGGGCAGCGCCGTGGGGGGCCTGGTGGGAGGCACGCTGGGCAGCCTCGGCCTGACCCAACCCTCGGCGATTCCGCCAACCAGTCCGAAGGCGCCCGCGCCGGCCGACCCGAATGCTGGTCTGATCATCGGCACCGGTGGCCTGGTCGGCAATGTCGGCCAGCTGATCGGGCCGACCACCACCAGCCTGTTCGGCGGCAACGGCTACCTGAGCAACGGCAATCTCAAGCTCAGCAACGCCAACGTCATGCAGACCTATTCGACGGTCAATGTGCTGGGCCTGCCGGTGGTCAACCTGTCGCCGGTCGGCAGCACGCTCAACGGCCTGGGCGGCGCAGCCACGGGCGGCAGCTCGCACCTGACCCTGATCGGTGGCGTGACCTCCGACAGTTACATCTACAACATCAACAACGGCAATCCCGGTGGCCTGCTGGGCCTCCTTCTGCCAACCGACTCGCCGGCGTGGGCGGCCAAGTGCCTGGACATCGCGCTGGCCGATATTTCCTGCTGGGCGGTCAACGCGGCACAGGACTACCAGGTGTTGATGGGCGATGGCGCCTTCGCCAACGGGTCCAAGGAAGTGGTGATCGGTGCCAATGCACGCCATGAACTGCCGAAGGTCGATGCCAATGTCGCCTTCCCCGGCGATGGCGTCAACGATCCCAGCAATCCGACCGGCGTGCCGACGGCCGACTATGCCGCCCGCATGGGCCACTCGGTCGTCGTCGGTGACAGTGCCGTGGGCACCGCCAACGGACAGACCCTGCTGGGTGCCGAAGCTACTTCAAACCAGGCCAACTCGGTCGCGCTGGGTTACCGCTCCGCTGCACTGCGCGGCGCGCAGGCCAGCTACAGCGCCTACGGCCTCACCGCACCGCAGGTTTCGGCCGGTGAAGTGTCGGTGGGCACGGCCGGTGGTGGCGAGCGCCAGATCACCAACCTTGCCGCGGGCAGCGCCAATACCGATGCTGTCAACGTGGCCCAGCTGAAGGGCGCCATCAGTCTGATCGACGATGTGGCCTCCGCAGCGGTCACCTATGACCTGGACGGCTCGGGCAACCCGAACTATCGCCGGGTCACGCTCGGCGCAGGCACCGGCACCACCACCATCGGCAATCTTGCCGCTGGCGCGGTCACCGCAGGCAGCCTGGAGGCGGTCAACGGTGGCCAGCTGGCGGCGACCAACAGTGCCATCGCCAGTTTCTTCGGTGGTCGTGCGGCTTTCGATCCGGCCAGCGGCATCTTTACTGCACCGTTGTTCGAGATCAGCACGATCTCCACTGGCGGTGCCATCGCCAAGGGCCTGTATGAGAATGCCACCGATGCCTTCGCCGCGGTCGATGGCTCGCTGGTCAACCTCAACACGCAGATCACCGACATCCGCAACGGTGGCACCAAGTACCTGCGGGTGAACTCGACCGGCACTGAGGCGGTGGCCAGCGGCGCCGACTCGATCGCGGTGGGTACCAATGCCCGCGCCACTGCCGCCAACAGCATCGCGGTCGGCGCCGGCAGCCTGGCCGACCGTGCCAACAGTGTCTCCATCGGTGCGGCCGGTGCCGAGCGCCAGGTCACCAACATGGCCGCCGGCACGGCGGCGACCGATGCGGTCAACGTGGGCCAGCTGCAGGCCTCGGAGCAGGGCGCCCTGCGCTATGACCTCAACGGCGACGGCAGCGTCAACTACGCCAGCGCCACGTTGGGCCAGACCGGCACGGCAACCACGCTGCGCAACCTTGGCCCGGGCCAGGTCAGTGCCACCAGCAGTGAGGCCATCAATGGTGCCCAGCTGTTTGCCGCCAACCAGGCGGTGGCCACCCATCTGGGCGGTGGTGCCGCGGTCGATGCCAACGGCGTACTGACCGCACCGACCTACTCGATCAACAACGTCGCCGCCAACGGCACGATCACCAAGGGCAACTACAACGACGTCGGTACCGCCTTCGATGCCGTCAGCAACTCGCTGGCCAACGTCGCGGACCAGACCGGCGAGATCGACAAGCTGGCCGTGAAGTACGACGTCGATGGCAGTGGCAACGTGCTCAACAGCGTGACGCTGACGGGTACCGGCACCGGCGCGGTGAAGATCACCAACGTCGCCGCCGGCAGCATCCTGGCCGGCAGCAGTGATGCCATCACCGGCGACCAGCTGTTCAGCACGAACAACACCATCGCCACCTACTTCGGTGGCACCACCGCCTACAACGGCACCACCAACGTGTGGACCGCGCCGACGTTCAGCATCTCCAGCATCGCCACCGATGGCACCTTCACCAGCGGCGATTACAACAACGTCACCGCCGCCTTCACCGCTGTCGACGGCTCGCTGAAGGTCCTCAACCAGCGCATCACCAATGGCGGTGGTGGCAGTGCGTACCTGGCGGTCAACTCAACGGCGGCCGCAGCCACTGCAGCCGGTGCGGAAGCCGTGGCGGTCGGTCCGCAGGCCAGTGCAGCCGGTGCCAACAGCGTGGCGGTCGGCAACGGTGCCAGCAGCAGTGCCGGCAACAGCGTGGCGCTGGGCGCCGGTTCGGTCGCCAGCGTCGGTGCACAGAGCGGCTACACCGGCGCCTACGGGCAGACCGGTGCCAGCAACTCGGCCGGTGAGGTCTCGGTCGGCAGCACCGGCAGCGAACGCAAGATCACCCACGTTGCCGACGGCTCGGACACCTACGACGCGACCAATGTCGGCCAACTCAAGAACGGCGTGAACTACGCCATCGACGAGTCGAAGAAGTACACCGACCAGAAGATCCAGAACATCACCAACGTGGCGGGCAGCTTCCGCGCCAACAACACCAACAACCTGGCCGATCCGTCCGCCAGCGGCGCCAACTCGGCCGCCGGTGGTGCAGGCTCCACTGCCGCCGGTGCCAACTCGACCGCGCTGGGCAATGGTTCGCAGGCGCAGGCCGACAACTCGGTGGCATTGGGTGCGGGTTCGGTGGCGAACCGGGCCAACACGGTCTCTGTCGGTGCCGCCGGTGCCGAACGCCAGGTGGTCAACGTGGCAGACGGCTCGCAGGCCACCGATGCGGTCAACGTGCGCCAGCTGCAGGCTTCGCAGCAGGGCACGATCCGCTACGACACCACGGTGAACGGCGCGACCAACTACAACAGTGTCACCCTGGGCAGCACCAGCAGCGGCCCGACTACGGTGCGCAACGTCGCCGCCGGTACTGCTGGCACCGATGCCGTCAACGTCGACCAGCTGAAGTCGGGCATGGCGCAGACCCTGGACTGGTCCAAGGCCTACACCGACGAGCGCATGGGCGGCTTCGAGCGCGACCTGCGCAAGACCGACAATCGTGCTTCGGCCGGTATCGCGTCGGCGATGGCCACCGCAGCGCTGCCGCAGCCGAGCGAGGCGGGCCGCAGCATGGCCTCGATCGCGGCTGGCAGCTACAACGGCGAATCGGGCGTGGCGGTCGGTATCTCCGGTGTCTCCGAAGGCGGCCGCTGGATCTACAAGTTCAGCGGTTCGACCAACAGCCGTGGCGAGGCCGGTGTGGCCGTCGGTGCCGGCATCCAGTGGTAATCCCCGCCGCCGGGCCGCACCCGCGGCCCGGCATCGCGGAAACGTCTACAGGGGGAACGACATGAAACAGCATCGCATCGCCCGCGCCGGCCAATGTGCCGCCACGCTTGGCCTGATCCTGGGGATGGGCCTGCTGGCCGCCTGCCGCAGCCATGCGCCGGCCGCCGACGGTCCTGCCGACGCCACCGCCGTGCACTTCCCGGAGGCCTCCAAGGCCTCGCTGAAGGAAGGCATCTATCCCGACGTCGCCGACCTGCGCCGCTTCGCGCCGGGCATGAGCAAGCGGCAGCTGTACACGCTGCTGGGCACGCCGCACTTCAATGAGGGTATGTGGGGCGTGCGCGAGTGGAACTACCTGTTCAATTTCCGCACCGCGCAGGGCGCGGAATACTTCACCTGCCAGTTCCAGGTGCGCTTCGACAGCAAGGGCATCGCGCAGGGCGGGTATTGGAAGCCGGAGTCGTGCGCGGCCGTGCTCGAACCACCGCGGCCACCGGCGCCGCTGGCACCGGCACCGCTGCCGGAACAGCCGCTGCGGCTGTCGGCCGACGCGCTGTTCGGCTTCGACAGCGCGGTGCTCAGCGCCGAAGGCCAGCAGGCGGTGCAGGGCATCCTGGCGCAGGTACGCGAGGCCGCGCAGGTGCAGTCGATCAGGGTAACCGGCTACACCGACCGCATCGGCAGCGCCAGCTACAACCAGGCACTGTCGCAGCGCCGCGCCGATGCCGTGCGCAACGCGCTGGTGCAGGGGGGCGTGCCTGCAGCCAGCATCAGTGCCGAAGGACGCGGCGCGGCCGAGCCGATCGTGCAGTGCGAGCAGCGCAACCGGCGCGAGCTGATTGCCTGCCTGGCACCGAACCGGCGCGTGCAGATCGCCGGGATGGCACAGCCACATTGACCTCCTGCGCCGGGGCGGTGCCCCGGCATTCCGAGTCCCCCCTGACCGCCGGCAGGCGTGGCAACGTCTCCCCCGTCGTCCACGCCTGCCTGCGGCTCAGGTTTTCAAACGGTGCACGCGATGAATGCCCAATTCCTGCCACTCTCCATGAAGACGGAAGCTACGCTCAGCGTGTACGGCCAGCTCGGCAATCATGCCGTGGTGCGCATCCCCGGGCGGCGCCTGCCGGGCCTGATCCTGCAGGCCGACACCGTGGCCGGATTCCTGGCCCAGTTGCAGGAAGCCCAGGCCTGCCTGCGCAGCGGTCGCGCACAGCGCGCCGACGCCGAGCTGGACATGCTGATCGACGTGCTGCAGCAGTGGTACGCCCTGATCGAATCGCGCCTGGCCGACGCCGGCGAGGCCCTCTAGCAAAAAAAGGGGACGGAGGGGATTAAGTCGTTTCCGGCACAGCCGGGGCATATGCGACTTAATCCCCTCCGTCCCCTTCTTTCAAGCGCGGGCGCGGATCAACCAACAGGCGGCATCCACACGAACGCGGTCACCTTCGATGAACGGCGCGAATGCGGCCAATGCTTTTCCGCGAAGCATTGTGGCGCGGGCTTCCGGCATCGATCGCAGGGCCAGTCCCAACGGTCCCAGGTGGCCGACATAGGTCGGCAGGTCTTCGCGGGCGAGCGAACAGGGCAGGTCCACCGCAACCACTTCCACGTCATTCCAGCCGGCGGCCTGCAACAGGCGCTGCACGCGCTCGCCATCGGCAAAAGCGAACTGTCCCGGTGCGCCGGGTACGCGGGGCGGGAGATCCAGTACATCGCCGATCGCGCGCTCGGCCGTGGTCATGAATGGATTTTCGTCGGCACTGCGCCAGGCGATGAAGCGCAGCCCAGCGCCGGGTGTCGTGGCACGATGCAGGTTGGCGAACGCGGCCTGGCTGTCCTCGAAGAACATGACGCCCAGCCGCGACTGGATCCAGTCGAAGTGCGCGGGCGGCAGCGGATGGCGCTGCGCGTCTGCCACGATCAAGTCCGCGTCCAGTCCCGCAGCCTCGGCGCGCTGGCGGGCCAGCGCCAGCATCGGCGCGGAGATGTCCAGGCCGGTGCAATGTGCCGCAGGGCGCGCTGCGGCCGCGGCCAGCAGGCTGGCGCCGGTGCCGCAGCCGATGTCGAGCAGTTCGGTAACGGTCTCAGGAAGTTCGGTGACCAGCAGGTCAGCCATCGGCTGGAACAGGCCGTCAAGAACAGCCTGTTGCGCAACCCACGCCTGGCCGCCAGGGCCGTTCCACAGGGCGTACTGATCAATGGGAGATGTGCTGGCCATGGCCTTGCCTCGACGGGTAGTTGCCCATAGCTTGGTGCTTGAAGGTCACTTGAGGTCAAGCCCGTGCGTGAACTGGATATCGGCGAGGTGGTCAAGCGCAGTGGCGTGCCGGCCTCGACCTTGCGCTACTACGAACAGCTGGGGTTGTTGCATGCGCTGGGGCGCCGCGGCCTGCGCCGGCAGTACGACAAGCGGGTGCTGGAACGGCTGGCCTTGATCGGCCTTGGCCAGGCGGCCGGCCTTTCGCTGCAGCAGATTGGTGCATCACTGCCGTCGCAGCATGGACGCATCTCACTGGACCGCGAGGCACTGCTGGCGCAGGCCGACGTGCTGCAGCGGCAGATCACCCGGTTGCAGCGGGTGCGCCGTCAGCTGCAACGCGCGGCGGCATGCCCGCTGGCGGAGGATGCCCGGTCGTGCAGTTCGTTCCGGAAACTGTTGCGCGCGCAGCAGCGGACGAGGGGATGAGAGAAGAGCCTCCACGCCCCGCGTGGATCATCAATCGCGGGTGCTGACTTCCCAGGTGGCATGCAGCACGCCCGGCACCTGCTCCATCCGTGCCAGCACCACGTCCAGTTCATCGGCACTCACGGCCGTACTGACCAGCACCGCGATCACATCGGTAGGCGCGTCGGCATGCTTGACCACCTGCACATCGCCCACCGGATACTGCGCCGCTTCCAGCGCATCGACCAGGCGCTCGCGCACCCGCGGCACGGCGTCGGCATCCACGCTCAGGCGCACCTCGTAGGTGGCTTCGGTCGCTGCCTCGTTGATCGGAATGCGGTTGATGGCATTCACCAACGGCCGCAGCAGGGTGTTGCCGGCGATGATCAGCACGGTCAGCAGCACGCCCTCGGCCAGCATGTCCGCGCCGGTGCAGCTGCCGACCGCTGCAGAGCACCACAGGGTGGCGGCGGTGTTCAGGCCACGCACGTTCATGCCTTCCTTCATGATCACGCCGGCGCCGAGGAAGCCGACACCGGAGACCACGTAGGAGATCACCCGCACCGCCTCGGCACTGCCGGCGATGCGCATGCCGAGGTCGACGAAGGCGGCGGCACCGACTGCCACCAGCACGTTGGTGCGCAGGCCGGCGGTGCGTTGCCGGTACTGGCGCTCGGCACCGATCAACGTACCCAGCACGAAGGCGGCCAGCAGGCTGACCACGGTGTCGGCGAAAGGACCGGCCTGGAAGGTCTCAATGAAGCGCATGGCCGGAGTCTACCCGGTCGAAGTGACAGTAGATCCACGCCATGCGTGGATACCCGGAAGTGCCAGAAACGACTTAATCCCCTCCGTCCCCTTTTTCGGGGTCAGTCGGTGTCGTCGACGCGCTCGCCCATCAGTTCGCGCTGGCGCTTGTCCAGTTCCTCGGCATAGCGCTTGCGTACGAAGGCTTCGGACACCACGCCCAGCACCTGGCCGTCGGCGCCGACCACGGCCAGTTCATCGGCCTGGGTCTGGTCGAAGCGCTGCATCACGCTGACCACGTCCGCGGACGGCGACAGCGAGATGTCACGGTTCTCGGCAAGCTCACCGATCGCGGTCTCCGGCTTCACGCCGTCGCCGTAGACGCGCGGGATCTGTACGATACCGGCGTAGTGCCCCTCGCTGTCGATCAGGATCACCCGGCTGCCCGAGCCCAGTGGGAAGCGCTGGCGGAACGCGGCGGCATCGATATCGCCCGGCGCGGTGGCCACGCCCTTGCGCATCAGCCGGCCGGCGCTGAGGTTCTGTACCCAGCCCACGTCGCGGGCACTCTTGATGGTCTCCCCGCGCAGGTGCATGCGCCAGGTCGAGAACGAGTAGCCGAACCACTGCCGTACCAGCGTGCTGGAGACCAGCACCGCACTCATCACCACGCTGGTCAGCAGGAAGTCGTGGGTGCCTTCCAGCACCAGCATGGCCATGGTCATCGGCGCGCCCACCACGGCGGCGGCCAGCGCGGCCATGCCGGCCAGCGCGGCGGAGGTGGCGTCGATTACCGGCACGCCGGTGGCCATGGCCAGCAAGCCAGCGAACAGCGCGCCGACCAGGGTACCCATGAACAGCGAGGCGAAGAACAGGCCGCCGCGGAAACCGAACCCCAGCGAGATGCCCGAGGCCAGGCATTTCAGGGTCAGCAGGCCGCCGATCCAGATCAGCGGCAGATGCGTGGTCAGGTCAAGATGCAGCGCGCCGTGGCCTGACGACAGCACCTGTGGGCTTGCCATGGCCAGCGGGATCAGCAGCAGGCCGCCCACCACCGGCCGACCCCAGGCAGGCAGCGGGCTGCGCTTGACCGTGCCCTCGATCGAGGCGATGAGCCGCATGATGACAATGCCGACCATCGCGCAGCAGCAGCCGAGCAGGCCGTAGATGGCGTAGTCGGCGGCGCGCACGTCGATGGTCGAGGCGGCGGGCAGCAGGTAGGCCTCGATGCCGGCCTGGTCGGCCACAAACGCGCCGGCCAGCGCGGCGACCGCCACCGGGGCCAGTGCGGCCGGCGTGTAGGCGCCGATGACGATCTCGAAGGCATAGAACGCACCGGCCAGCGGCGCACCGAAGGCGGCGGCAATGGCACCGGCGGCACCGGCGCCGACCAGGATGCGCACATCGTTGCGGCGCAGGCGCATCACCCGGCCCAGCTGCGAGCCAGTGCCGGCCCCCATCTGCGTATACGAAGCTTCCAGCCCGACCGAGGCGCCGCAACCATTGGACAGCAGGGTCTGGGTCAGCACGATCAGGTTGTCGCGCATCGACATGCGGCCGCCGTGCAGGGCATTGGCTTCCACCGCATCGAGCAGGGGCCGCTTGAGTCGCGTTGCCGCCAAACTGACCAGGCCCACCAGCAGGCCACCCAGCGGCAGCACCAGCAGCGCGGTCCAGGTCATCGAGGGCAGGGAGCTCAGGCGCATCCCTTCATCCAGCCCGTACAGCGTGCCCTGCAGCCAGCGTGCGATGCCGGACTGCAGCAGGGTCAGGTAGCCGGCAAGCAGGCCGACCAGCAGGGCAAGTGCGATGAACCACAGGTCGCTGCCGCGCAGCCGCAGGCGCAGGCCCTGGAAGGCCGAATGCAGGCGCGATGGCGAAACAGGCAGTGACATGGTGGCGGCATGATACGCCGCCACCGTGATCGCCACCGTCACTGCATCGGGCGGCTACCGCTTCAGAAGCGGTAGCGACCCTGCACGTAGAAGGTGCGCGGTGCGGCCACCATGCGGCCGGCGTTGCCATCGACGTTGCGGGTGTACCAGCGCGTGTCGGCCAGGTTGTTCACGCCCAGCACGATCTCGCTGTCACCCAGGCCCGGCACCTGCCAGGCCACCTGCGCATTCCACAGGCGCACGCCCGGCACGCGGCCCACGCGCGCATCGGCGGTTTCTTCCCAGGTGTTGGCGGCATCGAAGAACTGGCCGCTCTGGTGGGTGCTGGAGACATTGAAGGTCCAGCCAGCCAGCGCGTAGCGGGCGCCGACGCTGTCGGTGTCGCGCGAGTAGAACGGCACGTCCAGGCCACGGTTGTCACCGGACTGCTGGACCGCCTTGGTCCAGGTGTAGTTGGCGTACAGCTCCAACCCGGCCAGCGCACTGTCCTCGGCGAAGTGGTACTCCACCGCGCTCTCCACGCCCTTGTGGTCGGTGGCGCCGATGTTCTGGAAGGTCGGCGGGGTGATGCCCGGCACCTGCAGGATCTGGTTGTCGAAGCGCATCTTGAACACGGTCACTTCCGCGCGCAGGGCGCCGTCCTGCCAGCGCGCGCCCAGCTCGGTGGTCCTGGCGATTTCCGGGTTCAGCGGGTTGCTGGCCGTCTGCGAATTGAGCTGGATGTTCTGCACCGGCCCGAACGAGGTGGTGTAGTTGCCGAACACGGTCAGCTGCGGAGTCAGCAGATAAGCGATGTTGAGCGAGGGCAGAGCCTTGTCGTTGCGGCTGCTGAAGGTCGCCGCGCCACCGGCCTGGCGGCGGTCCATGTCGATCCACTCCATGCGCACGCCCGGGGTGATCCGCCACTGGCCGATCGCGATGCGGTCGTCGATGTAGAACGCGTGGGCGTCGGTGGCGTTGTCGAAGCGGTTGGTGGCGCCGGCCACGCCGGTGCGGCGGGTGACGGTGTAGCTGCGGTCGTTTCCACGTTCGCGCAGGAAACGGTAGCCGGCGGTGATGTCGTGAACGCTTGCACCCCAATGCAGGCGCTGGGTGTAGCGCGGCTCGATGCCGAGCACGCGGTATTCGCGCGGCTGCACGGTCAACTGGGTGTTGGCGGCGTTGATCAGCGAGCTGGCACGGGTGCTCTCGTTGTAATAAGCCAGCACCTCGAACTCGCTGTTGGCCGACAGCGTGTTGGTGTAGCCCAGGTCGATGCCGGTGCGATGACCCTTCCAGAAATCGGTGGGGCGGATGTTCTGGAACGGGTCGGCCTCGTACTGGGCGCGAGTCAGGCCGCCCGGGGTCAGCGAGCGCACATCGTAGTAGGACAGCTTGGCGCGCAGTTCCTGTTGTTCGTCGATGGCATAGGCGAACTTCAGCGCCAGGTCGTTGAAGCGGTCATCGCTGCCCTGGCGCCAGCCGCGGCCGTCCTGGCCGGAGTACAGCAGGGCCGCGCCCAGGCCATTGTCGCCGGTGCCGCCGAGGAAGGCGTTGTACTGGGTGCTGTCGCCGCCGCCGTGGTCGTAGGCGGTGTAGCGCACACCGGCTTCGCCATGCAGGCCGGTGCCGGTGGGAATGGCACGGGTACTGAAGTTGATGATGCCGCCCACGTTCTGCGGGCCGTAGCGTACCGCGCCGCCACCACGCACCACGTCGATCGATTCGATGTTCGACAGGCTGGTCGGCGCGAACGACAGCTGCGGCTGCCCATACGGCGCTACCGCCAGCGGCACGCCGTCCAGCAGTACCGTCGAACGCGGCGAGTAGCGCCCGGTCAGGCCACGAACGCCGATGTTCAGCGACACGGAACTGCCGGCGGTGCCGGAGTTTTCGGTGACCTGCACGCCGGGGATGCGGCGCATGGCATCGCCGATGCTGGCCGCGCCGCTGGCCTCGATGCGCTGGCGGTCGACCACCGTGCGTGCGCCGGCAAAGCGCTTGACGCTGTCATGCAGGCCGGTGCCGAGCCAGCTGCCCGAGACCTGGATGCTGTCCAGCGTAGTGGCGCGGTCCTGGGCAAAGGCGCGGGTGGCCGGAAGCAGGCACAGGGCGAGGGCGGCGGCCAGGGGCAGGCGGGCCGGTTGCAGGGCGTGGATGGCCATCGGTAGAGGTTGTGGAAGGTCGCAAATGAGAATTATTGCTGATTCCATTCGCTATTGGAATGCGCCCCCGGTTCATGCCCGTGCCCCGGTGATAGAGTGGGCGATTGTTTCCTGACTCGCTGAGATCCGCCATGTCCCAAGCCGCCTTCTACCCCGTCGGAACCCCTGGCCAACCGTGGGGAGCGGCGCAACGGGAGCTGTGGCGTGGCCGCCAGCAGCGCCTGCGTCGGTATGACAAGGAGGTGCTGCCGCGCATCGAGTCGCTCGCATCGCGCTTCGACAAGGTGGCCTATGGTCAGCTCGACTACGCCGGCGAGAGCTATACCCTGTTTGCCCTGCGCAGCCGCGACTGGAACCCGGCGCTGCCGGCCGCACTGGTCACCGGTGGCGTGCACGGCTACGAGACCAGCGGCGTGATGGGCGCGCTGGAATTCCTCGAGAAGCACGCCGCCAACTATGCCGCCAAGGCCAACCTGCTGGTCGCGCCGTGCGTGAACCCGTGGGGTTTCGAGCGCATCAACCGCTGGAACTTCGATGCGATCGACCCGAACCGCAACTTCCGCGCCGATGGCCCGGCGCGTGAATCAACGGCGGTGATCGATCTGATCGCGCCGTACAAGGGCCAGTTCGTGCTGCACATCGACCTGCACGAGACCACCGACAGCGACGAGAGCGAGTTCCGCCCAGCGCTGGCGGCACGTGACGGCAAGCCGTTCGAGCCGGGCCTGATCCCCGATGGCTTCTACCTGGTGGATGACAGCGAGAACCCGCAGCCGGCCTTCCAGCAGGCGGTGATCGCTGCGGTGGAAAAGGTGACCCACATCGCCCCGGCCGACGACAAGGGCGAGATCATCGGCTCGCCGGTGGTGGCCCACGGCGTGATCGAGTATCCGCTGGTGAAGCTCGGACTGTGCGCGGGCATCACCGGTGCGAAGTTCACTACCACCACCGAGGTCTACCCGGACAGCCCCCGGGCGACCCCGCAGCAGTGCAACGACGCGCAGGTGGCCGCGGTGTGCGCGGCGCTGGATTACGCGCTCGCCCATCGTTGACCGGTAGTGCCGGCCGCTGGCCGGCAACTGAAAAAGGGGACGGAGGGGATCAAGTCGTTTGTGGCACAAACGACTTGATCCCCTCCGTCCCCTTTTTTGTGTCATCCCAACGCGTCGGCCCACCACAGTGCGGCCGGTCCCGGCGGCGTGTCGCGGCGCCACAGCAGGTCGCTGTGGATGCGTCGTGGCCAGCCGGGCAGCGTCAGTTCCACCAGCTGCCCGCGGTCGTAGCGCTGTACCAGCGCGCGTGGCAGCTCGGCCCAGCCGATGCCGTCCTCGGCCATCTCCATCACCATCAGGTAGTCGGTGGCGGTCCACGCCAGCCCGGTAACCGCCCGCGCATGGTCGACCTCCGCGCTCAATCGCACCTGCCGGTACCGTGCCAGCTGGGAAGCTGCGCGACGGCCGGCGTCGGCCAGCGCATGGTCGCGCGCCACATACACCGACAGCTCGCTGTGATGGGCCAATGGCCGTGCCACCAGACCATCCGGATAGCTTTCCTGGCGCGGCAGCAGGCCCAGCGCGGCGCGGCCGCTGCCGACCAGCTCCAGCACGTCATCGCCTTCGGCATCCAGCCATTCCAGTTCGATCTCCGGGAATGCTTCGGCAAAGCGCTGCAGCACGCGCTGCTCCGGATCGAGCTGGTACACGTCGGAAAACACCACGGTCAGCCGCGCTTCGACCGGCGCGGCCAGGCGCACACTCAACTGCTGCAGGCGGGCATCGGCGGCGAGGATTTCCTGGGCATGGCCAAGCACTTGGCGCCCGGCCTCGGTCAACCGGGGGTAGCGCCCGCTGCGGTCGAACAGGCTCACCCCGAGGTCGGCCTCCAGATGGGCAATGGCGGTACTGACCGTTGACTGCGTCTTGCGCAGGCGGCGCGCCGCCGCCGAGAACGAGCCCAGCGCGGCGGCTTCCACGAAGGCCTGCAGGGATTCGGGGGAGTAGGGCATTGAACCATCGCTCCTGTCGATGGAATCCATTTTGATACCACCGTAAAAGGCGATGATACTGGCCGCCGTCGCCCTTGTCTGCGGGGCGTTCCGGACCGTCCACGCATGCCGTGGACCCATTGAAGAGGCGGCGCGGTCCCCGCCCTGCAAGGAGCTTCACATGTCCCGTACTGTTGCCGCCCGTGGCGCGCTCGCCGCCTGGGCCTGCCTGACCGTGGCGATCGTCGCCGAAGTGGTCGGCACCTCGTTCATGGCCCATGCCGCCCGCGATGGCGGCTGGACCGGCTACCTGATCATGGCCGGCGCGCTGGCGCTGTCCTACTTCTTCCTGGCGCAGTCGGTGCGCCGCATCGCCGTGGGCGTGGCCTACGCGGTGTGGGAAGGCCTCGGCCTGACCCTGCTGACCGTGGTCGGCCTCACCGTGTTCGGCGAGAGCCTGTCGCTGCAGCAGCTGGCCGGCCTGATGCTGGCCGTGGCCGGCATCGTCTGCGTCACCCTCGGGGAGGCGCACTGATGAATACCCTGGCCCTGTTTTTCGTGATCTGCTCGGCGTTGATCGACGTCGCCGCCAACATGATGGTGGCCAAGTCGGAAGGTTTCCGTCGTTGGCGCTGGGGCGTCGGTGCGATCGTCCTGGTCTGGATTGCCTTCGCCCTGCTGGGCCAGGCCGTACGCTACATGGATCTGGCCACGGCCTATGCGATGTGGGGGGCGATCGGCGTGATCGGCACCGCCAGCTGCGGCCGCCTGTTGTTCGGTAACCGCCTGCGGCCGATCGGCTGGATTGGCATCGCCCTGGTCACGGCGGCGGTACTGCTGCTCAGCACCGCCAAGTAGCAGCACGTCCGGTCGCGAGCGGGGCGGCGATGATGCAGCGATTTGCGAAGTCGCCCATGCTCATCGACACTGCGGTTTTCCACATGGAGTGCCCGCATGTTCAGCCACATCACCGTAGGAACGAACGACATGGATGCCGCACGTCGCTTCTACGACGCCCTGTTCGCCGCGATGGACGCGCGGGCGGGCGTATTGGACGAGAAGGGACGGCTGCTGTACTTCAAGGATGGGCGGATGTTCGGTGTAACCGCGCCGATCGATGGGCAGCCAGCGTGCCATGCCAACGGTGGCACCATCGGTTTCAGTCTGGGCAGTGCAGAGGCCGTGCGTGCCTGGCAGGAGGCTGGAGTGGCTCACGGTGGCACCGCCATCGAAGATCCGCCCGGCGTCCGCAACATGTCCGGTCGCCAGGTGTTCCTGGCCTATCTGCGTGACCCGGATGGCAACAAGCTGTGTGCGGTGCACGTAATGTCGTGATCGGACAGGATGTGCGTGGCCGCGCCGCAGCCCGCGCGGGCAAGGTGGCACTCCGGCGCGCGCGTGATACCACGGAATGAGCGGACGGGCCTGCGACCGCAGGCCGCAACTTCATGCTCTGTCCACTGCGGTTCAGCCAGAATCGGTCGGCTAACCCTTTGATCTACCGGAGAACGCCGCCCCATGGAAGTACTGGAGCCGCAACAATCCCCGGTGCGCACCCTTCGGCCTGTGTTCGCCTTCGCGGCGATCATTGTCGTGGCGTTCGCGCTGTTCGTCAGCCTGTTCCCGCTCGGCGCGGGCCGCCTTCTGCTCAAGGCACAGGATTGGGCCGCCCTCAACGTCGGCTGGTACTACCTGCTGGCCATGACCCTGTACCTGGTGTTCGTGGTGGGCGTGGCGCTGTCCAAGTACGGTGGCATCAAGCTGGGTGCCGACCATGACGAGCCGGAGTTCAGTTACCTCTCGTGGGCCGGCATGCTGTTCGCCGCCGGCATCAGCATCACCCTGTTCTTCTTCTGCGTGTCCGAACCGCTGACCCACTACCTGCAGCCGCCGCAGGGCGATCCGGCCGCAGGCGAGGCTGGCGCGCGCCAGGCCATGCAGCTGCTGTTCCTGCACTGGGGCCTGCACGGCTGGGGCGTGTTCGCGCTGGCGGCGATGGCGATGGCCTACTTCGCCTATCGCCACAACCTGCCACTGGCCCTGCGCTCGGCGCTGTACCCGCTGATCGGCAAGCGCATCAACGGCCCGATCGGATACACCGTGGACGCGCTGGGCATCGTCGCCACCGTATTCGGCATCGGTGCCGACATGGGCTTCGGCGTGCTGCACCTCAATGCCGGTCTGTCGCACCTGTTCGACATTCCGCACTCCAACCTGGTGCAGATCATCCTGGTGGTCAGCATGATGGGCGCGGCGGTGGCCGTGGCCGTGTCCGGCGTCGAGAAGGGCGTGCGCTGGATGGCCAACATCAACATGCTGCTGGCGATCGCGCTGGTGCTGTTCATGCTGTTCGCCGGGCCGACGCAGTACCTGTTCAGCACGCTGATGCAGAACCTGGGCGACTACCTGGGCAGCGTGGTCGGCAAGAGTTTCGATGTGTACGCCTATGGCGGCCGACCGGAATGGCTGGGCGGCTGGACGGTGTTCTACTGGGCCTGGTGGATCGGCTGGGCACCGTTCGTCGGCCTTTTCATCGCGCGCATCTCACGTGGCCGCACCATCCGCGAATTCGTATTCGGGGTGCTGCTGATCCCGCTCGGCTTCACCCTGGCCTGGCTGTCGATCTTCGGCAACAGCGCGCTGGACCAGGTGCTCCACCACGGCCAGCAGCAACTGGCGCAGCTGGCGGTGGATGATCCACCGACGGTGCTGTACGCGCTGCTGGACGGCTACCCGTGGAGCCGCACGGTGATCGCGGTGACGGTGCTGGTGAGCTTCATCTTCTTCGTGACCTCCGCTGATTCAGGGGCGGTGGTGTTGTCCACGCTGTCGTCGCATGGTGGATCACCCGAAGACGATGGTCCGCGCTGGCTGCGCGTGTTCTGGGGCACGGTGATCGCGGTGCTGACCGCCGGGTTGTTGCTGGCCGGCAGCATCGATGCATTGAAATCGGCGGTGGTGCTGGCATCGCTGCCGTTCTCGGCGATCCTGTTGCTGATGATGTGGGGCCTGACCCGCGCGTTCAGTGACGAGTCGCACCGCAAGCGCGCGCTGCAATACCGGCCATCGCCCTTGATCGGAGACGATCGCCATCATCAGGGCTGGCGCCAGCGCCTGAGCCAGGCCATGCACTTCCCGGTACGCGACCAGGTCTACCGTTTCATGGATGACACGGTGAAGCCGGCGATGGAGGCGGTGGCCGAGCAGCTGCGCGGGCAGGGTTGGGATGTATCCACCCGCTTCGAGGCCGGCGACATGGAGCTGACGGTGAACCACGGCGAGCAGCAGGACTTCCTGTACCGGGTGATCCTCAGCGGCTACCTGACCCCGTCGTTCGCTGCCCAGCAGCTGCGCAATCAGCGCTACTACCGCGCTGAGGTACATCTGTTCGAAGGCAGCCAGGATTACGACCTGGTGGGCTACAGCCGCAAGCAGATCATCAACGACATCATCAGCCAGTACGAACGGCACCTGCAGTTCCTGCACCTGAGCCGTTGATGCGGTGGGTGCGGACCGCGGGACCGCACCGACCTGTAGAGCCGAGCCATGCTCGGCTGCGTGGTGCCGAAGAGCAGCCGAGCATGGCTCGGCTCTACAGTGGCAATCAGAACCGGTAGCGCGCGCCCAGCGAGACGAACTGCCCGCGCAGGTTGTACTGGCTGATGTCGAAACCGTTGGAACCGCCAGCCGGGTCGAACGGGGGGTCCTTGTCGGTCAGGTTCAGCGCCGACAGCGACAGCGTGGTGTTGGGAATCCCTTCGTACGCCACATACAGGTCCAGCTGGTGATAGGGCTTGACGCGGTCACGCAGCCCCGGGTTGCTGGTCGCCGTCGCCACGCGCTGGTCGTAGCCGCTCACGTACTGCAGGCTCAGCGTGCTGCTCCAGTCGCCCACCGCCCAGTTCAATGAGGTGGTGCCGCGGGTGCGAGGCAGCGCGCCGTGGCGGTTGTTGCCGGCGCCGTCATACGGTGCTTGGCCGGCCACCAGCGGTTGCTTGAAGCTGAGCAGGTGGGTCCAGCTGCCGGCCACGGTGAAGGTGCCCCAGCCGTCGGTACGGAAGGTACGGCTGGCGTCCAGGTCCAGCCCCGAGGTGGTCAACTCGCCCTGGTTGGCGTACTGGTTGGTGATGAACTGGATGCGTCCCTGCGCATCACGTTGCACGCGGCCCGGGAACAGGGTCGGGTTGTCGACGATGAACTGCGCGCTGTCCGGCTTGACCAGGTTGTCCTGCTCGATGCGGTACCAGTCCAGGCCGATGCTGGTATCGCCATCCGGCGACCACACCGCACCCAGGTTGAAGTTGCGCGAACGTTCGGCCTTCAGGTCCGGGTTGCCGGTGCGGATGTTGGTGATGCCACGGCTGCCGCCGGGCTGCAGCGGATCCAGCGGATCGATCACCGAACCATAGCTGACGGTCTGGCCGGGTGCGATTTCCGGCAGCGACGGTGCACGGAAGCCGCGGGAGAACGAGCCGCGCAGCAGCAGGCTGTCCAGCGGTTGCCAGCGCAGCGCCACCTTCGGTGAGAACGCCTTGCCGAAGTCGTCGTAGTGGTCGCCGCGGCCCGCAACCTGCAGTTCCAGCGTGCGATGCAGCGGCACGCTCAGTTCGGCGTAGGCGGCGCTGACCTGGCGCTCGCCGTTCACCACGTTGATGGCCGGGCGCAGTTCGGTGCCCGACAGCACCTGTGCACTGGTGCGCGCGTCCAGTGATTCCTTGCGGAACTCTGCACCCCAGGCGAAGCCGATCGCACCGGCCGGTAGCTCCCACAGCGAGGTCGAGGCCTTCAGGTTCAACGAATGCAGCTTGTACCAGCCCGGACGCTTGGTCTGCAGGCGCAGTGCATCCAGTGCCCCCGGCGTGCTGGACGGGTTGAGGAAGTTGTAGCTGCCATCGCGCAGGATCTGTTCGAACGCGTAGCGGTTGACGAAATTGTCGACGTACTCGCGCTGCGCACTCTGCGAGGTCAGCGCCGCGACTTCCCAGTCCCAGCGTTCACCGCTGCCGCGCACGCCGGCCAGTGCACGGTAGAACACCTGGGTGTTGTCCTTCAGGCGCGGGCCGAGGTCGAAGAAGGTGTACTCGAACGGCAGCGGCGTGCTGCCCGGATTGTTCGGGTGGCCGACCGGCAGCACCGCCGGCACGTCGATCAGCGTGCCGGTGGCCGGGTTGTACGCGCGCAGGCCGGGGCCAACGGTCAGCGGCGCGCTGAAGATCTGGTCGGCCTTGTTGTGGCTGTACAGCACATCGGCGAAGGCCTCGACGCTGTCATTGAAGCGGTAAGTCGCGCTCAGCGAGGCCTGCAGGCGCTCGGCGCCGGGCTGCAGGGTCTTGAACGGCTGCGCATTGAAGGCGCAGGCCTGGCCGGGCAGGGTACTGCCGAAGTCGCTGTACGGGCGCAGCTGGCTGCCGTCGGGGCAGTTGGCGAACGGCTGAGGTGCGCGTGGGTTGCTCAGCCAGTTGCCACCGGCGGTGGGCCAGCCGGCCAGGCGTCCGCCGGGCTTGTCGCGGAAATCGCCGCTGCGGGTATAGGCGCGCTGGTCGGCGTCGAGGCGATCACGCTTGAGCAGGTCCAAGCCGAACAGCACGTTCCAGCCCTGCTGCTCCAGGTCGCCGAAGCCGGCCAACAGGTTGGCCTTGCGTTCGTTCAGGCCACCCTCGGTGGCGGCACCGAAGCCGCCACCCACTTCCACGCCCTGGAAGTTCTTGCGCAGGATGATGTTGATGACGCCGGCGATGGCATCGGAACCGTACACCGCCGAGGCGCCGTCCTTGAGCACTTCGATGCGCTCGACGGCGCTGATCGGCAACGCGTTGAGGTCGACGAACGTGTCCTGGGTATTGAGCGCGAAGCCGAAGTTGGACACGCGGTAGCCGTTGACCAGCACCAGCGTGTTCTTCGGTGACAGGCCACGCAGGCCGATCGAGGCAGAGCCGGCGGCGAAGCTGCCGGTGTACTGCTCATCGAAACTGTTGCCGGCATTGGCCGACAGGTTGCGCAGCACGTCGGTAAGGGTGGAGCGGCCGGTCTGCTCGATCTGTTCGCGGCTGACGATCTGCACCGGGTTCGGCCCGGCGGTATCACTGCGCTTGATGTTGGAGCCGGTCACCAGCACGGTGCCGAGAGTGGTGCTGTCCTTGCCGGTATCGGCCGATTCAGCGGCGCCGGCAGCGCCGGCGGTGAGGCTCAGCGCAATGGCGCCGGCTAGCAGGTTCAGGGTGGTGCGGTACATGGAAGCGACAACGCCAAACGGGGAGGAGCCGTCAGTACCGCACGCAGGTACATGCGCCTTCCAATGACGAAAGCGCATTCAGTTATACAGCACAGGTTCTTAATGAACGGAGCGAGGAGTGCGGAGCATTTGGTCCGCACGCTCCTGTAGAGCCGAGCCTACGTTCGGCTGCGCACACTGACCGGAAAGCAGCCGAGCATGGCTCGGCTCTACAGAAGGCAATGCCAGCCCATCACGGCCGCAGCAGCACCTTGCCGTTGCGGCCCGAGCCTCCTGCGACCTTCGCTGCCTGGGCGATGTCGTCCAGCGCGAAGATCTGCTCCACCGGCAGCGTCAGCTCGCCGCCAGCAGCACGCTTCAGCAGCTCGCCCACCAGCCGGCGCTTGTCCTCCACCGCCATCGCCTGGCTGACCTTGCTGCCCCAGAAGCCCTTCACCGTGGCTTCCTTGTAGATCAGGCCGCCGGCCGGGACGCGCATCGGTTCGCCGCTCATCACCCCGAACGACACCAGCGTGCCGTTGTGGCCGAGCAGGTCGACCAGGTCACCGCTGGCGTCGCCGCCGATGGAATCCACGGCGGCCGCCGCCTGTGCTTCGCCGGTCGCTTCACGAACGCGATCCTTCCACCCGTCCAACGAGGTGTCGAACACATGATCGATGCCCAGCGCCTGCAACTGCGCCACGGCAGCGGCGTTGCGCACCAGGTTGGCCACATGCACGCCACGCGCCTTTGCCAGCATCGCCAGCGACTTGCCGACCGCGCCGTTGGCGGTGTTCTGCACGATCCACTGGCCTGCTTCGACGTGCAGGAACTCCAGCAGCATCAGAGCGCTCAGCGGCATGGCGATCAGCTGTGCGGCCATCTCGTCCGGGATCGCCTCCGGCATCGGAATCACCATGCGTGCCGGTGCAATGAACGCTTCGGCCCAGGTACCGTGCACCGAGGCGGCGGCAACCCGCTGACCGATCTGCAGGCCGTCCACGCCATCGCCGAGTGCATCGACCACGCCCAGTGCTTCACTGCCACCGATCGCAGGCAGTGTCGGCTTGTACCCGTAGAGGCCACGCACGGTCAGCAGGTCGTGGTTGTGGATCGAGGCCAGCACGGTGCGGATGCGCACCTCGCCGGGACCGGGCTCGGGCAGGGCGGCATCGGCAATGGCGAGGACGTCGGCCGGGTTGCCGAAGGAGGAGTACTGGGCAGCGCGCATGGACGGTGTTCCGGGGAAAGTGGATGTTGTACCGAACTGGGGACGCAGGGCATGTCGACAAGGCGTCGCTGCTGCAACACGGCATCCTGCGACTGATCGTCGCGGCATGTCGTGATTACCGCATCTTGTGTTGACGGTTCGAGTCATCCCCACTATGTTGTGGCCGTCACTCCCGGTCAGCCGCCGCCGCCGGACATGCAGCAAACGTCCCACGGCCCGCCCCTGAAGGCTTGCCGTGTCGACGCGGCCGCCACCGTGCGGACGCAGGTCGCCCCCACGGCCCGGATACCGGCCGCAGGCGCAGGCAGATGCCGACGACCTCCGTTCCCGCACTCTGGCAATCCACCCGTTCGCCCCGTGCGCCGGTATCGCGTCCAGGGCCGCCATGGCATCGACCGCCAAAGCGCGTGCGAGCCTGGAGTTTTACCACCATGACCGACAGTACCTTCCGCGCGGCCGATCTGGCCGGCGCCGGCGATGCTTTGCGCGCTGGTGGCGAGCGCATGCCGACCTGGATCACCAAGGAGGCCGGCAACCGCCGCCTGCCGTTCGACGCTGAGCGGCTGCAGCGCAGCATCGATGCCGTGCATGCCGAGTTCCCGCAGCTGGATGTGAGCGACTACCGCCGCGTGGTGCAGGCAATGGTCGAGCGCAAGCCCAGCATCAGCGCCGATGACCTGGTCGATCTGCTGATCCGCGAGGCCGAATCGCGGGTGGACCTGGTCGCGCCCGAGTGGGAACAGTTCGCCGCGCGCATCTACCTGCGTCGCCTGTACAAGCGTGCCAGCCGCAACCGCTTCTACGATGTCAGCCTGAAGTACGGCTCCTACGTGGGCCTGCAGGAAAGCCTCGCCGATCGTGGCATCTACAGCAACGACATCCTGCGCTGCTATTCCAAGGAAGAGCTGCAGCAGGCCGGTGAGATGATCGATCCGGAACGCGACCTCCTGTTCGCCTACAACGGCCTGTACCTGCTGGCCACGCGCTATCTGGCCAGCGACCGCAGCCGCGAGGTCTATGAGCTGCCGCAGGAGCGCTGGCTGACCATTGCGCTGTACCTGATGCAGGAGGAAAAGCCGCGCGAACGCCGCATGCAGCTGGTCGGCGAGGCGTACTGGGCGCTGTCCAACCTGTACATGACGGTGGCTACGCCGACCCTGGCCAACGCCGGCAAGGTGGGCGGCCAGCTGTCCAGCTGCTTCATCGACACGGTGGACGACAGCCTGCAGGGCATCTATGACTCCAACACCGATATCGCGCGCGTGTCCAAGCACGGCGGCGGTGTTGGCGCCTACCTGGGCTACGTGCGCAGCAGCGGCGCGCCGATCCGCGGCGTGGCCAATTCCTCCGGTGGCGTGGTGCCGTGGATCAAGCAGCTCAACAACACGGCGGTGTCGGTTGATCAGCTTGGCCAGCGCAAGGGCGCGGTGGCGGTATACCTGGACATCTGGCACCGCGACATCGAAGCCTTCATGGACCTGCGCCTCAACAACGGTGACCAGCGCCTGCGCGCGCACGATGTGTTCACCTCGGTGTGCGTGCCCGACCTGTTCATGGAAGCGGTCGAACGCCGCGCCGACTGGTACCTGTTCGACCCGCACGAGGTGAAGCAGGCCAAGGGCTGGTACCTGCAGGACTTCTACGATGAGAAGCGCGGTTCGGGCAGCTTCCGCGACCGCTATGCCGAGCTGGTGGCCGATGAGCGCATCAGCCGCCGCACGGTGAAGGCCATCGATCTGTTCAAGCGGATCATGCTCAGCCAGCTGGAAACCGGCAACCCGTTCCTGTTCTACCGCGACGAGGTCAATCGCAGGAACCCGAACAAGCACGCGGGCATGATCTATTCCAGCAACCTGTGCACCGAAATCCTGCAGAACATGAGCCCGACGCGGATGATCCAGGAGATCGTCAGCGGCGACCAGATCGTCACCACGCGCCGTGCCGGTGACTTCGTGGTCTGCAACCTGTCCTCGATCAACCTCGGCCGGGCGATCAGTGCACCTGATGACCTGCTGGCCACCGATGTGCTGGAGCGCCTGATCCCGATCCAGGTGCGCATGCTCGACAACGTGATCGACCTCAACGCGTTGCCGGTGCCGCAGGCCACGATCACCAACCACAAGTACCGTGCCATCGGCCTGGGCACGTTCGGTTGGCACCACCTGCTGGCGCAGCAGGCGATCCAGTGGGAATCTCCGGATGCCGAAGCATTGGCCGACCGTCTCTACGAACGCATCAACTTCCTGACCATCCAGGCCAGCGCGCAACTGGCGCGGGAGAAGGGCAGCTACCCCATGTTCGCCGGCAGCGATTGGCACAACGGACGCTACTTCCGTGACCGCGGCTACAGCGGCGCGGCCTGGGACAGCCTGGCCCGCGAAGTCGCCAGGCATGGCCTGCGCAACGGTTGGCTGCTTGCAGTTGCGCCGAACATGAGCACCGCGCAGATTGCAGGCTCCACGGCCTCCATCGACCCGATCTACAGCGCGTTCTATTACGAGGAAAAGAAGGACTTCCGGCGGCCGGTGGCGGCGCCGGGTCTGTCGCTGGAGACCTGGCCGTACTACGAGAAGGGTGCCTACAAGGTCGACCAGTTCGCCAGCGTGCGCCAGAACGCGCGCCGCCAGCGCCATGTCGACCAGTCGATCAGCTTCAACCTGTACGTGCCCAGCACCATCCGCGCCAGCACGCTGCTGGAGTTGCACCTGAGCGCCTGGCGCGAAGGCCTGAAGACCACCTACTACGTGCGCTCCAACGACATCGACATCAGCGAATGCGAGTGGTGTTCAAGCTGACCACCGGCGGCCCACGGTAGTGCCGGCCGCTGGCCGGCAACACGAAGGAAAGAGAACGAAGGCATAAACCATGGCAACCCCCCTCGATCGCATCAAGATACTCGAACCACGCCATCCCAACCGCAGCACCGGCATCATCAACGGCCAGACCAGCGGCATCCTCAACTGGAACGATATCCCGTACCCGTCGTTCTATCGGGCCTACAAGGAGCTGTCGACCAACTTCTGGATTCCCGACGAAGTGGACATGAAGCTGGATGCGCGCCAGTACGGCGAGCTGTCAGGGCGCGAAAAGAACGCCTACGACTCGATCATCGGCCTGCTGGCCACGCTCGATTCGCCGCAGACGCGCTTCATCTACAACGTGGCCGAGTACATCACCGATCCGGCCGCGCACGCCAACGCGGCGATCATCGGCCAGCAGGAAGTGATCCACAACGAGAGCTACAGCTACGTGCTGGCCTCGATCACCGACCTGCCGAACCAGAACCGGATCTTCGAGATCGCCCGCACCCACCCGACCATCATCAAGCGCAATGCCCCGATCATGGGCGCGTATGACGATTTCATGCGCGAGAAGACCGCCGAGACCCTGCTCAAGTCGTTGATCCAGTCCTCGATCCTGGAGGGCATCAACTTCTATTCCGGGTTTGCGTACTTCTACAACATGGTGCGGCAGAACCGCATGAACGGCACCGGCAAGATCATCAGCTTCATCAATCGCGACGAGCTGGCGCATACCAAGTTCATCAGCGAGCTGATCCGCGCCATCATCGGCGAAAACCCCGAGCTGCAGACCAATGAGTTGACCGCCTATGTGCACCAGTCATTCGAACATGCCATCGAGCTTGAGACGCAGTGGTCGTCGGAGGTTCTGGATGGCATCGATGGCATCGACGTGGACGAGATGGTGCGCTACGTGAAGTACCGCGCCAACAAGATGGCCGGCATGCTCGGGATCGAGCGCCTGTACAGCGACACCACTGACAACGTGATGCCGTGGATCAAGGCCTACGCCGACAACTTCACCGAAACCAAGACCGACTTCTTCGAGATGCGCAATGCAAGTTACAAGAAGACCAATGTCGACAACGGCTTCGACGATCTCTGAGCCCGGCGCCGCGCTGAGCATCCTGATGGTGGTCGCCTCCTTGAGCGGCAACACCCGCGAACTCGGCCGGCAGATCGCCGAGCGCTGCCGCGCGGCAGGTCATGCGGTGCACTGGCAGGAGGCCGACGACCTGCGCCAGGCACCGCCGCTGGCGGCCGATGAGGCCGACTTGGTGCTGCTGGGCTGCTGGACCGACAACGCCGGGCGCACGCCAGCGGAGATGAAGGCGTGGGTGGCCGGCATTGCCGAGCGCGGTCAGCAGCCACGCCAGCTGGCGGTGTTCGGTACCGGCGAAACGCAGTGGGGGCAGGCGTACTACTGCGGCGCCGTGCACCGGCTGATCCGCTATTTCCGCAGCGACTATCCGCCGCTCGAGATCGAGCAGATGCCGCATGGCGAGCGTCACGCCGCAGCCATCGACGCCTGGACCGATGCGATCCTGGCCCACTACTGGAGCAACCACGATGCAGATCATCGACGCCACCACGCCTGAGCAGTTCCAGCAGCTGCTGGCCGAGCACCCGCGGGTGCTGGTGGATTTCCACAAGGACCACTGCCCGGGATGCCGGATGCTGGAGATGTCGCTGCACCGGGTGGCCAACAGCGTCGCGGGGCAGGGCACCACGTTGCTGCGCGTGCAGCTGGAGGTGCTGGGTGAGGCGTTCTTCAGGGAGCTGGGGCTGCGGCAGACGCCGACCCTCTCGCTGTTCCGTGACGGTGATGAGCGCACGCGCCTGGCCGGGTTCCAGTCGCCGCAGCAGATCGAAGCCGCGATCGCGTTGCATTTGTAGAGCCGAGCCCATGCTCGGCTGCCGTTCGCGCGGTGAGCGATGAGTCGAGCATGGCTCGACTCTACAAGGGCATCCACGCATGGCGTGGATCTACCGGGGCAGGGTCCGTGGTTTGGCGTCAGGCTCCGCTGAAGGTATCCACCAGCAGCTTCACATTCAGCACCACAATCACCAGCGCGATCACCCAGGCGATCGCGCCCAGCCAGCGCGGGGCCACCAGCGCGCCCATCGTCACCTTGTCGGTCACGATCCGCACCAGCGGGATGATCGCGAACGGCAGCTGCATCGACAGCACCACCTGGCTCAGCACCAGCAGCTTCACCGCGCCCTGGTCGCCGAACAGCAGGATCACCACCACCACCGGAATGATCGCCAGCGCACGTGTGATCAGCCGTCGCAGCCATGGCGGCATTCGCAGGTGCAGGAAGCCTTCCATCACGATCTGGCCGGCCAGCGTCGCGGTGACTGTCGAATTCAGGCCTGACGCCAGCAGCGCCACCGCGAACAAGGTCGCCGCCGCACCCACGCCCAGCATCGGCGCCAGCAGCTGGTGGGCCTGCTCGATGTCTTCCACGTCGAATCGGCCATTGGCATGGAACACCGCCGCCGCCAGGATCAGGATGCTGGCGTTGATGAACAATGCGAGTGTCAACGCGAGGGTGCTGTCGGTGACCGCCCAGCGCAGCGCGCTGCGGCGGCCTTCATCCGTGCGCGGGTAGGCGCGGGTCTGCACGATGGACGAATGCAGGTACAGGTTATGCGGCATCACCGTGGCACCGATGATGCCGATCGCAATGTACAGCGCGTTCGGATCGGTCACCACCTGTGCGCGCGGAATGAATCCGCCCAGCACCGCCATCACTGGCGGGGCAGCCATCGCGATCTGCACCACGAAGCAGGCGAAGATCACCATCAGCAGCGCGATCACGAAGGCTTCGAGCGCACGGAAGCCGCGGTTCATCAGCAGCAGAACCAGCAGCGTATCCAGCGCAGTGATCACCGCACCCCAGAGCAGTGGCAGGTCGAACAGCAGTTTCAGTGCGATCGCGGTGCCGATCACCTCGGCCAGGTCGCAGGCGATGATCGCCGCCTCGCACAGCGCCCAAAGTGCCAGGTTCACCGGCTTCGGGTAGCGGGCGCGGCAGGCCTGCGCGAGGTCCATGCCGGTGGCGATGCCGAGCCGTGCCGACAGCGCCTGCAGGATCACCGCCATCAGGTTGGAAATGAGGATGACCGACAGCAGCAGGTAGCCGAAGCGCGAACCACCGGCGAGGTCGGTGGCCCAGTTGCCCGGGTCCATGTAGCCGACCGAGATCATGTAGCCCGGGCCGAGGAAGGCCAGCAGGCGGAACCACCAGTGACCCTTGTCGGGTACCGCCACCGAGGCGTTGAGCGCGCCCAGGCTGGCCGGAGTGGAGGCCGAAGGGTCGCGGGGCGCCAGGGTGTTCATGGCCCGAATATAGCTCCTGCTATAGTCATTAGCAATGTGAAACAATCGTCTTTATCGCTTTACTGGTCCAGAATTCAGGTTCAACACCGGATCACCCCGGAAGGACAGGCGCAGGCGTGGGCAAGACCGACGATTCGACATCGCTGAAGAGCACCCCCTTGATCGAGGCCGAGCGCCAGGTCGAGAGCTTCCGGCAAGTGCGCGAGGCGCACCGGATGGAGCTGGTGGAGGACTATGTCGAGCTGATCTCGGACCTGCTGGCCGACGGCGGCGAGGCCCGCCAGGTCGACATCGCGACGCGTCTGGGCGTGGCCCAGCCTACGGTGGCGAAGATGCTGCGGCGCCTGGCCCGTGATGGTTGGGTGGTGCAGCGGCCGTACCGTGGCGTGTTCCTGACCCCGGAAGGTGAGGCGCTGGCCCATGCCAGCCGCCAACGCCACCAGACCGTGGAGCGTTTCCTGCTGGCGCTGGGGGTGGACGCAGATACCGCGCGGCGCGATGCGGAGGGCATCGAGCACCATGTCAGCGAACAGACACTGGCTCTGTTCGAGGCATTCGTGCGCAGGGCCGAGGGCGGCTGAGCCACGTTTCCTGTAGAGCCGAGCCATGCTCGGCTGCTGTTCGCGCGATGACAGGGAGCATCCACGCATGGCGTGGATCTACAATCCAGGCGGGCAGCGCGCCTGCTGCTGCGCGCACGCGCGTCTCGTCCATTCCTTCAACACCGGCTGCAGGCCTTCATAGCGCCGGCCCTGCCATCCGTTGGCCAGCACCTTCCCATCCGCATCGATCAGCACCAGGTTCGGTGGTGCCAATCCGGCCAATGCCTGCAGTGCCGGCATGCGCGCGGCGCGGCGCGGGTCCAGCACCGGCCACGGCATGTCCTGCGCGTGCATGTAGCGGCGAAGCGCGCTCTCGCTCTCATCCTGGCTGACGTACACCACTTCGGTATCGGCGCCGGCTTGGCGCAGGGCATCACGCACGCTGCGCAGCGTGGGTACGAAGGCATGGCACGGTGCACACCAGTCGGCGCCGAAGTACAGCGCCACCAGTTTCGGCGGCGACGACCACTGCATCGGCCGTAGCGATCGCTGCTCCGGCCGCATCAGCGAGGCCGAAACCTGCGCGTGCAGGTCCGCAGCCATCGCCGGTGCGGCCAGCAGCACGGCACAGGCCAGCACCAACGCTCGCAGAGCTTCAGAACGCATAGCGCAGGTTGACGTACCACGAACGTGCAAAGCGCGGCCCGTAGACATAGTCGCTGTCACGCAGCGCGCCCACTTCCAGATCTTTCTGGCGCTGATCGAACACGTTCTTGACGCCCGCGGCCACCGACACTTCCTGCTGCGCCTGCGTGCCCAGATGGCGGTGCCAGCGCGCTCCGAGGTCGGTGACCAGGAATGACCGCGTGCGGTGCAGCTCGCCCAGCCGGTTGTTCAGCACCGACATCGGCCCGGTATGGCGCAGCGCGACGAAGGTTTCCCACGGTTCGGCAGGCATCCAGCTGAGCTGCGCCAGGCCGGTCCAGCGTGGTGTCTTCAGGTAGTCGCGGCTTTCGATGATGGTATCGCCACCGTCGCCAGTGTCGTCGAAGATGCGCTGCGGTTCGCGGAAGCGCGAGCGGTACCACGAGGCACCGGCGGTCAGGCGCCATTGCGGCGACGGCTGCCAGCCGAGGTTGGTTTCCGCACCCAGCACGTTCGAGCCGGAGGCGTTGTAGCGCAGCTGGCTCAGCTGGCCGTCATCGCCGCGCTGGATCTCGCCCAGCGCGAAGGTGTCGCGGATGCGTGCATGGGAGGCGGTGGCATCCCAGCTCCACACCGGATTGGCCGGGTCCGAACGCCAGTCGAAGCCGAACAGGGTGGTCAACGCGCGTTCCTCTTTCAGGCCATCGGTGTTGCGCACGCGCACCTGCTCGCCACCGAGGGTATCGACATGTACGTCCTCGACGAAAATCTCCGGTGCACGGAAACCGGTGGCGACGCCCGCCCGCCATTTCAGGTTCGGAGTGGCCTGCCAGGCCAGCGCGATGCGCGGCGAGAACACCGCGCTGTCCAGCTCCGAGCTCTTGTCCACGCGTGCGCCCAGTACCAGGTCGACGTTGTCGCGCAGGCTCCACTCGTCCTGGATGAAGGCGCCCAGGTTGTGGAAGGTCGCATCCTCCAGCACCGCGAGACGCTGCCCGTCACCGGTGCGGTTGTCGTCGCGCAGCGCCTCGTGCTTGTACTGCACACCGAAGGCCAGCGCATGCGCGCCGCGGCGCCAGTTCAACTGGCTGTCGATGTAGTGCAGCGGGTTGTGGGTGCGGCCGTACTGGCGCCACGAACGCGAGGCCGCGCTGCCGGCCACGTTGCGGTCCAGCTGCAACGGGTCATAGCTGGGCGCCGAGGGATCGGTGACCACGTCGCCCAGGCCACCATAAAAGCTGTCGCGGTCGATGTCGGCGAAGGCATAGGCCAGGCGGAAATCGACGTCGGCAGTGATCTCCTGGTCCCACGACACGCTGCCGCGGCGGTATTTCGTATCCAGCGATTCGGCGATGTTGGCCAGGTACTCTGGCTGGTCCAGGCGGTTGCCGCCGCGGCGGGTTTCATCGGTCACCTGCAGGTCCAGGCGCAGCCGCGTGCCCGGCGTGGGCGCGTACCAGGCCTGCAGCCCGCCGACCTTGAGGTTCTTGCGGGTGATCTCGGTGTAGCCGTCACCGTTGTAGTCGATGCCGCTGTTCCAGTTGCGCTGGGCAATCACCGACAGGCCGGCGTCTGCGTCCTTGGCGACCAGGTCCAGTCGAACGTCGGCGTTCTTCTGCGGCGTACCCTTCAGCACATCCACGCCGGCCTGCACGTGGCCACCGCTGCGCGCCGGCAGCGGCGGAATCAGGTTGATCACACCGGCAACTGCGCCCGGTCCGTACAGCGCCGAGCCGCCGCCCTTGACCACTTCGATGCGGTCGACGAACCCGGCCGGGATCTGCTCCAGACCGTACACGCTGCCCAGCGTGGACAGCAGCGGAATGCCATCGAACAGGAGCTGGTTGTAGGCGCCGGGCAGGCCCAGCAGCTGTACTTCGCTGGTGTTGCAGTTCTGGCAGTTGCTCTCCACGCGCAGGCCGTTGATCAACTCGGCGGCGCGCGAGAAGTCGGTGGCCGCGCGCAGCGCAATGTCTTCCTTGCGCAGCACTTCGGTGCGGATCGGCACGTCCGACAACAGGCGTTCGCTGCGCGTGGCGGTGCTGACCTTGACCTGCACACGGTCCAGTTCGGTCGGTTTCGGAGTGTCGGCCAGTGCAGGCAGCGGCAGGGTCAGTGCAATGGCGGCGGCCAGCGGCAACCGTCGGAAGCGGTGGGGGATAGAGCGCATGAGGGCGTCGTCCTTGTGGGAAGAAAGGCGGCGAGGGCGACCTGGCTGACGCATATGAAAGCAATGACTTATGAATATAGCAAGTGCTATATAACGAAGCCGCAGCAATTTCGGGTGGAGCGCCGGTCGAATCAGATCATGCGGGTGTTATAACATTACAACTGACAGCGACCACCCTGCCGCTGGTCATAGGCGGAGGATGGAATAGTCGTGGGGGCAGTGGGGACGGGGTCAGAGCCCTTTCCTTTGGAAAGGGATCTGCCCCGGGAGCGGATCGTCAGCCGCGGCGGAATGCGGCGGGCGTGCGGGCGCCGACGATGATCATGCGGATCATCGTGGAGATCTGTTCGACCAGCTCCGGATCCTTCTCCGGAGGCAGGTCCATGGCGGTGGCACCCATCGCGAACACCAGCCGGGTGATGGCCTTGGCCACCAGTTCGGGGGCATGCAGTACGGCGCCATCCAGTGCGGCCAGGCGCACCAGGTCGTGCTGCAGCTCTTCCTCGAAATAATGCAGCTCGCGTTCGACTGCGTGCTTGAAGTCGTCCGAGCCGACCGCGCCTTCGCGCAACAGCACGTGCAGCAGCTTGTCGTCGGCGCGCAGCTGTTCCATGAAGGTCTCCACCGAGACCCGCACCACGCTGGTGGCGCTGGAGGTGGCACGCTGGCGCGCCTCGCCGATGATGGTGCGCAGCGAGCGGCCGGCCGCGTCGATCAGCGCTACGGCCAGTTCGTCCATGTCGCGGAACTGCCGGTAGAAGCTGTTCGGCGCGATGCCGGCCTCACGTGCCACTTCGCGCAGGCTGAGCGTGGACAGGCTGCGGTGCGGCCCGATCAGTTTCAGGGCGGCGGCCAGCAGATCCTCGCGGCTCACCGTACGGCGGGCCGGGCTGTTGGCATCTTCAGGCGTCGACAAGACGGTGGCGGCGGCCATGGCGGTTCCGGTGGGGCGAGGCTGAATCATACCCAATCCGGTTCAATATACACATGTATACACAGATGTATGTGCGCCCGTATAGTGCGCGTATGAGCGCTGTCGTCCGTCCATCCCTGTTCTCTCCGTACCGCTGGGTCTCGCCGTCGCTGTTCGATTTCTGGGCGGGCCAGCTCAATCCCCTGTGGACCCTGCGTGAGCCGGTGGCCCGCCTGGTCCGGCGCGAGCCGGCCGGCGAGGGCGCGGCGACCCTGGTCCTGCGCACCAACCGGCACTGGGCCGGCATGCGCGCGGGCCAGCACGTCACCCTGGGCGTGGAGATTGAAGGACGCCTGTGGCAGCGCAGCTACAGCCCCACTGCGCTGGGACCGCGCGAACTGGCGATCACCGTCAAGGCGGTCGAGGGCGGCCGGGTCAGCCAGCATCTGGTCAACCATGCGCAGCCGGGCGAGCTGTTCCGCCTGGAGGCTGCGTTCGGAGAATTCCAGCTGCCGGCCGCGGCTCCGGTATTGCTGCTGGCGGCCGGTAGTGGCATCACGCCGATGCGCAGCCTGCTGCGCGAAGCCTGCCAGCGCCCGCTGGCCGCGCCGGTGGACCTGTTCTACTGGGAGCGCAGTGCCGCCCAGCTGCAGTTCCGCGATGAGCTGCAGGCACTGGCCGCGCGCCAGCCGAACCTGCGTGTGCACCTGCTGACCACCCGCGAAGGTGATGTGCCTGCCGCACGCATCGATACCCACGATCTGCAGGTGGCCGGCGATGACACCCCGTTGGCGCAGCGCCACGTACTGGCCTGTGGCCCGGATGGATTCGTTGCCGCTGCGCGCGAACGCCTGGCGCACCAGGTTGCGGGTTTCCAGGCGGAAGCATTCACTCCGCCGGCGCCGTTGCGTGACGCCAGCAGCGAAGGCGAAGTGTCGCTGACCCTTGCCCGCAGTGGCCGCCAGCTGAGCGTGCCGCGCGGCCGCTCGTTGCTGGAAAGCCTCGAAGCCCATGGCATCAAGCCCAAGCATGGCTGCCGCATGGGCATCTGCAACACCTGCAGCTGTGACCGCGTCAGTGGCGCCACCCGCCACCTGCGCACCGGCGACCTGCAGTCCGAATCGGCACAACCGGTACGGATCTGCGTGAGCGCACCGACCACCGACCTGACCCTGGATCTCTGAGGACGCCTGCCATGACCCGCGCCACCGACCGTGCCCTGAGTACTGCCGAGATGCATGCCTTCGGTGAGGAACTCGACGCGATCCGCGACCGTGTGATCGGCAGCCTCGGCGCGTCCGATACCCGCTACATCCGCCGCGTGGCCGCCGCCGTGCGCTGGTTCGGCGTGGGTGGCCGTGGCCTGCTGTTCCTGGCGGCATTTTCGCCGCTGTTCTGGATGCCGCTGCTGTGGCCGGCCGCGATCACCGGCACGCTGCTGCTGGCGCTGTCGAAGATCCTGGAGAACATGGAGCTGGGCCACAACGTGATGCACGGCCAGTTCGACTGGACCGGTGATCCCAAGCTCAATGGCAACACCTACGAGTGGGACATCGTTGCCACCGCCGACAACTGGCGCAAGACCCACAATTTCCGCCACCACACCTACACCAACGTGCGAGGCATGGACGATGACATCGGCTATGGCCTGCTGCGGATCTTCCCGGAACAGCGCTGGAAGCCGTTCTACCTGCTGCAGCCGATCATCGCGCCGATCTTCGCACTGCTGTTCCAGTGGGGCGTGGCCGCGCAGGACCTGCGCCTGGGCCGGTGGCTGAAGGGCCGCATCAGCGGCCGTGCGATGTGGATGCAGACCCGCCCGGTGGCGCGGAAAATGGCCCGCCAGGTGCTGAAGGACTACGTGTTCTTCCCGCTGCTGGCGGGTCCGTTCTTCCTCACCGTGATGCTGGGCAACCTGGTTGCCAACGGCCTGCGCAACATCTGGACCTACGTGATCATCTTCTGCGGGCACTTCACCGCCGAATCGGAAACCTTCCCCAAGGAGTGCCTGCGCAATGAGTCGCGCGGCCACTGGTACCTGCGCCAGCTGCGCGGTTCGTCCAACATCAGCGGCGGCTTCCTGATCAACGTGCTGTCGGGCAACCTCAGCCACCAGATCGAGCACCATTTCTATCCGGATCTGCCGGCCAACCGCTATGCGGCCATCGCCAAGGAAGTGAAGGACATCTGCCGCCGCTACGGCCAGCACTACAACAACGGCTCGCTGCCGCGCCAGTTCGGCCAGGTGGTCTGGCGCATCCTGCGCCACGCATTCCCGAGCAAGCCGCGCCGCCTGCCGATGCCGGACATCATGTCCGCACCGGCATCGGCCAACGCGGGCTGATCGACTCAGCCCGCCTTCGCCAGGGCGGCCTGCTCGCGGTCCAGGCGTCGCAGGAACACCTGCATTTCCTTGCGCGCCTGCTGGTCGCCCTTGCTGCCGGCCACGCTCAAGCCGCGCTGCCATGCCTCACGGGCCGCCTGTGGCTGGCCACTGGCCAGCCAGGCTTTGCCCAGCAGCTTCCAGGCTGCCGAGTAATGCGGATCAAGCACCACGCAGCGGCCCAGGTGGGTTGCCGCGCGTACCGGGTTGCCGGCATCCAGCCAGCCCTTGCCCAGGCCGAAGCGCAGCAGCGCGCCGTCCTTGCCTGCGGCAAGCATGCATTCCAGAGCTTCGATGTTCATCCGCGCACCTCCACCAGCAGTTCGGCCGGGCCGGGCTGGAAGCGGCCGCGATGGAACAGTAGTGGCGTGCCGCCGTTCTCGTGCACTTCGATGATGCGGCCGGCCAGCAGCAGGTGATCGCCTACCGGCCACTGCGCGTGGCGGGTACAGGTGAGATGGGCGACCGCACCGGCGATGCGCGGTGGGGCGTCCTCGTCGTCATCCAGCAATGCCAGGCCGTCGAAGCGGTTGCGCACCTGCGGATCGGCAAAGCGCCGGGCCAGTGCCTCCTGGTCGGCCGCCAGCACGCTGAGCGCAAAGCGTGTGGCACGCTGGAAGGTGGACAGGCTCTGCGCGTGCAACGCCAGGTTCCACAGCACCAAAGGGGGCTGCAGTGAGACCGGTACGAACGAGTTGATGGTCAGGCCGACCGGCTTGCCCTGTGCATCGCGCGCGCAGACGATGACCACGCCGGTCGGGAAATGGCCGAGCAGCCGCCGCAGGGCACGCGGCGGCATCTCGACCGATGGCACCGGGACCGGGGCGGGGAACACCCCCGCCCACGGCCCGGCGTAGGGCAGTGTCTCGCCGCTCATGAGGCCCGGGCCTGGCGGTAGCGCCGGCCGACCTCGGCCCAGTTGATGATGTTGAAGAAGGCGCCGATGTAGTCCGGGCGGCGGTTCTGGTAGTGCAGGTAGTAGGCGTGTTCCCAGACATCCAGTGCGAGGATCGGGGTGTGGCCGGACAGGCCCACGGCTGCACCCATCAGCGGGCTGTCCTGGTTGGCGCTGCTTTCCACCTGCAGGCGACCATCGCGATCGCTGGTCAGCCAGGCCCAGCCACTGCCGAAGCGGGTCTGCGCGGCCTTGCTGAAGGCATCCTTGAAGGCATCGAAGCCGCCAAGGTCACGGTCGATGGCGGCGGCCAGTTCATGATCGGGTGCACCACCGCTGGGGCTGAGCACGGTCCAGAACAGGCTGTGGTTGGCGTGGCCACCGCCGTTGTTGCGCACCGCGCCACGCTGCGCCTCGGGCACGGCATCGAGGTTGGCGATCAGCGCCTCGACCGGTTGCTCGGCGATGCCGGCCTGCTCGATGGCGGCATTGAGGTTGTTGACGTAGGTCTGGTGGTGCTTGCTGTGGTGGATCTCCATCGTGCGCGCATCGAAGTGCGGCTCGAGGGCGTCATATGCGTAGGGGAGCGGGGGAAGCGAGTACGACATCGAAGCAATCTCCGTGGGGAAGGCCAGAGGAGCTGGCCGTGGGGAGATCGTTATCGCACCTCAACATTGGTTGAGGTCAAGGGGTGGGATTGAGGTGCGTGCGCGTTCATCGCTTTGATTCTTCCTGCAGGACAGCACGAGCGGAATGGTAGTGCCGGCCGCTGGCCGGCATGCCGGCAAGGTCGGGTTGCCGGCCAGCGGCCGGCACTACCAGAACCCGCTTTTCGAACCTCACCGGCGCGCTGAAGTGCTGCCCGCGCTCGCAGGAAACCGTCCGGTGGCGGGGGGAGGGGCTGGCCGGGACCATTGGCGCCATGGATGGCGCCATCGAGCCCCCAAGGTGAAGTGACCCCCGGGAGTTGGACATCAGATCCAACCCCGAGGGATACATGAACAGATACGACGCGCGTTTCAAACTGCAGGTCGCCAAAGAGGCCTGCAAGACCTCCACATCGGTCAAAGCCGTTGCTCGTCGCTACG
>NZ_JCAFUB010000008.1:0-163502 GCF_059370875.1 Stenotrophomonas sp. YJH_SMC_81 | reverse complement strand
TAGCGACGAGCAACGGCTTTGACCGATGTGGAGGTCTTGCAGGCCTCTTTGGCGACCTGCAGTTTGAAACGCGCGTCGTATCTGTTCATGTATCCCTCGGGGTTGGATCTGATGTCCAACTCCCGGGGGTCACTTCATGGATGGGTTTACGGCGTCCCCGCAAACCCACAGTGCCCCGCCATCCCTCAGTAAACCCGCTGTTGCTTTGGCTGTTGCCGTTGCTCTGGCCTCTGCGGGTGCCGGGCGCCGCCCGGCCGTAACCCCTTACTTCTTCGCGCGCGGCTGGTTCAGCGGCTCCATCGCGCGGAAGCGCTTGCTGTACTCATCGGTCAGGTTGCGCGATTCCTGGTTGTTGCGGACGATGGTCGGGGTCAGCAGCACGATCACCTCCGAACGACGGCTGGTGCGGGTCTTCTGCCCGAACAACGCACCGACCACCGGGATCCTGCTCAGGCCCGGAATGCCGCTGCTGCCATCGGTGGCCGAGTCGGTGATCAGGCCCGCCAGCATGATGGTGTCGCCGCTCTGTACCGCCGCTTCGGTGGACAGCTTCTTGGTCGAGATGCGCGGATTGCAGTTGCGTTCGTTCGGGTTGCAGGCGTCCGGCACGTCGGAGGCGCTGCTGACCTCCTGCACGATATCCAGGAACACCGTGCCATCGCGGGTCACGCGCGGGCGCACCTTGAGGATCACGCCCGTGTCGATGTACTGCACCGAGCTGTAGGTGCTGGTGCCCACGCCGGTATTCACCGTGGTGGTGTTGATCGGCACCTTGTCGCCAACGTTGAGCGTGGCCTCGGCGTTGTTGCGCACGAACACCGACGGTGTCTGCAGCAGGCGCAGGTCGGTGACCTTGTCCAGCGCGCTGACCACGGCGGCCGCGTTGTGACCGGTGAACGCCCAGCCTACGCCATCGTTGCCGGTGACACCGCCGGCGAAGGTATTCCACGAACCGCCCGCTGCCGGCGGCAGGGTCAGGCCCGCCAGTGCGCCGGTCAGCGCACGACCGGCCACGGCGTTGTCGAAGAACCAGTTCACGCCGTATTTCAGGTCACCGGTCAGCGCGACTTCGGCCACCTGTGCCTCGATGTGCACCTGCAGCGGCATCACGTCCAGCTTCTCGATCACCTCGCGGATCGAGCGCCAGGCCTGCGGGGTCGAGCGCACCAGCAGGGTGTTGGTCTCCTCCACCGCCGACACGCCGACGCGGTCGCCCTCCACTTCCAGGCTGACACTGACGTTGCCGGGCTGGCGCTGCGGCAGGTTCAGGCTGCCGTTGCTGCTGCCACTGCCACTGCCACTGCTCCCGCCCAGCGTCGAGCCGAGGGTGCTGCTGTTGTTGTCCATGCCACGATCGCCGTCACCGCCCAGCTGCGACCGGATGGCGCCTGGCGCCAGCGAGGCCGGGCTGGAGGCGCCGCGGTTGCCACTGCTGGCGAAGGCCTCGCTGAGGCGCTCGGCCAGATCGCGTGCCTTGATGTAGCGCAGCTCATAGGAGAACAGGCGGGCGCTGCCACCTGCGGTGTCGATGCGATCCAGCCACTGCTGGATCTGGTCCAGGTAGCGTACCTGCGGCGTGATCACCAGCACGGCGTTGGCGTTCTCCAGCGGCAGGAAACGGAACATGCCAGCACTGGGCGTCTTGCTCTCTTCGCCGAACACCTTTTCCAGGTCGGCCGCGACCTGCTCAGCCTTGCCCGACTGGATCGGGAACACGCCCACCGACATGCCCGACAACCAGTCGACGTCGAAGATCTCGACGGTGCGCAGGTAGTTTTCCAGTTCTGCGCGCGTACCACCGAGGGTGATCACGTTGCGTCCGCTGTCCACATTGACGATGGCGTTGGGACGCGCATACGGCTCCAGCACCTTCTTCATCTCGGTGGCGGAGATGAACTGCAGCGGGACCACGCGGACCTCGAAGCCGCGTGCGCTGGCCGCCGGCGCGGTGCTCGGCGCGACCGTACCGGCCAGCGCCTGGTCGGCGGCGACGATGTTGTAGCGGCCGCCGCTGTAGACCATGCGCGCGTTGTTCCAGCCCAGCACCATCTCCAGCAGGTTCAGCGCCTGCGCCGGCGAGACCGGCTTGGGCGTGGCCAGGGTCACCGTGCCCTGCACGCCCGGTGCAATCACGTAGTTCTGGCCAAGCATGTCGCCAAGGATGGCCTTGACCACCGCATGCAGCGATTCGCCTTCGAAGTTGAAGGTGGCCTCGCCGGTGCTGGCGCCATGCAGCGCCGGGGCCGGTGCGCGCGCGGCCTCACGGTTGATCATGGTGCCGGTGCCGCGACGGATCACCGCCTGCGGTGCGCCCTGGCTTTCGCGGGCGGCATCAGCAGCGACGTCGGCCGCTTCGCCGGCAGCGGCGCTGGGCGACAGGTTGCCGTTGCGCTGCACGTGCGGCGCGGACACCGTACTGCAGCCGACCAGCAGCGTGAGGGCAAAGGACCAGGGAAGAAAACGCAGGTTCATGCATTCACTCTATCGGTTGGTGCCATCGCCCGGGGGCGGCGACGGTTGTTGCTGCTGTTGCTGCAGCTGGCGGCGGCGGGCCTGGATGCGTTCGCGGATGGCCTGCATCTGCGCTTCGCTGGGACCGTTGTTGTTGGCCGGCGGTGTTTTTGCAGCTGACGCCGCAGGTGTGGGGGCATTGCCGGCGGGCGGCGTCGGAGGGGTGGCCGCGACCGGGGACGGCGCCGGCGGAGCACCCGCCGAAGGCGGCACAACGATCGCACCTGCAGGCGGTACACCGTTGGCACCGCGCAGCACCGTCGGCGGCTCACCGCCCTGGCCGTTGAACACGGCCAGTTCCAGGACCTGGTTGCCACCGGGGCCGATCACCGTCGCCTGGCGCGGCTGCAGCGCCACCAGCTGCCAGCCATCCACGGCTTCGCCGTTGAGACGCAGGCGCAGCGAGCGGTTCTGTTCGGTGGTGAAGGTGGCCATGCCGAAATCGCCGGTCAGCAGCACGCCGGTCAGGCGCAACGCGGCACTGGCCGCCGGTTCGCTGCCCCCCAGCAGATAGGGCCGCGGCCTGCGGTCTTCGGCGAACAGCGGGCGCTCTCCGATCGCGCTGTAGCTGTCGGCGCTGGCCATGCGCTCGGCAGCCAGCGGCGGCAACGATGGCAGCGATGGCGCGGCGTCGGCATCACCGTCGGCGCCCGGCAGCTGGCTGCCCAGCCCGAAGACGGTTGCCAGCCAGACCGCCGCCGCCCAGCCGGCCAGTGCCAGCAGGAAGCCGGTACGCAGGCTGATCTGCTCAAGCTTCATCGGCCACCTCCTGCCCTTCGGACGGGGGCGCCGGCTGGGGCGCCGGCGTGGCCTCGGCCGGCGAAGCAGCCGGCGTCGGCGCTGCAGCGGGCGCCGGAACCGTGCCATCGGCGGCGGCGCCTGGCAGCAGATAGCCGGCCAGCTCGAAGGACACATCCAGGCCCAGCCCCGATTCGTTCGGCGATTGCTGGAAGCGCTGCGCGATCAGGTTGAGGTTGTCGACGAACAGGCGGGGGCTGCCGGTTTCGAGGCTGTGCAGCACGGTGGCCAGTTCGGCCACGCCGCAGCGCAGGCGCACCTGCATGGCGACGCGCACGAACTCGGCATCGCGCCGGTTGTCGGTCAGCGGCGTGCGGTTGCTGATGGTGCAGCTGCGGTTGCCCGGGCTGGCCATCGCTACCGCATCCTGCAGCCGGGCGCCCAATGCAGCGGCGGCAGCTTCGGCGGTGGCTTCGCGCAGGAAGCCTGGCCGCTGCTGCAGTGCCTCGCGGGTAGCGCGAAGGCGCTGTTCGATCTGCGGCTGCTGCTGCAGCTGCGCCTGCACGCGCGACTCGCGTTCGCGCAGGGCGGCGACATCGGCGTCGATCGCACGCAGCGGCTGAGTGAACCAGGGGTGCACCAGCAGCAGATAGGCCAGGCCCAGCACTGCCAGCAGCAGTGCCAGCGCCAACCAGCGATCACGGCGTGCGCTTGGCATCGGCATCGGCCGCCTCCGGGGTCGGTGCTGCGGCCGGCAACGGCTGCAGTTCGGCGGTCATGGTGAAGCGGTCGCGGCCACTGGCCGCGCCATCGGCCTGCAGCACCCCGGTCAGGTTGACCTTGCGCCACTGCGGTGCGTCCTGCAGCAGCTGCACCAGCTGCGATGCCTCGCGGCTCAGGCCGATCAGCTGCAGGTTGTTGTTCTCGATCGCCAGCTTTTCCAGGTAGGTGCCTTCCGGCAGGCGCCGGGTCAGTTCGTTCCAGATCTCCACCGTACCGGCGCGCTGGCTGCGCTGCTTCTCAAGGAATGCAGCACCATCGATCAGCGCCTGCAGCTGCGCGCGTTCGCTGGCCACGCCACGCGCGCTGCGCGCGCTGCGCTCGACCTGCGCACGCAGTTCGTCGGCGGCGGCCTGGCGGTTGTCCAGCAACTGCACCGCGGCCAGTACCAGCATCACGACGGATGCCGCTGCCAGCAGCAGGTTCCAGCGCCGCATCGGGTCTGGCCGCAATTGGCGCTGCGCGGGCGGCAGCAGGTTCACCTGCAACACGTTGCCCTGCGCATCGATGGCATCGACGCCGGCCAGCGCATCGGCCCATTGGCCCACCCGCATGCGCCATGCTTCCAGCTGCCGCAGTGGCCACGCCACCAGTTCGACCTGCAACTGCCCTTCACCGCCCGCGCCGAGTTCACGCACGTCATAGCTGACCTGGGACGCTTCGAACGGGGTCTGCCGGTCGATCTCGAAACCGACCACGGCACGCAGGCGGTCGGCCGCCGCGGCGGGCAGGCGCAGCGTGCGCCGCAGCACATCCGCCGCGGGCAGCAGCCACACCCGGGGCAGGCTGCGCAGGCGCGGCTCGAGTACCCGGTCCAGTTCCACCGGCGACAGCGGCCACGGCAGGCGCGCCACCACTTCGCGGCGTTCACCGGCCTCACGCCAGACCTGCAGCTGGTCGCTCTCAGGCTGCAGCAACAGGCGGGCCTGGCCCCAGCCCAACGCCCATTGCCAGCGCACCGGTACCCAGGCCAGCAGCGACTGCCGCCACCAGCGCAGGAAACGGCCAGCGCCCGGGCCGATCCGGCCCTGCACCTGCCGCAGACTGTCCTGCCACGCCGTCATCTTGCTGTCATTCCCTGCTCCCAGCGAAGCACTGTGTAGGTCCGCCCGGGAACCCCGCCCGAGCCACTGCGTATCACTGCCTGCAACACCGACCTGCGTCCACTGCTGTCGATGGCAGCGGACTCGATACTATAGGTGCCGCTGCTGCTGGCAAGCGTTGTCGTACCACCAGCGGAATCTGCATCACGCTCCTGCTGGGCGCGCTGCGCCAGCACGGCATCCGCATCCAGGCCCAGTGCGGTCAGCACCGGTGCGCCGGCGAACTGGGGATCCGGCCGCGCCTGGCGGCTGTACAGGGTCAGGTGCGGCAACATCGCCCGGTACAGCGTGCCGCGCATGCCCAGCACGCGCTGCAGCTCGCCCAGGGTCTCGAACCGCTTGTTGCGTGGGCCATAGGGCAACCCGGCTGCGGCGTAGTCCTGCGCTTCGGCACCACCGCCCGGCTGCAGCAGGCTGTCCTCGTCACGCCAGTCGATGATGGCCCCGGCCAGCTGCCGGGCCTGTGCATCGTCTTCACCCAGTGCCTTGAGGAAGGCGGCCAGCAGCGCGGCATCGGCCAGGTTCAGGTTGATCTTGCCGTTCTCGTCCAGCACCTTGATCTCGATGCTGGCGTCGTCGAACTGCCAGCGATAGGTCCGGCCATCGGCACGCCAGGGCGCGCGCTGCGGATCGGCCGACAGGCGCAGCAGTGCATATTCGAGGCCGGCGCGCGCACGTTCCTGCCCGCGTGCATCGTCATCCAGCACGCGCTGCTGCAGGTGTTCGACCCGTGCGCTCAGCGCGAATGCGCCGACCAGCGCGGTCATCAACGCGATCAGCCACAGCACCAGCACCAGTGCCGCCCCACCCTGACGCCTCATCGCGCGCCTCCGCTGCCACCGGCGCGCAGCGCCACCACCAGCGGCGGCCACGGCGCACCCCGGGCCGGCGCGATCTGGATCTCCACCAGCATCGGCAGGCGGCGGGTGTCGTCCCAGCGCGGCATCCAGTCAGTCACCTGCCCGGTGCTGGCATCGATACCCCGATAGCGCAGCTGCACCGACTTCAGGTTTTCCACCAGCACCTCGGGCGGGCGCGGCGGGTTCTCGGCGATGCGCTCGCCTTCCTGCAGCAGCACCAGCTCCAGCAGCAGGCGCTGGTGGCCATCGTGTCCGTCGACCTGCAGCGCATGCAGGTAGGGTCCGCCACGGCCGAGGTAGCCGGGCAGGTCGGCGGCGAACAGCATGCGCTGCTCTTCGCCCTGGAAGAAGACCGGCTCGCGGGTGGGATCCGGAACTTCCAGCGGCGTGCGCAGCGCAGCCGCCAGCTGCCTGCGCAGCAACGATTCCACCGCGCGCATGCGTTCGCTTTCGGCGGCGATCTGCTCGCCGCGCTGGCTGACCGCCATCGCCGAGCGCACGCTGGCAAAGGCCAACGCCAGGCCGCCGGCCAGCAGCACGGTGGCCAGCATCACTTCGACCAGGGTGAACCCTGCGGCGCGGCGCCTCACCGGGCATTCTCCAGGTCGGGCGGCAACAGGCGCAGGCTGCGCCAGCGCAGCTGCTCGCGTTCGCTGTCGCCCCAGCGCACCTGCAACTGCAGCTCCGCCAGCCATGCAGTACCCGGTGACGTCGCCTGCCCGACAGTGCCGGCGCGGGGCTCCACCCACGGCTGAACCTGCAGTTCCCAGTGATAGCGCCCCTGTTCCCAGTCACCCTGTTGGCTGCCCACCTGCAGCGGCGTGTCGACACCGGCTTCGGCCAGCAACGACTGGGCGTGCAGCACCGCGCGCGTGCGCAACTCGGCATCGCGCACCTGTTTTGCGCCGCCGGACAGGCTGCCCAGCAGCAGGGTCAACGCCAGGCCCAGCAGGGCGAAGGCGATGATCACTTCCAGCAGGGTGAAGCCACGCGCGCGCCGCTTCATTGCGCCCGCCAGGGGCCGGAGCGGACCTCGCCAGTGAGCCAGCCGACGTCGACGCGCCATTCGGCGCCGTCGCGCTGCAACCGGATGCGGCCACCGCTGGAGCCACCATCGGGATGGAATTCGATCACGCCCTGCCCCGGCGCGGTGGCCAGCTGTGCGGCACCTTCGAACTGCACCTGCAGCTGTGCGGGCACCTCACCGTGGCGCTGGTTGGCGCCTTCCCAGCGCCGCCGCGCCGGCTCGATGACGAAGCGCTGCGGTTCACCGCGGGCGATCGCCTGCGCGCGCACCATGCGCAGCTGGCTGGCGATGTCCTTGCCTGCGCTGCGCAGCTGCATGCCGGCGAAGCCGCGCGACAGGCCGGCGGCAGTGATCAGGCCGATCGCCGCGATCAGTGCGATCACCAGCAGCATTTCCAGCAGCGACAGTCCCGCCGCGCGCCTGCCGTGCAGGCGCGGGTGGGGCAACCGGCGCGGCAGGAAATACGTCATGCGCGGTTACGGCTGGTAGCGGATGTCAGCGTCGACGCTGCTACCGCCGGCCTTGCCATCCTTGCCCAGGCTGACCAGCTCATAGGGCTGGCCTTCGCCCGGTGCGCGGTATTCCAAGGCGTGGCCCCACGGGTCGTTCAGGTCGGCCGGCTTGGCGTACGGGCCGAGCCAGCCGCCAACACCGGCCGGTGCGGTCACCAGGTCATTGAGCGAGCCGGGCAACTTGCCGGTGTCGATCTGGTAGTTGTCGATCTTGGACGCCACGGTCTGCACCTGCGCCTTGGCGATGTTGGCCTTGCCACGGTCGGCACCGCCCAGCACGCGGCTGGCGACCAGGGTCAGCACCGCGCCGATCAGCACGATGACGATGATGATTTCCAGCAGGCTCATGCCCGACTGGTTGCGCGCGGCAGTGAAGGAAAGGCGGATCGGTCGGCGACGGGCAATCATGGACGGTCCTTTCAGTTGCGGAGTGTCGGGGTTGCAGGGAGTGCCATCGTCAACCGATGGCATTGGTCAGGTCGTACAGCGGCACCAGCACGGCCACGATCACCGCGCCCACCACCGAGGCCAGCACCAGGGTGATCGCCGGCACCATCGCCGCCAGCAGGCGGTCGATGCGCCGGGCACTATCCTGTTCGAAGGTGTCGGCGGCCTTCAGCAGCATGGTATCGAGGGCGCCGGATTCCTCGCCGACCTGGATCATCTGCAGGGCCAGGCGCGGGAAGCGCTTGCCGCGCGACAGTGCCAGCGACAGGCCGGCACCATTTTTCACTTCATCGGCGGCCACTTCCACATCGGCGGCCAGCGCGCGGTTGCCCAGTACGTTGCGGGCGATGCCCAGTGCGCCCAGCAGGGGCACGCCGTTGCGCAGCAGGGTGCCCAGCGTGCGCGCCAGGCGCGCGGTTTCCAGTTCACCGACGAGACGGCCGATGCCACGGCGCTGCAGCAGCCAGCCATCCAGCGCCAGCCGGAACGCGGGTTGCCGCGCCTTGCGCTCGAAGAACAGCGCCACCAGCGCCGGCACCACCAGCAGCAGCACCCACCAGTCGCGCACGAACAGGCCCAGCTGCAGCACCGCATTGGTGAACCACGGCAGCGCCACGTCCAGGCTCTCGTACATCTGCGCGAACTGTGGCACCACATAGCCAAGCAGGAACAGCAGCGCGCCGCCCACCACCACCAACAGGATGGCCGGGTAGACCAGTGCGTTGATGACCTTGCCCTGCAGCGCGCGGCTGCGCTCGAGGTAGTCGGCCAGGCGTTGCAGGGTTTCATGCAGGCTGCCACCGGCTTCGCCGGCGCGCACCATGTTCACGTACAGCCGCGAGAACAGCCCATGCTGGCGTTCCAGCGCGGTGGATAGCGGTGCACCGCCCCGCACCACGTCGCGGATGTCGGTGATCGCGCGGCGCGATCGTTCGTCCTCGGGCAACCCCAGCAGGATCGACAGCGCGCGGTCCAGCGGCTGGCCGGCACCGAGCAGGGTCGCCAGCTGCTGGGTGAACTGCAGCAATGCAGCGCCCTGCAACGGGCGCTGCTGCAGCAGGTTGCGCCAGCTGCTGCCGCCGATCGCGCCGGCGTCGGCCAGCTGCGTCTCCATCGGCAGGTGGCCCTGGTCCTGCAGGCGCGCGATCAGCTCGGCCTCGCTGGCCGCCTCCATCTGCCCGTCGAAGACCTCACCGTGAGGATTGAGCGCCTTGTAGCGGTAGTTCGGCATGTCAGCCCCGGCGTCCTGCACGCATCAGTTTTCCTCGGTCACGCGCAGCACTTCCTCGATGGTGGTCTGTCCGCTCAGCGCCTTGGACAGGCCATCCTCGTACATGGTGCGCATGCCGGCTTCGCGGGCGATGCGCTCGATCTCGCCCATGCCATCGCGACGCATCACCGCACGCCGCAGCGCATCGTTCATCACCAGGAATTCCATGATGGTGGTACGCCCCAGGTAGCCGGTCGGCGCCAGCGCCGAGGGCTTCGGACGGTAAAGGTGGATCGGTCCCTCCGGCTGCAGGCGGCGCAGCTCGAAGCGTTCGATCTCCTCTGGCGAGGCTGCGTAGCGTTCGGCATGGGTCGGCTCCAGCCGGCGCACCAGGCGCTGGGCGAGGATGCCGTTGATGGTCGAGGTGAGAAGGTAATCCTCCACGCCCATGTCGAGCAGGCGGGTGATGCCACCGGCCGCATTGTTGGTGTGCAGGGTGGACAGCACCAGGTGGCCGGTCAGCGCCGACTGGATGGCGATGCGCGCCGTTTCCAGGTCGCGCATTTCACCGATCATGATGATGTCCGGATCCTGGCGGACGATGCTGCGCAGCGCGTTGGCGAAATCCAGGCCGATCTGCGGCTTGGCCTGGATCTGGTTGATGCCCTCGATCTGGTATTCGACCGGATCTTCCACCGTGATGATCTTGACGTCGGCGGTGTTGAGCTGGCTCAGCGCGGTGTACAGCGTGGTGGTCTTGCCCGAGCCGGTCGGGCCGGTCACCAGCAGGATGCCGTGCGGCTGTTCCAGTACCTTGCGGAACTGCGGCAGGAAGGCGTCGGTGAAGCCGAGCCGGTGGAAATCGAAGACCACCGTTTCACGGTCCAGCAGGCGCATCACCACGCTTTCGCCATGCGCGGTGGGCACGGTACTCACGCGCAGGTCCAGCTCCTTGCCCTGCACGCGCAGCATGATGCGGCCGTCCTGCGGCAGGCGGCGCTCGGCGATGTTGAGCCGGGCCATGATCTTGATGCGGCTGATCACCGCTGCGGTGAGGTTGGCCGGCGGGCTTTCGCCCTCCACCAGCACGCCATCGACCCGGTAGCGGACCTTCAACCGGCTCTCGAACGGTTCGACATGGATATCCGAAGCGCGCAGTTCCACCGCACGCTGGATCACCAGGTTGACCAGACGGATCACCGGCGCTTCCGAAGCGAGGTCGCGCAGGTGCTCGATATCGTCGACCGCGCCGCCTTCGCCATCGGCGGTTTCCACGATCGCGCCCATCGCGCTGCGGCCCTGGCCGAACCAGCGCTCGACCAGGTCATCGATCTCCGCACGCATGCCCAGCACTGGTGTCACCGGAACCCCCAGCGCCAACTGCACGGCCTGCTGCGGATAGGCATCGTGGGCATCGGCCAGCCACAGACGCACCCCGTGTTCATTCAGCTCCAGCGGGCACACATGGAACTGCTTCAGGAAACGCAGCGACAGCGGCAGTCCCTCGGCCAGCGCCTGCGGCGGGGCCTCCGGCACCTGTTTGCCCTCCAGCAGCGGCAGGCCCAGCACCTCGGCGCTGGCCTGTGCCTGGTCGCGTTCAGACACCAGGCCCAGGCGCACCAGCAGGCCCAGCAGGCTGCCGCCGGCCTCGGCGTGCAGCGGCCGCGCGCGCGCCAGGTCTCCTTCCTTGAGCCGGCCGCGTGCCAGCAGCGCATCCAGGATGCGGCCTTCGGCATCGTCGGTAACGGTTGCAGCGAGCGCGTTCACGTGACTCTCCTGTCAATCGGACCGACTTTAGCAGTTAAGCCATGATTTCCGCCGCCCTGCGGCCAGCTTTCGTAAAAAGACGAAGCCCGTCACACAGAATGACGGGCCTCGGCCGTTCAACTACGACACGTCAGGCTTACTGCGTGGCGAGGATGCTCACGCCGTTGTAGGCCGCTTCGCCCACCACCTTGATGTAGTAGGTGCCTGCCACCGGCTTGTTCACCCGTACCGTTTCGGACGTGCCGGGACGGGTCGACTTGCCATCGTTGTCGCTGGCGCTCGGCTCGCGTCCCTGGGCGATGTAGACCGACACGTTGCCGGTGCCACCGTAGGTGATCACGCTGAGCTGCTTGCCAGCGGCTGCCTCGAAGCTGTACAGGCGGCTGCTGCCGGCCGTACCGTTCAGGCCCCCCACGGCGGCCTTGTTGGTCAGCGGCGTCGCCACCGGCCCGCAGTTCTCGGTGCACGGCTCTTCCAGTGCCTTGGCCAGCGCCGCCTTGGCATCGACGATGCCGGTGCCGATCGGGGTGGCGGCCGGGATACTGACCGGGAACGGGCGCGCGGTTTCCTTCAGCAGCGCGCGCATCGCGGCGGGGGCCAGCGGATCCTTGCCCTTGGCGATCAGCGCGCTCTGCACCAGTGCAGCGACGGCAGCCACGTGCGGCGAGGCCATCGACGTGCCACCCATGCCCATGTAGCTGTAGCTGCCTGACTCCGGCGTGGTGGCCGCATCGGAACCGGACTGCCAGACGTAGCCGCCCGGATTGCCATCGACGCTGCCGCCACCACCCGGACCGGACAGGTCCACGCGGGTGCCGTAGTTGGAGTAGTAGGTGATGCCGCCGGTGATGCGGGTGGCGCCGACGGTCACTACGCCGTCGCAACTGGCCGGACGGTACTTGGATGCGTTGTCGGTCTCGTTGCCGGCCGCCACGACCACGGTGGTGCCACGCGAGATCGCGCCATTGATCGCATCCTGGTAGGTTCCGTCACAGCTGCCGCTTCCACCCAGGCTCATGTTGATGATCTCGGCCGGGTTGGCATTGGCGGGCACGCCCGCCACGGTGCCGCCGGAGGCCCAGGTGATGGCGTCGGCGATATCGGAAAGGTAGCCACCGCACTTGCCGAGCACGCGGACCGGCAGCACCTTGGCCTTGTGCGCGACACCGGCCATGCCGACGCCGTTGTTGGTCTGCTCGGCCACGGTGCCGGCCACATGGGTACCGTGCCAGGAGCTGTCCTCCGCGACGGAGCCGGTGTAGCACTCATTGTCGTTCTCGACCCAGTCGCCATAGTCCAGCGCGCCCGGCACGCGATCGTTGGTGGCACGGCGCGACGTCTCGGCATCGCTGATGAAGTCGTAGCCTTCCAGCAGGTTGCCGACCAGGTCCGGGTGCTGCGGCAGGATGCCGGTGTCGAGCACGGCCACCACCACGCCCTCGCCCTGCGATACATCCCACGCCGACGGTGCATTGATGCCACCGGTGGCGTTGTGCAGGTGCCACTGGTACTGCTGGTAGTACGGATCGTTCGGCGCCAGCGCCGGCTGCACGTCACCGGCGCGCAGCTCGGTGCGGCGCAGCTTCACGTCGGCTTCGGCGTACTGCACGGCCGGGTCGGCCTTCAGTTCCTTCAGCACGCGCTGCAGTTCCGCAGGCGCCAGGCGCCCCTGCAGGCGGATCAGGTCGGCACCGACGCCGAGCCTGCGCACGACCTGCGGGCCCAGCGTGCTGGCGCGGGCGGTGCCACCGGACAGGCTGGCGCGGGTCAGCGCGGACTGCACGGTGGACAGCTTGGCCGAACGGTCGCCCGCCGCAGCGGTGCCGGCACGATACTTGACGATGATGCGCTCGGCGCCCGGCTCGGCGGTGCTGGCCTGGCGCACCGGTTCACGGGTCGGCAACCCGGCGGCGTGGACGGCACCCACCGCGGTCATCGACAGCACGGCGGCGGCAAGCACATTGATGCGAAGGTTCTGCTTCTTGATCACGTCGAAATTCCTCTTCTGGGTCATGGATCGAACCAACACTGCGGCCATCATTCCTTGACGACTCCCGGCCGGCCCAGCCGGGATTGCCGTGACCTCCCCCCAGGCCCTCGTTGCAGGTGATGCGCCGGCGTGGGTGGCCGCCGGCGCAGTGGTTTGGCTTACCAGCCGAAACCAGCACCGACGCCAACCGAGCTGTCGTCGCTGCTGAAGGCACCGCCGAAGGTGACCGTGGCGCGATCGCTGATCGCACGCTGGTAGCCCAGCGACAACGCCGACTCGCCGCCCTGGAAACCGATGCCGACGCCGACCCGGTTCTGGGTGCGGATACCGGCGGCACTGGTGGCCATGTTGAGCATCGCCGCACTCATCGCACCCTGGCGGTCGATGCGGCGATCCATGTGGCGCAGGCGCCCGTCGATCTCGCCCTTGAACACATCGAAGCTGTCGGCGACGGCCTGCACGCGGCTGTCGGTGTAGCTGTTGGCAGTGGCCATGCCACGGTCCAGCTGGCCCTTGTTGACGGCGTCGGTGGCGGTGGTGCCGGCGGCGACGTTGGTGACCTGGCGTTCGTTGCCTTCGCTACCGACCGACACGGTGTTGGCACGATCGGCAACCGAGCCCTGGCCCAAAGCCACCGCGTTGGCAGCCGTGGCACTGGCACCCTGGCCGATGGCGGTGGACGAGGCGCCACTGGCCACTGCGCCCTCACCCATGGCGACGGCATTGAAGCCCGTGGCCGGGGTGCCAACCGGAATCCCGGCACCGGCGGCGGCGGCCGTCGGCGTGCCCTGCACGCGTGCGGTGCTGGCCGGTGCCGCGTCGGCGGTGGCCGGTGCGTCGGCGACGCTGGCCAGTGCGCTTTCATCCAGCGAGGCACTCATCGAACGCAGGCTTGCCGTTCCCGAACGCGTGCCTCCGGCGGTGCGGCGATCGATCTCGCTGACCTTGCGGTCCAGCGCACCGAGCGCATCGCCGACGTTGCTGTACGTCGCGCCCTGGATCACGTAGTTCGGCGCCACGAACACACCCTGCATGCCGACGCTGGCGCCACCGCCGAGGAAGCTGGCGGCATCACTGAGCGACTGGAACAACTGCCCGCCATTGATCGCCTGGCGGCTGCCGGCGGCGATGCTGCCGGCACCGACGTTGTCGATGGTGGTGCCCTGGAAGCCGGACAGGGTCAGGCGGTCACGGCTGGCGTCGTCATAGCCGACTGCACTGGCCGCCGTGGTCTCGACCGTCGCGATGCGCGAATCGAAATCGCCCACGCGGGTTTCCACTGCGCCCACGCGCTGGTTGGTGACGTTGAGCTGCGAACCGGTGACCGCATCGCTGCTGCCGGCAGCGATGCGGCCGTCGGCCACATTGACGATCCGCCGCGTGGCCGGGCCATCGGTGCCATTGCCACCGCCGACCGACACCACGTTGGCATCGAGCGCACGCGAGCCCGCCCCCAGCGCCACCGAGTTCGCACCGGACGCGCCGGCGCTGTTGCCCAGTGCAAGCGCACCATTGCCAATGGCCATCGCGTTGGCACCCAGCGCATTGCTGCGTGCACCACTGGCACTGGCGGCCGAACCGACCGCAGCGGCATCGCTGCCGCTGGCACTGGCGGTACCCGCACCAGTGGCCTTGACGTAGCGTGCGGTGCCATCGGCGGTCGCCGCGACCGCATCGAGCTGGCCACGATTGACTGCATCGGTGCCCTCGGTACCGGCGGCGACACGGGTGATCTGACGATCACTGGTGCTGCTGCCCACTGACACGGTATTGGCACGATCAGCCACCGAGCCGGCACCCAGTGCGATGCTGCCGGCTGCCGACGCATTGGCGCTGACACCCACTGCGGTGGCATTCGCGCCGGTGGCCTTGCTGCCGTAGCCGACCGCCGTACCAAGCCGGCCACTGGCTTCGGCATAGCTGCCCAGCGCGGAGGCACCGTCAGCCGAGGCGTTGGCGCGGAAGCCGCTGGCCTGCGACTGCGTGCCGCTGGCCGTGGCCTGCGCACCACTGGCGGTGCTGTAGGCACCCTTGGCCTGGGCACCGGTGCCGCTGGCGCTGGCACCGAGTTCGCTGGCGCTGGCGCCGCTGCCCACCGCCACGCTGTCGACACCACTGGCCTGTGCGTTGTTGCCCAGAGCCGCGGCGTTGTTGCCGGTGGCCAGGGCATCGACGCCGATGGCGGTGGCGTTGACGGCCATGGCGTTGGCTCCGCTGCCCAGCGCGGTGGCGCCGTTGCCGACGGCGTTGGCCGCGTTGCCGGCGGCCAGTGCGTTGTCTCCGTCGACCAGGGCACCGGCTTCGCCATCGGCGTTGCCGCTGGCCTGGAACCGCCGGGCAGTCCTGTCGGCAACGCTGGCAACCGCGTCCAGCTGGCCCTTGTTCACCGCGTCGGTGGCCTCGGTGCCGGCTGCGACATGGGTCACCTGGCGTTCGCCGCCCGCGGTGCCCACGGCCACGGTATTGTCGCGCTCGGCCTTGGAGCCGGCGCCCAGCGCCACGCTGTTCAACCCACTGGCGGTGGCACTGGCGCCCAGTGCCGTGGCATCTGCCGCATCCGCCCACGAATTCCAGCCGATCGCGGTGGCGTAATCTTCGGTCGCCCACGCACCCGCACCGAATGCCGCTGCACCGGTGCCGCTGGCACGCGACGGGATCAGGCCGAAGAAGGTGCTGCCACCGATGGCCACGCTCTCAGCGCCACTGGCTTCGCTGGACTGGCCGACCGCAACGGCACCGCTACCGGCCGCGGCGGCGCCGAAGCCCACTGCCGTGGTGTTGGCACCGCTGGCCGCCGAGCCATAGCCCAACGCGGTCCCGAGGCGACCGCTGGCTTCAGCATAGCCACCGACCGCGGTGGTGCCATCGGCGGAGGCGGCACTGCGGAAGCCACTGGCCAGTGCCTGCGTGCCGCTGGCGTTGGATTCGGTGCCGGTCGCGGTGCTGTACGCACCACTGGCCTGTGCACGCGCACCCGCGGCGCTGGCACCCAGCTCGCTGGCGCTGGCGCCGGTACCGAGCGCAAGGCTGTCTTCGCCGGTGGCCTGTGCGGTACTGCCGAGTGCTGCGGCGTTGTTGCCGGTGGCCAGCGCATCGATGCCGACCGCCGTGGCGTTGGCCGCCAGTGCATTGGCGCCGCTGCCGAGTGCGGTGGCACCGTTGCCGATGGCGTTGGCCGCATCACCGGCCGCCAGCGCGTTATCGCCCTCGACCAGGGCGCCGGTTTCACCATCGGCGTTGCCACTGGCCTGGAACTGCCTGCTGGTCTTTTCCGCTGCAGCCGCTACGGCGTCGAGCTGGTTCTTGTTGACCGCATCAGTGCCCTGCGTGCCAGCGGCCACATTGGTGATCTGGCGGGTATTGCCACCACCGCCCACCGACACGGTGTTGTCGCGGTCCGCGATCGAATCGGCGCCCAGCGCCACGCTGTTGGCCGCGCGCGATTCGGCGGCGTTGCCCAGTGCGGTGCTGTTGATGCCACCGGACCAGGCGCCACCACCGACGGCGGTGGAGTAATTGCCCGATGCTTCGGTGGCCAGCACGCCGAACAGCGAACCGCCGACGGCGACGCTGTTGGTGCCGGTGGCCAGGCTGCCCTGGCCGGTGGCGGTGCTGTAGGCACCCGACGCCTCGGAGTCGCCGCCCAGCGCCACGCTGTTGGAACCGGAGGCATTGGCGAAGTTGCCGAAGGCGGTGGCATTGAACGCCGAGGCCTGCGCATAGCCACCGATGGCGGTGCTGTAGCCACCGGTCGCTTCTGCGCCGATGCCGAACGCTGCCGACGCGGTGCCGCTGGCGACGCTCTCGCTGCCGACCGCGGTGGCGCCGCTGCCGCTGGCGTTGCTGAAGTAGCCCACCGCCACGGCTTCCTCGCCGGAGGCTTCGGACAACACACCGTTGGCGGTACTACCGGCACCACTGGCGATGCTGGCGGCACCGAACGCTGCGCTCTGCTCGCCGCTGGCTTCGCTTTCCGCACCCTGCGCGGTGGCGTACTCACCGGTCGCCTGGGCGTTGGCACCGACGGCGCTGGCGTTGGCGGCGCTGGCCAGCGCGTTGAAACCGATCGCCTGCGCGTTGTTGGCCAGCGCGTTGGCACCACTGCCGAGCGCGGTGGCGCCGTTGCCGATGGCGTTGGCCGCATCACCGGCAGCCAGCGCGTTGTCACCCTCCACCAGCGCACCGGCTACGTCGTCGCCGCTGCCACTGGCCTGGAAGAAGCGGCTGGTGGTGGTGGCGGTACTCGCGACCGCATCCAGCTGTGCCTTGTTCACCGCGTCCGTGGCTTGGGTACCGGCAGCGACGTTGGTGATCTGCCGCTCGTTGCCACTGCTGCCCACCGACACCGTGCGTGCACGGCTGGCAACCGAACCGGCACCGAGCGCGACAGCATTGCTGGCGCTGGCGTTGCTGCCGGCGCCCAACGCAATCGCACTTTCACCGCCGGCCACCGTATTGGTGCCGATGGCGATGCTGTTGATGCTGTTCCCCAGCGCCTGGAAGCCCAGTGCCACGCTGTTGTCGCCATAACCAAATGCGCCGCGACCGACGGCGGTGGAGCTGGTGCCGTTGGCCCAGCTGTTGTAACCGATGGAGGTCGCACCACTGCCACTGGCCCAGGCCGCGTTGCCGAATGCCGAGGCATTGGTGGCGGTGGCCCACGCACCCGAACCGAACGCTGCTGCGCCACTGGCCGTCGCCCAGCTGTAACCACCGACAGCGGTGCTGTCATCGCTGCTGGCGAAGGCGCTGTCACCGACCGCAACGGCATAGCTGCCGGTGGCGCGCGACTTGCCGCCGGCCGCGAAGCTGTTGTCGCCACTGGCCTTGGCGGCATTGCCGAACGCGCCGCTGGCAGCCCCGGTGGCCTGTGCACCGCTGCCGACCGCCGTGGCATCGGCGGCCGCCGTGGTGCCCACCTGCTGCGCCTTGCCGTCGGCGCCGATGATCGGCTGGTTGTACTCATCGTAGGCCTGCCCGAGGCCACCGATGGCAACACCGCCGTTGCCGGTGGCGCTGCTGTTGCGACCCACCGCCACGCTGTCATCACCGATCGCCGACGCGGCAGCGCCATGTGCAACCGCGCCGGCGCCAATCGCATTGCTCGACGAACCGGCCGCGACCGCGCCTTCGCCCTCGGCGAACGCACCGGCATCACTGCCCGCTTCGGGCTGTGCCTGGAAGAAGCGCGCGGTGCCGTCGGCGGTGCTTGCCACAGCGTCCAGCTGCGCCTTGTTCACCGCATCCGTCGCCTGCGTACCCGCGGCCACGCTGACGATCTGGCGTTCATTGCCATTGGTGCCCACGGCCACCGTATTGGCCCGATTGGAGCCCGAATAGGCGCCCAGCGCGACACTGTTTTCGGCGCCAGCGGTGGCGTAGTAACCGATGGCCGTGCTGTCCTTGCCGATGGCCCAGGTCTGCGCGCCCAGTGCACTGGCGTTGTCGCCTGCGGCATAAGCGAAGTAACCCAGCGCGGTGGATTCCGCGCCCACTGCTTCCGTGAAGCTGCCGTTGGCCAACGAGCGGTCACCACTGGCGACCGCACCGCCGCCTACCGCGGTGGAGGACACACCGCTGGCCCGCGTCTGCACATACAGGCCCATGCCCGGCACGATGTCGGCCGGGCCACCAATGGCGACGCTGCCGGCGCCGGTGGCGCTGCTCTGCGTTCCCAGGGCGGTAGCGTTGCTGCCACTGGCGGTGGCCGCCGCGCCGAAGGCCGCGCTGCCCTGCCCCGAGGCCAGCGCGTTGCTGCCGACGGCAGTGGCGCTCTGCGCGATGGCAACGGCGCCCGCTCCCAGTGCACTGGTGCCATTGCCGATCGCATTGGCCGCCTCGCCGGCGGCCAGCGCATCTTCGCCTTCGGCCAGCGCACCGGCCTCGCTGTTGCTGCTGCCGGTGGCCTGGAAGTGCTTGGCGGTGGCGTCAGCCACGGCAGCGACGCCCTTCAACTGGGCCAGATTGACCGCATCGGTGGCTTCATTGCCCGCGGCAACGCTGGTGATCTGCCGTTCGTTGCCTGCGCTGCCGACCGCTACGCTGTTGGCGCGGACAGCTTCGGAGTTCGCGCCCAGTGCAACGCTGTTGGCACCGCGAGCGGTGGCGTAATAACCGACGGCGGTACTCTGCGCGCCGCTGGCCCAGGTCTGCGCACCGAGCGCGCTGGCATTCTCACCCGGGGCGTAAGCGAAGTAGCCGACGGCGGTGGATTCCGCACCGGACGCTTCGGTCAGGCTGCCGTTGGCCACCGCACGATCACCGCTGGCGATGGCACCGGCGCCGACGGCCGTCGCCGCTTCGCCGCTGGCCTGGGTCTGCACGAAGAAGCCCAGGCCCGGAATCAGGTCGGCCGGGCCACCGATGGCGACGCTGCTGGTACCGGTGGCGGTGCTCTGCGTACCCAGTGCGGTGGAGTAGTCACCAATGGCATTGGCGACCGCACCGAATGCGGACGACTGCGCACCGGCGGCATACGCGCCAACGCCGTAGGACGACGCCGCAAATCCACTGGCTTCGGCACTGGCGCCGACTGCAGTGCCACCGACGCCTGCGCTGGTGGCGCCGGTTTCGACCGGCACGCCACCACTGGTGATCAGCGGATTGCCATCGGCATCCACTGCAGCACCACCGACGGCGACGCTGCCCGGGCCGTTCGCCTGTGCGTTGTTGCCGAACGCGGCGCTGTTCTGGCCTGACGCCAGCGCGTTGTTGCCGACGGCGGTGGCGTTCTGCGCAACGGCCGTGGCACCGGCACCCACGGCGGTGGTGCCATTGCCGATGGCGTTGGCCGCCTCGCCGGCCGCCAGTGCCTCGTCACCTTCGGCCAGCGCGCCCGCATCGCTGTGCCGGCTGCCGGTGGCCTGGAAGTGCTTGGCGGTGGCATCGGCCACGGCGGCCACATCCTTCAACTGGCCGACATTGACCGCGTCGGTATCTTCAGTACCCGCCGCGACGCTGGTGATCTGCCGGGTCAGGCCATATTCGGCGGCGCCGACCGACACGGTGTCGACACGGTCGGCCAGCGAGCCGGCGCCGAGCGCCACGCTGCCGGTGGCAACCGCCGCCGAGTTGGACCCCAGCGCGGCGCTGTACTCACCCACGGCGGTGCTGAACGCACCCACCGCGATCGATGCTTCATTGGCGGCGGTGGCGCCGCGGCCCAGTGCGGTACTGCCCGGGCCCATCGCCACGGCACCGCCACCCACGGCAGTGGCGCCATCGGCAGTGGCTTCGGACAACGCGCCCAAGGCGGTGGCCGCGCCATTCTCGCTTGCGGCATAGGCACTGGCGCCGACGGCGGTGTCACCAAGACCGAACGCGGCAGCACTCTGCCCGACCACCACGCTGGCGTCACCGATTGCCAATGCGCCCTGGCCGAACGCGCTGGCGCCCAGGCCGGCAGCAATCGCCTGGGTACCGATGGCGGTGGTGGCATTGGCCAACGACTGCGCACCGGCGCCCGCTGCAACCGCGCCCTGCCCGTCGATCTTCGCCGCGTCGCTGTCATCACCTGCGCCATCGGCCTTGAAATAGCGGTTTCCATCTGCGGCGACGTCCGCCAGCGCGGCCTGCGTGGCGCGTGCCTGCGCATCCAGCTGTGACTTGTTCACCGCATCGGTGGCCTGGGTGCCTGCAGCCACGTTGGTGATCTGCCGTTCCTTGCCGGCATCGCCAACGGACACCGTGTTGGCGCGGTTGGCCCTGGAGCCTGCGCCCAGCGCCACGCTGTTGGCGGCAGTGGCGCTGCTGTTGCTGCCGATCGCCACCGCGTTGCTGCCCTTGGCACTGGCGGAGCCTTCCACCAGGCATTTTTCCAGCAGCTTGCCGCTGAATGCCACGCAGGTTGCGCTGCCGCCGATCTGCACCGACTGCGCAGCGGCGTAACCGCTCATGCCCAATCCCAATACCAGGCCCAGTGCCACCGCCAACAGCGCGGGCGTAGCTGGTGTCGTATCGCGGCGCTGGTCGACAACACCACCGCTGCTGTCGGAGGAGGCCAGTTCCGAGGCCACCACCAACTGACCCAATGCTTTGTTCCAGACCTTGCGATAAATCCGATTCATCGGTACGGCTCCTGATTGGACTGGTTTTGGGCAAAGCAACGCCACCGCCGGGCCTTCTGGCCCAACGTCCCCTGGGGGCGTTTTTTCGCGTGATTTACTGCGGGGTATTGCCGAACGGCGCGCAGCGACAGAAAACCGAGCGCGTACGCCGAGCGGTTACTGCGGAATGAATGGTTCTGAAACGGGGTTCAAGTGTTAACGGCAACTTTGCAGATCGTCAAGACTTTGACACGACAAATGCTATTGCCGTGAAGCAGTTCACCATTTCGCGTGTTTATAAAAGTATTTTGTTAGGTACACGTGACGGACCGCTGGCGCATGAAAACCGATGTAACTAGCGGGCGCGACAAGGGTTTCACGCGTGCAAAGAAAAACCCGCCGACGAAGCGGCGGGTTTTTCCATACGCGGTGGCATTGCGGCCTGCGCGGAATGATGCGATCAGCCGCACCATACCCGCGCGTTGCGGAACATGCGCATCCACGGCGAATCACCCTGCCATTCCGCCGGTGCCCAGCTCAGGTTGAGCGCGCGCGGGGTACGTTCCGGGTGCGGCATCATGATGGTGACGCGGCCGTCGCTGCTGGTCAGGCCGGTGATGCCGTCAGGCGAACCGTTCGGGTTCAGCGGGTACTGGCTGGCCACCTTGCCATTGCCATCGATGTAGCGCAGCGAGACACGTGCAGCAGCCTGGTCGACGGCATTGTCGAACACGGCCTGGCCCTCACCATGCGCCACCGCCACCGGCAGGCGCGAGCCGGCCATGCCACGCAGCAGGATCGACGGCGATTCCACCACTTCCAGCAGCGCGGTACGGGCTTCGAACTGCTCGCTGGCATTGCGGCGGAACTGCGGCCAGTGCTCGGCACCCGGAATGATGTTCTTCAGCTGGCTCATCATCTGGCAGCCGTTGCATACGCCCAGCGCGAAGCTGTCTTCGCGCGCGAAGAACGCGGCGAAGGCATCACGCAGTGCGCTGCGCTCCAGGATCGAGGTGGCCCAGCCACGGCCGGCACCGAGCACGTCGCCATAGCTGAAGCCACCACAGGCCACCAGACCGGTGAAATCCTGCAGGGCCACGCGGCCTTCAATCAGGTCGCTCATGTGCACGTCGAAGGCGCGGAAGCCGGCGCGTTCGAAGGCGTTGGCCATTTCGATCTGGCCGTTGACGCCCTGCTCGCGCAGCACCGCCACGCGCGGACGCGCACCGGTGCTGATGAACGGTGCGGCCACGTCTTCGTTGAGGTCGAAGCTGAGCTTCGGCTTCAGGCCCGGTGCGTTGAAGGCACGCGCGACCTCGCGCTCGGCATCGGCGTTGGCCGGGTTGTCGCGGCGCTTCTGCATCGCGTGGGTGACCGACCACCAGGCGTCGAACAAGGCCTCCCAGCGCCACTCGGCCAGGTTCTCGCCGCCCAGCGACACGCGCACCACCGGTGCGGTGGTTGGCTTGGCGATGCGCTGCGCGCATTCGGTCAATGCATGGCGTTCAACCAGGTCGGCAAACGCGGCACGGTCTTCGCGCGCGATCTGCACCACCGCGCCCAGTTCTTCATTGAACAGGCTGCGGAACGGATCATCACCCCAGGCATCGAGGGCGATATCCAGGCCCAGGCGCGAGGTGAAGGCCATTTCGCACAGGGCGGCGAAAGCACCGCCGTCGCTGCGGTCGTGATAGGCCAGCAGCAGGCCGGACTGGCGTGCATCGCGGATCAGTTCGAAGAAACCCCGCAGGCGCTGCGGATCGTCCAGGTCCGGGGCGGCACCGGCGAAGGCCGGCAGGTCGCCGTGGTCGGCATGCACCTGGGCCAGGATCGAACCCCCCAGGCGCTGCTTGCCGGCACCGAGGCCGATCAGCCACAGCTCGCTGTCCACCTCCCGGTCGAGCAGCGGGGTCAACTGCTGGCGCACGTCGGCGACCGGCGCGAACGCCGAGATCACCAGCGACACCGGCGACACGCTCTTGTGCGCTTCGCCCTGGTCGTGCCACTGCGCCTGCATCGACAGCGAGTCCTTGCCCACCGGGATGCTGATGTCCAGCTGCGGGCAGAGTTCCATGCCCACCGCCTTCACCGCGTCGTACAGCAGCGCGTCTTCGCCGGGGTGACCGGCCGCAGCCATCCAGTTCGCCGACAGTTTGATCTCATCCAGCGCATCGACCGGGGCCGCGCACAGGTTGGTCAGCGCTTCGCCCACCGCCATGCGTGCCGAAGCAGCGGCATCGAGCAGGGCCAGCGGGGTGCGCTCGCCGATCGACATCGCTTCGCCAGCCACGCCATCGAAGTCGGCCAGGGTGATCGCCACGTCGGCCACCGGCAGCTGCCACGGGCCGACCATCTGTTCGCGCGAGGTCAGGCCGCCGACGCTGCGGTCACCAATGGTGACCAGGAAGTTCTTCGAAGCGACCGTCGGGTGCGCGAGCACGCGCAGGCCGGCTTCCTGCAGGTCCAGGCCACCGGTCTTCAGCGCCGGCCAGCGCGGTGCCGGCGGTTGCGCGGTGTCGCGATGCATCTTCGGCGGCTTGCCGAACAGCACGTCCATCGGCAGGTCGATCGGTGCATCGGCCGGGGTGTGGCCCGGCACGGCGCCGTAAGCCACCACCAGGTGTTCCTCGGCGGTGACCACGCCGACGGCCGCGAAGGGGCAGCGTTCGCGGGCGCACAGCGCGGCGAACTCGGCCAGGCGCTCCTGGGCCACGCCCAGCACGTAGCGTTCCTGCGACTCGTTGCACCACAGCTGCATCGGTGACAGCGACGGATCATCGGTGGGCACCTTGCCCAGGTCGATGACACCACCGACGTTCGAGTCGTGCAGCAGTTCGGGGATGGCGTTGGACAGGCCACCGGCGCCGACGTCGTGGAAGAACTTGATCGGGTTGTTGGCGCCCATCGCCACGCAGCGGTCGATGACCTCCTGGCAGCGGCGCTCCATTTCCGGGTTGTCGCGCTGCACGCTGGCGAAGTCCAGGTCCTCGGCGCTTTCACCGGAGGCCACCGAACTGGCCGCACCGCCGCCCAGGCCGATCAGCATCGCCGGGCCACCCAGCACGATCACCGCATCACCGGCCTGCAGCGGGATCTTGTCGACCTGCACGCGATCGATCGCACCGAGGCCACCGGCCAGCATGATCGGCTTGTCGTAGGCGCGCACCAGGTCGGCGCCTTCCGGCAGCTCGAAGCTGCGGAAGTAGCCGAGCAGGTTCGGGCGGCCGAACTCGTTGTTGAACGCGGCGCCGCCGAGCGGGCCGTCGGTCATGATTTCCAGCGCCGGTGCCATGCGCGGGTTCAGCGCGCGCGGCGCCTCCCACGGCTGCGGCAATTCCGGAATGCGCAGGTGCGAGACCGAGAAGCCGGTCAGGCCTGCCTTGGGCTTGCCGCCACGGCCGGTCGCGCCTTCGTCGCGGATCTCGCCACCCGCGCCGGTCGAAGCGCCCGGGAACGGTGCGATCGCGGTCGGGTGGTTGTGGGTTTCCACCTTGATCTGGAAGGCACTGGGCACCTGCGCTTCGCGGCGGTATTCGCCACTGGCCGGATCGGGACGGTAGCGCGACGCCGGATGGCCTTCGATCACTGCAGCGTTGTCGCTGTACGCGCTGAGCGTGTGCTGCGGGGTCTGCTGGTGGGTGTTCTTGATCATCCGGAACAGCGAGCGATCCTGTTCCTGGCCATCGATGGTCCAGCTGGCGTTGAAGATCTTGTGGCGGCAGTGCTCGGAATTGGCCTGCGCGAACATCATCAGTTCCACGTCCGACGGCGAGCGGCCCAGCGCGGTGAAGCGTTCACGCAGGTAGTCGATCTCGTCCTGGGCCATGGCCAGGCCGAGGCGCTGGTTGGCGGCCTCCAGCTGGTCCACCGGCACGCGTTCCAGCTCGCCACGGGCCGGCGCCGAGAACAGCGCCTGGCCCTGCTCCACGGTCTCCAGCACCGACTGTGTCATCGGGTCGTGCAGCGCCTTGACCAGCGCCTGCTGGGCGTCAGCATCTGCCGGCCAGCCCTGCACGTCGATACGCAGGCCACGCTCGACCCGGCTGACCGGCTGGCCGGCACCGCGGACCAGTTCGGTGGCCTTGCTCGACCAGGGCGACAGCGTGCCCAGGCGCGGCACCACGATGCGGCTGACCGCGCCGTCGGCCACGGCCTCGGCCTGCGGCGCCGCTTCGAGGATGCGGCACAGCGTGATCAGGTCGGGAGCGGCGCTGCCTTCGGGCTGCACGAAGTAGACGTGCCAGGCACCGCTGATGCGCAGGGAGGGAGCGATGGACTGCAGGCGGGATTCAAGACGTTCGCGGCGGAACGGCGACAGGGCGGGCGCGCCCTCGAGGACCATCATGTCCGGGGAACCGTAGTTGGGAAACGGGCCCGACATTGTACCGGAAGCAGGGGGATGGCTTTGGCCGGGCGGCGCCCGGCACCTGCCGAGGCCACGGCAACGACAACGGCAACGGCAACGGCCCAAGCAAAAGCTGGGTTCCCGTGGGATGGCGGGGTGGTGGGGGCCAGCAGGACACGCCGTAAACCCGTCCATGGGGGCTCGATGGCGCCATCCATGGCGCCAACGGTCCTGCTGGCCCCCACCACCCCGCCTTCGACAGATTTCCGCGATCTGCGGTAAATCCACGCCATGGGTGGATGCTCTGCGGTAGTGCCGGCCGCTGGCCGGCATCCAGGGAACATCAGAAGTCAGGCATTGAAGAGCGCAGCGACCGGCTTTTGCCTTTGTTTTTTTCTTCCGTCTTTCGTGGCTGGCCGCGCAGGAACCTGTCCGTGGCCGGGCGGGTGGGCTCAGGCGGGGTGTCCGCGGCATGGATGCCGCGGCCAAGCCCCCATGGACGGGTTTACGGCGTCCCCGCCTGAGCCCACCCGCCCGGCCAACCCCCAGAAATCCGCTATTAGCAGCAAGCCCCAGCCACGAGGGGGCTCCGCCGATGGCCGCCGACCGCGCGCAGCGCCGTTTCCCGCCCAAATCCTCGAACCATGCGCTTGCTCACGGATTGACCACGCAATTGATGACAACGTTGTCCCCACCTGGTGCCGGACTCTCTCCCCGGCCTCCCAGGTGCCTCCGTCCGGCCCCTCCGTCGCCTTCCCGGGCGATGCCCGGACCTGCGTCACGCGCGGCGCCATCGGGGCCCGCGCGCCCTTTGATCGGAGACTCACCCATGTACGACCCGATTGTGCGCAGTGCCGAACGTTCGACCCGAAGCTGTCGTCCCCGCCACCTGGCCTGGGTGCTTGCCCTGGCCGCCGGCAGCGCCGCCCTGCCCGGCCTGGCCCAGGCTGCCAGCTGTGCCGGCGTGGCCCAGTGGGACCAGGCCAAGATCTACCGGGCCGGCGATACCCTGCAGAAAGGAGGCGTCCTCTATCGGGCGAACCAGGACATCTGGAACGCGCCGCCGGACCATCCGGCCGGTGCGCCCTACTACACCAACCTCGGTGCCTGCGATGGCACCGGCACCAACCAGCCGCCGGTGGTCAGCCTGACCTCGCCGGCCAACGGCGCCACCTTCAGCGCCGGCAGCACGGTCAACGTGACCGCCACCGCCAGCGATCCGGACGGCAGCGTCGCCAAGGTCGAATTCTTCCGCGACGGCAGCACGCTCGGCGTGGCCACCAGTGCGCCGTATGCAGCCAGCTGGACCAACGCCAGCGCCGGCAGCCATACCCTGCGCGCGGTGGCCACTGACAACAACAATGCCACCGCCAGCACGGCGACGATCACCATCACCGTCAACGCCGCCAGCGGCGACACCACCGCACCGAGCGTGCCGGGCGGGCTGGCGGTCGGTGCCCGTACCGCCAACAGCATCGCGCTCAGCTGGAGCCCGTCCACCGACAACACCGGTGGCAGTGGCCTGGCCGGCTATGACGTGTACCGCAACGGCAGCCTGGTCGGTTCGCCGTCCAGTGCCAGCTATGTCGATGGCGGGCTGACCGCATCGACCACCTACCGTTACCGCGTGCGGGCGCGCGACAACGCCGGCAACGCATCGGCGCAGGGCACCGAGATCAGCGCCACCACGCTGGCCGGCGACGGCGGCACCACCGGCAAGCGGGTCATCGGTTACTTCACTCAGTGGGGCATCTACGGCCGCAACTACCGGGTCAAGAACATCGACAGCAGCGGTTCGGCGGCGCGCCTGACCCACATCAACTACGCGTTCGGCAACGTGCGCAACAACCGCTGCGAAGTCGGCATCACCCAGCCGTCGGATCCGAACAGCGGTGCCGGTGGCGATGCCTTCGCCGACTACACCAAGGCCTTCAGTGCCGCCGAGAGTGTCAGCGGCAGCGCCGATACCTGGGACCAGCCGCTGCGCGGCAACTGGAACCAGCTCAAGCAGCTCAAGGCCAAGTACCCGAACCTGAAGGTACTGATCTCGCTGGGTGGCTGGACCTGGTCGCGCGGCTTCTCCAGCGCGGCGCGCCCGGAAAACCGGCAGGCCTTCGTTGCCTCGTGCATCGACGCGTACATCAAGGGCAACCTGCCGGTGACCGACGGTGCCGGCGGCGCCGGTGCGGCGCTGGGCGTGTTCGACGGCATCGACATCGACTGGGAATACCCGGTGGCCTGCGGCATCGAATGCGGCAAGCCGGAAGACAACGCCAACTTCACCGCGCTGATGGCCGAGTTCCGCCGCCAGCTCGATGCGGTGCGTCCGGGCCTGTTGCTGACGGTGGCGGTGGGTGCCGGCATCGACAAGATCCGCGTCACAGATCCGGCGGCGTACCACCCGTACCTGGACTACATCAACGTGATGACCTACGACTTCCACGGCGCGTGGGATGCGAGGACCAATCACCAGTCGGCGCTGTTCGATTCGCCGAATGATCCGTCCACCGGCGACCAGAAGCTGTACAACAGCAACGACGCCATCGAGGCCTTCATCAGCCGTGGCGTGCCCGCCGCCAAGCTCAACCTGGGCATCGGCTACTACGGGCGTGGCTGGACCGGCGTGGCCAATGCCAACAACGGCCTGTACCAGACCGCCAGCGGTGCTGCCCCGGGCACGTATGAAGCCGGCATCGAGGACTGGAAGGTGCTGAAGAACCTGGCGTGGCCGGGCTACACCGACAACACCGCCGGTGCCACCTGGATCTACAACGGCAGCACGCTGTGGAGCTTCGACACCCCGGCCAACATCACCCGCAAGATGGGTTACGTGAAGACCCAGGGCCTGGGCGGCGCGTTCGTCTGGGAGTTCAGCGGTGACGATGCGCAGGGCACGCTGACCAAGGCAGTCAGTGATGGCCTGAAATAAGGCAAAAGCCGGGGGCGCATTTTGCGCCCCCGGCCTCTGATCTGTGGCGCCGAGCCCATGCTCGGCTGATGGTTGCGCAGCCGAGCATGGGCTCGGCGCTACAGGAAAAGGTCAACGGCGATCAGCGCTTGGCCGACAGCTTTTCCAACGCCGCACGCAGCTGTGCCGGCGGCAGGTACCCCCCCAGCTGGGTGCCGTCCGGCGCGAAGATCGCCGGCGTACCATTCACGCCCAGCTGCTGGCCCAGCGCGTACTGCATCGCCACCGGATTGGTGCAGTTCTTGGCGGGAACGTTGCCGCCGCGCTTGGCGTTGGTCAGCGCCTGGCGACGATCCGCTGCACACCAGACCGAAATCATGTCGGTGTAGTCCTTGCTGCCCAGGCCCATGCGCGGGAACGCCAGGTACTCGACGGTGATGCCGTTGCGGTTGAGCTCGGCGATGTCCTGGTGCAGCTTGCGGCAGTAACCACACTCGATGTCGGTGAACACGCTGATGGTGTACTTGGCGTTCGGCGCGGCGAACACGATGCGATCGCCGTGGTTGGCCTTGGCCAGCAGGCCGCGGCGATAGCCGAGCAGGCCTTCGCTGTTGGCCGGGCCCTTGGCGCGGGTGTCGTAGGGCTGAGACTGGAACAGATAGCGGCCGTCATCGGACACATACAGAAGCTGGCCTGAAACGACGACCTCGCGGAAGCCGGGGAAAGGCGCGGCGCCAATGTAGTCCACCTGGAAACCGGGGTTCAACGCGGTCAGTGCGGCGCGTACCGCCTGGTCGGCGGGCGCATTCGCGGCCGGACTGGCCTTGGCCGCAGCGGCGGCGGGTGCCTTGGCGGCCGGTGGAGCCGGCTGGGCGCAGGCGGTCAGGCTGAGCGCACCGAACACGGCGGCGATGGCAAATCGGAGCATGGAGCGGTCCGCGACAGAAGAAGACCCCGGATTCTGACACAGCCACCGCGACCGGGCGGCGACGGCCGGCAGCGCCCCGGGCAGCGATTCAGCCCGGCACTCAGCCACGCGGATGGTGGCGGGCGTGCAGCTTCTGCAGGTGCTCGCGCGCGACCAGGGTATAGATCTGGGTGGTCGACAAGGAACTGTGGCCAAGCAGCATCTGCAGCGCGCGCAGGTCGGCACCGCGGTTGAGCAGATGGGTGGCGAAGCTGTGCCGCAGGCCATGCGGGCTGATCCGCGCCGGGTCGATGCCGGCCACCTGTGCGTGGCGCTTGACCAGATGCCAGAACGCCTGCCGGGTCAGCGCATGCAGCGTCGGTTCGACGAACAACGGGGTCTGCCCATCCGCCAGGGCATGCACCTTGCCCTTGCCGACCAGCTGCGGGCGCGACTGCTGCAGGTAACGCTCCAGCCAGTGCTGGGATTCCTCGCCCAGCGGCACCAGCCGTTCCTTGCTGCCCTTGCCGGTGACCCGCAGCACGCCCTGGCGAAGGTTGACCGCCGTGGCCGGCAGCAACACCAGCTCGCTCACGCGCAGGCCGGCGGCATACATCAGTTCCAGCATGGCGCGATCGCGCAGGCCCAGTGGGCTGTCGACATCCGGTGCTGCCAACAGCGCGTCGATCTGGCTCTCGGCCAGCGCCTTGGGCAACAACCGTGGCAGCTTCGGCGGATCCAGCAGCGCACTCGGGTCCTCGCTGCGTTCGCCGCGCCGCACGCCATCGGCGAAGAACGCCCGCAACGCCGACAGCAGGCGCGCATTGCTGCGCGGCGACCAGCCATGCCGGGTGCGCCAGGCCAGATACTCGAACAATCCGGGACGCTCGATGCCGGCCAGGCCACCGTCGCGTCCATCCATCCAGCGCGCCAACCCTTCGAGGTCACGCCGGTAGCTGTCGAGGGTGGCACGGGCCAGGCCGTTCTCGGCCCAGATCGCATCAAGGAAGCGCTGGATGCGCACGCTGTCGTCGGCGCGAAGCTCGGGTAGTTGCTGGACCAGCTGGCGGCGTTCGGCGGGGGTGGAGACAAGGGCCATGCGTGCAGGATACGAGGGCCACTGCGGGCACGGCCAGCTTTGCGTATGCTCGGCGCATGTCCCGCCCTGCCACCGACACAGCCCCTGCGGCCGCCACCGAAATGCTCCATCCGCGCGCATTGCTGCTGTGGCGCGTGCTGGGGATGGTCTACGACGCACTGCCGGTGCTGGCGCTCTGGATGCTGGCCGGCACGCTGTTCACCCTCGCCTACACCTTCAGCGGCCACGCACAGCGCGAGAACATCGCGCCGTTCAGCGCCTGGCAGTGGCTGCTGTGGGCGGTGTGCTGGGCGGTCACGGGGTGGTACGCCACGGCCAGCTGGCGCCGCGGCGGACAGACCCTGGGCATGCGCCCGTGGCGGCTGAAAGTGCAATCAATCGATGGCACGCCGTTGCGGCGCGGGCAGTTGTGGCTGCGCTTTGCGGTAGGCACGCTGTCCCTGCTGCTGGGCGGTCTGGGATTCTGGTGGGCGTGGGTCGACCGCCAACGCCTGACCTGGCACGACCGCGCCAGCGGTACCCGCCTGGTGCGGATGCCGAAACGGTAAGGCGCTGTCTGTAGCGCCGAGCCCGTGCTCGGCTGCTTTCCGCACTGTACGTGACAGCCGAGCACAGGCTCGGCTCTACAACAATCAGAATCAGCCCGACTTGCGCCGGAACAGCAGTCCGGATACCGCCAGCATCACGATCGGCGGCAACGCGTAGGCAATGCGGTAATCGAACTTCAGCGCGCCGGCCATGCGGCCGAAGAACAGCTGCAGCAGCCAGAAGCCCAATGCGAACAGGATGCCCAGGAACAAGCGCTTGCCCATGCCGCCGCTGCGCAGCGATCCGAACGCGAACGGCACCGCCGCCAGGCACAGGGCCAGCACGTTCACCGGATAGAACCAGCGGCTCCAGTACACATCCTCGAAATCGCGCGCGTCCAGCCCGTTGCGTTCGCGGTAGGCAATGCTGGTGCTCAGCTCGGACACGCTGAGGTTGCGCGGCTTGGCGATACCGGTCGCTAGCGCGGCCGGGTCCAACTTCGAGTTCCAGGGCTCACGTGCCACTTCCTGACGGGTTGCCGAGCGCTCGCCAAAGGTGTCGCGGCGCACGCCGGTCAACACCCAGCCGTCCTTGTCGTGCTCGGCGGTGGCGGCATGGGTCAACGAGGCGATCTTGCCGTCTTCGGCGACCCGGTACAGGCGCACATCACGCAGGATCAGCCGCGTGCCCTTGTCGCCCACCAGCTGCTCCTCGCCGCTCTGCGCATTGAGGAAGGTGTCGCCTTCGCGTGCCCACAGCCCCGAGTAACGGGTAGTGGCAATATCCCGCCCCCATTTGGCGCTGGATTTCAGCGCATCGGCACGGTCCTGGCCCCACGGGCCCAGCGTCTCGGCGCTGAGCACCATCACCGCGGTCAGCAGCGACAGCGCAATCGCCACCGACACGCTCAGGCGCTTGCGCGACAGGCCCAGTGCACGCAGTGCGGTCAGCTCCGAGGTCGCGGCCAGCTGGCCCAGGCCCATCAGTGCGCCGATCACCGCGGCCGTCGGGAACATCGTGTAGGCGCGGCGCGGCACGGTGTACAGCACCCACGCGGCGGCATGGCCCAGGGTGTAGCCGTTCTTGCCGATGTCCTTGAACTCGCCGGAGAAGGCCATCACCACGTCCAGGCCCACCAGCACCGCCCAGGTCAGCAGCACGGTGGTAAACACCGACCGGCCCAGGTACAGGTCGAAACGCATCGGGCGCAGCCTCATGCGCGGGCTCCCTTCGGACGGCCCAGGCGGCCATCACGTACATACATCCAGATCGCCAGCGCCAGCAGCGGCAGGGTCAACCACCACAGGCCGAGCGCGGGCGGAATCTTGCCGTTGGCAATCCAGCCGCTGCCGATGAACATCAGGTTGGTGCCCACCATGTAGGCCAGCAGGGCCAGCATCATGCGGCCGTAGCGCTGCTGGCGCGGCGAGCTGCGGCCCAACGGCACGGTCAGCAGGGCGAATGCCAGCGCGATCAGCGGCGGTGCCAGCCGGCGATGCAGCTGCGCCTGCGCCTGCGGCCGTGCATCACCGATCAGCTGCAGGGTTGGCATCAGTTCCGGGTCATCCTCGGTGCGGGTCTGTGCGCCATCGGGCAGGGCCACGTCGTTGCGGGCGAAGGTCGCCAGCCGGTAATCCAGCCCAGCGGCCACCGGGCCTTCCACCTGGTGGCCATCATCCAGCTCCAGGAAACGCTGGCGGCTGCCCTCGAAGTACATGCGGCCACTGTTGGCCGACACCACCTCCAGGCGATCGTCCTTCTGCCGCTGCAGGAACACCTTGCCCAGCTCGGTGCCATCAGGCGAGATCGAGGACAGGTAGACCACGCCGCCATTGGGCAGCGGCGTGAACCGGCCCGGCTCCAGGCCGGCCATCAGCACGCTGCGGTTGGCCTCGATGATCATCTGCTCGGCCACCCGGCCTGCCCACGGGCCCAGCCACAGCGAGCAGGCGCCGACCAGCAGCACCACCGGCACCACCAGCATCAGCAGCGGTCGCAGCAGTCGCTTGGGGCCAACACCAATGGCGGTGATGACCGCCATTTCCGAGTCTCGGTACAGCCGCGCCACGGCCAGCAGCAGGCCCAGCATCAGTGCCAGCGGCAGGATCAGCGGCAGGTAGGCGATGAACTGCAGGCCCAGCTGGGAGAACAGCAGCTTGGCCGGCAGGCGTCCGTCGGCGATGTTGCCGAGGATGTCCACCAGCACGCCGCCCACGCTGACCACCAGCAGGACGATCAGGGTAGCCAGGAAACTCTGGACGAAATCGCCCAGCAGGTATCGGTCGAGCTTCAGCATGGGGCGGTGGTTTAAACTCTGGGGTTCGTTCGCGGTGCCGCCCAGTCTACTGTCTGGGCGTAAACGGCCTGCGATTGTACGGACTCGCCAATGGAATCTGCTCAATGGCCCTCGAATTCACCCTGAACCACGTTGCTCCGGCCGCCGCCACCGTTGATTGCCTGGTGGTCGGCGCGTATGCCGACCATACCCTGACCCCGGCCGCGCAGGCCCTGGATGCCGCCAGCGGTGGCCGCCTGGCCGCCCTGGCCCAGCGTGGCGATCTGTCCGGCAAGACCGGCGCAACCACCTTGCTGCACGACCTGCCGGGCGTGACCGCCCCGCGCGTGCTGGTGGTCGGCCTCGGTGAAGCCGCCCGTTTCGGCGTGCCGCAGTACCTGAAGGCCGTGGGCGACGCCGTGCGCGCGCTGAAGGCCGGCGCCACCCGCAGCGCGCTGTTCACCCTGTCCGAAGTGGCGGTGAAGGACCGCGACGCGGCCTGGGCGATCCGTCAGGCGGTGATCGCCGCCGATCACGCCGCCTACCGCTATACCGCCACCCTGGGCAAGAAGAAGGCCGACGACGCCGGTCTGACCCAGCTGGCCATCGCCGGTGACGACGCGCAGGCGCTGGCCCAAGGCCAGGCCATCGCCGCCGGTGTCGAGTTCGCCCGCGAGCTGGGCAACCTGCCGCCGAACTACTGCACCCCGGCCTATCTGGCCGACGTGGGCGTGAAGTTCGCCGGCGAGCACGAGGGTGCCGAAGCCGAGATCCTCGACGAGCACCAGATGGAAGCGCTGGGCATGGGCTCGCTGCTGGCCGTGGCCCGTGGCTCGGCCAACCGCCCGCGCCTGGTCGTGCTGAAGTGGAACAATGGCGGTGACGCCAAGCCGTACGTGCTGGTCGGCAAGGGCATCACCTTCGATACCGGTGGCGTCAACCTGAAGACCCAGGGCGGCATCGAGGAAATGAAGTACGACATGTGCGGTGGCGCCAACGTCATCGGCACCTTCGTCGCTGCGGTCAAGGCCAAGCTGCCGCTGAACCTCGTCGTGGTGGTCCCGGCGGTGGAAAACGCCATTGATGGCAACGCCTATCGTCCGTCGGACGTGATCACCTCGATGTCGGGCAAGACCATCGAAGTCGGCAACACCGACGCCGAAGGCCGCCTGATCCTGTGTGACGCGCTGACCTACGCGCAGCGCTTCGAGCCGGCCGCGCTGGTCGACGTGGCCACCCTGACCGGTGCCTGCATGGTCGCCCTCGGCCACCAGACCGCCGGCCTGATGAGCAAGCACGATGACCTGGCCAACGAGCTGCTGGCCGCCGGCGAGCACGTGTTCGACCGCGCCTGGCGCCTGCCGCTGTGGGACGAGTACCAGCCGATGCTGGATTCGAGCTTCGCCGACGTCTACAACATCGGTGGCCGCTGGGCTGGCGCGATCACCGCCGGCTGCTTCCTGTCGCGCTTCGCCGAAGGCCAGCGCTGGGCCCATCTGGACATCGCCGGCGTGGCCAGCGATGAAGGCAAGCGTGGCATGGCCACCGGCCGCCCGGTCGGCCTGCTGAGCCAGTGGCTGCTGGACCAGGCCGCCCGCGCCTGATGCCGTACCCGACCCTGGCCGGCAGACGCCGGCCGGGGCCTCGCCCGGCACTGCCGGGCCCCTGCCTGACCCGGACCCTGCCATGCCCCGCGCCGACTTCTACCTGATCGCCAAGCCCCGCTTCCTGACCGAGCCGCTGCGCCTGGTCTGTGAGCTGGCGCGCAAGGCCAACGACGCCGGGTTGTTCACCCTGGTGCTGGCCCGTGACCAGGCCCAGGCCGAGGAGCTGGACGAGCTGTTGTGGGCGTTCGACAACGACGCCTACATCCCGCACCAGATCGCCGGCGAAGACATGGACGAGGAAGAGGCCCTGGTACTGATCGCGGTACCCGGCACCGAGGCACCAGCGCGTCCGCTGGTGATCAACCTGCGCGACGAGCCCTGGCTGGGCCAGTGCGAGCGCGTGCTGGAAGTGGTGCCGGCCGATCCGGAAGCGCGCGAACCGCTGCGCGAGCGCTGGCGCCAGTACAAGGCCGCCGGTTACGACCTGAACAAGCACGACATGTAAGCGCGCCCCGGCCCCCTTGATGGGCCGCCGCCGCGCCCTGATCCTTCAACGATTACCTCCTGGTTCCCCCGCATGACCCAACTCGCCTCCAGCTACGACCCGACGTCCTTCGAGACCGACCTCTACGAGGCCTGGGAGAAGGCCGGCCACTTCAAGCCGTCCGGCACGGGCGAGCCGTACACCATCCTGCTGCCGCCGCCGAACGTGACCGGCACCCTGCACATGGGCCACGCCTTCCAGCAGACCCTGATGGACGCGCTGGTGCGCTACCACCGCATGCGCGGCTACGACACGCTGTGGCAGGTCGGTACCGACCACGCCGGCATCGCCACCGAAATGGTGGTCAGCCGCAACCTGGCGCTGGAAGGCAAGGGCGAGACCCGCGATTCGCTGGGCCGCGAAGGCTTCATCGGCAAGGTCTGGGAGTGGAAGCAGCAATCCGGCGACACCATCGAACGCCAGATGCGTCGCCTTGGCACCTCCGCCGACTGGTCGCGCAGCACCTTCACCATGGACCCGCAGCCGTCGGCGGCGGTCAATGAAGCCTTCGTGCGCTGGTACGAGCAGGGCCTGATCTACCGCGGCCAGCGCCTGGTGAACTGGGACCCGGTGCTGAAGACCGCCATTTCCGACCTGGAAGTGGAGAGCGCCGAGGAAGACGGCTTCCTGTGGTCGATCGCCTACACGCTGGACGAAGGCCTGAGCTACGAGCACGTCGAGCGCGATGCCGACGGCGTGGAAACCCTGCGCGAAACCCGCGACTACCTGGTCGTCGCCACCACCCGCCCGGAAACCCTGCTGGGCGATACCGCGGTGATGGTGCACCCGGAAGACGAGCGTTACGCGCACCTGATCGGCAAGAGCGTGGTGCTGCCGCTGACCGGCCGCCGCGTGCCGGTGATCGCCGACGACTACGTGGACCGCGCGTTCGGCACCGGCGTGGTCAAGGTCACCCCGGCGCACGATTTCAACGACTATGAAGTCGGCGTGCGCCACAGCCTGCCGATGATCAACCTGTTCACCCCGGTGGCCGCACTGAACGAGAATGCGCCGGAACGCTTCCAGGGCCTGGACCGCTATGAAGCGCGCAAGGCCGTGCTGGCCGAACTGGAAGACCTGGGCATCCTGGTCGAGACCAAGGCGCACAAGCTGCAGGTGCCGCGCGGCGACCGTACCGGCCAGGTGATCGAGCCGTACCTGACCGACCAGTGGTTCGTGAAGATGGACGACCTGGCCAAGCGTGGCCTGGAACTGGTCGAGGACGGAAGCATTTCCTTCGTGCCGCCGAACTGGATCAACACCTACCGCCACTGGATGAACAACATCCAGGACTGGTGCATCAGCCGCCAGCTGTGGTGGGGCCACCGCATCCCGGCGTGGTTCGATGCCGCCACCGGCAACTGCTACGTCGGTCGCAGCGAAGAGGAAGTGCGCGCCAAGCACAACCTGGGCAGCGACGTGGTGCTGAACCAGGAAAGCGACGTGCTGGAGACCTGGTTCTCCTCGCAGCTGTGGCCGTTCTCCACCCTGGGCTGGCCGAACGAGCAGGCCATGGCCGAGCGTGGCTTCGACCGCTACCTGCCGTCGTCGGTGCTGATCACCGGCTTCGACATCATCTTCTTCTGGGTGGCGCGCATGATCATGGCCACCGACAACCTGGTCGGGAAGATCCCGTTCAAGGATGTCTACTTCACCGGCCTGATCCGCGACGGCCAGGGCCAGAAGATGTCCAAGAGCAAGGGCAACGTGCTCGACCCGCTGGACATCATCGACGGCATCACCATCGACGATCTGGTTGCCAAGCGCACCGGCGGCCTGATGCAGCCGAAGATGGTCGAGAAGATCGAGAAGGCCACCCGCAAGGAATTCCCGGACGGCATCGCCGCCCACGGTGCCGATGCGTTGCGCTTCACCATCGCCGCGCTGGCCACCCACGGCCGCGACATCAAGTTCGACATGAACCGCGCCGAGGGCTACAAGAACTTCTGCAACAAGCTGTGGAATGCCAGCCGCTTCGCCCTGATGAACACCGAGGGCGCTGCGTTCATCGGCGCGCCCAAGCCGCGCACCGATGCCGAGCGCTGGATCCTCGCCCGCCTGGCCGCCACCACCGCCGAGGCACAGGGGCATTTCGCCGCCTACCGCTTCGACCTGCTGGCGCAGTGCCTGTACGAGTTTGCGTGGAACGCGTTCTGCGACTGGTTCCTGGAACTGAGCAAGCCGGCCCTGAACGGTGCCGACGCCGCCGATGCCGAAAGCACCCGCCACACCCTGCTGTACGTGCTGGAAGCACTGCTGCGCCTGCTGCACCCGCTGACGCCGTTCATCACCGAACAGCTGTGGCAGCAGCTGGCCCCGCGCCTGGGCCTGGCCGAAACCACGCTGTCGCTGCGCCCCTACCCGACCGCCGCCGAGTTCGAAGGCGATTTCGCCCAGGCCGAGGCCGACGTGGAATGGCTGAAGGCGGTGATCAGCGCGGTGCGTCGCGTGCGCAGTGAGCTGAACGTCGCGCCGTCCAAGCTGGTACCGCTGCGCCTGCAGGCCGGCCTGGAACAGGACCGCGTGCGTATCGAACGCTTCAGCGCTTCGCTGTCGTTCCTGCTGAAGCTGGACAGCATCCAGTGGCTGGCCGAAGGCGAAAGCGCACCGCCGGCGGCCGCCGCGATCGTGGGCGAGCTGAAGCTGCTGGTGCCGCTGGAGGGCCTGGTCGATCTCGATGCCGAGCGCGCGCGCCTGGACAAGGAGATCAAGCGCGTAGAAGGCGAGCAGGAAAAGAGCGAGACCAAGCTGGCCAGGTTCACCGACAAGGTGCCGCCGGCCGTGGTCGAGCAGGAGCGCGTGCGCCTGGCTGACTGGAACACCCAGCTGGCCGGCCTGCGCGAACAGCGCGCGAAGCTGTAACGCCGCGCTCTGGTGCGTGCCAACCAAGGTTGGCACCTACCACGCCGGGAGAGGTTGGCACCCACCCAAGCGAAATGGGAAACGCCGGGCGATGCCCGGCGTTTCCATTTCCCCCGCATGGCATCATCGCCGGATGCCTCTTTCGATCTTCCTGCTGGTTCTCGCCGCTGCGGCACTGCATGCCAGCTGGAATGCGATCGTCAAGCGCGGGCCGGACAAGTTCCTCGGCACCGTGCTGGTCACCGGCAGCGCCGCGCTGCTGTCGGCCGCCGCCCTGCCCTTCCTGCCTTTTCCCGCCGCGCACAGCTGGCCCTGGCTGGGCGCATCGGTGCTGTTGCAGGTGACCTATTACGGGCTGGTCGCACGCTGTTACCAGCAGGTCGACATGAGCCTGGCCTACCCGCTGATGCGTGGCAGCGCGCCGATCCTGGTCGCACTGGCGGGCACCCTGCTCGGTGAACCATTGCCGGCTGCAGCGTGGCTGGGCGTGGTACTGGTGAGCACCGGCATCCTGTGCATGGCAGTGGGTGCGCGTGGCGGCCAACTGCGCCTGCCGCTGCTGACCGCAGCGATGATCGCCACCTACACGCTGGTCGACGCGCAGGGTGCGCGCCAGTCCGGCAGCGCGCTCAGCTACACGTTGTGGTTGTTCCTGCTGTCGGGCATTCCGCTGCCGCTGTGGGCGTTGTACACGCGCGGCGGCGCGGTGCTGGACTATGCGCGGCAGCATTGGCCGCTGGGACTGGCCGGTGGCGTCGGCACCACCGCCTCCTATGCGATGGCATTGTGGGCCATGACCCAGGCGCCGGTGGCAATGATTTCGGCGCTGCGCGAATCCTCGATCCTGTTCGCGCTGCTGATCTCGGTGTTCCTGCTGCGTGAGCGGATTCCGCGCGCGCGCTGGCTGGCGGCGTCGCTCATCGTCGGTGGCGTGCTGGCGTTGCGGCTGGCGTGATGGGCGCGTTGGTAGTGCCGGCCGCTGGCCGGCAACCCGTCTGCGTCACAGCGGCGGCATCGCCTGCAGGTCGCCGTCGACCAGCTCGATGGCCATCACCACTGCATCCTCGCGGCCCTGTGCAGCCGGGTAGTAGCGCGGGCGGCGGCCGATCTCGTTGAAGCCTTCGCTGTGGTACAGCGCCAGCGCCGGCGTATTGGACGGACGCACTTCCAGGAAGACGCGCTGTGCGCCACGGTCGGCTGCCAGCTGCACCAGTGCGCGCAGCAGCTGGCGGCCCAGCCCGCGCGACTGTGCCAGTGGATCGATGCAGATGTTGAGCACGTGCGCTTCATCCGCGGCGATGCTGAGCACGCCATAGCCGACCAGCAGGCCATCACGCTCCATCGCCAGGCCGGGATAACCGGCGCGCAGGCAGTCGATGAAGATGCCGCGGGTCCAGGGAAACGGATAGCCCCGCAGCTCGATCGCCATCACGGCATTGAGGTCGCTCTCGCGCAGCGCACGCAGGCTGACCGGGCCGGGCCGGGTTACCGCGCTCACGGCGTGCCCCGCTTGCGCAGGGCACGCAGCTGCGGCCACAGCGCACGCTTGGCGGCCGGGTCGCGGCGCAGCTGGTCCAGCGGCCAGCTGTCCATCAGCATCTGGGTGGCCGGGTCGTTCGGGTTGCAGCCGGAGGCGCGCAGCAATGCGATCTGCAGGCGATCGGGCAGGCGTACCACCGGCTGGCGTGCGTTGCCGCTGGGCAGCGGGCGCTCAGCCGCCGGCACGGTATCCGGGGCACTGACCGGCGTTTCGCGGCGCGGCGGTGCCGGGCGTTCCGCGCGTACTGCGGTCGCGGGCGCGGTATGGGCGTCGCGCGGCGGCACAGCAGCCCGCACCGGCTCCGGCTCCGGCGGAGCAACACTGGCTTCGGCCACGCTCAACTGCAATGCGGCATCCAGCTCGGCGGCCAGCTGGCCGTCGTGATAGACGGTATAGCCCATGGCCTGCAGCCAGGCCTGCTGGGCCGGTGACCACAGCACGGGCAGGTCCTGGCTCACGCGGCCTCGGGCTTCTTGCGCATGCGCTGCCCGGCCCACATCACCGGGCCGGACAAGGCGTACAGGATGCCGACCGCGAACAGCACGCGCGGCAGGTCGATGACCGCAATCGCGATCGCCACCGGCACCAGTGCCAGCACCAGGAACGGCACGCGATCCGAACGGGTGCCCTTGGCATCGCCGCCCTTGAAGCTCCAGAAACGGATACGGCTGACCATCAGCAGCGCAGCGATGATCGTCACCGCCAGCGCCACGTAACGCAGCTGGTTGCCATCCCAGCCCAGGTTGCCGTCGGCAAACGCCCAGACGAAGGACATCATCAGGCCCGCTGCGGCCGGGCTGGCCAGGCCGACGAACCAGCGCTTGTCGACCACCGCCACCTGCGTGTTGAAGCGGGCCAGGCGCAGCGCCGCGCAGGCCGCATACAGGAAGGCCACGGCCCAGCCGACGCGGCCGAGGAGCGGATCGTCGAACTTCAGCCACGACAGCGACCAGTGGTACATCACCAGCGCCGGGGCCATGCCGAAGCTGACCAGGTCGGCCAGCGAGTCGTACTGCACGCCGAATTCGCTGCTGGTACCGGTCAGGCGCGCCACGCGCCCGTCCAGGCCATCCATCACCGCCGCCACGAACACGGCGATGCTGGCGTTGACGAAATCCCCGTTGGCCGCGGCGATGATCGCGTAGAAACCGGAGAACAGGCCGGCGGTGGTGAACAGGTTGGGCAACAGGTAAATCGTGCGCGAGCGCGGCGGCGGTGTGATCGGGTCCATGGAATCCAGTTTAATCGACTTGCCAGTGCTCGGCGCCAATGCTGCAATCGGCGTTCTACGCCCATTCCGTGGAGTTTGCCATGCGTGCCCTGTCCTGCCTTGGATGCCTGCTGCTGTTGGCCAGTGCCAACGCCGTGGCCGGTCCCGTGTACAAATGGAAGGACGCCCATGGCGTGACGCAGTACTCGGAGACCCCACCAGCGGGCAAGAAGTACGAGACCCGCGAGCAGGCCCGCACCCCGCAGGCCGCGACCAGCACCGAGACCCCGGCCGCGCCGGTTCCCGAGCAGTGCAGCACGGCCCGGGCCAACCTGGCCCTGCTGGACGGCGGTGGCCAGGTGATGCAGGACACCGATGGTGATGGCAAGGCCGATACCCCGTTGACCCCGGAGCAGCACACCGCACAGAAGGGGTTGGCTGAAGCGGCGATCAAGGCCTACTGCCCAGCACAATGAGGGTATCGGCAGGGCTTGCAGCCCTGCACCCGCAGAGGCAACAGCAAGGGCAACAGCCGGCTCTGGGCTTTCTGTGGGTTGGGCGGGGTGGGTCCGGTTGCGGGGGCGTGAGCCGCATAACCCGCTGTTGCTTCGGCTGTTGCTTCTGAGGTTGCCCGGCCAGCGGCCGGCACTACCGCGGGTGCAGGGCGCAGCCCTGCCGATACCCCTCCCCCCGGCCGGGCTGGCAGAATAGACGTCTCTGCCGTTATCCGAAGCCGACGATGCGCCTCTCCCAGTTCCACCTGCACACCACCAAGGAAACCCCCAGCGACGCCGAGCTGACCAGCCATCGGCTGATGCTGCGCGCGGGCATGATCCGCAAGCTGGCATCGGGCCTGTACACCTGGTCGCCGCTGGGCCTGCGCGTGCTGCGCAAGGTCGAGCGCATTGTTCGCGAGGAAATGGACCGGGCCGGCGCGGTGGAATTCCAGATCCCGACCATCCAGCCGAAGGAACTGTGGGAGCAGACCGGCCGCTGGCAGAAGTTCGGCCCGCAGCTGCTGAAGATCAAGGACCGCAAGGACCAGGTGTTCTGCTACAGCCCGACCGCCGAAGAAGCCGCCTGCGACTTCGCGCGCAGCGAGCTGTCCAGCTACAAGCAGCTGCCGGTGAACTTCTACCAGATTCAGACCAAGTTCCGCGACGAGATCCGCCCGCGCTTCGGCGTGATGCGCGCGCGCGAGTTCCTGATGAAGGACGCCTATTCGTTCCACCTGCACGATGAGTGCCTGGTGCGCGAGTACGAGAACATGAAGTCGGCCTACAGCCGCATCTTCACCCGCCTCGGCCTGGACTTCCGCATGGTGCAGGCGGACTCCGGCGCGATCGGTGGCGATGCTTCGCAGGAGTTCCACGTGATCGCCGATTCCGGCGAAGACGCCCTGGTGTTCTCCACCGGTTCGGACTACGCGGCGAACATGGAGGCGGCAATCGCCGCCGATCCGGCACCGCGTGCGGCCGCCTCCGAAACAATGCGCAAGGTGGATACCCCCACCCAGAAGACCTGCGAGGACGTCGCGGCCCTGCTCGGCATCGACCTGCATCGCACGGTGAAGTCGGTGGCACTGATCGCCGGCGAAGGCGAGGCACAGCAGTTCGTGCTGGTGCTGGTGCGTGGCGACCATGAGGTCAACGAGATCAAGCTGGCCAAGGTGGCCGGGCTGGACGAGCAGCGCTTCGCCAGCGAGGCGGAAATCGCCGAGTACCTGGGCAGCGTGCCAGGCTTCCTCGGCCCAGTCGCGCCGGCCAAGGCCATCCGCGTGGTCGCCGATCGCGAAGTGGCGGCAATGGCCGACTTCGTCGTCGGCGCCAACGAGGCCGGTTTCCACCTGGCCGGCGTCAACTGGGGCCGCGACCTGCCGGAACCGGAAGTGGCCGACATCCGCAACGTGCGTGCCGGTGATCGTGCCGTGGACGGCGGTGAACTGAAGATCGCCCGTGGCATCGAAGTCGGCCACGTGTTCCAGCTCGGCCGCAAGTACGCCGAAGCGCTGGATGCCACCGTGCTGGATGAAAACGGCAAGGCGGCGGTGATGGCGATGGGTTGCTACGGCATCGGTATCTCGCGCGTGGTGGCTGCCGCGATCGAACAGAACCATGACGATGCCGGCATCATCTGGCCGGACGCGATGGCGCCGTGGCAGGTCGTGGTGTGCGTGATCAACCCGAAGGGCGATGCCGTTGTGGCCGACGCTGCAGCCAATCTGCTGCAGGAGCTGCGCGACGCCGGCCTGGACGCCGCGCTCGACGATCGCGGCCTGCGCCCGGGCGCGATGTTCGCCGACATGGAACTGATCGGCATCCCGCACCGCGTGGTGGTCAGCGAACGCGGCCTGGCCGCCGGCACCTACGAGTACCGCGCGCGCCGCGCCAGCGAGGCGGAGAGCCTGGACAAGGCCACCCTGCTGCAGCGACTGCAGGGCTGACGTGGAAAGACCGGGGCCTGCCCCGGTCTTTTTTTTTTGGCGCGCGGCCTTTCCCTATATTGCAGCGGACATAATCCGGTCAAAATCACCGCGATAGCGTCTGCATGCCGCCACGCCATGACCCGCCTGCATTTGTGCTGTGATTAATTCATCTCTATTCTGTCCGCCGACGCCATGGACTGGCTTGTCCCGTCCACACATTAGTTTCCGGAGTAACCGTAAATGAGCATTGACCTGACCGGCCTGTCAGCACGCGAGCTGGGCGCCCTGATCCGTACCGCCAAGAAGCAGCAGACCATCGTCGCCAAGCGCCGGCCGATCACCAAGGTGCGCGCCCAGCTGACCAAGCTGGCCAAGACCGAGGGCTACACCATCGAGGAACTGTTCGGCGACGCCCCGGCCCCGCGCGCGCGCAAGGTGGCCAAGGTCGCCAAGGCACCGTCGAAGACCGCCGGCCGCAAGCTGGGCAAGGTTGCCCCGAAGTACCGCAACCCGGCCAACCCCAAGGAAACCTGGACCGGCCGTGGCAAGCAGCCGCGCTGGATGGCTGAACTGACCGCCAAGGGCAACAAGAAGCCGGAAGATTTCCTGATCAAGAAGGCCTGAGGCCGGATCGGGGAGCAATAAAAAAACGCCGGCGAAAGCCGGCGTTTCCTGTTTGTAGAGCCGCGCCCACGCTCGGCTATCCATATGCAAAGCCGAGCGTGGGCTCGGCTCTACAGGGTCTTGCGCGCCGGCATCAGCAGGTTGCCGAACAGCAGGCCCGCCACCAGCGCCATCACCACGTTCAGAACGGTGAGGAACACGCTCTGGCCGGCGCCCACGTCCTGCTGCTGGACCAGGGTCAGCACGCCACGCAGGCTGGTGCTGCCGGGCACCATCATGATGATGCCCGGCAGGCGGATGATCGCGCCCGGACGCCCGACCAGGCGACCGAACAGGTTGCCACCGGCGGTCAGCAGCATTGCCGACAGGAAGATGCCGGCCGGCGCGCCCCAGGCGTGGCCGCCGAACTTGGAGATCGCGTAACCGGCCACCGAGGCGGCGATCACCCACGGATAATCGCGGCGATTGGCCTTGAACAGCATCGCGAAGGCAAATGCGGCGGTCAGCAGCGAGCCCCATTCCACCCACGGCCCCTGCGGCCGCGCGGCCCGGATCACCGGGTCCAGGCCGAGCACATCGGCCAGGGTCACCGCGATCATCGCGCCGACGCTGAGCTTCATGATGGTGGTCAGTGCGCCGGCAAAGCGCGCGGTACCCGATACCCAGTGCTGGCTGGCCAGCTCATTGACCGCATTGGTCAGCGACATGCCGGGCAGCAGCACCACGAGCGAGGCGATGATCACGGTATTGAGGTTGAGCGCACCAATGAACGACGCGACCAGGGTGGCGACCATGCCGGCCAGCAGCGCCGCCAGTGCCTCGGCGGCTTCGCGGGTGGCCGGGCGGCGATCGGTGACCATGCCGAGCAGGCCGATCATCAGGCCGATGACACCGGCGGTGGCGATGTCCAGCCACGGCAGCTTCCACATGCCGGCCACGCCCGCCGCGCCGAGGGTGAACGACAGGATGGTGCGCAGCTTGCCGCGCCGGCCCGGATCCTTGTCCAGCTGGCGCAGCGCAGTGTGGCCCTGGGCGATGCTCATCCGCCCGTTGGACACTTCTTCGGCGATGTGGTCGGCAACGCTGAGCTTGTGCAGGTCGTTCTCACCCGGTGCCAGGCGGATCACGCGGGTGATGTCGCTGGAGCCGATCGCCTGGGCCGGATCGCTGAAGCTGAGGATGATACCGGTGGGATTCGACCACGGTTCACAATCCAGATCGAGCTGGCGGGCCAGGGCAACCACCGCCGTTTCCAGGCGCTGGGCCGTGGTGCCATAGCTGTGCAGGCGTCCGGCGATCTCGGAAACGAAGGCCACGCGCTGTGCGTAGGTGGCCTGGGGTGTGGGGATCGTGTGAGCATCTGCGGACATGCGCCGTAGTATTACCTACGCTGGGGCCCGCCGGAGAAATTCATCCAAGTTCGACGCGAAGCCCGATACAGAACGGTTATGCTGCGACCCGAATGGCCCACGTCACCCCGAACCTCGCTCCCCAGCTCGAACAGGATGCCCACGACCCGGGCCTGATCCGCCTGTCCGGCACCTGGACCTTGAAGACCGCGCTGGCCGCGGCCGAAGTCCTGCGCGGCGTTCCCGACGCGCTGACCGGCATCGATGCCACCGGCATCGAGCAGCTGGATTCGGCCGGCGTGCTGCAGGTGCTGCGCGTGGCCCATCGCGCCGACCTCCACGAAGACGCGCTGCAGTTCCGCCCGGACCACCAGGCGCTGGTGTGCACCATCGAGGAAGTGGCCGATGACCGGCCCAAGGCCAAGCGCGATTTCGGCGTGCTGGCCGCGCTGGAGCGGCTGGGCGTCAGCGTCCACGCCACCGGCCACAACATCAAGGCCCTGTGCAGTTTCCTCGGCGAGAACCTGGTCAAGGCGGCGCGGCTGGTCAAGGAACCCCGCCGCTTCCGGCTGACCGCCACCGTGCATCAGATGGAGCAGGTCGGGCTGGATGCGGTGCCGCTGGTGGCGCTGTTGTCCTACCTGGTGGGTGCGGTGATCGCGTTCCTCGGCTCGACCATCCTGCGCGACTTCGGCGCCGAGATCTACGTGGTCGAGCTGGTCAACATCGCCTTCCTGCGCGAGTTCGCCGTGCTGCTGACCGCGATCGTGCTGGCCGGCCGTACCGCCAGCGCGTTCACCGCGCAGATCGGTGCGATGAAGGCACGCGAGGAGATCGATGCGATGCGTACGCTGGGCCTGGACCCGGTCGACCTGCTGGTGCTGCCACGCTTGCTCGCCCTGCTGGTCACCCTGCCCTTGCTGACCTTCATCGCGATGATCGCCGGCCTGGCCGGCGGCATCACCGTCGGTGCGTTCGACCTCGACATCCCGCCACAGATGTACATCGCGCGCATGCACGAGACGATGGAAGTGCGGCACCTGCTGGTGGGCCTGTCGAAGGCGCCGGTATTCGCCCTGGTGATCGGCCTGATCGGCTGCCTGGAGGGCCTGAAGGTCGAGGGCACCGCGCAGTCGGTCGGCGAGCGCACCACTTCCAGCGTGGTGCAGACGATCTCGCTGGTGATCATCATCGACGCCTTCGCAGCGTTGTGGTTCATGCACATGGACTGGTGACATGAGCACATCCGCCCCCCTTGAAACCCTCGACATGCGCGACGACGACGGCCACGAACTGGCCATCCGCGTGCGTGGTCTGGTCAACCGCTTCGGCAGCCAGACCGTGCACGAAGACCTGGACCTGGACGTGCGCCGCGGCGAGATCCTGGGCGTGGTCGGCGGCTCCGGTACCGGCAAGTCGGTGCTGATGCGCTCGATCCTCGGCCTGCGTGTGCCGGATGCTGGGCAGATCGAAGTCCTCGGCCGCGATGCGCGTGCCGACGACGCCGAGAGCCGCCTGCACATCGAACGCAATACCGGCGTGCTGTTCCAGGACGGTGCCCTGTTCTCGTCGCTGACCGTGGGTGAGAACGTCCAGGTGCCGTTGAAGGAACACCACCGCGAACTGCCCGAGCGCTGGCACTACGAACTGGCGCTGCTGAAAGTGAAACTGGCCGGCCTGCCCGCCGACGCGATCAACAAGCTGCCCTCGCAGCTCTCCGGCGGCATGCGCAAGCGCGCAGGCCTGGCCCGGGCGCTGGCGCTGGATCCGCCGCTGCTGTTCCTGGACGAACCCACCGCCGGCCTCGACCCGATCGGCGCGGCCGCGTTCGACCGCCTGATCAAGACGCTGCAGGAAGCGCTGGGGCTGACCGTGTTCCTGATCACCCACGACCTGGACACGCTGTACGCCATCTGCGATCGCGTCGCCGTGCTGGCCGACCGCAGGGTGGTGGCCAATGCGCCGCTGCCGGACATCGAGAAACTGGATCATCCGTGGATCCAGGAATACTTCCACGGACCCCGCGCGCGCGCCGCGCGTGGCGAACAGATCGAGAGTGCCTGAGCCATGGAAACCAAAGCCAACTACGTGCTGATCGGCGCGTTCACCCTGATCACCGGCCTGGCCCTGCTGGCCTTCGGCCTGTGGGCGGCCAAGTACTCCTCCGACCGCACCTGGCAGGAGTACCGCGTGGTCTTCCGCGAAGCGGTGACCGGCCTGTCGGTGGGCAGCCCGGTGCAGTACAACGGCATCGCGGTGGGCTCGATCACCGAACTGAACCTGGTGCCCGACGACCCGCGCCAGGTGGTCGCGCGCATCCGCCTGAACTCCAACACGCCGGTCAAGACCGATACCCGCGCCAAGCTGGCGATCACCAGCCTGACCGGCCCGTCGATCATCCAGCTCAGCGGCGGCACGCCGCAGTCGCCGGCGCTGACCACGGTCAACAAGGATCCGGCACCGATCATCCCGACCACGCCCTCGGCGCTGCAGAACATCACCGATGTGGCCAACCGCATCGTCGAGCGCATGGACCAGATCCTCAGCGACCGCAACGTGGCCTCGATCAACGCCACGCTGGCCAACCTGGAGACGATCAGCGGCGGCCTGGCCGACCGCGACCAGGGCACGCAGGCGCTGCTGCTCAGCGCGCGCGATGCCGCCCGTAGCCTGGACACCACGCTGAAGACCACCAACGGCACCATCGAGCGCCTGGACAGGAACCTGGTGCAGCAGCTGCCCGGCATCATCGACAAGCTCGACGCGACCCTGGCCAAGCTCGACTCGGCCGCCGGCAATGCCGATTCGATCCTTGGCGAGAACCGCGCCGCGATCAACAGCTTCGCCAACGATGGCCTCGGCCAGCTGGGCCCGACGCTGACCGAACTGCGCGGCCTGATCCGCGACCTGCGCCGGGTCAGCGACCGTCTCGAGAACAACCCCGCGCGCTACCTGCTGGGCCGCGACGCACCCAAGGAGTTCGAACCCCAATGAGCACGCCCCCCCTTCCGCGCCTGCTGCTGGCCGCTTCGATGGTCGGCCTGCTGGGCGGCTGCTCCATCCTCGGCAGCAGCGAGAAAACTGCGGTGACGCTGTACTCACCGTCCGTGCAGGTCAAGGCGGACCCCGCGTGGCCGCAGGCCAGCTGGCAGCTGGTGCTGGCCAAGCCCAGCGCCGCGCGCATGGTCGACAGCCCGCGCATCAACGTGCGGCCGACGCCGTCGCAGCTTGAGATCTACAAGGGGGCCAGCTGGGCGCAGCCGGCCACCGACATGATCGAGGACACCCTGCTGCGTGGCTTCGAGGATTCCGGCCGCATCCGCGGCGTGGCCCGCAGCACTGCCGGCATCCGCGCCGACTACAAGCTGTCCACCGACGTGCGCCGCTTCGAATCGGATTACCAGGGCCAGGCCACGCCGACCGTGGTGATCGAGGTCAACGCCAAGCTGATCCATGTCGCCGACCAGCGCGTGGTAGCCGACCGCACCTTCCGCCAGGCGCAGCCGGTCGGCAGCACCGACGTACCGGCGGTGACCGCGGCGTTCGAGCGCGGCCTGCAGCAGCTGGCACAGGATGTGGTGGGCTGGACGCTGGTGAGCGGGCAGGCCGATCAACCTAACGTCGCGCGCTGATCGATCAGCGCGGCGCAATCCAGCGGAACGTCAGGTTGATCCGTTCACCCTGCACCCGTGCCATCTTCGGAAGCGCGTGCTGGTAGAACCTCTGCGTCTGCCCCGCCATTACCAGCAGATCGCCATGGCCGAGCAGGAATTCAGCCTTGCGCGCCGGATCGTCGCGTCGGCGCAGCAGGAAACGGCGCGCCGCACCCAGGCTCAGCGACGCGATCACTGGGGCCGGTCCCAGCTCCGGCTCGTCATCGCTGTGCCAGCCCATGTAGTCACCGCCACCGCGATAGCGGTTCAGCAGCACGCTGTTGAAGCGGCCGTAGCCTTCGGCCTGCAGGCGCTCGCGCACGGCCTGCAACACACGCGGCCACGGATGCGGCACGAACTCGACACCGGAGTAGCGGTAGCGCGCCTGCGGGTCGCCGATCCAGCAGCTCAGCCGCGGCGAGTCCACCCAGTTGCCGAACATGCGGATGCGGTGGACCTCCCACCGCACGTCGGCCAGCAGCGCCCCCATGAGCCGGTCGGAGTCGGCAGCGGCCAGCCAGCCCGGCAGGTGCTGGACGTCGGCGTCGGGCAGGTCATGGGGAAACAGCATGGCACCCCTCTGAGAAACAGGGCGGCCTTAGGCCGCCCTTGCACCTTCAGCCGCGCAGGAACGCGACGCCGGTCTTTTCCTTCAGCTCGTCATCGCTGACACCCGGCGCGGCCTCCACCAGCCGCAGGCCCTTGTCAGTCACGTCGAACACGGCCAGATCGGTGATGATGCGGTCGACCACGCCAACACCCGTCAACGGCAGCGTGCATTCGGCCAGGATCTTGTGCTCGCCGTTCTTGGCGGTGTGCTCCATCAGCACCACCACGCGCTGCACGCCAGCGACCAGGTCCATCGCACCGCCCATGCCCTTGACCATCTTGCCGGGCACCATCCAGTTGGCCAGATCGCCCTTGTCGGTCACCTGCATCGCACCGAGGATGGCCAGGTTGACGTGGCCACCGCGGATCATCGCGAAGCTGTCGTGGCTGCCGAAGTAGCTGGCGCCCGCACGTGCGGTGACGGTCTGCTTGCCGGCATTGATCAGGTCAGCGTCGACTTCAGCGTCGGTCGGGAACGGGCCGATGCCGAGCAGGCCGTTCTCCGACTGCAGCCACACGTCCACGCCTTCGGGAATGTGGTTGGCGACCAGGGTCGGCAGGCCGATGCCCAGGTTCACGTAGGCGCCATCGGTCAGTTCCTGGGCGGCACGGGCCGCCATTTCATCGCGGGTCCACGCCATGTCAGTTGCCCTCCGCGCGGATGGTGCGCTGTTCGATTCGCTTCTCAGGATGCGGGTTGTGCACGATGCGGTGCACGTAGATGCCTGGCAGGTGCACCTGGTCCGGGTCGATGGCGCCGACCGGCACCACCTCTTCCACTTCCACGATGCAGACCTTGCCGGCCATCGCGCAGGCCGGGTTGAAGTTGCGCGCGGTTTTGCGGAACACCAGGTTGCCAGCCTCGTCGGCCTTCCAGGCCTTGACCAGCGCCACGTCGGCGCGCAACGCGGTCTCCATCACGTAGTGCTTGCCATCGAACGCGCGGGTTTCCTTGCCCTCGGCCACCACCGTGCCGTAGCCGGTGGCAGTGAAGAACGCCGGAATACCTGCGCCACCCGCACGCAGCCGCTCGGCCAGGGTGCCCTGCGGGTTGAACTCCAGTTCCAGCTCGCCAGCCAGGAACTGCCGTTCGAACTCCTTGTTCTCGCCCACGTAGGACGAAATCATCTTCTTGATCTGCCGCGTTTCCAGCAGCTGGCCCAGGCCGAAGCCATCGACCCCGGCATTGTTGGAGATCACGGTCAGGCCTTTGGCGCCGCTGTCGCGCAGCGCAGCGATCAGCGCCTCGGGAATGCCACACAAGCCAAAGCCACCCACGGCCAGGGTCTGGCCATCGGCGACCACCCCCTGCAGGGCCTCCGCCGCACTGGCGTAGCGCTTGCCGCGCTTTCCGCCGGAAGTCGATTGCTGCATTGCTGTACTACCCTGCACGTTGAGGATGACGGCATTCTAGCTGGAGGGCGGCGAAGGGCCTGGATGCGCCGCAGCATTGACGGAGCACCGGGCGGGCATTGGGTAGAATGGCTGATTCCACCCAGAAGGGTGCCTCAGCGCCTGCGCCCCTCCATCTACGATGACGCTGACCTTCACTGACGAAGACCTGTTCCGCTGGATCGACGAATGGACACTGCAGAAAAGCGAGCAGTGCCTGGGTGGCGTGCGCAACCGGCAACTTCGCGAGGGCCTGCTGACGGCCGAGGTGCAGGGTTCGGCCAGGCATCCCTACCACGTGGAGATCGATCTGGCCGCCAGTATGCGCACCGCGCGCAGCCGCCTGCAGAGTGCCTGCTCCTGCCCCGTCGGCCGCGCCTGCAAGCATGTGGCGGCGGTGCTGGTCTCCCACATGCTGGAACCGCTGGCCATGGATGAGAGCCCCCTGACCGAACAGGACCTGGCGCAACCGCCGCGTGCTGAACTGCTGGCGGATCTCTCGCGTTGGCAGAGCACCCGGATCCGGCCGGCCCAGCCACGCCGGAACGGTGTCATCTTCGAACTGTCCACCTACAACCATCGCCCCGCCGTGCTGGTCCGGCGCGTCAAGTACGGTGCCGATGGTGCGATCAGCCCGGGCAAGTGGATGGATATCACCGCAGACCTGCTGCTGGAGCCTCCCGCATACCTCACCCCGACTGATCTGGCGGTGATGATCCAGCTACGCACCCAGCGGCAGCCCGCGACGAAAGACGAATGGATCGACTTCGCGGCCACCCTGCAGCTGATCGTCTCCAGCGGCCATGGCTGGGTCTCATGTGGTACGCAGGACGTGCTGGCCCGGTCGGGCGCTCCACGCCGCGGCGAACTGGGCTGGGTCGTTGACATGGCGCAGGGCGCGACGCTGCTGGAACCCACGTTGAGCGTGGAGGGCGGCGCCAGAGGCGTGGTCCTGGGCCGGAGTGCGTGCTATCTGGACCCGGTCACCGGCGAGGTCGGTCCACTGCAGCTGGATGTCAGGCCCGAAGACGCCGACGCGTTCCTGAGCCTGCCCAGTTTGTTACCCAATGAAGCGTCGGTGGTCGCACAGATGCTGCAGCAAATCGACCCTGCGCTGCCGCGCCCCGGTGCAAGCGACACGCTGCCCACCCTGCAGATCACTTCGATGATTCCTGTGCTGCGCCTGCATACGATCGAGTTCCGGCCGGCATGGCTTGGCCGTGGCGACGCTTCGCAATGGGCCGATATCGCGACCGTGGCCTTCGAATACGACGAGCACATCCGGTTCCTGGACGATCCGAGCCTGTTCGCACACGATCCGGAGGGCCAGCTTGCCCTGCTGCCCCGCGACCTGGCTGAGGAATCACGGCGTGAGGCCGAGCTGCGCACGGTGGGACTGCATCGCGACACGGCTCCGCGGGCGCCATTGGAGGGCGCAGGACCTCAGTTCCAGCTGCGCACCCATGACTGGACACGGTTTCTGCTGGACGACGTGCCGCGCCTGGAAGCCTTGGGCTGGAAGGTGGAGACGGACGACGATTTCCGCCATCGCATCACCCGGGTGGATGTGATCGACCTGGACATCCAAGCGGACCCGGCGGATGCGGGCTGGTTCAACCTGGGCCTGGATATTCAGGTGGAAGGCCGCAACGTGTCGATGGTTCCGCTGCTGCAGCAGGTGCTGCAGTCCGATCCCCGCTGGATGCGTGGCCAGCTGGACGCCATCGGCGACGATGAGAACATCCTGTTGACGACGGGCGACAACACGTGTCTGGCACTGCGGGCCGCACGACTGAAGCCGATCATGGCCCTGTTGGCGGACCTGTTCGCCCAGCGCGGCGCGCCGCTGCGCCTGTCTGCGCTTGACCGTGGCCGCCTGCAGGCGCTGCAGGACACGGCGCACCTGCAGTTCCGGGGGCGCGACACCCAGGCGATGGTGCAGCGGCTGATGCAGGCACCCGCATTGGGTGAAGTGCCGCCGCCGGCAGGGCTGGTGGCAACGCTGCGTCCCTATCAGCGCGAAGGCCTGTCGTGGCTGCAGTACCTGCGCCAGCAGGGCCTGGGGGGCGTGCTGGCCGATGACATGGGGCTGGGCAAGACCGTACAGACGCTGGCGCATGTGCTGGTCGAGAAGGAAGCCGGCCGCCTGGACCGTCCAGCGCTGCTGGTGGTGCCCACTTCGCTGCTGCACAACTGGCAGAGCGAAGCGGCACGCTTCACCCCGGGCCTGCGCGTGCTGACCCTGCATGGACCGGCACGTGAAACGCTGTTCGAGGCGATTCCCGGGCACGACCTTGTACTCACCACCTACCCTCTGCTGTGGCGCGACGAGCAGGCGCTGCAGGCACATGCCTACCATCTGCTGATTCTGGATGAAGCCCAGCAGGTGAAGAATCCGAAGTCACGCGCGGCCATCACCCTGCGCATGCTGCAGGCGCGCCATCGGCTGTGCCTGACCGGCACGCCGCTGGAAAACCACCTGGGCGAACTGTGGACGCAGTTCGACTTCCTGCTGCCCGGCCTGCTAGGCAGCGAGAAACAGTTCAACCAGCATTGGCGCCATCCGATCGAACGTGGCAGCGACCACCGCCGCGCCACCTTGCTGGCGCAACGGCTGCGTCCGTTCATCCTGCGCCGGCGCAAGGACCAGGTGGCGTCAGAGCTTCCGCCCAAGACCCTCATTACGCGTGCAGTGGAAATGGAAGGCGGCCAGCGTGATCTCTATGAAACCGTGCGCGCAGCGATGGAAAAGCAGGTGCGCGAGGCCATCAGCGGCAGCGGGCTGGCGCGCAGCCATATCGTGGTGCTGGATGCGTTGCTGAAGCTGCGCCAGGTCTGCTGCGATCCGCGCCTGCTGCCGGGCGACGCCCCGGCCCGCAATGCCGGTTCGGCCAAGCTGGAGCTGCTGCGCGACATGTTGCCGTCGATGGTCGAGGAAGGCCGGCGCATCCTGCTGTTCTCGCAGTTCACCGGCATGCTCACGCTGATCGCGCAGGCGTTGGATGATCTGGGCCTGGCCTATGTGACTCTGACCGGAGACACCCAGGACAGAGCCACGCCGGTGCAGCGCTTCATGCAAGGCGAGGTGCCGGTATTCCTGATCAGCCTGAAGGCAGGTGGCGTCGGGTTGAATCTGACCGCCGCCGATACCGTCATCCACTTCGATCCGTGGTGGAACCCGGCGGCCGAAAACCAGGCCAGCGATCGCGCCCATCGCATCGGCCAGCAGCAGCCGGTATTCGTTTACCGGCTGATCGCCGCAGGCAGCATCGAAGAACGGATTGCCGAGCTGCAGGAGCGCAAGGCCACGCTGGCCGACTCCATTCTCGAAGGCGGCGGCGCTACGGGGCCGCGCTTCAGCGAAGAAGACGTGCAGGCGCTGCTGGCGCCGTTGCCGGGGCTGCCCGGCAAGCGTTTGCGTAAAGCGGGCAAGCGGTCGACGCTAACCTGACCCTTGGACGCCAGTCACGTGGCGTTGCGCCATGGAAACGATTCCCATACAGGACTGGGACTACAATCGTGGGCTGAGCTCCCCAAGGATCCCGATCAATGCCCCTGCCCGCCTTCAAGGCCTATGACATCCGCGGCCGTGTGCCGGAAGAACTGAACGAAGACCTGGCCCGCCGCATCGGCGTCGCCCTGGCCGCGCAGCTCGCTCCCGGTCCAGTGGTCCTCGGCCACGACGTGCGCCTGACCAGCCCCGCGCTGCAGGATGCATTGGCCGCAGGCCTGCGCGGTACCGGGCGCGAGGTGATCGACATCGGCCTGTGCGGCACGGAAGAAGTCTATTTCCAGACCGACCATCTGGGCGCGGCCGGCGGCGTGATGGTCACCGCCAGCCACAACCCGATGGACTACAACGGCATGAAGCTGGTCAAGGAGAACGCGCGCCCGATCAGCTCCGATACCGGCCTGTTCGCAATTTCCGATGCGGTCGCCGCCGACATGTCCGAGGCCCAGCCCCCGCGCGCCGGACAGAGCGCCCGGCACGACAAGAGCGCGTACATCCAGCACCTGCTGAGCTATGTCGACGCTGGCAAGCTGCGGCCGCTGAAGCTGGTGGTCAACGCCGGTAACGGCGGCGCCGGTGCCATCGTCGACCTGCTGGCACCGCACCTGCCGTTCGAGTTCATCCGCATCTGCCACGAACCGGACGGCAGCTTCCCCAACGGCATTCCCAACCCGCTGCTGCCGGAGAACCGCGCCGCCACTGCCGACGCGGTGCGCGAACACGGCGCCGATTTCGGCATTGCCTGGGATGGTGACTTCGACCGCTGCTTCTTCTTCGATCACACCGGCCGCTTCATCGAGGGCTACTACCTGGTGGGCCTGCTGGCCAAGGCGATCCTGGCGCGCAACCCGGGCGGCAAGGTCGTGCATGACCCGCGCCTGGTCTGGAACACCGTGGACATGGTCGAGCAGGCCGGCGGTGTACCGGTACAGTGCAAGAGCGGCCACGCTTTCATCAAGGAAAAGATGCGCGCCGAAGACGCGGTGTACGGCGGTGAGATGAGCGCCCACCACTACTTCCGCGAGTTCGCCTATGCCGACTCCGGCATGATCCCGTGGCTGTTGATCGCCCAACTGGTCTCCGAAAGCGGGCGCTCGCTGGCCGAGTGGGTCGAAGACCGCATGGCCGCCTATCCGTGCAGTGGCGAGATCAACTTCAAGGTGGCCGATGCCAAGGCCGCCGTCGCGCGCGTGATGGAGCATTTCGCGGCGCAGTCGCCCACCCTGGACCACACCGATGGCATCAGTGCCGACTTTGGCGACTGGCGCTTCAACCTGCGCAGCTCCAACACCGAGCCACTGCTGCGCCTGAATGTCGAAGCCCGGGGCGATGCCGCGCTGATGCAGGCACGCACCGACGACATCTCCCGCCTGATCCAGCAGTAACCGAGGAACGCATGAGCAGCATCCAGCCCGTCATCCTGTCCGGTGGATCCGGTACGCGCCTGTGGCCGCTTTCGCGCGAGGCGTATCCGAAGCAGTTCCTGCCCTTGGCAGGTGAACTGACGATGCTGCAGGCCACCTGGAAGCGCGTGGCGCCGATCGCCGCGCGCGGGCCGCTGGTGATCGCCAACGAAGAGCATCGCTTCGTCGCCGCCGAGCAGCTGCAGCAGGTTGGCGCCGAGCCGGCCGCGATCATCCTCGAGCCGATCGGTCGCAACACGGCTCCTGCGATCGCAGTGGCCGCGCTGGAAGCCACCCGCGACGGTGCCGACGCCCTGCTGCTGGTGCTGCCGTCCGACCACGTGATCACCAACGAGACTGCGTTCCGCAGCGCCGTGCAGGCGGCGGCCGGCGCTGCCGAGGCCGGCAAGCTGGTGACCTTCGGCATCGTGCCGACCGGGCCGGAAACCGGCTACGGCTACATCAAGGCCGCCGATGGCCAGGGCCTGCGTGCGGTCGAGCGCTTCGTCGAGAAGCCCGACCTGGATACCGCCACCGGCTACGTCAGCAGCGGCCAGTACTACTGGAACAGCGGCATGTTCCTGTTCAAGGCCTCGCGCTACCTGCAGGAGCTGGAACGCTTCCAGCCCGCGATGCTGGCTGGCAGCCGCCAAGCCTGGCAGCAGGCGCGCCGAGATGCCGACTTCACCCGCCTGGACAAGGACGCCTTCACTGCCGTTCCGTCCGATTCGATCGACTACGCGGTGATGGAGAAGACCGCCGACGCGGTGGTGATTCCACTGGATGCGGGCTGGAACGATGTCGGTTCGTGGACTGCGCTGCGCGACGTCTCGCAGCAGGACGGCGATGGCAACGCGCACCAGGGCGACGTGATCGCCATCGACTGCCGCAATACCTATGCCTACGGCCAGCGCCTGGTGGCCATGGTCGGCCTCGATGACGTGATCGTGGTCGAGACCGACGATGCGGTGCTGGTGGGCAAGGCCGACCGCATGCAGGAGGTCAAGACCGTGGTGGCACAGCTGAAGGCCGAAGGCCGCAGCGAGGCCACCTGGCATCGCAAGGTCTATCGCCCATGGGGCGCCTACGATTCGATCGACAACGGCGAGCGCTTCCAGGTCAAGCGCATCACGGTCAAGCCCGGTGGCACGCTCAGCCTGCAGATGCACCACCATCGCGCCGAGCACTGGATCGTGGTCAGCGGCACCGCCGAGGTGACCCGTGGCGATGAAGTGATCCTGCTCAGCGAGAACCAGAGCACCTACATTCCGTTGGGCGTGACCCACCGCCTGCGCAACCCGGGCAAGCTGCCGCTGGAACTGATCGAAGTGCAGTCGGGCAGCTACCTCGGCGAGGATGACATCGTGCGCTTCGAGGATACCTACGGGCGCAGCTGACCCAGCGCCCGCTGGAGGCTGCCGACCGCGGGTTGGGGTGGGTGCCGACCGCTGGTCGGCACGCCGCCTACCGGGTCAGGCAATCTCCGCCATCACCCGCTTCAGGCCATCCTGCCAGGTCGGCAGCACGATGCCGAAATCCTGTTGCAGCTTGCGGTTGTCCAGTACCGACCAGGCCGGACGCTTGGCCGGGGTCGGATACTCGGAGCTGGGAATCGCCTCGACCGTCGGCACCTTGGCCAACACGCCGGTGGCCAACGCTTCGGCGAAGATCGCCTCGGCAAACCCATGCCAGCTGGTCTGGCCGCTGGCGGTCAGGTGCCAGGTACCCGACAACTGCCCCGGATGCTGCAGCGCCTGCAAGGTGACATCAGCGATCAGCGCGGCCGGCGTCGGCGTGCCGACCTGGTCGGCCACCACCCGCAACGCATCGCGCTCGGCCCCTACGCGCAGCATGGTGCGCAGGAAGTTCGCGCCGTGCGAGGCATACACCCACGCCGTGCGGAAAATCAGATGGCGGCCACCGGCCGCACGCACCGCGTCTTCGCCATCGCGCTTACTGGTGCCATACACGCCCAGCGGGGCGGTCGGCTCGTCTTCGCGGTAGGGCGCGCTGCCCTGACCATCGAATACGTAGTCGGTGGAGTAATGTACGAACGGCACGCCGTGGGCCGCGCACCAGCGCGCGATTACGCCCGGCGCCTGCGCGTTGGCAGCGAAGGCCGCATCAGCGTCCTGCTCTGCGCGGTCAACGGCGGTGTAAGCGGCCGCATTGACCACCAGCGACGGCTGCACGCGGTCCAGCAAGGCAGGCAGGCTGTCGGGCTGGCCGAAATCGGCGGTTTCGCAGGCGCTGCCGTCGGGCAGCTGGCCGCTACGGGTGGTGGCTACCACTGCTCCCAGCGGGGCCAGCGCGCGCAGCAGCTCCTGGCCGACCTGGCCATTGCCACCGAACACCAGCACGGTCATGGCACGTAGACCGGTAGGCGGTCTTCAGCAACGTCCTTCAGGAACGGCGCGTTCTCGTCCTTGGCCGACAAGGTCGGTGCACTGACCGGCCAGTCCACGGCGATGTCAGCGTCGTTCCAGCGGATACCCGCATCGGCTTCCTTGACGTAGACATCCGTGCACAGATAGCTGAACAGAGCGCGCTCGGACAGCACGGCGAATCCGTGGGCGAAGCCTTCCGGAATCCAGAACTGCCGCCTGTTCTCAGCGCTCAGTACCACCGCTTCCCAACGCCCGAAGGTCGGCGAGCCGCGGCGGATATCCACGGCGACGTCGTAGACCTCGCCCTCCAGCACGGTCACCAGCTTGCCCTGCGGGCGCGGCCACTGGTAGTGCAGTCCGCGCAGTACGCCCTGCGCGGACGTCGACACGTTGCTCTGCACGAAGCGATCAGGCAGGCCCAGCGCGGCGAAGCGCTCGGCATTCCAGGTTTCGAAGAAATAGCCGCGGGCATCGCCAAACACCGCCGGCTCGATCACCACGCAACCGGGCAACTTGGTTTCAATCACTTTCACGGAACGACTCCACGCAGGGCAAGCTTGTGCAGGTATTGGCCGTAGCCATTCTTGATCAGCGGCGCAGCCAGTGCTTCCAGCTGCTCGGCGTTGATCCAGCCCTGGCCGAACGCGATTTCTTCCGGGCAGCAGACCTGCAGGCCCTGGCGGGTCTGGATGGTCTCGATGAAGTTGGAGGCCTCCAGCAGCGACTGGTGCGTGCCGGTATCGAGCCAGGCGTAGCCACGGCCGAGCGCCTCCAGGTGCAGGTGGCCCTCGCGCAGGTAGCGCTGGTTCAGATCGGTGATCTCCAGCTCGCCACGCGGCGACGGCTTGAGCTCGGCCGCATAGTCGCTGGCATTGCCATCGTAGAAGTACAGGCCGGTCACTGCGTAGTTCGAACGCGGATTCTCCGGCTTCTCGACCAGGTCGATGACCTTGCCGTCCTTGTCGAACTCGGCCACTCCGTAACGTTCCGGGTCGTTGACCCAGTAACCGAATACGGTCGCGCCCTGCTCTCGCTGGTCGGCGTTGCGCAGCACTTCGCGCAGGCCGTGGCCGTGGAAGATGTTGTCGCCCAGCACCAGGCAGCTCGGCTTGCCGGCAACAAAGTCGCGGCCGATCAGGTAGGCCTGGGCCAGGCCATCGGGGCTCGGCTGCACCGCGTACTGGATGTCCATGCCCCACTGCGAGCCGTCGCCCAGCAGCTGCTGGAAAAGTGCCTGCTCGTGCGGGGTGTTGATGATCAGCACCTCGCGGATGCCCGCCAGCATCAGCACGCTGAGCGGGTAATAGATCATCGGTTTGTCGTACACCGGCAGCAGCTGCTTGCTGACGCCCTTGGTGATCGGATACAGCCGGGTGCCGGAGCCGCCGGCGAGGATGATGCCTTTACGCTGCGTCATGTCGTCTCCAGGGTTCAGGCCGCAGTGCCGATGCGCTGCAGACGGTAGCTGCCGTCCAGCACGCCGTTGACCCAGTCCTGGTTGTCCAGGTACCAGTCGACGGTGAAGGCGATGCCCTGCTCGAAGGTGTAGGCCGGTTCCCAGCCCAGATCGTTCTTCAGCTTGGACGCGTCGATCGCATAGCGACGGTCGTGGCCGGGGCGGTCGGTGACGTAGGTGATCTGGCTGCTGCGCGGCTGGCCATCCGCGCGCGGGCGGCGCTGGTCCAGCAGGGCGCAGATCGCCTGCACCACTTCGATGTTCTGCTTTTCCGAATTGCCGCCGACGTTGTAGGTCTCGCCGACCTGGCCCTTGGCCAGTACGGTGCGGATCGCTTCGCAATGGTCGGACACGAACAGCCAGTCACGCACCTGCTTGCCATCGCCGTACACCGGCAGCGGCTCGCCGGCCAGCGCCTTGGCGATCACCAGCGGGATCAGCTTCTCTGGGAAGTGATACGGGCCGTAGTTGTTGGAGCAGTTGGTGGTCAGCACCGGCAGCCCGTAGGTGTGGTGGAAGGCACGCACCAGGTGGTCCGAAGCGGCCTTCGACGCCGAATACGGGGAATTCGGGGCGTACGGCGTGGTTTCGCTGAACTTGCCGGTCTCGCCCAGGGTGCCGTACACCTCGTCGGTGGACACGTGCAGGAAGCGGAAGGCCGCGCCCTGCTCGGCCGGCAACGCCTTCCAGTAATCACGCACGGCTTCCAGCAGGCCCAGGGTCCCCACTACATTGGTCTGGATGAACGCACCCGGGCCATCGATGGAACGGTCGACGTGGCTCTCGGCGGCGAAATTGAGCACCGCGTCCGGCTGGTGTTCGGCCAGCAGGCGGGTGACCAGGGCGCTGTCGCCGATGTCACCCTGCACGAACACATGGTTCGGGTTGCCGTCCAGGCTGGACAGGGTCTTCAGGTTGCCGGCATAGGTCAGGGCGTCGAGATTGATGACCTTGACGCCACGTGCGACGGCCTCGAGAACGAAGTTACCGCCAATGAATCCGGCACCGCCGGTGACAAGCCATGTGGGCACTACCTGTTCTCCTGATCGAAATTCATCCAAGGGGCGCCATGAAGCACCCCAGCACAGCAGCACAGGATACATGTGGTTCGTCTTCACGACTGCCTGCGTGACGTGAACGACGCACTGGATTCACGCGAGCCATGCCGCAGCGCAGCATAACCATACGCATTCGCATGGTCCCCTCAAGCCAGCTAGAATCGGGATCCCACCCCCGAACCGGTTGCTGTTGCAGGACCGGACGTTCTCTCCGTTATTGAAGGACCCCGTACCAGATGAAAATCCTCGTCGCGTACAAGCGCGTGGTGGACTATAACGTCCGCATTCAGGTCAAGCCGGACGGTTCCGGCGTGGTCACCGACGGCGTCAAGCTGTCCCCCAACCCCTTCGATGAAATCGCCCTGGAAGAAGCCCTGCGCCTGCGCGACAAGGGCATCGCCAGCGAAGTCGTGGTTGCCAGCATTGCCCCCGCAGATGCCCAGGCGCACCTGCGCAACGGCCTGGCCATGGGCGCCAACCGCGCCATCCATGTGGTCACCGACCAGGCCATCCAGCCGCTGACCGCCGCACGGACCCTGCTCAAGCTGATCGAGAAGGAACAGCCGGACCTGGTGATCCTCGGCAAGCAGGCCATCGACGACGACGCCAACCAGACCGGCCAGATGCTGGCCACGCTGTGGGGCCGCCCGCAGGCGACCTTCGCCAGCAAGCTGGACATTGCCGACGGCAAGGCCACGGTGACCCGCGAAGTCGACGCCGGCCTGGAAACGCTGGAAGTCGATCTGCCGGCGGTGGTCACCACCGACCTGCGCCTGAACGAGCCGCGCTTCATCAAGCTGCCGGACATCATGAAGGCCAAGGCCAAGCCGCTGGAGACCCTGCAGCTGGCCGACCTCGGCGTTGAAGCCGCCGACACCTTCAAGACCACCCAGTACGCCGCACCGTCCAAGCGCAGCAAGGGTGTGATGGTCAAGGACGCGGCCGAACTGGTGGCCGCACTCAAGCAGAAGGGGCTGCTGTAATGAGCAAGATTCTCGTCATCGCCGAACACCACGACGGCAAGCTCAACGCCGCCACCGCCAAGACTGTCAGCGCCGCCGCCGCCATCAGCGGTGCCAGCATCGATGTCGTGGTGCTGGCCGCCGATCCGGCCGCCGTCGCCGCTGAAGCCGCGAAGATCAGTGGCGTCTCCAAGGTCCTCACCGTGGCCAACGCCGCCAACGCGCAGACCATCGCGCAGGTACTGGCGCCGCAGATCGCGCAGCTGGCCAAGGGCTACAGCCACGTGTTCGGTCCGTCGACCACCTTTGGCAAGGACCTGATGCCGTGCGTGGCTGCCCTGCTGGGCGTCAACCAGGTCTCCGACCTGATGACCGTCGAAGGCAGCCACACCTTCAGGCGCCCGATCTACGCCGGCAACGCGATCATCACCGTGGAAGCCCCGGCCGACCAGATCGTGGTCGCCACCGTGCGTGCCGCCTCGTGGCCGGAAGCCGCCCAGGGCGGCAGCGCCGCCATCGAAGCAGCCAGCGTCGATGCTGCCCTGCCGACCCACACCCGCTTCGTCGGCCTCGCCGCAGGTGCCAGCGACCGCCCGGACCTGCAGAGCGCCAAGCGCGTGGTCTCCGGTGGCCGTGGCGTCGGTTCGGAAGAGAACTTCAAGGTGATCTTCCAGCTGGCCGACAAGCTCGGTGCCGCCGTGGGTGCCTCGCGTGCCGCGGTCGATGCCGGCTACGTGCCCAGCGACCTGCAGGTGGGCCAGACCGGCAAGATCATCGCCCCGGAGCTGTACGTGGCGGTGGGCATCAGCGGTGCCATCCAGCACCTGACCGGCATCAAGGATGCTGGCACGATCGTCGCGATCAACAAGGATCCGGATTCGCCGATCTTTGAGATTGCCGATATTGGTCTGGTGGGGGATCTGTTTGCGATCCTGCCTGAGCTGGAAAAGGCGCTGTAAACAGCGTGAACCCTCCCGGCACGCATGCGCCGGGAGGTTTTGGACTTGCCGCTATACTGGATGACCTTTGCATCCGGAAATGGAACCTATGCAGTCCAAGCCAATCCGTCCCGTGGGGAGCGATGCCGCGTGAGCACCGATAGTCGCCCCCTCTGCGTAGACCTGGATGGAACGCTGCTGCGTTCAGACGTCCTGTATGAGTCATTGCTCGCTCTACTCGCACAGAATCCGCTCTACGTGTTCATGCTGCCGCTCTGGCTGCTCAAGGGAAAGGCGGCACTGAAGCGTGAACTGGCCAAACGCACAACGCTGCCGCCGGAGACGCTGCCGTATGACGAGCGCGTACTGGAACTGTTGCGGAACACTCCACAACGACCCCGCGTGCTTTGCACTGCGTCGGATGCATTGCTGGTAACTCCGATTGCAGAACACCTTGGGCTCTTCGAGGAGGTGCTGTGCAGCGACGGCAACCGTAACCTCGCCGGGCATCGCAAGGCTGAGGCGCTCGTGGAGCGCTTCGGTGAGCGGGGCTTTGACTATCTCGGCAACGGGCGCGTTGACCTGCAGGTTTGGAAGCATGCAGCCTCGGCGATCGTAGTCAATGGTACTGACTCGCTGGCAGTGGCCGCAGCCAAGGTCACCAAGGTGGCAAGCACCTTGCCACGTGCACGGGAAGGCTTGAAGACCTGGGTAAAGGCGCTGCGCATTTATCAATGGCTCAAGAACCTGCTCGTGCTGGTTCCGCTCCTCACCGCACACCGCTTTTTCGATATTGATGCGATCATCCAAGGCGTGGTCGCATTCCTTGCATTCGGCCTGTGCGCGTCGGGCGTCTACGTCCTGAACGATCTGTTGGATCTCACCCCCGACAGATTGCACGCACGCAAACGCCTTCGCCCCTTTGCTGCAGGCCGGCTTCCCATCCTGCAGGGCCTGCTGGCCGCCCCCCTGCTCACGCTGAGCGGTTTTGCACTGGCACTGGCATGCAACTGGAAGTTCGCCTTGGTGCTGGTGGGCTACTACATCATGACGCTCAGCTATTCGTTGAAGCTGAAGCGCATCGTCATGATCGATGTCGTCCTGCTTGCGGCTCTCTATACCGTCCGGATCATCGGCGGAACAGTCGCCATCAATGCAGACATGTCGTTCTGGCTGCTCGCCTTCTCCATGTTCCTGTTCCTGAGCCTGGCATTGGTGAAGCGGTATGGTGAACTCGAGTCAGCGCTCAGCAGTGGCAAGGAAACCGCGATCGGGCGGGGATACAGTGTCAATGACCTGCCGCTCATCCAGTCAATGGGAACCAGCGCGGGCTACCTGGCGGTCCTGGTGTTCGCCCTGTACATCAACAGTCCTGCCAGCATCCAGCTCTACAGCAGGCCGGAGCTTCTGTGGCTGCTGTGCCCGATCCTGCTGTACTGGGTGAGCCGCGTCTGGGTCGTTGCGCACCGTGGCGACATGCACGATGACCCCATCGTGTTCGCCGCGACAGACCGCGTAAGCCAGGTGGTCGGCGCCCTTGGACTGCTGGCGCTTCTGATCGCCATATGAGCAGCGAGTTCAGCTCATGGGGCCGCTTTCCCGTCGCCTACGGACAGCGCAACCTGCCCGTGGCGGGTCGGCTTGCGCCGCTGCCTGATTTCAGTGGATCCGCGCTTCCCCGTGGCAACGGCCGTAGCTATGGCGACAGCTGCCTGAACGCCGGCGGAAGTCTGCTGACCACTCGTGCCTTGGACCATTTCATTTCCTTTGACCCTTCCACTGGCGTACTCGAGGCAGAGGCGGGCGTCACACTGGCCGAGGTCATTTCGCTGGCCCTACCCCACGGATGGTTTCTCCCCGTTACCCCTGGTACGCGCTGGGTCACGCTGGGCGGGGCCATCGGCAATGACGTGCATGGCAAGAACCATCACGTAGCGGGCAGCTTCGGGCACCATGTGCGCTCGATTGAGCTACTGCGTTCGGATGGATCAAGGGAACATCTCGCTGCAGGAACGGGAAGCGAACGGCTGCGAGCCACTATCGGTGGCCTGGGACTGACCGGACTGATCACCCGCTGCGAAATCCAGCTGCGACGTGTCCCAGGACCTTGGCTCGACACTGAAACAGTCCGCTTCGGCTCACTCGATGAGTTCTTCGCACTTTCTGCAGAGTCCGCCTCTACGCACGAATACACGGTCGCGTGGATCGACTGCCTGGCCAAAGGCAGCAGGCTCGGTCGCGGGCATTTCATTCGCAGCGACCACGCACCCGGCGACCCGTTAGCACCGGTTCCCGGCGGGCGGCAACGATTGTCTTTCCCTGCCACGCCACCGGTATCGCTGGTGAACCGGCTCACCCTGCGGCCGTTCAACACTGCCTATTATTGGCGGCAGCTGGCCCTGCGCCAGCGTCGTCAGCAGCATTATCAGGGCTATTTCTATCCGTTGGATGGAATCGGGAACTGGAACCGTATTTATGGCCCCCGAGGGTTCCTGCAACATCAATGCGTGCTTCCACCGTCCTGCGCCAAGGACGCGACCGCGAGTCTGCTGCGGGCAATCTCCGACAGCGGCAACGGCTCTTTTCTCGCGGTACTCAAGGAATTCGGGGACATCAGTGCCAGCGGGTTGCTCTCCTTCCCCCGGCCAGGCACAACCCTTGCGCTCGACTTCCCAAACACTGGGCCCAGTGTCTTCCGGTTGCTGAGCAGGTTGGACGATATCGTCACCGAAGCGGGTGGAACCCTGTACCCGGCCAAGGATGCCCGTATGGCGCCCAAGCTTTTCCAGCAAGGATATGGGCACGCGCTCAGCGCCTTTGAAAGCCACATGGACCCTAGATTTTCGTCAGATTTCTGGCGACGTATGACGGAGTAAATATGCAGAAGATCCTGATTATCGGCGCCACTTCGGCCATTGCTGAAAGCGTTTCGCGTTGCTATGCACAACGCGCCAGTGCACTGCACCTTGTGGGCCGCAGCAGCGCGAAACTGGACATCACCGCGGCGGATCTCTCAACGCGTGGTGCAGCGCGGGTGACCTCTTCCGTACTGGATGTGGCCGACATTCGCGCCCATGCTGCGATCCTGGATGAGGCAATGCAGAGCCTGGGGCAGATCGATGTCGCCCTTATCGCGCACGGAACGCTTCCCTCACAAGCGGATTGCGATGCGGACGTCGATGTTGCGCTACGCGAGTTCCATGTCAACGGAACCGCGACTATTGCACTCGCACACCAGCTGGCTTCCAGAATGCAGGCGGGTTCGACCATCGCGGTCATCTCATCTGTCGCTGGAGACAGGGGCCGCGCCAGCAACTACCTCTACGGGAGCGCGAAATCTGCGGTCACCGCGTACATGAGCGGCTTGTCGCAACGCCTGCAGAGCGAAGGCATCAACGTCCTGACGATCAAGCCAGGCTTCGTTGACACGCCGATGACTGCCTCCTTCAAGAAGGGCCCCCTTTGGGCGTCTGCGGACAACGTTGCAAAGGGAATCGTCAAGGCGATCGACCGGCGACGCCCTGTCGCCTATCTTCCCGGATTCTGGTGGCTCATCATGCAGGTCATCAAGCACATCCCCGAGCGGATCTTCCGGAAGGTCCGCCTGTGACCCGCACCAGGCTCGTGGCGATCTACGCAGCATTCGCAGCGTTGTCGATCGCTGTGAACATTGGTTCACAGGCCTTGGCCATCGCCGTGTATTCAGGGCCCTGGGCAGTTGCGCTCTCGATGGCGTTTGGTACGGGTACCGGGCTCGTCTGCAAATACATCCTCGACAAGCGGTTTGTATTCGACCATCGTTCGCGCGACCACAAGCACGAAGCCAAGACATTCATTCTTTACACAGTGATGGGCCTGGCGACCACGGTCATATTCTGGGGAACGGAGACCGCATTCCATTTTGCGTTCGAAAGCGACGCGATGCGCTACATCGGTGGGATCGTGGGTCTGTGTATCGGGTATATCGTGAAGTATCAGCTGGATGCGAGATTCGTATTTTCCAGGCAGCACGATCCAACCTGACTGCCAGGAGTATGCTGGGACGGCCTGCCGCCAGTCATTTTCCATGACACAGCCCTTGAACCCCTCGTCGTCCTCCATCCATTGGCACATTGCGTATCGCTCGCTTCCCTACGCGTTGTTGCTTGCCTTGCCGATTGTGCAGATCGCCCGGCATTTCCGGGACCTTCAGGTCTACCCTTTTGCAGATGAGTGGTACTACGTAACCTCTGTCGCGGCACAGAATGGGGTTCCTTGGGCCTGGCTTTGGGAGCAGCATGGGGACCACAGGATTCCCCTGCAGAAGGCCCTGCAGTGGGCCCTGCTCAACGCATCAGAATTCGACTTCAGAACACTGGTCATCCTCAATCTCCTTGTAGCTACAGCGATCGGCCTCATCACTCTGCAGGTCGCCCGCAATCTCCGCGGATCCACCAGCGTATGGGATGCGATGATTCCCATCGCGCTTTTCAACCCGATGGCCGGTTACGCCATGTGGGGATTTCACCTGCAGTTTCTGTCGAGCGCCCTATTTGCCTGCGTATTTGCATGGGCAGTTGTTCGTCATTCCATTCGCCCATGGCATCTGGCCGTGGCGATTCTGGCAGTCATTGCATGCGGCTTGTGTGGATTGAATGGCCTCTTGCAGGCCGGGTTCATGCTCCCGCTGGCATGGCTGCGCGCAACGAAGACGCAGCGCGGCCCATACCTCACTGCTGCGCTATGCTTGACCAGTCTGCTTCTGGCATTGCTGTGGTTTTCATGGTCACGGGCCGGTGCGGGTGAGGCAGTCCCCTCTCCCTCTGCGTTCGGACAGTTCTTTGCGGGCTTGATCGGTGCGAGCCTGCTGCCAGCCTGGGATGTGTACGTCGCAGCAGCGATCATCAGCGTGGCTGCGGCAGCCGCGGTGCTGGCTGGACTGCGCGGTGGGCAAGAAAATCCTGCCGCCCGCGTCTGCGCACTCTTGGTCTCCACCGTCATGCTCCAGCTGTGCGCCGTTGCATGGGGACGCGCGCAGTACCAAGGCGGCTGGCAACCTGGGTTGGCTATGCACTATGGCGCGATCTCCATGCTGCTCCCGATTCTGGCATGGCTGACGCTTGCTAGCCGAAACCGACCGATGGCCACGCGAGCCGTTGGTGTCCTGCTTACGCTTGCATTAGGGGCTGGCTGGGTCGAGGCCGAGTTCTGGCGCACGACGTACACCAGGGAACACTCTTCCAGCAAGGCGCTGGCATACAGGGATATAAGGGATAGGCACATGCCCATCCCCACGGTCATCGAGCGCAATGCTGCACTTTACTGGAGCGATGACGCCGCAGCCAAAGAGACCATGTCGGTCGGCATCCCGATCCTGCGGCGGGCGTACGAGAGAAAATGGCCGGGCCTCGCTGTGGAAGAGCCCGGCCCCCACTGAATCAGTGAGCCGTTGCGTCTGCCTTACGTCGGTAGAGCATGGCGCCTTGCTTCAGCAGCACATCCCAGTAGGGCTCCCGGAACTCTCCCACCAGCTCGTAATGATCAAAGAAGCCGGGCTGCTGGTCAGGGTTGTACTTGCCCTGCCAACTCGTCACCACGTACTTGGGCTTCCAGGTTGTCACCGTGTAGTTGAAGTCGCCAGCGCGCAGGGCCTTCGCTACACCCGGACTTGCCAGACCGAGCACGTCCAGCACCTGGTAGTCAGGACCCAGCTTGTATCCGAAGGTGCCCGGCTCAGCGATGGCCACGCTCGTACCAGCAGGCTCATGCTTTTTCAGGTAATACATGATCGGGTCATAGCTTGTCAGGTGCCCGTTGACGTTTCGGCTGGTTGCGAACGTCTTTGCCTGCTGGTCGATCCGCGGCGTGATCGACAGGCCGACCGCCAGCAGGAAACCGAGGATGAAGGATGCCCACGTTCCAGGCGTGCTCGGCACTTGGCCAACATTGGCGGCACTGGCTACCCGCTGCTGCGCGAGGTAGTTGGCGCCGTATACGCCTGAGAGCAACAGCCCGAAACCGATCGGCGCGACGTACCACGTCCACAACGTCACCTTGAACACGGTATAGGCGCAAACAACACCCAGTGCGAACAAGAGCCAGACCGCGCAGTAAAGGATCAAGGGATTCACCAACGGACCTGGCAGTCGCGCGCGCAACTGTCGCAGGAACACACCTGCGGCGACCAGTGCTGGCACCGGCAACAACAGCCAGTAGCGACCCGCGAACAGCTGGTCGAGCGCCGTTACGACGGTGCTGATCTTGAACAGCGGCCAATAGCCCATCTGCACCTGGGCCTTCTTTGCGTCCATCGTGCCCGGGAAGAAGGTGCCGTAATACAGCTTCATCGCCACTACCCACGCCAGCATCCCGACCAGGACGATGCCCACCGCAATGCAGATCTGCCGCAGGGTGTAGCGGGACTGTGTCCGGTCAACGCCAAAGGCGAAGACTAGGCCTGAGAACTGGATGATGACGAACAACAGCGAGTCCGGGCGCAGCGTCATCGCGAGCACCATCATCAGTGCCCCTGCAAACAACGCGCGTCTCATGATGATCAGGTAACTGCCCACCGCAAGCGCCGCGGTGAAGGCATATGTCTCGTGGCCAGATACCGAACTGGACAGCGGTAGGACCACAATGAACACGGCTACTGCAACCGCTGCGACCTGTCCGAGCAGCGAGCGATTCCAGAGACAGGCTCGCCCAGCGATCCAGGCGATCCCAGCGACCGACAACGCTGAGAGGAAGGTCGATACCTGCGGGATGTCGACCAGAATGCGTACGAACGACAGCAGCTTCACTATGCCGGCGAGCAGCATGGCGTAGCCGGTTGCGGTTGATCCGTAGTAGTGCTGGCCTACGTTGAAGACGAAGCCGTGACCCGCCAATGCATTCTGCGCATACCGGAACGTGATGTATGAATCATCTACCGCGAACCCTTTATTGAAGCGCAGATATGCCCAGAACAACAGGACAACCGAAATAGTGAGCGGCGCGAGGCGCTTCCATGTTGCCAAGGTGCCGCTATCGAATCTGGTCGGGCTTTCGTTCATTGGATCAACTCACATTCCTGGGATGCGCTTACTTGGGTACAACGTCGTGGAAACCGACTGCAAGCCAGTCACACCAGATGACGCCGTTCTGGTCGCTGGACTCGATGACCAGCTGCTTGGCGCCACCGACATCGACCCGGATGGCCGAGGCATAGTTGCGGTCTACGACGACGTCGTTCATCGGCGCTCCATCAAGCTGCCAGTGCAGTCCCGCAACGCCGGCGCTCGGATCCGCCTCACAGGTCGCATTACCTTGGAAACTCTCGATGACAGGCGAAAGCGTGAGACCTGAAAGGCTGCTTACATCGAGTACAAGGCGGGCACGCTTGCCTTCAGCTGGGTGCAGCAGGAGTCGGTGGTCAGCCAGCGGTGCGATAGGCTGATAGACATCCTCCTTCGACTTGATCAACGGCTGCACTGCATCCAGCCCAGCAAGCAGCTTTGCCTCCACTTGAGCCTTGGCGGCGGAATCCGCATCCTCGTTCGCCCCCGCAGTCGGCGCTGCATTCGCCGGCTGGGCCGGATCCGCTGCCGCAGCAGGCGTGGCTGCTGGCTCACGCAGATCACATGCCGTCAACGCCAGACACGTCGCTCCTGCCAGGCACAGCGAGGGCAATCCGATACTGAACTTCATTTTGGTTTTCCTTGTTGAATAACGGATCGATTCAGGAGCGATCAGTGCAGTTGAATAGTTTCGTCACTTATCGAAAGTGACTTGGCGGCCATTGTCGCAACGATACGGCTTTCCATCGACAATGTAGTGCAGAAGCAGCTTGTAGGTGCCCGCCGGCACGTCCGGAAGCGCAGCCTCGAAACCGGAATCGCGTAGTTCCGCTCGCCCTCCGTAGGCGTTCACCACATCCTCCCGCACCATGGACAGCTGCAGGGCGACCCCTGCAGCGGCGCCGTGTTCGCCCAGCAGCACCAGCACGGGTGAACCTACAGGGGCGGGCGTGGAATGACCCAACCAGCCGTGGACCTTCTGCGCCGGCGCCACAGCCAGTGGTCCTGCGACGAAAGCACTGGTTCCAACGCTCTCGATGTTGCAGTAGGACTGGTCAGATGCCTTGGCAACATCGATGCCCTCGATGACGCCAGGCCCTGCTTGAATCTGCGCAACGGGCGGCTCGACTTCAGCTGCCGATTGCGCGTCACCAGGCCCACTGCCAGCAGGCAAAGTTGAAGCTGGCAGCGGTGCGTTCGGTTCGCGACAGGCCGCGAGCGAAACGCAGATGATGGCCGCAGCGGCCAAGGGAGCAAGTTTCATGCAGTTGCCCTTTTCGGCAGCCAACGGGCCTCCAACCGCTTGCCCAGCCGGATGCCCGGCAGTTCGATGAAGCGATAGGACAGCCACGCCAGCGGCAGGAGAATTGCGAAGGTCAGCCCGGCGCACACGATGAACGCGACCGTCAGATCGGTCTGCTGTTCATGGATGCGGCGATAGACGGGAATCAGCAGGTACACGATGGTCGGGTGCAACAGATAGAGCGAGTAGCTGACCTTGCCCAGGAATGAAGTGAAGCGATTGACAACCAGCTTCCAGGGGAACAGGGCCAAGCCGATGAAGATCAATCCATAGGCAAGCGCCTGGAAGTAGTACGGGTTACCCAGTACGTTCGGCAACCAGCCTTGAATCAGGGCCAGATAGGTGAAGGCCCCCGCGAACAACGCCGCCTGTCCCTTGCTTCGGGCCATGCTGCAGTCGGCATCGGTATCCATGAACCAGTAGTACAGAAGGATGCCCGTGGCGAAGATCGGGAAATGCTTGAACGTGCTCCACTGCAGGATCGACTCGCGCCACCCCTCCGGCAACACCAGGTAATCGAGCACCAGTCCGATGAAGTACCAGAACAGGAGGGTGACGAAAATGAACGCGACAGCCTTGTACCGATCCCTTACCCGGGCATAGATCAAAGGGAACACCGCGTAGAAGATCATTTCCACGCCAATGGTCCAGCCTGCCCAGACGAATCCTTCCTGGCGCATGGGGAACAGGTTGAAGATGAACGTCGCAGACGCTGCCACCGCGCTTACCGAATGGTGGACATCAAACAGCCAGGCGTCGCGGAGCCAGCTCACCAGAATAAGGAAGTAGAAAAGAGGCGCTACGCGGAAGAAACGATGCAGATAGAAACTGGCAGTCGGCTTCGGGCTGCCTTTCCGCATCGGCATCGTGTAATAGAGCGAGAAAGCGCTGACGATGAAGAACAGGGTGACACCCGTGCCCCCCATCAGGGTGAACTTCTCGGCCCAACGCGGCAATGCCAACTGGGGCTGGGGCATCAGGGTCATGTGGTAGATCACCACATAGGCAGCCGCCAGGCCACGCAGTGCGTCCAGAAACTCCAACCGTCCGCGCTTGGGAAGTGCGTTAACGGCGGACACAACAGCGGTGTTGTCTTGCATTTTCACTCCATGATCGACGCCGGGGCAGGATCCGTCTCATCCATCCGCTCCCTGACCGCACGGACGACCGTGGGTAGCATAAGGAACTCATCCCCATAACGGTAGTTGTTTGTCACCAGGCCCGCATAGGGGTCATAGCACACGCCAAAGGAGACGTCCGGGAACCCCGCACGCGTCACCAGATCGGCGAAATCGGCACCGAAATTGTGAAATGTGTAGATCCCCTCGGGGCGAAGACCGTCGCCGTGCATCTCTGTTGGCAGCAGCTCCACCAGCGCCCCGCTCTCGTCCAGTCGCCCTCTGACCAGGGTTTCAGGAAGCCAAGGGAAGAACGGTACCGTGAACAACGCCACGCCACCTGGCGCCAGCACGCGGTGGCACTCCTTCAAGCCCGCCAAGGGGTCTGGAACGTGCTCAAGCACGTCGTTGTGGAGTATTCCATCCAGGCATCCATCGTCGAACGAGAGTGCCTGCATATCCTGGTGAACCGCAGTGCGCGTGCCCCCCTGGGGGTCGGGGAAGGTGTACTGTTCCCCACCCAGTGAGCTTGGCCCATGGAATTCAGACAGCATCATCGCGGGCCATACTGCCGCGGCATAGCGCGACAGCGGCGAAAAAGCCTCCAGGAGTGCGAGACGGTCAGTTGGTCCGAAGCAGGTGCGTGCTTCCATGTACAGGTGCCGGGACCGTGAGTTGAGCCCACACGACTGGCAGACCAGCCCTTCCCGAAGGTTGACATCGGCACCAAACATCGCACCGCCGTTGACCTGCAGATCCCGCACCTTGCCACAATGGGCGCAGAAGCCACGGGTCAGGCTGCCCTTGCCAATCTCGCCATCGATTTCACGCATCAGGTCCAGCGAGCCCGCTACCGCCTGGGAGATCGCTGCTACAGAATCAAACCACATCGTCTGCGGGTACATGGCCTGCTCCCTGAATGGGCGGCATCCACTACGTCACCCCCTGGAAGCCCCCTCGTCCAGCATTGCCTGCCAGGTTCTGCGGATACCATCATGGATTCCCACCTGGGGCAGCCACCCCAGGTCCTCTCTTGCCCTTGCCACATCGAGCACGATTTCGCGCACATCGAACGCGCGAGCCGGCTGGTACTGAACGGACAACGCACTGCCAGTCACGCTGCGGATGCAGTTGCACAGCTCGTTGAGACTGATGCCACTACCCGAGCCCGCATTGAAGACCGCATTGCGGCCCGAATCAACCGCACGCAGGGACAGGTCGATCAGATCGTCAATGTAGATGTAGTCCCTGACCGTCTCTCCATCGCCCCAGATCTGTATCCCTTCGCCGGCAAGCGCCTTTCCAAGGAAGACAGCAACGGCCCCCTGGACGCTGCGCGCCGGCTGGCCCGGACCGTACGGGTTGGAGGGCCGGATGATCACCGGGTCCAGCCACCCCTTGCGCTGGAACATGGCCAGATACTGCTCGATGGCGACCTTCACGATGCCGTAGGACGAGATTGGCCGCAGCGCGTGCGTTTCGGGCACAGGAACGGCGTCGGGGTTGCCGTACACCGTTCCTCCCGAGGAGAAGTAGCAGAACCTGCGGACACCGCGCTCACGCATGGCCTCCAGCAGCCGGTGTGTTCCAACCAGATTGCCCTGGATGTCAGCGATGGGGTCGGCGTCGGCCGTGCTCGGCACCGTGCAACTGGCCAGGTGGTAGACGGTGTCCACCCCCTGCACTGCCTGTTCCAGTACATCGGCGTCATGGAAATCGCCCTGGAAATAGCGCACGCCACTCCAGTCCATGTCCCGGCGGGCAGCAAAGCGATCCAGCACCGCTGTCTCGTCACCGCGCGTGCGCAGCGCGGCGACGAGTCGCGAGCCGATGAAACCATTGCCACCGATGACCAGCACGCTCATGCGATCATTCCGCTCCGGCCGGGAGGTTGCGCAACCCGAAGTGGGTGCGCAGTTTGTCCTCATAAGCCGCCGCCGCGCTTCGCGTAGCCGCGCTCAGCGGGAACAACCGTTGCGCATGGGCATGCAGGCTGCGGATTTCATCCAGGTGACCCTGTGCCTTGGAGCCGATGGTCACGCTGTTGCCATGGCGGCGGTGCTGGTTGAGCGATTCAGCATTGAAGCTGAGGCCGCCATCGCGCAGCAGCAGCAGGTAGACCAGCCAGTCGCCGGCGATCCGATACTGGGTGATCTCTTCGATGTGCTCCTGCATCACGCTCAGCAGCGCCTCGCGACGGAACAGCACGGCGCTGACGTTGGGCAGGGTGTTCTTGACGGCCAGACCGGCTTCGACTTCTTCCGAACCCATCGCCGAATAGCTGCTGCGCCAGCGATCACGCGAGAGATCGTTGGTGTATTCCAGATAGTCGCCGGCCATCACCTCGCCGAACTCGTCGATCTGTTCCGACTGCGAGAACGCCATCACCGAGCGGGGGTTGGACTCGAGCAGGTCCACCAGCGAGCGCAGGAATGCAGGCTTGGAAAGATCGTCGGCCTCGGCGATCCAGACGTACTCGCCGCGCGCCAGGCTCACGCCCTTCATCCACTGGCGGAAGACCGACCCGCTGTTGTCCGACGACGCCTCAAGGCGAGGCTCCGGATCGAATGTTGGCCAGAGGCGTTCGAGTTCTGCCAGGCTCCCATCCGATGAGGCGTCATCCAGGATGATGACCTCATACAGGGGGAAGTCCTGCCCGTACACCGATGCCAGGCGCTCTTCCAGGTAGTGGGCGTAGTTGTAGTTCGGCACCACCACCGAGACACGCGGAATGCGATGCCCGGCCAGATCCAGCAGGTCCAGCAGGTAGCTGCGGAAGGAGAAGTCGGCATTGACAAGGCGTCGTCCGACTTCGCCTGCCGCTGCTCGCACCGCATCCTCATCAAGCAGACGCGCCAAGGCGCCGCCATAGGCGACAGCGTCCAGTGCCGGCACGACCACGCCCGCCTGGTGCTGGGCGACGAGGTCCGCACCGCCCCCCGTGCCTGCGAATGCGACGACCGGCAGCTCGACAGACAGGGCCTCCAGCACGACGGACGGGAAAGGATCTTCCCGCGACGCGAGCGCATAGACGTCAGCGCCTGCGTAGTAGTCATCGGTGTCAAAGTCGAGACCGGAGAAGTGGAACCGCTCCAGCATGCCATGGCGGCGGAGCACCTTTTCCGCGGCCTCACACGCCGCCTCTTCACGGTGACCGACCCAAACGACGTGGACATCGGGTCGCTGGGCGAATGCACTGGTGAACGCCTCGGCCAGCAGGTCGACACCCTTGCGCGCATCGGCGTAGCCCACCGACAACACGATCCTGTCCGTGGATTTGAGACCCAAGCGCTGCCGCAGCGCTGCGCGCGCAGTGTCTCGATTGCGCTTCCCGCGATGGCGGTTGGCTGCAAACAGCCCCTGCGGCAGCTTGGTTACCTTGGCCTGCCCTGCCGGGTCGAGGAAGGGCTGCAAACCTTCGCGTACTGCGTCCGAGGCGACGACGATGCGCTTGGCAACACGGGAAATGTCCGCCAGTGCAGGCTGCAGGCCGTAGCTCTGGATGACACCCGGCAGCTCGTGGATCATCGACACCACGGTTAGACCTGCATCACCCAACGCCTGCACGATGCGGCCGCTGACCGCCGTATTGGCAAGCACCGAGCGCACGCCCAGCTGGCGTAGTTCATTGGCCAGCACCGCTGGATCCCGGTCGCCCAGCAGGTGGACCGTGGAGCACTCGGCGAACTGGCTGTGCAGGCGGCCGTCTTCGAGCAGCACGACATGCACGTCCAGCCCCAGGCCGGCCGTCATCTTGCGTGCCATGTTGAGCGCAAGGTACTGCGCGCCATGCGGATGCGCGTCATGCGAAATCAGCGCGACACGCGGCTTCGCCGTGCCCGCGGTGACATTGCGCGTCGCCTGCAGGAAGGCATAACCGTAGTAACGGTCCGGTTCCAGATGGGCGCCTTCGGCCCACTCGTTCCACGCGTTGATGAAGACCACGCTCTCGCCACGCACAGGTTTGGCCAGTGCGAACTCGCCCGCCGATTCCAGCCAGCGCTGGTACTCGCTCGGCGAGGAATGGGCGAACGTGTAGCCGCGGCCCGGCTTTCGCGCTTCATTGTCCCAGCGGGGCGCAACCCCCTTGAACAGCGGATAGTCTTCTTCCGGCCAGGTCCTGGAACGTTCGGCCATCTCGCGGTAGTCGACCACGTAACCTTCATAACGCGGGTTGGCAATGTCCAGCGTGTGGTTGATGCTGGACAGGCCACGCGCCACCTTGTGCGGCGGGAACTCCAGGGCTGCATCGAAGCCGTACGTGCGCGGATCGTCGACGTCGAACTGGACCATGGCGATGAACAGCTCGCCGAGGCCCTGCTCACGCGCATACTCGCGCCAGACATCCAGCGACTTGCGGGCATCGGGAAGCAGCGATGGCCGGTAGATGATGAGCAGCGGCCGACCATCGATGCGGATATACCGCGAATCAGACAGGTACGGCATCGCATCACGAATGAACGCGATGTCGTTGTCAGCCGTGTAGTTCTGACCAATCAGCACATCGTTTTCATGCCCATCCCAGCGCCGGGTCCAATTCTCGTTGGCCCAGCAGATGCAGAACGGCAGGTCAATTTCCGGATGCGCGAGCAGCTGGTCCACCGGCCGCTCCATCAGTCGATGACCAGAGAACCAGTAATGGTGGAAACAGAAACCATGCAGGCCGTACAGCCTCGCTAGCTCAGCCTGACGTTTCAGTACGTCAACAAGTCGCAAATCGTAGAAACCAAGTTCACCCGGTAGGTGCGGCTGTCGATGCCCGGCGAATTGAGGGACGGCCTTGCTGACGTTCGTCCACTCAGTGAATCCGCGCCCCCACCATGCGTCATTCTCTGCAAAGGGATGGAACTGCGGAAGATAGAACGCGATGGATTTGAAACGAAGGCTTGTTGGGGCCTGCAGAGAACTGGGTAGCTCGACATACTCGCGACCACGCACGCCAGTAGCGGCATCAATGGCCCCCGCGTAGATCTGCGCGACAGCCGGCAGCTTCACGCCTTCGGCAACAAGGGTGGCTGCAGCCGGCGGCGGCGCCTTTGCGAAGGATTCAGCTGCAATGCCCTGGCCAGGGCCCAGTGCGCGCCAGCGACGGTACGCATTTGTTCTGGCGAACACGAAACTGAAGTTGCGGAAAAGGAAATCCTTCAATGCCAGACGCGCATTCCAACCCGGCACGGCCATGTAAATGTGCCTTGCGAACGCCCCCAGCTTGCCACTCTTGTAATTCTGATGCATGTGTTACAGGTGCCTCCGTGCACTACCGGTAATTCGGCGCAGCCAACCAGTGTACCTCCAACTGCGCGACTCCTTCAGCAACTGGACTTCTCGTTCCCGCTGGTCACCAATAAGACGCTGTTCGGTCACAGCAAGCTGGAGCTGCCGGACCTCCTCGCGGTCTTGATTGTGCTGTGCCACCAGACGCGCCAGCTCGTCGCGAAGCGCGCCCTCGCCGGCAAACTGCGTCAGCAGGGTCTGCTGCGACGACGCAAGGAGGCCTTCGAGCTGCTTTACCTGCTCCCCTACGTTCTGGAGGGCAACGTGCTGGATTGAAAGCTGGCGCAGGAGTTCATCATTCGAAAAGTTATCGATCCGGGCTTGCAATGCAGCCACCTGCCGATCGCCGTCACTGACCCGCTCGGGCAGGTGCACGCCGTAGAAGGTGGCTGCATCCAGTCCGTGAACCTTCATTTCATAGAAGCTCGACTGGGCTTCTGGAAGCCCAGCATCACTGGCCAGGATTAGATCGTACAGGGGTCGATTCAGGCCGGCTTCGCTTTCGCTGGTGTCCGGACCCGTGCCAAGAATCGAGCTGAATGCGCTCTTGCCTTCGGCTACGAGCAGAGAGCCATGCACCACCCGCTGCGAGTACACCTGTACCTCGCCGAAGTAGCGACCAGCCAACGCAAGCAATTCCTCACGGAAGAGCTCCTTCACGTGATATGGATTGGAGTATCCCGGCTCGATGGAGTAGTACTGCTTGTTCGGACTGGACAACACGAGCAGACCGCCTGGGCGCAGGACGCGACGAATCTCCGAGAGCATTTCCTCATGCTGATCATGATGCTCGATGGTCTCGAAGCTCACCACCACATCAACGGAGTCGTCCTCCAACGGCAGCAGTGCAGCCGACGCCTCAACGAACCGCAAACTATCAGATCCATAGCGGCGGGCAGCATGGGCCACGGCGTCGGCCGAAATATCTATGCCGGTCACGGATGCCGCAACGCCGGACAGAATCTGGCTGCCATACCCCTCACCACAGGCCACATCCACCACCTGCTTGTCCGCACAGAACCTGGCGGCAAAGTGGTAACGATGCAAATGCTCAAAGGCAATCTGACCGGCCACTTCGGGCATGAATCTTTCACCGGTGAATGCGAGATCTTCTACTTGCTCGTCAAGCTGGTTTGCCATGGGTCACCTCGATACATGAATACTGATGAAGCCGGTCACCCGGATACCAAATCTTGCTGCTCGACTACAAGGCGCACGCGTTGCATTGGTGCGCCGAACAATCCAAGGCAGATGCCACGTGCATGCACATGGAAGGCTAGCGCATCATGCAGCCAGTGGTGTTGGACATGGTGATTCTGGTTGCCGTCGGCGATTGCCGCGCTCATGGTGTAGTCGCCTTCGCGCAGAACAGGCATCCGGAAATCAAAGGAAGCCACCAGTATCTGCCCCGCTTGAGCGCCGGGAGGGGGATCAATGGAGGCGACATACGTGTTGTCCGCGAATAGGGTCTGCCCCAGCCGGTCGTACACCTCGAAACCGATGATGGGCGAGCTCAGCACCTGGTTCACACGACAGCGGATCTGCAGCCTGACCGGCTCTCCGCCCACCACCCAGGACAGCGGATTGCCATCCACGTCAACAAAGGCAGCGAACTCGACCTGCGCCCCGCCTTGTCCGAACCCCTTGTCTGCATTGAACTCGAAGACCCGAATTTCTTGCCGATGCTCACTGGCGTTAATCAGATCCTGGCGGAAATCACGGGGCGCCATGCCTGCGTGGTCCGGTTCGATGGCGGTCGCACCAGCAGCCGCCGGTTGGACTTCACTTCCGGGAGCGTCAACGGCCACCGGAGCAGGGCCAGCAGCAGCCATCTCCACCGCGTAGAGATCTTCCAAATACTTGGCGGTGACTTCCTTGGGGGCGCCATCTGCAACGATCTGCCCGTGCGACAACCAGACCACTCGGTCGCAGAGGTTGATGACGGCGGCGGTGTCATGGGATACGAAGACCACCGTGCCGTTCTGCATGAAGGAACGGAGGAATCGCATGCACTTCTGCACGAAAAACGCGTCGCCGACGCTCAGTGCCTCGTCGATGACCAGAATGTCGGCTTCGACGTGCGCGATCACGGCGAAGGCCAGCCGCACGAACATGCCGCTGGAGTATGTCTTCACAGGCTGGTCGATGAACTCGCCGATATCGGCGAATTCGACAATGGAGTCGTACTTGCTGCGCAGCTGCTCGTCCGAAAGTCCCAGCAGGGCGCCGTTGAAGAACACGTTCTCGCGGCCGGTAAAATCAGGATTGAATCCCGCCCCGAGCTCCAGCAGTGCCGCAACCCTTCCGTCGACCAGGATCTGGCCTTCCGATGGCGCCAGCGTACCGCTCAACAGCTGCAGCAGCGTGGACTTTCCCGACCCATTGCGTCCGATGATACCGACCGTTTCACCCTTGCGAATCTCGAACGAAACATCCTTCAGCGCGCTGAACTGGCGGCCATAGGATTTGCCTCGGCTTCCCACGACACGCGCAGCGCGCGAAAAAAGGGCGTCCTTAAGCCGGTCCTGGGGTGAGCCGTAGACCTGATAGTGCTTGGAAACGCCGTCGATCTTGAGAACGACCGGATCAGATGACATCGGCAAATCCATCTCTAGATTTCTGGAAGAAAGCGTAACCGGCCATGGCCGTGAGCACGCCGACGAGCAGGCCGATCCCGAAGTACGCAGGAGACGGGATGTCACCGAACATCAACACCTTGCGTGCCGCCTCCAAGACACCCGTGAGGGGATTGGCTTGGATCAGGGGGCGATAACGTTCAGGAATCGAATCAAGCGCGTAGAACACTGGAGAAAGGAACAGCAGCAGCGTCGCGAGCGTCCCGGTGATCTGTGCCACGTCCCGGAAGTACACACCGATCGCGGCCAGGAACCAGGAAACACCAAGACAACCGAGCAACAACGGCAGCATGACCACGGGGAACAGGATCACGGTCCAGGGCAGCGCAACGCCCATGCACAGCTGGGCGATAGTCAGCACGATCCAGCTAACGAAAGCATGGAACATCGCGGAGCCGAGCGTCACCCACGCGTAAACTTCCAGCGGAAACACTACCTTCTTTACGTAGTTGGCATTGCTCGTGATCAATGCCGGGGAACGATTGATGCATTCGGCAACCACGCCGTGCACGATCAGTCCGGAAAAGAGGATCAAGGCAAAGCCACCGCTGGTATCGAAGTCCTTCCACTTTGCCTTGAACACGATGGAGAACACGAACGTGTAAAGGACCAGCATGATCAATGGCGTGATGAACGACCAGGCCAGGCCGGCAAAGGAACCGCGATAGCGACCCACGATCTCACGCTGGATCAGACGGAAGATGAGTTGACGGTGCTCCAAGGGCGAACGCAGGAAGCCCGCCAATGGCCGCCGCCGGGCCGTTGCATAGGGCGTCAGCCCGGAAGCTTTCTTGTCCAAGCGACTGCTCACGCGAGCGCCCTTTCCAGATCCACCTGCAGATCCCCCAGCTCTTCCACGCCCACGCTCAGCCGCACCAGCGCATCGCTGATCCCCAGCTGCTCGCGGCGTACCACCGGAATCGAGGCATGGGTCATCACCGCCGGGTGGTTCACCAGGCTTTCCACGCCACCCAGCGATTCGGCCAGGGTGAACAGCTCGGTATTTTCGCAGAAGCGCTTGGCCGCCTCGAAGCCGCCCTTCAGCACGATCGAGACAATGCCACCGAAGCCGGTCATCTGCTTGCGGGCAAGATCATGCTGTGGATGCGAGGGCAGGCCCGGGTAGATCACCTTTTCCACCTCCGGATGCGTTTCCAGCCACTTGGCCAGCGCCATCGCATTGGCGCAATGCGCCTTCATGCGCAGCGGCAGGGTCTTCAGGCCGCGCAGGGCCAGGAAGCTGTCGAACGGGCCCTGCACACCGCCGATGGAGTTCTGCAGGAACGCCATCTGCTCGGCCAGCGGCGCGTCGTCACCGACCACCACCATGCCGCCGACCATGTCCGAATGGCCATTGAGGTACTTGGTGGCCGAATGCAGCACCAGGTCGGCGCCCAGCAGCAGCGGCCGCTGCAGCATCGGCGAGGCGAAGGTGTTGTCCACCACCACAATCAGGCCATGGCGCTTGGCGATGGCAGCCACCGCGGCGATGTCCACGATCTTCAGCATCGGGTTGGTCGGGGTTTCAATCCAGACCATCTTCGTCTTCGGCGTGATCGAGGCTTCAAAGGCCGCCAGATCGGTCAGGTCGACGAAGCTGAAGTCCAGCCCGGCGGTACGGCGGCGCACGCGCTCGAACAGGCGGAAGCTGCCGCCGTAGATGTCATCCATCGCCACCACATGGCTGCCGGCGTCCAGCAGCTCGATCACGGTCGAGCTGGCCGCCATGCCCGAGGCGAAGGCGAAGCCGCGGGTACCGCCTTCCAGCGAGGCCACGCAGCGCTCATAGGCAAAGCGCGTCGGGTTGTGGGTACGCGAGTACTCGAAGCCCTGATGCTCGCCCGGGCTGGACTGCGCATAGGTCGAGGTGGCGTAGATCGGCGGCATCACCGCGCCGGTGCTGGGGTCGGGCGACTGGCCGCCGTGGATGGCCAGCGTGGCCAGGGCCAGTGCGCGGTCGGGCGAAGAGGAGTTGGACATGTCGTTTCCTGAATGGCGCCGACGTGCGGCGCCGTCGAAGGAGCGGGAGTCTATCAGCGCGGCCTTAACGAGCTTTGACGCGGATAAACCGGGATTCAGCAGCGATCTGCGGCGATAAACGCCTTACTGAACGCGCCGACGCAGATAGTTCAGCAGGTCGATGCGGGTGATCAGGCCGAGGAAGGCGTCACCGTCCATCACGATCGCCACCTGCCCGCGGTCGAACACCGGCAGCAGGGCCTCGATCGGCGACTTCACGTCCAGCCGGTCCAGCTTGCTGACCATCGCGGTGGCCACGGTGTCGCGGAAGCGCGCTTCGTCACCATAGACATGCAGCAGCACGTCGCTTTCATCGACGATGCCGACCAGCTGCTCACCGTTCATCACCGGCAGCTGCGACACGTCATACAGCTTCATGCGCTGGTAGGCGGTGGTCAACAGGTCGTTCGGGCCGATCACCACCGTGTCGCGCTGGCCGTACGGACGCAGGATCAGGTCGCGCAGGTCACCGTGCTGCGGGCGCTCCAGGAAGCCGTTGTCCAGCATCCAGTAGTCGTTGTACATCTTCGACAGGTACTTGTTGCCGGTATCGCAAACCAGCACCAGCACCTTCTTCGGCGTGGTCTGCTCCTTGCAGTACTTCAGTGCCGCGGCCAGCAGGGTGCCGGTGGACGAACCGCCGAGGATGCCTTCCTTGCCCAGCAGCTCGCGCGCGGTGTGGAAGCTCTCGGCATCGCTGATCGCATAAGCCTTCTTGACGCGGCTGAAGTCGGAGATCGAGGGCAGGAAGTCCTCGCCGATGCCTTCCACCAGCCAGCTGCCCGACTTGTCGTTGAGCACGCCGTCGTTGATGTATTCGGCCAGGATCGAGCCGACCGGATCGGCCAGCACCAGCTCGGTCTTCGGCGACAGCTTGGCGAACGCGCGCGACAGGCCGGTCATGGTGCCGGAGCTGCCGCAGCCGAACACGATGGCGTCGAGGTCACCGCCCATCTGCTCGAGGATCTCCGGGCCGGTGCCGAACTCATGCGCGGCCGGGTTGTCCGGGTTGCCGAACTGGTTGATGAAGTAGGCGCCCGGGGTCTGCTCGGCGATGGTCTTGGCCAGGTCCTGGTAGTACTCCGGATGGCCCTTGGCGACGTCTGAACGGGTCAGGCGCACTTCAGCGCCCATCGCCTTCAGGTTGAAGATTTTCTCGCGGCTCATCTTGTCGGGAACGACGAGGATCAGCTTGTAGCCCTTCTGCTGTGCCACCAGCGCCAGGCCCAGGCCGGTGTTGCCGGCGGTACCTTCAACCAGGGTCGCGCCCGGCTTCAGGTCACCCCGCTGCTCCGCCGCCTCGATCATCGACAGGCCGATGCGATCCTTGATCGAACCGCCCGGGTTGGCGCTCTCGAGCTTCAGGTAAAGCTCGCAGACACCAGTGTCCAGGCGCTGGGCCTTGACGATCGGGGTCTGGCCGATGAGTTCGAGGACGGAGGAATGGATGGGCATTCGGAGGACTTTCGATTCGCGCCACGCAGGGCCGGACCGATGATTATCCGACGGATGGCGCTGAATGTCAGGTCGGCGCGGAGATGCCGCCCGCCGGCCCCGTAAAGGGATGCGGGCGGGCCCGGATCGACGAGGAGACCGGTACCGCCCGCATCGGTGAGTGGTGCCTGCAGGCCAAGGCACCACCGCTTGTGGTGCCTTGGCGCGGCCGCCTCATCGGCGGTGCCGCGATGCCGGGGCAGAAGCGCCCGGCGGGGCCATCGATGGCCGGGTCACGCCGTTCCGGGCGCGACGGAGTGCGTCAAAGCGTGGGGGACGTCGTTGGGAGCGGTGTTTCGTACATTCGCAGAAGACGTTGCTTGGCCAGCAGCTTCTCACGCTTCATGCGACCCAGGGTGACATCATCGATCGGGAGTACACCCAACTCCGCGTCCATGCACTTCTTGTTCAACTTGCGGTGCTGGTCATGGAGTGCCCTGAACTCCGGATCACGCGCGCGACGGGCGTCGATCTCGCTCTGGGGCTGATCTTCAAACATGATGGACCTCCTTCGACAGATACACGAACGCCCCGGCCGCAAGGCACGGGGCGTTGTTCATGGAGGAGTGCCGGTCGATGGCCACCTGGACGCCTGCAACGACCTGCGGCACTGGCCTGCGCACGTCGATCTGCTGCGGTTCGCGCCCTGCTTGCATCGGCCCGGCCCTCCCATCGTCCGGTCCGCGGCATTGCGTCCCGGACGATTGACCCTACGCCTGCTCAGGGCGGGGTACAAGACCCCTGCGACAAAAAGACCGAACCCCGCCGGGGCGGGGTTCAGGCTGAATGCTCATCACAACGAAAAACAAACAATATCAAGCAATTACGGGGCGATGATGACCTCGGCAGAGCGCGCCCGGGTGGACGCAGCCTTCTTGCCGCTGACCTGGATCCGGTTGCTGGCGACACCACCTGCGACCAGGGCGTCGCGCAGCGCTTCGGCACGCTTCTGGCCCACGCCGTTGGCACTGTCGTAGGCCTCGATGCGCAGGCGCCCCTTCTTGCCGATGTTCAGGTACTCGGCCAGGGCCTTGGCCTGGTTGCGCGCGCCGCCGGACAGGCTGGAGGCGCCTGCGGCGAACGCGTCACCCCCGAAGGTGAAGACCTCACCGCGAGCGTCGAACTTCGAACCGGGCAGCTTCTGCCCGGACACCAGCTCGGCTTCCTCGCGGGCCAGCCTGGCAGCGTTCTGCTGGGCAGCGCTCAGCCGCTGCTGCTGCTTGCCGGCCACGCTGGTCAGGGCATTCTCGGCGTCCTGGCGGGCCAGGGTCTCGGCCTCGGCCGCCTGGCGCAGGCGTTCGGCCTCCTCGGCCTGCATCTGCGCCTGCATGCGCAGCTGCTCGGCTTCCTGGCGGGCACGGGCGGCATCGCGGCGGCTGGCCTCGATCAGCAGGTCGCTGCGGGTACGCTCCAGGCGGTCGACCTCGCGCGCGGCCAGCGCAGTGCGCACTGCGGTCTCGGCAATCTCCACCCGGCGCTCGGCCAGGTAGGTGGCCAGCTCCTGGTCACGGCGCTTGGCCTTGTCCAGGGTCGCGATGGCCTGCTGCGCCTGCATGCGCTCGAAGGCGCCCAGCTCAGCGGTATCGGGGTTGGCCTGGATGGCCATCAGGCGCTGGCTCAGCTGCGCCACCATCGGGTTGTCGGCGGCCACGGCCAGGGTCGGCAGCGCCAGCAGCGCGGCCAAGGTTGCGGCGGTCATCGGCTTCACCGGCGGTCCTCCCCGGTCGACAGCTGGCGCTGCAGCTGGTTGACCTCGTTGCGGCGCAACTGCAGCTGCGCGGTGACGGTGGCTTCCTCACTGCGGGCGCGGGCCAGGTCGGCATCGGCGGCAGCGCGCAGGGCCATCGCCGGGGCGTTCTTGCGCTCACGGCGGTCGCCGGCGGCGCGCTGGGCCTGCTCCAGCCCCTGCCGGGCCAGCCCGATCAGGTCCGGGGCGTACTGGTCGGCATCGGCCTGGGTGGCCTTGTCGACCGCCTGCCGGGCCTGCGCCAGTTCCAGGGCAGCGTCCTGCGCCCAGGCGGGGGCAGACAGTGCGAATGCAAACGCCATCACATACAGGCCATGGCGCATTCGTGCGAAGCTAAGTCGTTTCATTGGGGAGGCCGTACCGGTTGTCGGTTCACGGCCATTGTCGTCAAGCCGACACCGTGCTGGCAACGGGCGTCGGCCGTTTCGTTGGGGAAAATTCGCAATGGATATCGGCTACTTCCTGAAGCTGATGACCGAAAAGAACGCTTCGGACATGTTTCTGACCACCGGGGCACCGGTCTACATCAAGATCGAAGGGAAGCTCTATCCGCTGGGCAACACGGGCCTGCCGCCGGGCATGGTCAAGAAGATTGCCTACTCGCTGATGGACGAGGGCCAGGTGCCGCAGTTCGAGCGCGAGCTGGAGCTCAACATGGCCATCGCCCTGCCCGATGCCGGGCGCTTCCGCGTCAACGTGTTCAAGCAGCGGGGCGAGGTCGGCATGGTCATCCGCGCCATCCGCAGCCGCATCCCGAGCATCGAGGAGCTGAATCTGCCGCAGGTGCTGAAGGACGTCATCATGACCCCGCGCGGGCTGGTGCTGGTGGTGGGGTCCACCGGCTCCGGCAAGTCGACTTCGCTGGCGTCGATGATCGACCACCGCAACAGCACCACCACCGGTCACATCCTCACCATCGAGGATCCGATCGAGTACCTGCACAAGCACAAGATGTCGATCGTCAACCAGCGCGAGGTCGGCCTGGACACCCATGCCTTCCACAACGCGCTGAAGAACGCGATGCGTGAAGCACCGGACGTGATCCTGATCGGCGAGATCCTGGATGCGGAAACGATGGAGGCGGCAATCGCCTTCGCCGAGACCGGCCACCTGTGCCTGGCCACCCTGCACTCCAACAACGCCGACCAGACCATCGAGCGCATCCTCAACTTCTTCCCGGAAAGCGCGCACAAGAACGTGCTGATGAACCTGGCACTGAACCTGCGTGCGGTGATCAGCCAGCGCCTGGTGAAGAACAAGGAGGGCCGTCGCCTGCCAGCCACCGAGGTGCTGATCAACACGCCGATGATCCGCGACCTGCTGCGCCGCGGCCAGGTGCACGAAATCAAGGCCGCGATGGAAGCCTCGCTGGAAGAAGGCATGGAGAGCTTCGACCAGTGCCTGTTCCGGCTGGCCAAGGCCGGCACCATCGAGCAGGAGGAAGCGCTGCGCGCGGCCGACTCGCGCGATGGCCTGGCCCTGAAGTTCCGCCTGTCCGAAGGCAGCAGCGGCGAGCACGACCCGTACGCCGATTTCTCGGCGGGCGCGCCCAGCATCACCCACGGCTTCTGATCCCACGAAAAAGGGGACGGAGGGGATCAAGTCGTTTGTGCACTGGCGACTTGAATCGCTCCGTCCCCTTTTTCTGAAGAGTTCAGGGGCGGTCTCATCCAATGAGACCGCTCATCCGTAGGTTTCCTCAATGGAAACCATCCGCAAGCTGGCCATTCTGGCTGATGCCGCCAAGTACGATGCCTCCTGCGCCTCCAGCGGTTCGGGCAAGCGCGATTCGCGCGCCAGTGGCGGTATCGGCAGCACCGAGGGCATGGGCATCTGCCACAGCTACACGCCCGATGGCCGCTGTGTTTCGTTGCTGAAGATCCTGCTGACCAACTTCTGCGTCTACGACTGCGCCTATTGCGTGAACCGGGTTTCCAGCAACGTGCCCCGTGCACGTTTCAGCGTGGATGAGGTGGTCACGCTCACCCTGGACTTCTACAAGCGCAACTACATCGAGGGCCTGTTCCTGTCCAGCGGCATCATCCGCAATGCGGACTACACCATGGAACAGATGGTGGAAGTGGCCCGGCAGCTGCGCGAAGAACACCGCTACGCCGGCTACATCCACCTCAAGACCATTCCCGAGGCCTCGCCGGAACTGCTGGCCAGTGCCGGGCGCTATGCCGACCGCCTGTCCATCAACGTGGAACTGCCGACCGAAGCCGGCCTGAGCGCCTTGGCGCCGGAGAAGACGGTTCATTCCATCCGTGGCGCGATGGGCGAACTGCGCTGGCGCATCGAGGAAGCCAAGGAAGCTCGCAGGGCCCCCGCAGCGGTGGCACCGACGGCCAGCCGCAGCACTCGCCCGCGCCCTCCCCGTTTCGCACCGGCCGGGCAGAGCACCCAGATGATCGTCGGCGCGGACGGGGCAAACGACCGGCAGATCCTGGCCAGCGCCGACAGCCTGTACGGCAACTACCGCATGCGCCGGGTCTACTACTCCGCGTTCAGCCCGATTCCGGACGCCAGCCGGCAGTTGCCACTGCAGCCGCCACCGCTGCAGCGCGAACATCGCCTTTACCAGGCTGACTGGCTGCTGCGCTTCTACGGGTACGGCGTGGATGAAATTACCGATACCACCCAGGACGGCATGCTCGACCTGGATATCGACCCGAAGATGGCCTGGGCGATCCGCCACCCCGAGCGCTTTCCGGTCGATCTGAACCGGGCACCGAAGGAGATGCTGCTGCGCGTGCCCGGCCTTGGCGTGCGCAACGTCAAGCGCGTGCTGATGGCGCGCCGTCACGGGCGGCTGCGCGTGGCCGACCTCGCACGCCTGAAGGCACCGATGAGCAAGCTGCTGCCGTTCGTGCTGCTGGCCGACCACCACCCGCGCAAAGCACTGGACGACCCGGCGGCGCTGCGCGCGCAGCTGGCCCCGCCGCCGCGACAGGGTTCGCTGTTCGATGCCCCGTCCGCGGCCTGACGCGCAGCGCTGGTCGCTGCGGGTGGATCCGCCATGGTCGCTGGAGGCTTGGCGCAGCGGTGCGCGCGAAGCCCTGCTGCGCGGCGTCGCGCCGGAGCAGCTGGACTGGCTCGAGGGCAGCGACGCATCGCTGCTGGACGCGCCAGCGGTCACCTCGGCGCCCGCACAGGCCGATGCTGGCGCACTGACGGTACCGCGCGACTTCCTGGAACTGGCGGCCACCTGCCTGTGCCATCGCGACGGACAACGCATGGCCCTCCTGTACCGGTTGCTGTGGCGCATCGCCCATGGCGAACGCTCGGTGCTGTCAAACCCTGCCGATGCCGACGTACTGCGGGCGATGACCATGGCACAGGCGGTCCGCCGCGACACGCACAAGATGAAGGCGTTCGTGCGCTTCCGCGAAGTGCCTGGCCAGCCTGATGCGTTCATCGCCTGGTTCGAGCCACAGCACCACATCGTCGACCGGGTCGCGCCGTTCTTCGCGCGCCGTTTCACCGGCATGCGCTGGGCCATCCTCACGCCTTCGCGCAGCGTCGCCTGGGATGGGCAGGCGCTTGCCTTCGGCCCCGGTGCACGGCGCGAGGATGCCCCGGCCGAGGATGCACGCGAGTCGCTGTGGCAGACCTACTACGCCAGCATTTTCAATCCGGCCCGGCTCAACACGCGGATGATGATGCAGGAGATGCCGGCCAAGTACTGGCGCCACCTGCCTGAAGCCCGATTGCTGCCTCGCCTGGTACGCGACGCCGCCGACCGCGTGCAGGAAATGCATGACCGTCCCGCGCAGGCACCGCAACGCAGGATTCCGCTGCGAGCGAACCCTCCGGCATCGGCAGCCGAAGCCAGCAGCCTGGACAATCTGCGCGGGCAGGCCAGCGCCTGCCGCCAGTGTCCGTTGTGGGAGCAGGCCACGCAGACCGTATTCGGGCAGGGGCCGGCAGGGGCCGGGGTGATGCTGGTCGGAGAGCAACCCGGTGACACCGAAGATCTGCGTGGGCAGCCATTTGCAGGACCTGCCGGCCAGGTGCTGGACCGCGCCTTGTCGGAACTGGGGATCGATCGCGCCACGCTGTACCTCACCAACGCGGTGAAGCACTTCCACCATGAACGGCGCGGCAAGGTGCGGCTGCACAAGCGGCCGGAGAGCCGTCACATCCAGGCCTGCCGGCCCTGGCTGATGGGTGAGATCGCGCGCGTGCGGCCCCAGGTGATCGTGTGCCTCGGCGCGACAGCGGCAGCCTCGGTGTTCGGCCATGATTTCGACCTCTCGCGTGACCGCGGGCGCTGGCACACCCTCGAGGACGGCACGCGCGGCTACGCCACGGTGCACCCGGCATGGGTGCTGCGACAGACCGGCGATGCCCGCCGCGAGGAGGCCTACCGGTTGTTCCGCGATGACCTGGCCCGATTGCAACAGAAAGGGGACGGAGGGGATTAAGTCGTAAGTGCATATACGACTTAATCCCCTCCGTCCCCTTTTTTTCAGGCGGCGTCGGGCTGGTGTTCCGGGCGCGCGCGGTCGAATGCCTCCAGCGCTTGGCACGCCGCTTCGATGCGGCGCAGGGTCGGGTACGGCGTCAGGTCCAGGCCGAAGCGGTGTGCGTTGTACAGCTGCGGCAGCAGGCAGATGTCGGCCAGGCCAGGACGGTCGCCGTGGCAGAAGGTGCCGGTGTCGCGGCTGTTGGCCAACAGCGCTTCCATCGCGTCAAAGCCTTCGGCGATCCAGTGCAGGGTCCACTGCGTGCGGGCGTCGGCAGGCAGTTGCAGGTCGCGTTCCAGGTACTGCATCACCCGCAGGTTGTTGATCGGATGGATATCGCAGGCCACAAGCTGCGCCAGCGCCCGCACCCGTGCGCGGCCCGCAGCATCGGCCGGCAGCAGCGGCACCTGTGGGAAGCGCTCTTCCAGGTACTCGATGATCGCCAGCGACTGGGTCAGCGTGTGCCCATCATGCAGCAGGGTCGGCACCAGCTGCTGCGGATTGAGCGCGCGATAAGCCTCATGGTGCTGCTCGCCACCGTCGCGCACCAGATGCACCGGCCGCGCCTCCCAGGCCAGGCCCTTCAGCTCCAGGCCGGTGCGCACGCGGTAGGCGGCGCTGGATCGCCAGTAGGTGTACAGCACGATGCCGTCGTCGACCGGGATCTCCATCGCCGCCTCCATGCTCAGGGCTTGGCCGCCTGTTCGATGCGCTGCTCGATCGCACCGAAGATGCTGTTGCCGGCAGCGTCGAGCATCTCGATGCGGACCACGTCGCCGAAGGACATGAACGGCGTGCTCGGCTTGCCGTCACGCAGGGTCTCGACCACGCGCTGCTCGGCGAAGCACGAGGCACCCTTGCTGGTGTCTTCATTGGCGATGGTGCCCGAGCCAACGATGGTGCCGGCGCCCAGTGGACGGGTCTTGGCCGCATGCGAAACCAGCTGGGCGAAATTGAACTGCATGTCCACGCCCGCCTCCGGCGCACCGAACCACTGGCCGTTGATGTGCGTCAGCAGCGGCAGGTGCACCTTGCTGTCCTGCCACGCAGCACCCAGCTCATCGGGGGTGACGAACACCGGCGACAGCGCCGAACGCGGCTTGGACTGCAGGAAGCCGAAGCCCTTGGCCAGCTCGCCCGGGATCAGGTTGCGCAGCGAGACATCGTTGACCAGGCCGACCAGCTGGATGTGGCCGGCGGCCTGTTCCGGGGTGGCCGCCATCGGCACGTCGTCGGTGATCACCACGATCTCCGCTTCCAGGTCGATGCCGTAGTCCTCGCTGACCACCTTGACCGCATCGCGCGGGCCGTAGAACCCCGCACTGGTGGCCTGGTACATCAGCGGGTCGGTGTAGAAGCTCTCCGGCACCTCGGCGCCACGGGCGCGGCGCACGCGCTCGACGTGCGGCAGGTAGGCGCTGCCGTCGACGAATTCATAGGCACGCGGCATCGGTGCGGCCAGCGCCTGCGGATCGAGGTCGAATACGCCATCGGCGTCGCCAGCGTTGAGCGATTCGTACAGGGCGTTCAGGCGCGGTGCGATGTGGCTCCAGTCCTCCAGGGCCTGCTGCAGGGTGGCGGCAATGCCGGTGGCGCGCACGCCGTGGCGCAGGTCACGCGAGACGACGATCAGGGTGCCGTCGCGGCCGCCTTCCTTCAAAGAACCAAGCTTCATGGGTGGGTGTCCGGAGTCGTGGGCAAACAAGTTTCAAGTGTAATCAAATCTGCGGCGACGCCAAGCTGCAGCGCGGCATCGGCCCACCCTACCGTAGTGGGGGTCGGCAGGGCTTGCAGGCCTGCGCCTGCGGTAGTGCCGGCCGCTGGCCGGCAACCTCAACAGCAACAGCGTCCATTCCGAGGGATGGTGGGGCAGTGCGGGTGGGCCGGGCCCCTGAGGGGTACTTGCAGCGTCCCCTGCCACCGGACCGACCCCGCCTGCCCACAGGAACCCGACCTTTGACGTTGCTCCCGCCTCTGCGGGTGCAGGGCGCAGCCCTGCAGAGAGAACCCCTTACCTGAACGGGGCTTTTTGCGCGAGGTCTCAGCCATCGGTTAGACTAGGCAGGTCTGCAGCGGCCGTCCGTTTCCCTTCGGGATCGCCGGCGACCAGGGTCCGCCCTCTTCGCCCGCCCCCACTCCGACGCCGTTCGTCACGCATTCCAGCCTGCGCTTCGTGCCGGCTGCACCCAACTTCTCGCAGCGCGGTTCACGGGAACGCTCCGAGTCAGCCGATCACTTTGATCTGCCCCCGTCTGTCCGCTCGGACAGGCGTTTCTTGTACCTGGAGCAATCTCAATGTCTTTTGAATCGCTGGGCCTGGCGCCCTTCCTGCTGCGTGCGCTTGCCGAGCAGGGCTACGAAAACCCGACCCCGATCCAGCAGCAGGCGATCCCGCTGGCGCTGGCCGGTCGCGACCTGCTGGCCGGCGCACAGACCGGTACCGGCAAGACCGCCGCGTTCGGCCTGCCGCTGCTGCAGCACCTGGGCACCGCCTCGCAGGAAGTGCGTGCCGGCCCGCGCAAGCCGCGTGCGCTGATCCTGGCCCCGACCCGCGAACTGGCCACCCAGGTGCATGACAGCCTGCGCGGCTACAGCAAGTACCTGCGCATTCCCAGCGCCTGCATCTACGGCGGCGTCGGCATGGGCAACCAGCTGGACATCCTGCGCCGTGGCGTGGACCTGCTGGTGGCCTGCCCGGGCCGCCTGATCGACCACCTGGAGCGTCGCAGTGTCGACCTGTCCGGCATTGAACTGCTGGTGCTGGATGAAGCCGACCGCATGCTCGACATGGGCTTCCTGCCGTCGATCAAGCGCATCCTGGCCAAGCTGCCGAAGCAGAACCGCCAGACCCTGCTGTTCTCGGCCACCTTCGAGGACAACATCCGCCAGCTGGCGCTGGAGTTCATGCGCAACCCGGAACAGATCCAGGTGACGCCGAAGAACACCGTGGCCGAAACCATCACCCATCGCGTGCATCCGGTCGATGCCGGCCGCAAGCGCGACCTGCTGCTGCACCTGCTGGCGCAGGACAGCCGCGAGCAGACCCTGGTGTTCGCCCGTACCAAGCACGGCAGCGACAAGCTGGCCACGTTCCTGGAAAAGTCGGGCATCAAGACCGCGGCGATCCATGGCAACAAGAGCCAGGGCCAGCGCCTGCGTGCGCTGGGCGACTTCAAGGCCGGCCGCGTGACCGTGCTGGTGGCCACCGACATCGCTGCGCGCGGCATCGACATCAACGAGCTGCCGAAGGTGATCAACTTCGACCTGCCGATGGTGGCCGAGGACTACGTGCACCGCATCGGCCGTACCGGCCGCAACGGCGCCACCGGCCAGGCGATCTCCCTGGTGGCGCAGGATGAAGTGAAGCTGCTGCGCGCGATCGTGCGCCTGCTGGGCCGCGACATGGACATCCGCGACGTGCCGGGCTTCGAGCTGCAGACGCCGATCCGCTGGGGCAACAGTGCGCCGGGCAAGGCCGAGCACGATACCGGCGAGCGCGCACCGCGCAAGAGCCACGCACGCCGTCCGCACGGTGATGCGCCGCGCCATGCGCATGCCGGCCCGAAGAAGGCCGGCGGTGGCCGTCGCGAGGGCGGTGGCAACGGCCAGCAGCGTGCGGGTGCAGGCGCCGGTCAGGGCCAGCGTCGTGGCGGTGGCGGTAATGGTGGCGGTCGTGGCCGCGGCCAGGGAGGCAATGGCGGCGGTCGCGCCGGCTGATCACAGCTGACAGCTGTTGTGCTTCCCGTTGCGCGGGAGGCTATCGAGGGACGGCGCTGACGCGCCGTCCTTTTTTGTTGCTGGCTACCGGGTGATGAAGCACGCGGTGGCGGTACCGAGGGCGGATGGGCATGGGGGCAGCGCAGAACACGCTGTAAATACGTCCATGTAAGCTCGATGGCGCCATCCATGGCGCCAACGGTTCTGCGCTGCCCCCATGCCCATCCGCATCAAGCATTGCCTGCGCCTTCTTCTCCCGCCGGGTAGCCGGGAGAAGAAAGATCAAATTCAAATTCAAATTCAAATTCAAGTTCAAATTCAAAGGCAAAAGCCGAAGTCGCAATTCCTGGCTTTGCTTTTGCTTTTGCCCTTGCTCCCGCCTTGGGGTTCGATGCGTCCGCGCCCGCAGGAAACCGTCGAGGGGCGGCCGGGCGGGCTGCGCAGGACCGTTGGCGCCATGGATGGCGCCATCGAGCCCCCAAGGACGGGTTTACGGCGTGTCCTGCGCAGCCCGCCCGGCCGCCCCCACACGCATCAGTCAAGGCGCCAAACGCCTCAACCCCGCGCCTTGCTCGGATTCACCAGATTCCCGAAGAAGATCGCGTTGATCAGCAACCGGTCCGTCCCGTGCCAGTACTTCCGGTGCGCCGGATCGTCGGCGAACAGCACCACGTTGCCCTGCCCCTGCGCCGACACCAGCAGCCACGCGCTGCCCGCCACCCGCGCACGGTTGCGCTCGGAAAGATAGCCATTCACCCGCGGCGGCGTGTCGATGCGTACCACCGTCGAGAATGGGTTCGCACTCGGCTGCAGGGCAACTGTGTTTTCCTTGTTGACCGCCAGTTGCCGGCGCGGCACGCCGAACGCCAGCGGATGACTGATGTCCACATCGGCGCTGAGGATGTTGCCGCTGACCCGCTCGATCGCGGCGATGTCGCGCTGGTCGCCGAATGCGCGGCGGCTCTCGTCGGCAGTCTCTTCGTCCTTGCCGAGCTTCTCGCCGTCGGCGAGCTTCTGTTCGATCGCCCACTTCGAAGCACTGCCGTAGGTCACCAGTGAACCACCGGCCTGCACCCAGCGCTTCAGTGCAGCCACCGCCGTGGTATCGACGCCGGTGTAGGTCCCCCCGGACAGCACGATCGTGGTGTAGCGGTCCAGCGGCACTTTGCCCAGCTGCTGCGGGTCCAGCTTGCTGGCGGGCAAGTGCAACTGCTGGTCGAGCAGGAACCAGGCCGAGCCGATCTCGGTGGCGGCCACGCCCTCCCCCATCACCAGCGCAACCGCGGGTTTGCGCAGCGCCTTGACGCCGTCACTGCCCAGATCGATGCCTTCGCGGCTGCGGCCACTGGACAGCGCGTGCACCTGCACACCTGCCTCGCGCGCGGCCGATGTCACTGCCTCAAGCAGCGCCGCACCCTGCAGCGCTTGCCCGGCAACCGGAATCACCAGGCTGCCGGCAGCGAAGCTGACCTCGCCCTGCACGGTCGCGGTGGTGAACGGCTGGAACGCGGCACGTGCGCTCACGCCCTTGCCCTGCAGCACAGCCAGCGCGCGCCCGGCGTTGTAGTCGCGCCAGTCGATCGCGTACGCGAATCCGGCCTGGCCACCCAGCACCGCACCCTGCTCCGCCGGCAGCGCGGTCACGCGTGCGCCACCCTCGATACGGCTACGGCTGCCGGCGAACGCCACGCCGTAGGCCGGTGCGATCGCATAGCTGGTGCTGCCGTAGAACACATCCCCCTTGATTGGCGGCGTCTCGGCAAAGATCGAATGCACCAGGCGGAACTGCGCCTGCTGCACCGGCACCACGTAGGCGCTGCCGGCATCGAAGCGCTGGCCATCGACAGTGACTGCATGCTCCAGCGCGCGCACCTCGATGCGATGCAGCAGCAACAGTTCCAGCAGGCGACGGGTCAGTGCCGGATCGTGCGCGTCGCCGAACACGAAGCTCTTCACCGGCTGCTGTGCGGCCTGCTTCAACGCGCTCTGGAAGAAATGCTTCTGCAGGTCGAACAGGCCGCTGCGCTCAGCTACCGCACCACGCACCGTGCCCAGCCCGGTGGCGACCTGGTTGCGGATGGTGAACGGGAAGGTCAGCAGGCCGTTCACCGATTCCTGCACGCGGCCACGCGAACTGGCCTGCTCGACGGTGACGCCGACCGCGCCGTGGAAGTCCGGATAGGTCGAGCCATACACCGGCGAGAAGTTGTCGAAATTCTCGCCGGTGTAGTACAGCGAACCCAAGGCATCCAGCGCCTGCGCGTGGTACCTGGCCAGGGTCTTGTTGAACTCGTACGACGGCGCCGGAATCAACGGGCTGTGCATGCTCTTCGGCGAAGGCTCGAAGTAGTACGTGCTGTCCTTGCCCATTTCGTGGAAATCGATCTGCACGTTCGGGTACCACTGGTGGAACACCTCTACCTTCGGCCGTGAGTCCTGCTGGGTCAGGGCAAGCCAGTCGCGGTTGAGATCGGTGAAATAGTGGTTGGTGCGACCCTGCGGGAACGGCTCGACATGTTCCTTGTCGGCGGGGTCGGCCGACGCCGGATCGGAGGCCCAGGCATTGTGCCAGTTGGCGGCACGGTCGCGGCCGTCCGGATTCTGTGCCGGGTCGAACAGCACCACCGCGTGCTGCAGCCACTGCTGGGTTTCGGCACTGCGGTTGGCCACCAGGTAGTAAGCGGTCAGCATCGCCGCCTCGGCACTGGAGGTCTCGTTGCCATGCACGCTGTAGCCCAGCCACACCACCACCGGGCTGTCACCGGCCGCGCTGCGCGGTTGCGCCGGATCGGCCAGGGTCGCGTGCTGCTGGCGGATCTGCTCCAGCCGCGCATGATTGCCTGCAGCAGTGACGGTGGCGATCAGCAGCGGGCGGCCCTCATAGCTGCGACCGATCTCGCGCACGCTGATTTTGTCGGAACGCTTCGCCAGCTCCTGGAAGTACGCCACCAGTTGGTCGTGCCGAGTGTAGCGGCTACCGATCGGGTAGCCGAGGAACTGCTCCGGCGTCGGCACCGCTGCATCGAAGGCTGCCGCATCCGTGGCCTGCGGGAAGAAATAGGCACTCTGTGCCTGCGCCGGCTGCGGGCAGGACAGTACAGTGGCGGCGGCAAGCAGCAACGGAAGAACGGCACGGCGATGCAAGGACACGGTGACTCCCCTGGAACACAACGGCAGACAGTTGCGCGGCCGGTCCCTTCAGGTGGCCGGCTGCGGCGGATGGATCAGAAGCGGTAATCGAAGCCCAGCGTGAAGTAGCGGCCGCGCAGGTCGTACTGGCTGAAGTCGTACGGCGCGCGGATGCCCGGGAACGAGGCGTCGTACGGCGGCGTCTTGTCGGCCAGGTTCTGCACCTTGGCATACAGCGTCAGCTTGTCGATGCCGGTGTAGGCCAGGTACAGGTCGTACTGGCTGTAGCTGCCAACGCGCTGCTGCACGGCCTTGGCGGCGGTGCTGGCTTCCTGGCGGTAGCTGCTGGTGTAGTACCAGGTCACGGCTGCGTTGAAATCACCGTACTTCCAATCCAGCGTGGTGGTGGCCTTGTCCTTGGGCAGGGTCGCGCCCAGGTTGCTGCCGGCGTAGTCGACCAGCGGGCCACCGACCACGGTCGGGCGACGGTAGTCGCGCACGTGGGTGTAGGCCGAGGACACGGTGAAGTCACCCAGCACCGCGGTCGGGATGCGCTGGCGCAGTTCGACGTCGATGCCCGAGGTCTTCAGCTCGCTCAGGTTCTGGTAGCGGTTGTAGACCGCCTGCAGCTTGCCGCGCTCGTCGCGCTGCACGGCACCGGCCACGTTGTCGTTGACCAGGGTCTGGGTGTTGTTGGTGCCGACCAGATTGTCCAGCTGGATGCGGTAGTAGTCCACGCTCAGATTGGTGTTGGCCCACGGCGACAGCACCACGCCGAAGTTCACGCTCCTGGTGCGCTCGGGCTTCAATGCGTTGTTGCCGACGGTGAAGAAGGTCGGGTTCTGCCGCGAGCCCGGCACGTCCGGATCACGCGGATCGACCACGCTGCCATAGGCGATGCTGGTGCTGTTGGAGTTTTCCGACAGCGACGGCGCACGGAAGCCCTTCGAGGCCGATGCACGTACCAGCAGGAAGTCCAGCGGCTGCCAGCGCAGGCCGATCTTCGGCGAGAACGCATCGCCGAAATCATCATAGTGATCGGCGCGTGCAGCGGCGGACAGCTCCAGCGTCGAGGCCAGCGGTACGTTCACTTCGGCGTAGGCGGCACTGACCTGGCGCTGGCCATGTACTTCTGCGATGGCCGGGCGCACCTGCAGGCCGGCATCGATCTGCCACGGGTTGTTGGAATCGAGCTTCTCGCGGCGCCACTCGGCACCCGCGGCGAAGCCGATCTCGCCGGCCCAGGTGCGGCCCAGGCTGCCGGAAATCTTCGCATCGACGCCCTGCAGCTTGGACTCGGCCGGACGCAGCGTGGCGATGTTGATCGAATCACGCACCGACTGCGGCGTGGCTGCCGGGTCAAGCAGGTTGTAGCTGCCCGTGGACAGTGCGTTGGCCAGCGCCCAGCGGTTGGCGAACCCGCCGGACACAGTCTCCCGCTCACTGCTGCGCGCACCGAATGCAGCCACTTCCCAGTCCCAGTTGGCGGTGGTGCCGCGCAGACCGAACACGCCGCGATAGGCGGTTGAGCGGTTGGTCTTGATCGTGCCGCCGAGGTCGAAGAAGGTGTACTCGATCGGGATCGCACGGCCGTACGGGTTATACGGATTGCTGGCCGGCAGCAGCGACGACACCGGCTCGGCCAGGCCGCTGTCCGCGTTCAGTGCGAAGCGGCCGCTCTCCAGGGTGAAGAACGGGCTGCTGCCGAACCACGCGGCGCTCTTGATCTGGCTGTACAGCACCTCGCCGAAGGCTTCGACGTTGTCGTTCAGGCGGAACGTACCGTTGGCGTAGGCCTGATAGCGCTTGGTAGAGGGGATCAGCGTGGTGAACGGTGCCTGGTTGAAGCCGCAGGTATCACCGGACAGGCCATCGATCGGCGCGCTGGCAACGCGGGTGGTGCCGGCCGGGCAGTTGCCGTTGGCATCGAGCATCGGCACCGACACGCCGTTGACCAGGTAGCGTGCGCCCTTGGCCGACCAGCCGTTCCAGCGGCCACCGGGCTTGTCGGTGTAGATGCCACTGCGGGTCAGATTGCGCTCGTCCTGGTCCAGACGCTCGCGGTTGTAACCCTGCAGGCTGAAGAGGATGTTGTAGCCGTCGGTGTCCAGATCACCGAGGCCGCCGACGAACTTCAGGTTCTGCTCGTGCAGGCCGCCCTGGTCGGCACCGCCGAAGCTGCCGCCGATCTCGGCGCCTTCGAAGTTCTGCCGGGTGATGATGTTGACCACGCCGGCCACGGCGTCGGAACCGTATACCGCCGAGGCGCCGTCCTTGAGCACTTCAATGCGCTCGACCGCGACCAGCGGCAGCGCATTGAGATCGACGAAGGTGTCGGACAGGCCACCGGCCGGGAAACCGTAGTTGGCCAGGCGGCGGCCGTTGAGCAGGACCAGCGTGTTCTTCTGCGAGAGGCCGCGCAGGCCGATGCCGGCCGAGCCGGACGCCCAGCCGTTGTTGGTGGTTTCGTTGGCGGCGTTGCCGGTGTTGGCCGAAATCGAACGCAGCACGTCGGCCACGGTGGCCTTGCCGGTCTGTTCCAGCTGCTGGCGACCGATCACCTGCACCGGATTGGAGGCCTCGGTATCGGTGCGCTTGATGTTGGAACCGGTGACACGCACGGCGGCCAGGGTATTGGCGTCACCAACGGCGTCGGCGGAGGTTTCGGCGGCGGCGGACAAAGGCGCGGCCAGAGCGACGGCCAGGGCCGCCACGAGCAGGGTGTGCTTGGGCATGACGATGTGGGGAGATGGTAAGGACGACGAAGTTCCGCAGTAGTCCATGCCTGGCCCGGGTCCGGCCAATAACATCTCTTCATACGGATATAAGAGAAGCGATCATCTCTTCATCCGGATGGAAAGAGTTACTTCACGAAAGCCCGACATCCACTCAGGATGGCCGGCCACCTGCGGCGTACAATTGCGCCATGGAAATCTTCAAAGTCTTCATGCTCGAGGCGGCGCACCGCCTTCCCAACGTGCCGCCGGGGCACAAGTGCTCGCGCCTGCACGGCCACTCGTTCCGGGTGGAACTGAAGGTCGAGGGCGAGCCCGGCGCGCAGACCGGCTGGATCATGGACTTCGGCGACGTGAAGGCGGCCTTCCAGCCCATCTATGACCGCCTGGACCATCACTACCTCAACGACATCCCCGGCCTGGAGAACCCGACCAGCGAGAACCTGGCGGTGTGGATCTGGAACGAACTCAAGCCCAGCCTGCCGGCGCTGAGCGAGATCACCGTGCACGAAACCTGCACCTCCGGCTGCCGCTACCGCGGTCCGACGGTCTGATCAACTCATTGATCTGAAAGGTTTTTCAAAGGCGCCCTGAGCGCCTTTGTTATTTTTGTTGCATTGCCGCATCAAGGGCGTATGCTGCAATGCATCAAGCCACTCCCTGACGCCCCATGGCCGCCGCCTTCAGCGATCGCTTCAGTGATGCCACCCGCCAGCTCGCCGCCGCGGCAACCCGTGCGAACCGGTTGGCGTTGGAGAACGCGGAAAGCATGTTCGGCGTGCAGTTGAAGGCGATGGAGCGCAACCTGACCGCGACCGGCGGCTGGCTGGGTGAACTGGCCCGCAGCGACGACGCGGCCGGGATGCTCAACAGGGGCGCACAGCTGTGGCAGGACAACCTGCAGCGGCTGGGCCAGGCCCAGCAGGATGTGGTCGGTCTCGGCCTGCAGGCCAGCAAGGCCTGGTCCGAACTGGTGCAGGGTTACAACGAATCAACGGCGGACGCGAACAGTCACTGACGCGACGCAACGCTCATTGCATGGGTCCCTCCCCCCATGCAATCCGGACCCGGCAGATCCCTCCCTCTGCCGGGTCTTTTTTTGCCTGGCTTCTGGATTGAATAGCGCTTCCTCGCTTGGACTCTCTGCGAACTGATGGGCCCCGCCGGGGCGGGCAGGGGCCTGGGCAAATGTCCCCCGGCGCCGGCCGTTGGCCGTCACCTCCTCCTTTACTTTGCCCAGGCCCTGCCCGCCCCGACGAGGTTCGGCTTGCGGCGGCCAAGGCACCGAGCAGGCTGCCTTCAACAAAGCGCCGATAGATTTCGAACGCAGGGCGGAGGCCCTTGCGTACGAAGTAAAGGGGGAGGTGACGGCCAACGGCCGGCGCCGGAGGACATTCGTACGCAAGGGTCTCCGCCCTGCGCCACGCAAAATGAACCCACCGCACGCGTGCCTTCGTTTCGATTCGCCGCGAATTGAACGGCCCCGCCGGGGCAGGCAGGGGTCTGGGCAAATGTCCCCCGGCGCCGGCCGTTGGCCGTCACCTCCTCCTTTACTTTGCCCAGGCCCCTGCCCGCCCCGACGAGGTTCGGCTTGCGGCGGCCAAGGCATCGAGCAGGCTGTCTCCAATAAAGCGCCGATAGATTTCGAACGCAGGGCGGAGACCCTTGCGTACGAAGTAAAGGGGGAGGTGACGGCCAACGGCCGGCGCCGGAGGACATTCGTACGCAAGGGCCTCCGCCCTGCGCCACGCAGAACGAATCCGCCACACGCCACGCAGAACACACCGCAAAGGAACCTCAGCGCCCGCGACCACCGTGCCAGTGCTGGTGCCACGCCTGGAACATCAGCACGTTCCACAGGTGCGTGTGCCACTTGCGCTCGCCGCGCAGGAACGCTTCCCAGATGCCGCGCACGCGCGCCGCATCGAAACAGCCCTGGTTGCGCAGCAGCTGCGGGTCCAGCAGCGCCTCCGCCCAATCGCGCAATGGACCGGCCAGCCAGCGCGCCATCGGCGGGCCAAAGCCGCGCTTGGGACGGTACACCAGCGGCTCGGGCAGGTAGCGTGCCAACAGGTGCTTCAGAATCAGTTTGTGTTCGCCATCGTGGTACTTCAGGTGCTGCGGCAGGCGCCAGGCCAGTCGCACCACCTCCATGTCCAGCAGCGGCGCACGGGTTTCAACGCCCGCCGCCATGCCCGCGCGGTCAACCTTGGCGAGAATGCCCTCGGCCAGGTCCATGCGGAAATCCAGCAGCTGGATGCGCGCTTCGGCCGGCAGCGCCGTGTCCTGCTGCTGGAAGATCGTCACCGGTTCACGCGCGCCCAGCACCACCTGCGCCGGCTGCCGCCAGCGGGTCACCCGCTGCAGGTAGTGGCCTTCCACATCGTTGGCAGCAACCTCGGCCACCAATGCACGCCAGCCACCCAAGCGACCACGCTCGGCGTTCATGCGGTTGCCGCTGCGCCGCGCCAGGTCGCGTACCCAATCCGGCAAGCCACCGCACAGGCGCGCATTGCGCAGCGCGCGGCCATAGCTGGGGTGGCCGAAGAACAGTTCATCGCCACCGTCACCGGTCAGCGCCACCGGCTTGCGTGCCCCCAGCAGTTCACTGGCCAGCAGCGTCGGCAGCTGCGACGCGTCGGCGAACGGTTCGCACCAGACCTGCGGCAGGCGCTGCAGCAGATCCAGGCCCTGGCGCGCGTCCATGCGGTGCAGGTGATGCTGCACACCCAGATGGCGCGCGACCTGCGACGCCCAGTCGCTCTCGTCATGTCCCGGATCGTCGAAGCCGACCGTCCATGCTTCGATCGGCAGGTTGGATTGGGCCTGCATCATCGCCGTCACCAGCGAGGAGTCGGTGCCACCGGACAGGAACGCGCCACAGGCCAGCGGCGAGTGCATGCGTGAAGCGATGGCTTTCTGAAGTACCGCCTCAAGCTGATCGGTGGCCTGTTCCAGGCTCGGCGCCGGTTGCACCGGCTCCTGCAGTGCACGCTGCATTGCTTCGCGTGCGCACCAGTAACGCGCGCCCCCCTGCGCGGCCTGGCTGGAGCAACCCGCGGCATGGTCGCTGAGATCGATGCGCAGCATCGCGCCCGCCACCAGCTTGTGGATGCCGCGGTAGATGGTGTGCGGCGCCGGCACATAGTCGTGGCGCAGCAGCAGGCTCAGCGCATCCTGGTCGATGCTCGGGGCGAACCCGGCGAAAGCCTGCAGCGCCTTCAACTCCGAGGCGAACAGGAACCGGCCCTGGCACCAGCCGTAATACAGCGGCCGCTCGCCCACCGGATCACGGGCCAGCCACAGCACGCGCGACTCGCGGTCCCAGACACTGAAACCGAACGCGCCCTCGATACGCGCCAGCGCCCGCTGCACGCCCCATTCGACGATCGCCTGCAGCAGCAGCCGTGCATCGCTGCAGCTGCGTGGCAGATCGCGCAACTGCGCCTGCAGGTCAGCGCGGTTGTACAGGCGGCCGTCCAGGCACAGCACGTAGCGACCGCAGTCCGAGCTCAGCGGCTGCAACGGCGTGTCGGCCGGCGCCCGGCAGTGGCCCAGCGCGAGGCCGGCCTCGGCGTCGGTCCAGTAACCGATGCGGCCACGCCCACGCTGCTGCAGCGCCCGCAGCATTGGCGCCAGCTGCTGCAGCAGCTGCTCGTCCTCGGCGGGCGGCAGCCAGGCCCCGACCACGCCGCTCATCGGGAGCCTCCGCACTGGCGGCGGCGGGACGGGTTCAGCAGGCAGGGGGCGGCGGGCGACATGGGGACGGCACGCGGAGCGGAGAAGACTCCATGCTCGGCCGCAGGCCCCGTCGCGTCAGTCGCTTTGCTGTCAGCGATCGTCACCCGCCGTATCACGAAGGTAACGTTTTGTAACAGCGGCAGGCTATGCTGGGCGGCAAGTCGTTGCCGGGACTGAGACCCGGCCCGTGCGCCAGCAACCCCGGCTGAATGGCGCCCGCCCCCGGCACCCGGGCGGCCCGATGGCTGGGATAGCATCGCCGCGCTCGTGCCGTGGCGGTACGTCTGCGCCTACGGAGGCCTTGGAAATGCTGGATATCGTACTGGTTGAAGACGATGCCCGCCTGGGAACGATGGTCAGTGACTACCTGCAGCGGCATGGCTACCAGGTCGCCCATGAACGCAGCGGCGAGCGGGCAGTGGCCCGGATCCTGGCCGAAAAGCCGGCGCTGGTGCTGCTCGATGTCGGCCTGCCCGACCAGGATGGTTTCGAAGTGTGTCGGCAGATCCGCCCTCACTATGACGGCATCATCTGCGTGCTGACCGCCCGCACTGACAACATCGACCAGGTGCTGGGACTGGAGCTGGGGGCCGACGACTACATCGGCAAACCGATCGAACCGCGGGTGCTGCTGGCGCGGCTGCGCGCCCACCTGCGCCGCCACCGCCGGGTCGAACCGCGTGACGGCAGCCTGCGCTTCGGCGAGCTGAACATCGACCCGTCCACACGCAACGTGCACCTGCAGGGCAGCCTGCTGGAGCTGACCACGGCCGAGTTCGACCTGCTGTTCCTGCTGGCCAGCAACGCCGGCCAGATCCTGGACCGCGACGCGCTGCTGCGCGGCCTGCGTGGCATCGCCTTCGACGGCCTGGACCGTTCGATCGATGCCCGCATCTCGCGCCTGCGCCGCAAACTGGGCGACAACCCCGAGCAGCCGGAACGGATCAAGACCGTCCGTGGCCGCGGCTACCTGTTCAGCCGCTCGGCATGGGGATGAAGCGCACGCCCTCGGCGATGCGCGGCCACGCCTTCCACTTCCTGCGCTACGGCGTCGGCTTCCTGGTCGCCCACCTGTTGTTGATCGTGCTGGGCCTGTGGGCCTGGGATGCCCTGCTCGAAGACCGCACGGAAGCTGGTCTGCAGGCCGAGATGCGTGGCACCCATGCGCTGCTGCAGCACCGCTTCGCCGAAACCCCGCGCGACCAGTGGCCGGTGCTGGCACGCGAACTCGACGCCGATTTCGCCTACGCGCTGCGCATGGTGCCGCTGGCTGAGGCAGTGAGGGCGTTGCCGGCCAGCCAACGTCCGCCGTTCAACAACGGCCGCGTGCAGATCGACCTGGAGCACATGCGCAGCCTGCAGCGCATCGGTGACAGCGACTACGCGGTGATCCTGGGGCCGCTGGACGAAGCGCTGCCGGACGAGGGCTGGCAGGACAGCGAAGTGTCCGGCGTGGCGATCCTGCTGCTGATCCTGATGGTGGCGGTGGCACTGCCGATGTACGTGATGGTCTATCGGTTGTGGCGCGACGTCTCGCAGCTGGCACAGGCGGCCAGGCAGATGCGCGATGGCCAGTTGGACACGCGAGCGCCGCGTGCGGGCACCGCGCTGGTGCGGCCACTGGCCAATGCCTTCAACCACATGGCCGAGCAGCTGCAGCAGCTGCTGGAAAGCCAGCGTGTGCTGGCGCAGGCGGTGGCGCACGAAGTGCGCACGCCATTGGCGCGGATGCGTTTCGGCCTGGCCGACCTGGAGGACACCGCGCTCGATGATGGGCAGCGCGATGCACTGGGCGGATTGCGCACCGATGTGGATCGGCTGCAGCACCTGACCGATGCCGGCGTCGAGTACGCCGCACTGGGCCGCTGCCATCAGCCGACCCGCCAGCGCCTGCAGCTGGCGGCGCTGGTGCGTGGCGTGGTCGCCCAGTTCGCGCCGCTGCCGATGCCGGTGCAGCAGGCGCTGTCGCCGGTGGGCCTGGTCAACGTCAACCGGCACATGCTGGAGCTGGCACTGCGCAACCTGCTCGGCAATGCACTGCGTTACGCGCGCCGGCAGATCCGTATTGCCAGCACCGTCAATGACGGCTGGCTATGCCTGCAGGTGGAGGACGACGGCCCCGGCATCGCACCCGAACTACGCGGCCAGGTGCTGCAGCCCTATGTCCGGCTGGACCCGGGCAGTCCCGGCTTCGGCCTCGGCCTGGCGCTGGTGCAGGTGGTGGCCGACAAGCATGGCGGCCACGTCGAAGTGACCGATTCGGCGCTGGGCGGTGCCTGCATCCGCCTGCGCCTGCCGCTGGAAAACGGCGGCATCGTCGAATGCGAAGCGGCCTGCTAGGCCGCCGGTTCCGCACGCGGCAAGGCGAACACGAACAGCGCGCCACGCTCGCTGTCGCGCAGTTCGATGCGGCGGCCGTGCAGCTGCACGATGCGCTGCACGATCAACAGCCCCAATCCGCCGTTCTCGCCGCGCCGCGCGCCCAGCGCGGCCGGTGCCTGGAACAGCTGGGTGCGCAACGCCGGCGCGACCCCTGGGCCGTCATCGGCCACGCTGACCTCCACGCTGTCGGGAGTCGCACGCAGGCGCACTTCGATCTGTCCACCGTCGGGTGCATGGCGCAGCGCGTTGTCGAGCAGGTTGGTCAACACCCGTTCGACCAGGCCCAGGTCGGCGCGCACCAGCGGCAGGCCGGGGGGGAACGCTGCGTGCAGCTGCTGGCCGCGCGCCTGTGCCGCCAGTTCGAACTTCTGCAGCACGTCCTGCAGCAGCTCCGGCAGCGCGAACACCTCCCACTCCAACCGCACTTCGCCATGCTCCAGCCGCGCCAGCTCGAACAGCGCGCGCGCCAGCCGGCCGACCTTGGCGCTCTGCGCCAGCGCGATACCGAGATAGCGGCGGCGCTCGTCCGCTGTCAGCGTGGCGTCCTTCAACGCCAGCGTTTCCAGGTAGCCATGCAGCGACGACAGCGGCGTGCGCAGGTCGTGTGAGATGTTGGCGACCAGTTCGCGGCGCTGCAGGTCCTGCTGGCGCAGCTGCTGCCACTGCTCGCCCAGCCGCTGCGCCATCTGCGCGTGCGCGTGTTCGAGGATCACCAGCTCGTCGCGCTCACCAGGGCGCAGCGGCTCCGGCGGTGGCAACGGCGTGGGTGCGTCGATGTCGAAGGCCTGGATGCGTCGGGTCAGCCGCCGCAGCGGACGGGTCACCCAGTAGAACGCCACCAGCCCGGCCAGCAGGCCGAGGCCACCGACCAGCACCACCGACCACAGCGTGGTGTTCCACTGGCTGCCGGCGGCAAGATCGTCGGCCAGCATCTGCCGGTGCTCGCCGACCAGCACCACGTACACGTAGCCCGCCGGCCGGCCCTGCACGATCAGAGGTGCCGCGCTGAACACCTTGCGGCCATTCGCGCTGCGCGGGTCATCGCCGAGGATCGGCAACGGCGCACCGGCCAGCAGGCGGCGCAGCGGCGCCACGTCCACCCGGTTTCGCACCAGGTGCCCACTGGGTGCATCGTGGCCGAGGATGCGGCCCTGGTCATCCAGCAGGTAGACCTCGACGCTGGGGTTGACCGCCATCAACTGGCCGAACAACGCCCGCACCGCCGCATCACGCATGCCGCTGGTATCCATCAGCTCGCTGCGCTGGGCGATGTGCTCGGCCAGGCCCAACGACAACCGCTGTACCACCTCCTGCTCGTGGCGGGTATTGGCACGCATCTGCAGTGCAAGCAGCGCCATGCAGCACGTCAGCATCAGCGCAGCGGTCACCACTGCCAGCTTCTGCCACAGGTTCGGCTTGATCATGCCGCCGCTCCGGCCGGGTCGACCAGCTTGTAGCCACGGCCCCACACCGTCAGCAGCCGCCGCGGATTGGCCGGATCGGGCTCGATCTTGCTGCGCAGGCGGTTGATATGGGTGTTGACCGTATGCTCGTAGCCGTCGTGCTGGTAGCCCCAGACCTGGTTGAGCAGTTCCATGCGCGCGAACACCTGGTCCGGGTGACGGGCAAAGAACAACAGCAGGTCGAACTCGCGCGGGGTCAGCTCCAATGGATTGCCATCCACCGAGGCGGTGCGCGCGACCGGGTCCAGCTGCAGTCCCCCCAGCTCGATCGCGCCGGCATCGATGCGTGCGCTCTGCGCCATCGCCTCGGCGCGGCGCAGCAGCGCGCGCACGCGTGCCACCAGTTCCGGCATCGAGAAGGGTTTTGCCAGGTAATCGTCCGCGCCCAGTTCCAGGCCGACGATGCGCTGGGTTTCGCTGCCGCGCGCACTGATGATGATGATCGGCACATACCGCGCCATCGCGCGTGCGCGCTGGCACACCTGCAGCCCGTCCACGCCGGGCAGCATCACGTCCAGCACCAGCGCGTCCCAGGGACCTTCCTGCTCGAGCAGGCGCAGGCCGGCATCGCCGCTGGCAGCATGGGCGACGTCGTAGCCCTCATCGCCCAGGTGCATGCGCAGCAGGTCGGCGATGTGGGCATCGTCTTCAACAATCAGCACGCGTTTGGTCGACATCGTCAGCTCAAGGCCAGTGGGGAGGCGGGTTGCATTGTGGCGCGGGACGGCCGCCGATACCTCACGAAAAATTGAATCCTGCGTGAGGATTCGTTGACCCGGGCGGGCGCAGCATGGCCCCGTCACCCCCTTCCCGGAGTCCGCCATGTCCTTGTCCCGCCGCCATCTGCTGGGCCTGGGCGGTGTTGCCACCGCCGCCGGCCTGCTCGGCCTGGGGGCCTGCAGCCGCGCCGCCCCCGCCGCCGCCGAAGCGCGCCCGTCGCGACAGTTCGAGGTCATGCACAGCGATGCCGACTGGCGCCAGCGCCTGACCCCGGCGCAGTACGCGGTGCTGCGCCAGCAGGCCACCGAACGGCCGTGGAGCAGCCCGCTCAACAAGGAACACCGCCAGGGCACCTTCGCGTGTGCCGGCTGTGCGCTGCCGCTGTTTTCCTCGTCCACCAAGTTCGAGAGCGGCACCGGCTGGCCCAGCTTCTGGGCGCCGCTGCACAACGCCATCGGCGAAGACCGCGACGTCACCTTCGGGATGCTGCGGGTGGAGGTGCACTGCCGCCGCTGCGGTGGCCACCTCGGCCATGTGTTCAACGATGGCCCACGCCCGACCGGGCTGCGCTACTGCATGAACGGTGCAGCGATGGTGTTCGTTCCCGGCGCCACGGATGGCACTGCCGACGGCTGGCGGGTGCCGGTCGGTTCTTCCCCTGTTTCCGGAGCCTGACGATGCTGCTGTTGCTGCTTGCCTACCTGGGAGGCGCGCTGACCCTGCTCAGCCCCTGCATCCTGCCGGTGCTGCCGTTCGTGTTCGCGCGTGCCGACCGTCCGTTCCTGCGCAGCACGCTGCCATTGCTGCTGGGCATGGCACTCACCTTCACCGTGGTCGCCAGCCTGGCCGCGGTGGGCAGCCAATGGGTGGCACAGGCCAACCAGGTCGGGCGCTGGATCGCCCTGCTGCTGATGGCGCTGTTCGCGGTCGCCCTGCTGTGGCCACGAGTGGCCGACCATCTGCTGGCGCCGTTCCAGCGCGTGGGTGCCCGTCTGAGCGCGCGCGCCGATGCCGCGGATGCCGCTGGGCGCGGCGGCGCGTGGACCTCGCTGCTGATCGGCATCGCCACCGGCCTGCTGTGGGCGCCATGCGCCGGTCCGATCCTCGGCCTGGTGCTGACCGGTGCCGCCCTGCATGGTGCCAGCGTGGGTACCAGTGCCCTGCTGCTGGCGTATGCGCTGGGCGCGATCACCGCGCTGGCACTGGCGGTGTGGGTGGGCGGCCGGGTGTTCCGTGCGCTGCAGGCGCGGCTTGGCCTCGGCGATGTGCTGCGCAAGGTGCTGGGCGTGGCCGCCTTGCTGGCAGTGGTGGCGATCGGCCTGGGCTGGGATACCGGCCTGCTGACCCGCCTTTCCACGGTCAGCACCGCGCGTATCGAGCAGGGCCTGCTGGACGCGGTACCCGGCGCGCAGCCGGCGGCACCACCGATGATGATGATGGCCGGTGCCAACGCCGCTGGCGATGCACCGCTGCCGGTCGAGGGCACCCTCCCCGCGCTGGACGGGGCCACCGGCTGGCTCAACAGCCCACCGCTGACGGCCCAGCAGCTGCGCGGCAAGGTGGTACTGGTCGACTTCTGGACCTACTCCTGTATCAACTGCCTGCGCGCGATGCCGTTCGTGCACGAATGGGAGCGCCGCTACCGCGACCACGGCCTGGTGGTGATCGGCGTGCACACGCCGGAATTCGCCTTCGAGCGTGACCCGCGCAACGTCATGAAGGCGGTGCAGCAGCTGAAGGTCGAGTACCCGGTGGCGCTGGACAACCAGTACACGATCTGGCGCGCGTTCAACAACCGCTACTGGCCGGCGCAGTACTTCGTCGATGCGCAGGGCAACATCCGCGGCCACCAGTTCGGCGAAGGCAACTACGCGCGTTCGGAACAGATGATCCGTCGCCTGCTGACCGAAGCCGGGCAGGCCAACCTGCCGCCGCCTGCCGATCCTGCTGCCGCCGACCTGAAAGGCGTGGCCGTGCAGGCCGACATGGGCAACCTGCGCTCGCCGGAAACCTATCTGGGCCACGCCCGCGCCGAGCAGTTCGCCTCGCCCGGCGGACAGCGCAGCAACAGCGCGTTCGACTACACGCTGCCGACCACCCTGGCGTTGAACCAGTGGGGACTGTCGGGGCGCTGGACCGTCACCGATGAAGCCGCACAGCTGCAGCAGGCCGGTGGCCGCATTGCCTTCCAGTTCCATGCGCGTGACCTGCACCTGGTGCTGGCGCCCAGCCGCGACGGCACGCCGGTGCGCTTCCGCGTCTGGCTGGATGGCAAGGCGCTGCCCGCTGCCGATGCCGGTAGTGATGTCGGCGCCGATGGCAGTGGCGTGGTCGACGAGCATCGCCTGTACCAGCTGGTACGCCAGCGCGGCACGGTCGGTCCGCATCGCTTCGAGATCGAATTCCTCGATGCGGGCGTGCAGGCCTATGCCTTCACCTTCGGTTGAACCGGGAGCACATGATGAAACTCTCCTTTGAACAGAGCATCGCCGCCGGTGTTGCCGGCCTGGTGGCCATGGCATTGATTGCCGGGGTGCTGCTGGTCGATCACGGCGCGGCTGCGGCGCCGGTCGAAGCCAGCGCGCAGATCCAGGCACTGCCGGCCCCCACCGGCGATGCGGCGTTCCGCGATGACGCCACCCACGCCAGCGTGGTGTTTGCCGGCGGTTGCTTCTGGGGCGTGCAGGGCGTGTTCCAGCACGTCAAGGGCGTGAGCAATGCGGTGTCCGGCTATATCGGTGGCAGTGCAGCCAATGCGCGCTATGAGCGCGTCAGCGGTGGCCAGACCGGCCATGCCGAAGCCGTAAAGATTGACTACGACCCGCGCCAGGTCAGCTATGGACAGCTGATGCAGGTGTTCTTCTCAGTCGCGCACGACCCGACCCAGCTCAACCGCCAGGGTCCGGACCACGGCAGCCAGTACCGTTCGGCGATCTTCACTGACGACGCCCGCCAGCAGGCGGCCAGCCGTGCCTACATCGCCCAGCTCGGCCAGGCCGGCAGCTACCGCGCGCCGATCGTCACCCAGCTGGTCAGCGGCCAGCGCTTCTACCCGGCCGAGAGCTACCACCAGAACTACATGACCAACTACCCGCAGGCCGCCTACATCCGCTACTACGACGCACCGAAGCTGGCGGCCCTGGCCAAGCAGTTTCCGGCGCTGTACCGGCGCGAGGCGGTGCTGGTGCCGATGCGCTGACGGCATTTCCCCTGGGGCTGATCGGTGCTCGGCTCTACACACCAAAAAAAGACGCACGGCGGTCCCGCCGTGCGCTTGGAATGCGCCGGCCACGCCCCGATCAGGCCCGGCCGACGACGACATGCTAGGCTCGCCATCATCATGGGTACAGAACCAGATGGCGGCATGTTCGATGGATACAGATGACCAGGCCACGATGATCCCTCCACGCTACCAGCGGCTCTCCGACGAACTGGCCGAGGCCATCCACGGCGGCCGCCTTCCGGTCGGCAGCCGCCTGCCTTCGCTGCGGCAGATGGCGTCGCAGCGCAGGCTCAGCCTCAACACGGTGATCGCGGCATATCGCCAGCTGGAAGATGCCGGGCTGGTGATTCCGCGGCCGAAGGCGGGCTTCGAAGTCGCGCCGCGGCTGTCGGTGCCGGAGCGTTCGCTGCGCGACACCCCGTCCGCGCCCACCGCGCCGCTGCAGCAGGTGCTGATGGCCCGGGTACTGGAAGCGCAGCGCCGCCCGGGTGTGGTCGACCTGGCCTTCGCCGGCCCACGTGGTCGCCAGTTCTATCCCGGCGCGCAGCTGGCCCGGCATACCGCGCAGGTGCTGCGCCACGGCCAGCAGACGGTGGAGACCTATGCGAGACCCAACGGCTCCCCCCGGCTGCTGGCGCAGATCGTGCGCCGCAGTCCGCGCATGGGCCTGCACACCCACGCCGAGCGACTCCTGCTGACCCATGGTGCGATGGAGGCCCTGCAGCTGGCGTTGCGCGCGGTCACCCAGCCCGGTGACGCAGTGGGCATCGAGGCGCCGTCCTACTTCAACCTGTATCCGTTGCTGGCCAACCTCGGCCTGCAGGCAATCGAGTTGCCCACCCACCCGCAGCACGGGCTGGATGTGGATGCACTGGATGCGCTGCTGGAGCACACGCCGCTGGCCGCACTGGTGGTGATGCCGACCGTGCACAACCCGCTCGGCTGCACCATGCCGACCGCCGCCAAACAACGCCTGGCCGAGCTGGTCAACGCACGGCAGCTGCCCCTGATCGAGGATGCGGTGTACGCCGAGCTGCAGTTCTGCGAGCCGCCGGCACCCTTGCTGAAAGCCTTCGATCGCGATGGCTGGGTGATGGTGGTCGGTGGCTTCTCAAAGACACTGGCGCCGGATTACCGCATCGGCTGGCTGGATGGCGGCCGCTTCGCAGAGCGCATCGCGCTGCTGAAGTTCCAGTCCACCGGTGGTGAGCCGCAGCTGCTCGGCGATGCGGTGGCCGCGTATCTGGAAGCAGGCAGCTACGAGCACCATCTGCATCGCATGCGCCGCCTGTACCGCGAACAGGTGGGACGGCTGCGCCAGCTGGTAGCCGAGCATTTCCCGGCAGGCACCCGCGCCACCGAACCACAGGGCGGATTCCTGCTGTGGCTGGAACTGCCGGGCGTGGACACGCGCGAGCTGTTCGAGCGAGCGCTGCAGGAGGACATCGTGTTCATGCCCGGCCAGGTCTATTCGCGTGGTGCGCGCTATCGCCACTGCCTGCGGCTGTCGTGCTGCCAGAGCCTGGATGCGCGCTTCATCGGTGCGGTGGAACGGCTGGGTGCGATCGCGCGGGAGCTGGCGGCTGCAGCACGGTAGTGCCGGCCGCTGGCCGGCAACTGCACGGACGTGATTCATCGAGGTTGCCGGCCAGCGGCCGGCACTACCCCAGGTCGTCGAGCAGGTGCGCCGCCAGCACTTCACCACTGGCATCCGGCAGATGCGGCAGCCGTCCCCAGCACGGCATCGGCAGGCGCTGCTGCAGCGTGGCGATGTTCTCGTCCTGGCGCTGCATTGCCGGGTCGATGTGGTTGCCGATCCAGCCCAGGCAGTCCACGCCGCTGGCCTGCAGCGATTGCGCGGTCAACCGCGCGTGGTTGACGCAGCCCAGCCGCATGCCCACCACCAGCAGCACCGGCAGCTGCAGCGCACGCACCAGGTCGAGCTGGTCCAGCGTGGCCGAGACCGGTGCCAGCCAACCGCCCACGCCCTCCACCACGACGATATCGGCCTTCGCGCGCAGGCGTTCGAACGCGGCCACGATCGGCGCCAGCGCCACCTGCACGCCGTCCTCGGCAGCGGCCAGCTCCGGTGCCAGCGGCTGCCGCAGCGCATAGGGATTCAGGTCGGCATAGTCCGGTACCGGCCAGCTGGCCGCCTGCAGCGCCAGCGCGTCCTCGTTGCGCAGGCCCTGCCCCAGGTCCTCGCTGCCGCTGGCCACGGGCTTCATGCCCACCGCGCGCAGGCCACGCTGGCGCAGTGCATGCAGCAGCGCGGTGCTGGCCGCGGTCTTGCCGATTTCGGTGTCGGTGCCGGTAACGAACAGGGCGGGCGGCAGCGTAGCGGGCAACGGCATCGATGGGCTCCAACAGGGCAACAGTGCGCGCATTATCGCCGGCCCGGTGCACTTGCTAGACTGCAGGCATGTTCGCCAATGCCTCGCTCACCGGCAGCAAGCCGGAACAATACGCCCAGCTGCTGGAACAGGCCCGTGGCCTGGTCTACGCCGAGTCCGACCGCATCGCCAACGCGGCCAACCTCTCCGCACTGGTCTATCACGCCCTGCCCGACCTGAACTGGGTGGGCTTCTACCTGTATGACGGCAAGGAACTGGTGGTCGGCCCGTTCCAGGGCCTGCCGGCCTGCGTGCGCATCCCGCTGGACAAGGGCGTGTGCGGTGCCGCCGCCAGCCAGCGCGTGACCCAGCGCGTGGACGACGTCGATGCCTTCCCCGGCCACATCGCCTGCGATTCGGCCTCGCGTTCGGAGCTGGTGGTGCCGCTGCTGCGCGGCGATGAACTGATCGGCGTGTTCGATATCGACAGCCCGAAGGTCGGCCGCTTCGACGCCGACGATCAGGCCGGCCTGGAAGCCATCGCCCGCGTGTTCGTCGAGGCACTGGGATGAGCGCACCGAAGCTGCGCAACATCGGCCCGAAGAGTGCAGCGTGGCTGCGCCAGGTCGGGCTGCGCAGCCGCGAGGACCTGGTTGCGATCGGCGCAGTTGGCGCCTTCGTCAAGGTCAAGCGGGCCGGCTTCAAGCCCAGCCTGAACCTGCTGTACTCGCTGGAAGGCGCATTGCTGGACTGCCACTGGCAGGAGCTGAGCGAGCCGCAGCGTGAAGCGCTGGTGCAGGACTACGAAGCGCGCATCGCCGCGCATCCGCTGAAGGCGGCCGGCCCGGCGTCGGGCCCGGTGCATGAGCAGCGCTTCGATGCCGACGATGACGCTGAAGACAGCGTTGCCGAGGGCGCGGACGAGGATTGAGCCGCGCCCTCCTGTAGAGCCGAGCCCACGCTCGGCTGGCCTTTCTGATCGAAGTGCAGCCGAGCATGGCTCGGCTCTACAAGAGCAGATCAGGGCTGCTGCAGTTCCAGCAGCTCGCCCACCAGCCCGATCTCGCCCCGCTCCAGCCACACCCGCAGGCGCGTGCCGTGGTCGATGCGCAGGGCCCAGCACAGCGACATCGGCAGGCCGCAGACCTGCGACAACACCATGCGCAGCGGGCCACCATGGCTGACCACCAGCGTCGGCACCGGATCATCATCATCGAGCAGGCGATCCAGCGCGCGCGCGATACGCCGCTCGAAATGACCCCAGCTCTCGCCGTTCGGCGGCGGGAACGCATGCGGATCGGCATGGAAGGCGGCCAGCGCATCTTCCGGCAGGTCGAACAGCGACTGCCCGTCCCAATCGCCGAAATCCAGTTCTTCCCATTCCTCGTCCGCTTCGACGTCCAGCCCGCGTGGGGTGGCCAGCGCCATCGCCGTGTGCAGGGCGCGCAACCGCGGTGAACTGATCACCCGCTCCCAGCGTTGCCCGGCATAGGCCTCGACCAGCTCCTGCGGCAGGCCGGCCAGCTGCGGTGGATCGCTGCGGCCATCAAGGAATTCATCGCGACCGTTGCCGGCATGGCGGACCAGGTCGAGGATCATGCGTGCGTCCCGGACGGGCGACGCAGGTACAACGGAGAACGGGCAGACATCGGTAACGGCACCACGGGATCGAGCAACCATTCTAAAGGCACAGCAAAGGCAGCCGCGCAGGCGCGACGCAACGGGACGGCCTGCGATGCCGTAGACTGCGCGCACTTCCAGGTGACCTGCGGCCGTGGCCGGCAGGTTGAAACGGGAAGCCGGTGACGCGTGATTCCACGCCAGGCCGGCGCTGCCCCCGCAACGGTAAGCACGTCAGTTCCAGGCAACACCGCCACTGTGCCGCAGGCATGGGAAGGCGCCTGGACGGTGGCCTCGCGCCACCCGGCGGCAAGCCCGGAGACCGGCCCGGAAGCCTCAGGTCGCGATGCGGTGGGCATGGCGCTGGATGACCGTGGCGTGCGCTGCGGCATCGGCGCGTGCCTGCCTTCGCGGCTCCTCCCCTTCGCCACGCGGGCGTGCGTGGCACCTGGAGTCCCCCCATGAAGCTGCAGTCCCGAATGCTGTCCCTGGCCGTACTGGCCGCCCTGCCCGCGCTGGCACAGGCCGCCGATGACACCACCGCGCTCGACCAGATCCTGGTCACCGCCACGCGCACCCCGATCGCCCTGCAGGACAGCATCGCGCCGGCCCAGGTGATCGACCGCGCGCAGATCGAATCCAGCCAGGCCACGTCGCTGCAGGAACTGCTGCGCGGCCGCGCCGGCATCAACCTGACCAATGCCGGTGGGCTCGGCAAGCAGAGCTCGCTGTTCCTGCGCGGCACCAACTCGGGCCACACCGTGGTGCTGGTCGACGGCGTGCGCATCAACAGTGCCGACCTCGGCCTGGCGATGTACCAGGACCTGCCGCTGGCGCAGATCGAGCGCGTGGAAATCGTGCGTGGCCCGCAGTCGAGCCTGTACGGCGCCGATGCCATTGGCGGCGTGATCCAGATCTTCACCCGCCGCAACCAGGGTGATTTCGCCCCGCACTTCCAGCTCGGTGGCGGCAGCAACGGCCTGCGCGAAGCCAGCGGCGGGATCGGTGGCGGGACCGAACGCGGCTGGTTCGGCGCCGACATCGCCTACCAGCATTCCGATGGCATCGATGCCTGCCGCGGCTCGGCAACGCTGTTCACCGGCTGCTTTGCCGACGAACATGACCGCGATGGCTACCGCAACCTGTCCAAGAGCCTGCGCGGTGGCTACACCTTCAACGACCAATGGAACGTGGAAGGCAGTGCATTGCGTGCCGACGGAAAGAACCATTACGACGGCTACTACAACTATTCGGAAACCCGCCAGCAGGTGCTGGCCGGCAAGGTGCGCTACACCCCGTCCGAACGCCTGGCGTTCACCGCCAATGTCGGGCGCAGTGACAACGAGTCGGACAACTTCGGTGACTTCGGTGCCCGTGGCAGCGCTCAGACCCACCGCGACAGTGCCTCGCTGCAGGGTGACTTCGCCTTGGCCGAAGGCCAGCTGCTGAGCACCGGCGTGGACTGGAGCGAAGACAACCTGGATGGCAGCAGTGCCGGATATCGGGTCGACAGCCGCCGCAACACCGGCGTGTTCGTGCAGTACCAGGGGCGCTTCGGCCGCCACCAGCTGCAGGCCAGCGCGCGCAACGACGACAACCAGCAGTTCGGCAACCACGCTACGGGCAGCCTCGGCTGGGCGATGGAGCTCGGCCACGGCCTGCGTGTCAATGCCAGTTACGGCACCGCGTTCAAGGCGCCGACCTTCAGCGACCTGTATGACCCGTGGAGCGGTGTGCCGACGTTGAACCCGGAGAAGTCCAAGAGCGCCAACCTGGGCGTTTCGCAGCAGGGACAGGGCTGGCACTGGGGCCTGGACGTCTATGAAACCCGCATCGATGATCTGATCACCTACGATGCGGCGACCTTCAGGATGCAGCAGGTGGAGAAGGCGCGCATCCGCGGTGCCGAACTGACCGGTGGCGTGCTGCTGGCCGGCTTCGACATCAACGCCCAGCTGAGCTACACCGACCCACGCAACCGCACCGGCGGCAGCACGCAGTTCGACAACTGGCTGCCGCGTCGTGCACAGCAGACCGCGCGCTTGGACATCGACCGGCGTTTCGGGGACTTCCGCGCAGGCCTGACGGTTCAGGGTGCGGGCAAGCGCTATGACGATGCCGCCAACGCGGTGAAGGTGGGGGGGTACGGCACGCTGGATCTGCGCGCCGAGTACGCGCTGACGCCGTCGTGGTCGCTGCTGGCGCGTGCCACCAACGTGTTCGACCGCAGGTATGAGACGGTGGCGTGGTTCAACCAGCCGGGCCGTGAGTACCAGTTGAGTGTGCGTTACCAGCCGAAATGAAAGAAGGCGCCGGGCATTGCCCGGCGCTTTCTCTGTAGAGCCGAGCCCATGCTCGGCTCAGGCAGCAAAGCAGCCGAGCATGGGCTCGGCTCTACACCGGGACGCCGGCGGTCAACCCCGGCAGTTCACGCAGGTCGTCGATCACCGCCACCGCATGCGCGCTGGCCAGGTCCAGGCCGCGCGGATAGCCGTAGCGCACCAGCGCGATCGGCATGCCCGCATCTTCGGCGGCGCGGTAGTCGGTCAACGAATCTCCCACCATCAGGCACGCCTGCACCGGCAGCCCGAAGTGCGTGGCGATGTGCCGCAGCGGTTCGCCGCTGGGCTTGCGCTGTGGCAGTGAATCGCCGCCCAGTACCAGCGCGAACGCATCACCGATGCCCAGGTGCTGCAGCAGCGGCGGCACCAGTGCTTCGGGCTTGTTGGTGCAGATCGCCAGTGGCACGTCGCGCGCGCGCAGCTGCGCCAGTGCCTCGGCCACGCCATCGAACAGGCGCGGGCTGCGCAGCAGGCATTCACGGTAGTGCACCATGAACACCGGCATGACCTCGGCCAGGTCGACCTCACGACCGGCGGCGTGCACGGCCTGTTCGACCAGGCGGCGCACTCCGTCACCGATCCAGCCGAGCACGGTGGCTTCCGGCACGCGTGCCATGCCGATGGCTTCCAGCGTGCGGTTCAGCGCTTCGGCGATGTCAGATGCGCTGTCGACCAGCGTGCCATCGAGATCGAATACGACCAGCGGATAGGGATACGACAAGGGACGACGCCTGTACAACGTGGGGCCGCCCATTGTACGCCGCGTTTTTTTCCAGGATCCGCCTCATCCGATCCTGCGTGCGCGGGTGGCCAGAAAGGTGGGCAGGTAACGGTCGATCAGGAAGCGCGGCTTCGGCTGCCAGTCTTCCATGAACCGATCAATCACGAAGCCTGCATCCAGCTGTCCGCCGATCAGTTCGGTCAGGCTGTGGCCAAAGGTCAGCGCATCACCGCGGGCGAGTTTCGCCTCACGCTCTGCGGCGGGCAGGTCTTCCAGGTCCGAATAGGGAATGGCGTACTGCGGCCGGATCAAACCCTGTGCGTCCAGCTGCGGATCACGTGCACCGACGAACAGCACCGGGTTGTAGAAACTGGCCATCAACATGCCATCGCGCGCCAGCACGCGGCGGCATTCGGTCCACACCGGGCGCACGTCGGGCACGTACAGGTTGGAGATCGGATGGAACACCACGTCGAAACTGTCGTTGGCGAATACGTGCAGGTCGCGCATGTCGCCCTGCACCGTGCGCAGCTGCAGTCCATCACGCGCAGCGACCCGGCGGTCCTGTTCCAGCTGCCCGTCGGACAGGTCGAACACGGTGACGTCGGCGCCCGCAGCGGCCAGCACGGGGGCCTGCTGGCCACCACCCGAGGCCAGGCACAGGATGCGGCGGCCGCGCACGTCGCCCAGCCAGTCCAGTGGCAGCGCGCGTGGGGTCAGGTGCACCTGCCAGCGGCCTTCGCGCGCGGCGGCAATGGTTGAACTCTCCACCGGGCGCGACCATTCGCGCACTTCGCTGGCCTGGCGGTCCCAGGCAGCACGGTTGTGGTCGATCAAGGCCTGTCCATGGTTCATGTGTTCTCCTTGCCCGGTGGGCGCCAATCCAGATCCTGGAAGGCCGGGCTGGCGAAACACTCGGCCAGGTAATCCAGGAATCGCCGCATGATAGCGGGCTGCTGGCGCCGTGATGCGTACACGGCATGAATGCCGAGCTCGTCCAGACTGAATCCGGGCAGCAGTTCGATCAGCTCGCCGCTGCGCAGCAGTGGCGCCACCTGGTAGGTCGGCAGCATGGCGATCCCGGCACCGGCGCGTACCGCCTCCAGCAGCAGCGAGGCATCGTTGGCGCTGATGTTGCCGCCCACCGCCACCGACAGCGAACGGCCATCGCGGTGCAGCTGCCACAGGCTCTTGCCGACGTAGTGGTGGGTCAGGCAGTTGTGCGCGGCCAGGTGCTCCGGCGCGGTCGGCGTGCCACGCGCCTGCAGGTACGACGGCGTCGCGCACAGCACCGAGCGGCAGGTGGCCAGCCGCCGCGCGATCAGGCTGGGGTCGATCTGGCGCGCGATGCGCACGGCCAGGTCCACGCGCTCCTCGACCAGGTTCACCGTGCGGTCGACCAGCAGCAGCTCGATGCGCGCCGCCGGATGGCGTGCGACGAAACCGGCCACCGCCCGCGCCAGGTGGCTCTGCCCGAACGACACGCTGGCGGTCACCCGCAGCGTGCCGTGCGGCTCGGGATCATCACTGGCCAGCTCGCCCTGCAGTTCTTCGCCGATTGCCAGCATCTGCCGGAAGCGCGCCAGCGCCGCCTCGCCCGGGCCGGTCAGGCTGACCCGGCGTGTGGTCCGGTGCAGCAGGCGTGCGCCCAGCCAGCCCTCGACCTCGGCCAGGTAGCGGCTGACCATCGCCCGCGACATGTCCAGCACTTCTGCGGCGGCGGTGAGGCTGCCGCGCTCGGCCACCTCGACAAACACGGCCATGGCGGTCAATCGGTCCATATGCTCGATCCACGCAACAAACAAGCGCGTTATACGCTGTTTTTCGAGCGACTGCAGCGGCCTAGAGTGGCCCCATTCCCAGCCCACATCGCCCCACGGAGTCCTGCCATGAAGATCGCCCTCGTTGGTTCCACCGGCAACATCGGCCGCCAGATCGCCCGCCACGCGCTGGCCCACGGCCACGAACTCACCGTCATCGTGCGCAGCGCGCAGGACCTTCCGGCCGAACTGGCCGGTGCCCATCCGGTGATCGCCTCGCTGGATGACCAGGACGCGCTGGTCGCCGCCATCGCTGGCCACGACGTGCTGGCCAGCGCCTACGGCCCGCGTCCGGGCGATGACATCGGCCGCGTGGGCGAGATCGCCGCGCAGCTGGCGGCCGCCGCGCGCAAGGCCGGCGTACCGCGCCTGATGGTGGTGGGTGGCGCCGGCAGCCTGGAAGTCGCGCCGGGCGTGCAGCTGGTCGATACCCCCAACTTCCCGGAAGCCTACAAGCCGTACGCGCTGGCCCATCGTGAAGCCTTCAATCGCCTGCAGGCAGTGGACGACCTGGACTGGACCTTCTTCTCGCCGGCCGCCGAAATCGGCCCGGGCGAAGAGCGCGGCCAGTACCGTGTGCAGCCCAAGGCCTTCCTGGCCGACGCCAGCGGCCACAGCCGCATCAGTTATGCCGACTACGGCGCCGCGTTCGTCGCCGAGCTGGAAGCGCACCAGTACCCGAAGCAGATCATCACGGCCGCGTACTGATCGACGCGCGAGCCCTGTAGGGCCAAGCCCACGCTCGGCTCCCTATCCGACACAAGGAATTCCCCATGCGTACCGCTGCCCTGCTGCTTCCCCTCGCCCTGGCCGCCACGTTCACCAGTGCGCCGCTGCTGGCCGCACCGGCCACCGCGGCGCCGACCACCGCGACGAAATCACGACTGCACCTGCAGACCTTCCATCCCGGCCCGCAGGCGATGTTCTCGGTATCCTCGGTGCTGATCGAAGGGCGCCACGACGCGATCCTGGTCGATGCACAGTTTGGTGCCAGCGACGCGCGCAAGCTGGTCGAACGGATCCGTGCCAGTGGCAAGCAGCTGACCACGATCTACATCAGCCACGGCGATCCGGACTACTACTTCGGCCTGGCCACCCTGCAGGATGCCTTCCCGCAGGCACGCATCGTCGCCACTGCGCAGACCGTCGCCCACATCCAGCAGACCCAGGCCGGCAAGCTGGCCTACTGGGGACCGAAAATGGGCGCCGACGTGCCGGCACGCATCGTGGTGCCGCAGGTACTGGACGGCGATGCCCTGCAGCTGGAAGGCCAGCGCCTGCCACTGATCGGCCTGGATGGCCCGACCCCGGACCGCACGGTGCTGTGGGTACCGTCGCTGCGCGCGATCGTTGGCGGCATTCCGGTGGTGGCCGGTGAGCACGTGTGGATGGCCGACACGCAGACGACGAAGTCGCACGCTGACTGGCTGCAGACCCTGCAGCGGTTGCAGGCACTGAAGCCGAAGGTGGTGGTACCGGGGCATTACGCGCCGGGTGCGGCGCTGGATGCCAGTGCGCTGCGCTTCACTGCGGACTACATCCGCGCGTTCGACGCCGAGGCGGCAAAGGCCAAGGACAGCGCGGCACTGGTGAAGGCGATGCAGGCGCGCTATCCGAAGCTGGACGGCGTGGCGTCGCTGGAGCTGAGTGCGAAGGTGGCCAAGGGCGAGATGCAGTGGCCATGAGGTGGGGAGTTTTCTTTTGCAGGGCTGCGCCCTGCACCTGCAGAGGCAACAGCAACAGCTGGCTATCGGTGGGAAGGCGAGGTGGGTCCGGTTGCGGGGGGCGCTGCAAGTACGTCCATGTAAGCTCGGTCGCCGCATCCATGCGGCTCACGCCCCCGCAACCGGACCCACCCCGCCTTCGACAGTTTCCCGCTATCTGTCGGAACCTGCTGCTGATGGTGGGTGCCGACCGTTGGTCGGCACGGGGTCAGAGCCCGTTGCTGCGCAACGGGCTCTGACCCCACTATTTGATGATTAGGTATCTGTGGGATTGTTCATGTCGTGCTCGAACAACTCCCCCTGCACCACCGGTTCCTTTTCGCGGAAGCCACCCAGCCCGACACCCACCAGCCGATAGCGCGTCTCCGCCGGCAGGTCGACGCGGGCGCGCAGGGCCAGTGCGATGTCGCGCAGTTCTTCCATCGACTCCGGCGGACGTTCCGGGGTGAAGCTGCGGGTGAGAATGCGGAACTGCGCGGTTTTCAACTTCAGCACCACGGTATGGCCGACACGCTCGGTCTTGCGGGTCGCCTTCCAGGTCTTCTCTGCCAGCTGCACGATGGCCTCGGTCAGGTCTTCCAGCAGCAGGTCTTCGGCGAACGTGTCCTCCGAGGAAATCGACTGCACCTGCTGGTCCGGTTCCACCGGCCGCTCGTCGATGCCGCGTGCGCGGTTGTACAGGCTGCGGCCGAAACTGCCGAACGCTTCTTCCAGATCGATCAGTGCCCACTGCCGCAGGTCGCCGCAGGTGGCGATGCCGCGCGCGGCCAGCTTGCCTTCCATCACCTTGCCGACGCCAGGCACCCGGCTCACCGGCAACGGCAGCAGGAAGGCGTCCACCCGCTGCGGCGGAATCACGAACTGGCCATCGGGCTTGCGCCAGTCCGAGGCGATCTTGGCCAGGAACTTGTTCGGCGCGATCCCGGCTGAAGCAGTCAGGTTGGTCTCCTCACGGATCTGCATGCGGATGGTACGGGCGATGTCGGTCGCCAGTTCGATGCCGCTCTTCGGCTCGGTCACGTCCAGGTAGGCTTCATCCAGCGACAATGGCTCAACCAGGTCGGTGTGGCGCAGGAAGATCTCGCGCACCTGGCGTGACACCGCCTTGTAACGTGCGAAGTCGGGCGGCACGAAGATCGCATCCGGGCACAGGCGTTCGGCCCGCACTGCCGGCATGGCCGAACGCACACCGAACACGCGTGCCTCGTACGATGCCGCGCACACCACCGAGCGTGCGCCGCGCCATGCCACAACCACCGGCTTGCCGCGCAGTGACGGATCGTCGCGCTGCTCCACCGACGCGTAGAACGCGTCCATGTCAACGTGGATGATCTTGCGCAGTCGGGTCATGTCAGGTGGAAAAGGCGGGGCCGGGCCGGGTGGGCCACACGCCGAAGTATGGTCGTTGCACATCAACAGGATGCGCGTATTCCCTTGAAAACACTACGGTTGCGTACGGTTGAAATGTTTGATCGGCGCAGTTTCCACGGGCATTCTCGGGCGCTTGTTTCCCTGTTCTCCGCTTCCAGGATTGTGCTTCATGACCCGTCTCCACGCGTTCAACCGCGAACAGCTGCTGGCCAGCGCACGCGGTGAACTGTTCGGCACCGCCGCCGGCCGTTTGCCCAACGACCCGATGCTGATGTTCGACCGCATCACCGACATCCGAGAGGACGGCGGACCGCATGGCAAGGGCATGGTACGCGCCGAACTGGATATCCGCCCGGACCTGTGGTTCTTCGGCTGCCACTTCATCGGCGACCCGGTGATGCCAGGCTGCCTGGGCCTGGATGCCATGTGGCAGCTGACCGGCTTCTTCCTGACCTGGCTGGGTGCACCCGGCAAGGGCCGCGCGCTGGGCTGTGGCGAGGTGAAGTTCACCGGCCAGGTATTGCCGGACGCCAAGCTCGTACGCTACGAGATCGACATCAGCCGGGTCATCAACCGCAAGCTGGTGATGGCCCAGTCGGACGCCCGCATGTACGTGGACGACCGCGAAATCTACAGCGCGCGCGACCTGCGCGTCGGCCTGTTCACCGAAACCGGGAGCTTCTGATGCGTCGCGTCGTCATCACCGGCATGGGCATCACGTCCTGCCTCGGCAATGATCTGGATACCGTTTCGGCCGCGCTGCGTGAGGGACGCTCGGGCATCACCGCCCTGGCCGACCACGCCGAAGCAGGCCTGCGCAGCCAGGTCGGTGGCCGCGTCGACCTCGACCTGGACGCCTTGATCGACCGCAAGCAGAAGCGCTTCATGAGCGACGCGGCGGCCTTCGCCTACCTGGCCATGCGCGATGCCATCGCCGATGCCGGGCTCAGCCCCGAGCAGGTCAGCAGCCTGCGCACCGGCCTGATCGCCGGTTCCGGTGGCGGCTCCAGCGAATGGCAGATCGGTGCCGTCGACCTGCTGCGCGAACGTGGCGTGCGCAAGGTCGGCCCATACATGGTGCCGCGCACGATGTGCTCGACGGTCTCGGCCTGCCTGGCCACGGCCTACCAGATCAAGGGCGTCAGCTACTCGCTGTCGGCTGCCTGCGCGACCTCGGCGCATTGCATCGGCGCCGCTGCGGACATGATCCGGCACGGTGCGCAGGACATCATGTTCGCCGGCGGTGGCGAAGACCTGCACTGGTCGATGAGCGTGATGTTCGACGCGATGGGTGCCCTGTCGACCAGCTTCAACGAAACCCCGGCCAGTGCCTCGCGCCCGTACGACAAGGACCGCGACGGCTTCGTCATTGCCGGTGGTGGCGGCATGCTGGTGCTGGAGGATTACGACCACGCCGTCGCACGCGGTGCCCACATCCATGCCGAGCTGATCGGCTATGGCGTCACCTCCGACGGTGCCGACATGGTGGCGCCCTCCGGTGAAGGTGCGGTGCGCTGCATGAAGATGGCGCTGCAGGGTGTCGATCGCCCGCTGGACTACCTGAACACCCACGGCACCTCGACCCCGCTTGGCGATGTCACCGAGCTCAACGCGATCCGCGAAGTGTTCGGCGATGCGGTGCCGCCGCTGTCTTCGACCAAGGCGTTGTCCGGGCACTCGCTCGGTGCAGCCAGCGTGCACGAGGCGATCTACTGCCTGCTGATGATGCGCGATGGCTTCGTTGCCGGTTCGGCCAACATCGGCGAGCTGGACCCGAAGGTGGAGAGCTTCCCGATCCTGCGCGAGAGCCGCGAGCAGAAACTGGATACGGTGATGTCCAACAGCTTCGGCTTCGGTGGCACCAACGCCGCGCTGGTGTTCGGGCGGGTGTGATGGGGACGGGCGTGCCGACCAACGGTCGGCACCCACCCAAGGATGTAGAGCCGAGCCATGCTCGGCTCTGTGCCAACCAAGGTTGGCACCTACCGGGGCACTGGGCCGACCAACGGTCGGCACCCACCTTACTTCGGCAGCAACGGCAGCAGCAGCGCGTGCGCGTCCACCAGGGATCCAACGATGCGGTGGCCCAGAGCACGCAGCTCTTCATCCGGATGCACCAGGTCCGGCACCTGGATCACGGTCATGCCAGCCGCCAGCGCCGCGCGCGTACCGGCCGGTGAATCCTCCAGCGCCAGGCAACGCCCGGGCACCTGCCCCAATCGCTGCGCGGCCAGCAGGTAGATATCCGGCGCCGGCTTCGGCCGCGCCACGTCGCCACTGGTGATCACCGCATCGAAATACGGCAGCAGGCCAGCAGCGGCCAGCTTGCGGTTGGCCCGCGGCTGCCGCGTGGTGGTGGCCACCGCCCGCGGTACCGCGTGCACTTTCAGCAGCTCCAGCAGTTCCAGGATGCCCGGACGCAACGGCAACCCGGTCTGTGTGCGTGCCTCATAGAGGTCGTGGCAACGTGCGGCCACCGCATCGATCACGCTGTCCTCGATGCCCTGCGCGCGCAGCAGCGCGTGCGAATCGCGGTCGCCGAGGCCGACCATGCGCAGGAACACCGCCTCGTCCAGGCCCAGCCCGAATTCATCGGCGGCCTGGCCCCAGCAGGCCAGCGAGACACGCTCGCTGTCGATCATCAGGCCGTCCATGTCAAAGATGACGGCGTCGGGAAGAAACGGCAGCGCAGCGATGGGGGTCATGGAGCGAACAGCGTATCCAGGTCGGTAGGGGTGAGCTGCCGCCATTGCCCTTCGTCCAGCCCCTGCAGGTCCAGCCCGCCGACGCGGCTGCGGTGCAGGGCCTGCACGTGGTTGCCGGTGGCGGCGAACATGCGGCGTACCTGATGGTAGCGGCCTTCGTGCAGCACCAGCCGCGCACGGCGCGCATCCAGCACTTCCAGTTCAGCCGGCAGCAGGGGCGTCTTCTCCGATTCCAGCATCAGCGTGCCGCTGGCGAACAGCGCCACCTCGTCGCCGCGCAGGTCCTCGCTCAACTCGACCTCATAGACTTTCGGCAGCTTCGACTTCGGCGAGATGATCCGGTGCAGCAGGCCACCATCGTCGGTCAGCAACAGCAGGCCACTGGTCTCGCGGTCGAGGCGGCCGACCGTGGACAGCACCGGATCGCGGTCACGGAAGCGCGGCGGCAGCAGGTCGTAGATCAGGCGCCCGGTGTCCTTGGTCGAACAGGTGTAGCCGGCCGGCTTGTGCAGCGCGATCGACAGCCCCGGCGGTGGGTCCAGCGGCTCGCCATCGACCCGGATGGCGTCATGCGGCACCTGGTCGTCGGCATACAGCACCTCGCCGTCGGCGTCGGTGACGCGGCCTTCGCGGAACATCCATTGCACCTGCTTGCGGCTGCCATAGCCCAGGTTGGCGATGTGCTTGACCAGCTTCACTTGCCCTTCCCCTTCACGGCTTCCACCAGCTTGAAACCGTCGCGCTCGGCGACCACGCGCACCGCGCCGAAGCTGTCGTTGAGGGTGTGCTCGTAAGGCAGGTGGCGGTTGGCCACCACGTACAGGCGCCCGCCCGGGCGCAACGCCTGCGCAGCCACGGCGATGAAGCGCTGGCCGATGTCCGGGCGGTCAGCGCGCGAAGGCGTGTGGAACGGCGGGTTGCTGATGATGACGTCGTAGCCCGGCTCGATGCCGGCGGTGACGTCCTGCCACAGGAAACGCAGCGGCAGCGGTCGCGGCGGCGGCGCCAGATTGAGCTCGGCCAGTGCCAGCGCGCGCTGCTCGGCCTCGTACAGGTCCAGCGCGGTGATCTTCGGGCAGCGTTCCAGAAGTTCGCGCGACAGATAGCCGTAGCCCGCGCCGAGGTCGGCGGCGCGTCCGGCCAGGTCGGCCGGCAGGTGCTCGGCCAGCAGCGCCGACGCCGGATCGATGCGATCCCAGGCGAACACGCCCGGGCGGCTGAGGAAGCGACCGCCCACGATCGGGCGCACCGCATCCAGCGCCGACCAGCGCTTGGCCAGGTCAACGTCGTGCCGGCCCTGCAGCGGGGCGGTCCAGTACACGCGGCAGTGGTTCTTGGTCAGGCAGCCACCGAGGCCGGCCAACTGCTTGAGGTCGCCCTCGCCCGAACGCGCACCTTCGTTGTTGGACTGGCAGGCAACGATGCGGCCGCCATCGGCGACCAGCGCCAGCGCACGGGCGAACAGCGCACGGGCTTCTTCGCGCTGGCGCGGCGGCAGCACCAGCACCAACGGGTAGCGGCCCTTGCCGGCCGCGTCATCCAGCTGGCCGCTGACGGTCCAGCCGGCAGCCTGCTGCAGCGGTTGCGCGAACGGGGCGAAGCTCTGTTCGCAGTGCACCTCGCGGTTGCCGGCCACTTCGCGCAATGGCCAGCCATCGCGGGCACGCAGGAAAGCCACCGGGCCCTCCGGCCAGCGCAGGGCGCCTTGGGAGAACGGCAGGAGCAGGGTCTGCAGGGGGGCGTCGTCGCTGGAGGCCATCGGCGCGGGTACTTCAAGCGTGAGGGCCGTCCATTGTACCGGCTTGGCCGGGCCGGCCCCGGCGGCCCGCTTTGCGAAACCCGAACGGGGCCTTGATCCGCCAGAAACATTGAAACGTTCAGGGTAGAGGCTCCCCCGGAAACCCAGGAGAACCTGCATGCGAGCCTTGTTCGTCGGTGGCGTGGTCGACAACAGTGAAATGGACCTGGAAGGCAGCCATCCGCCCGTGCACTACCCCGAGGACACCGGCGGCGGCCACTCGCGCTACCGGCTGCATCAGATCGGTCATGGTGCCGACGGCAGCGTTGCCTACGCCGTCTATGGGGCACCGGACCTGGCCGATGACGAGGTGGCGAGGGTTGCAGAGGAGCGTGCGTACGCACGCCGATTCGAGGCGACGCCGACGTTGTTCGAGCACTGACACATCCGTAGCGCCCGAGCCCACGCTCGGGCGGCGGCAGAGCCGAGCGTGGGCTCGGCTCTACACCGGATCAAGGCGCCTTGGGTGGCAGGCGGTTGATACTGGCGATTTCATCCAGCCACACATGGTGCTGCTGCACCGGCGTGTCGTAGTCATCCAGGCGCAACTGGCCGTTGCTGCCTTCATCACCAGCGGCGTTGCGGTATTGCTGCACAGTTGGCCTCACCGCCACCGTGCCGAGCAGGCGGCGGCCATCGTGCAGAATCAGTTCCACCTGCGTTTCGCCATCCAGCTGCGGCAGCAGGGCTTCCAGGCGCGCGATCTGCGCCGGATCGGTGTGGATACGTGGAGCTATACGGGACATCGGCGACCTCCTGATTGCAGGGTCGCCGATCGGCCGTGAATGTTCAGTGCAGCGCGCTGTCCGCGCGCGGCACCTGCACCTTGCGCACGGCAGCCACCAGCTGCGCTACCGAGTACGGCTTGGCCACATGCTCCTGGAAGCCCGAGGCCAGCGCGCGGCGACGGTCGTCGGCACGCGCCAGTGCAGTCACCGCCACCGCAGGCAAGGTCGCCGCATCCACGCCCATGTCCTCGCGCAAGGTGCGCACCAGCCCATAGCCATCCATGCCCGGCATGCCGATGTCGGTCAGCAGCACGTGGTATTGCAGGTGGCCGGTGTCGGCCAGCAGTGCCAGCGCTTCGCCGGCCGAACTGGCCGCAGACACGCTGGCGCCCTGCTCTTCCAGCATGCGCCGCAAGTACTCCAGCACTTCCGGCTGGTCTTCCACCGCCAGCACATGCATGCCGCGCAGCGGATACGGCTCGACGATCACCGGCTCCAGGATCGGCCCGCTGATCACTTCACGCAGCGGCCGCCGTTCGGCATCGGGAACATGCTGGGGCAGGCGCACGGTGAAGGTCGCGCCGTGGCCGTGGCCCTCGCTGGCCGCAGTGACCGTGCCACCATGCAGTTCGACCAGCTGCTGCACGATCGCAAGGCCCAGGCCCAGGCCGCCATGGCGGCGGGTGGTGGTGCCGTCGGCCTGGCGGAAGCGGCTGAACAGATGATTGAGGAATTCGGGTGCGATGCCATCACCGCTGTCACGCACGGTGATCTCCCAGTAGTTGCCGTCGGCCCGCAGCTGCAGGTCGATGCGGCCTTCAGCCGGGGTGAACTTGATCGCGTTCGAGAGCAGGTTCCAGAACACCTGCTGCAGGCGCGTGGCATCGCCCAGCACCAGGCTGGGTTGCGTGGGCAGCTGCAGGTGCACGTCCAGCGCCTTGCCTTCGGCCACCAGTTCCTGCGCGCCGATCGCCTCACCCAGCACCGCGCACAGGTCCAGCACTTCCACCTCCAGCTGCACCTTGCCCAGCAGCATGCTGCTGAGGTCGAGCATGTCCGAGATCAGCCGCTTCTGCGCACCGGCGCTGTTGGCGATCACGTTCAGGCCCTTGTACAGCGGACTGGTGTTGTCCACTCGCTGCAGAAGCAATTCGCTCCAGCCGAGGATGGTAGTCAACGGCGTACGCAGCTCATGCGACAGCGTGGCCAGGAATTCATCCTTCAGCCGCGCCATGTTTTCCGCAGCACTGCGCGCGGCACGCTCGGACTGCAGCAGTTCCTCGCGGGCCAGCTCGATCTCGCGGCGTTCGGTCACGTCCGGGCTGCTGCCGGCCAGGCCGATGAAGCGGCCCATGCGCGAGAAGCGCGGGCGGGCGTTCATCTCCAGCCAGCGCCACTGGCCATCGGCACGGCGTGCGCGCACCAGCGCATGCATCGAGCGCTGCGCCTTCAATGCTTCCTGCAGTTCGTACTCGAAGACCGATGCGTCGTCCGGATGCACCAGGCCGCGCCAGACGTCCTCCGGCACGCGCGTCTCGTCACCGCCGAAGAACTCGCTGAAGGCACTGTTGACGAAACGGGCATGGCCGCGCTCGTCCAAGACCCACACCGGCATCGGCAGGCCGTCGGCCAGCGCACTGAAGCGGGCTTCGCTTTCGCCCAGCTCCACTTCCATCTGCTTGCGTGCGGTGATGTCGAAGAACAGGATGCCGACCTTGTCCTCGCCCGGCCGGCCCACGCGCACCGCATCCACCGCGAACGAGCGGCCCAGCGCACGCGCCTCCATCTCGAACTGGGCCGGGCGGCCGCTGCGTGCGACCTCGCCATAGATGCGGAACCAGTCCTGCTCATGGCCGGGCTCCAGCGCCGTCATGCGCTTTCCACGCGCATCCTTCAGCCCGGTGTGGCGCTCGAAGGCATCGTTGACCTCGATGAAGCGGTAGTCGACCGCACGATCACCCTCGAACAGCACCTGGATCACGCAGAAACCGGCGTTGATGCGCTCAAGCACGCCATGATGCAGGTCGGGTTCGGGCGCCGGCACCGTCATCGGTGGGCGCTCCACAAGGGGCGGCAGTGTGGACAAGGGTGTCTGTGCAGGCCAGGTTGGAGGCACAGCATCTTCCAAAGGGCGTATTCACAGCGTCAAGCGCCGTCAGTCATGGTTGACGTCGATGAATTGGCGGCAACCGCTCTTGCAGACGACGCATGCGGCCATTGCCGATACCGGGAAGCAGGATCACACTCGATCTGTGATCAACATCGCCCCCATCGAGGGGACGCAGGAGAGCGTGATGAAACACTCACTCGCGATTGCCCTGTTGGCAGGCGCCCTGGCGGCGGGCGGCGCCAGCGCGGCCCCGCGCACCGTGACCGACCCGGAAGCTCCCCGCGCATTGCGGGCCGATGGCCCGGTCAGCGTGAAGTGGGACGATCCGGCCCAATTCACCGAGATCCGCCAGAGTACCAACCGCTTCGAAGCCGAGCGTGGCGACTGGGTGCAGCAGCTGGCACGCTACCTGCAGACCGCTGCCGCCAAACCGCTGCAACCGGGACAGACGCTTGATGTGACCCTGGTCGACATCAAGCGCGCCGGTGACTACGAGCCGTGGCACGGCCCGCGCGGCCGCGACATCCGGATCATGCGCGACATCTACCCACCGCGGATCAGCCTGCAGTACACGCTGAAGGACGCCAGCGGCCGCATCATCAGCGAGGGCGACGCGCGCCTGAGCGATACCGGCTACCTGCACAACATCGGCCTGAAGAGCGACAGCGATCCACTGCGCTACGAAAAGCACCTGATCGACGACTGGGTGAAGCGGCAGCTGACAGCGCAGGCCACCGCAGCACGGTAGGCCGTAGGCCCATCGGCAGGTGTCTACCTTGGCCGACACGCATTCACAGCGCCGACCAGGGTCGGCCGCTACGGAAGCCGAGCGTGCGCTCGGCTCTACACGTACACCTTCGCCACGCGCTTGACCGCGCACGGCAGCTGGTAGGCACTGACGCCACAGCGCGGCGCCAGCTCCGACAGCTTCGGCGCGGAACCCCACAGCTCCACCACGCTGCCGATGCCGGCCTGCGGATGCGCGGTCAGGTCCACCGTCAACATGTCCATCGACACGCGCCCGATCAGCCCGCCGGGCTGGCCGTCGATCAGCACCGGGGTGCCGTTCGGGGCGAACTGCGGGTAACCGTCGGCATAGCCAAGCGCGACCACGCCCACGCGGGTGCGCGCCTTGGCCACGAAGCGCGCGCCATATCCCACCGGTTCACCGGCTTCAATCCAGCGATCGGCGATCACCTTGGACTGCATCGTCATCACCGGGCGCAGTCGCGCGGTCAACGCGGTGTCATCCGGCAGCGGGTTGGCGCCGTACAGCATCAGGCCCGGGCGCACCCAATCGCTGCGCACCTCCGGCCAGCCCAGCAGCGCCGGCGAGTTGCACACGCTGGTCTCGCCCTCCAATCCATCAATGGCGCGCGCGAAGGTTGCGGCCTGCTCGCGGGTGCGCTCGCTGTCCAGTTCGTCGGCACGTGCCAGGTGGGTCATCAGCACGATGCGCTCGACCTGCGGCAGCGCCGACAGGCGTGCATGCGCCGCGCGGAAGCTGTCCACGTCCAGGCCGAGGCGGTGCATGCCGCTGTCCAGCTTCAGCCACACCGTCAACGGGCGCGGGCTGTCGAACGCCGCCAGTGCCTCCACTTGCCACGGCGAACCGACGGCGAACCAGAAGTCATGCTCGGCCACCAGCGCCATGTCGCTGGGCTCGAAGATGCCTTCCAGCAGCAGGATCGGCGCACGGATGCCGGCCTTGCGCAGCTCCAGTGCCTCTTCGATGGTGGCCACGCCGAATCCATCGGCCTCGCCCTCCAGCGCCTGCGCACAGCGCACCGCGCCATGCCCATAGGCATCGGCCTTGATGATCGCCAGGGCCTTGCCACCGCCCAGTTCACGGGCGAGCCGGTAGTTGCTGCGCAGGGCGTCCAGATCGATCAGCGCGCGGGCAGGACGCATGTGCGGTTCTCGAGTTGCGGCGCGTGACCGTACTGGCCGTAGCGGAAAATATCCAGGCCTTCGGTGCTGATCTGCGGCTGTCGCGCGCTCATCAGGTCGGCCAGGTAGCGGCCTGAGCCGCAGGCCATGGTCCAGCCCAGCGTGCCGTGTCCGGTGTTGAGGTACAGGTTGCGGAACGGCGTGGCGCCGATCACCGGCGTACCGTCCGGCGTAGCCGGGCGCAGGCCGGTCCAGAACTGCGCGCGCGACAGGTCGCCGCCCTTCGGATAGAGATCCCTGACCACCAGTTCCAGGGTCTCGCGGCGGCGCTGCGACAGCGACAGGTCGAAGCCGGCCACTTCGGCCATGCCACCGACACGGATGCGGTCGTCGAAGCGGGTCACCGCCACCTTGTAGCTCTCATCGAGGATGGTCGAGGTCGGCGCCATCGCCGGGTCGGTGATCGGCAGGGTCAGCGAATAGCCCTTCAGCGGGTACACCGGCAGGCGCATGCCCAGCGGTGCAACCAGCGCTGGCGAGTAGCTGCCAAGCGCAACCACGAAGCGGTCGGCGGTTTCCAGCTTGCCGTCGATGCGCACGCCGGTAATGCGGTCGCCATCGAATTCCAGGCCGGTGATGTCCTGGTCGAAGCGGAATTCGACGCCGGCATCCACGCACATCTGCGCCAGGCGGCGGGTGAACAGCTGGCAGTCGCCGGTCTGGTCACGCGGCAGGCGCAGCGCGCCGACCAGGCCATCGACGTGGGCCAGGGCCGGTTCGGCCTGGATGATGCCGGCCCGGTCCAGCACCTCGTACGGCACGCCGTACTGGGCCAGGATCTCGATGTCCTGCGCCGAGGCATCCAGCTGCTGCTGGGTGCGGAACAACTGGGTGGTGCCCAGGTCGCGGCCTTCGAATTCGATGCCGATCTGCGCGCGCAGCTCGTTCAGGCAGTCGCGGCTGTACTCGGACATGCGCACCATGCGCGCCTTGTTGATCGCATAACGCTCGTGGGTACAGTTGAGCAGCATCTGCCACAGCCAGCGGTACTGGGCCAGGTCCATGCCCGGCTTGATCGCCAGCGGCGCGTGTTTCTCGAACAGCCAGCCGATCGCCTTCTTCGGCACGCCCGGCGCCGCCCACGGCGAGGTGTAGCCGAACGACAGCTGGCCGGCATTGGCGAAGCTGGTCTCCAGCGCTGGGCCGGGCTGGCGGTCGATGACCGTGACTTCAAACCCGGCCTGTCGCAGGTACCAGGCACTGGTAGTGCCGATCACGCCGCTGCCGAGAACTAGGACTCGCATGGGACTTCTCCAACCCGATCATTCCCTGCACTGGAGCGTGCCGGGGCCATAATTGGGGAAGTATAGACAGCCAATACCAGTTGATTTGCCTGAATTGAAATCAACCGGCAGGATGTTCTCCTGCAATTCATTCCCCAAGGTTGACGGCCATGGCCACCCGTACCCGCGAACTGGACAAGATCGACCGCAAGATCCTGCGCATCCTGCAGGCCGAAGGCCGCATCTCCTTCACCGAGCTGGGCGAGCGGGTCGGCCTGTCGACCACCCCGTGCACCGAGCGGGTACGCCGCCTGGAACGCGAAGGGGTAATCACCGGCTATCACGCCCACCTCGACCCGGCCGCGGTGAAGGCCAGCCTGCTGGTGTTCGTGGAGATCAGCCTGGCCTACAAGTCCGGCGACATCTTCGAGGAATTCCGCCGCGCCGCGCTGAAGCTGCCCAACGTGCTGGAATGCCACCTGGTGTCGGGCGACTTCGATTACCTGCTGAAAGCACGGATCAGTGAAATGGCTTCCTACCGCAAGCTGCTCGGCAGCACGTTGCTGACACTGCCGCATGTACGTGAGTCGAAGAGCTACATCGTGATGGAAGAGGTGAAGGAGACGCTGAGCCTGCCGATTCCGGATTGAAGCTGGGAACCGGTTGGGGTCAGAGCCCGCTGCGCGGGATCCGACCCCGGTCGGCATCTGGCAAGGGGTCGGATCCCGCGCAGCGGGCTCTGACCCCGGTCATGGCGACAGTCAGCGCTGCTGCGGATGCTTCTGCGAGCGCTGTTCCTGCTGCTTGCCGCCCTTGTGCGGCGGCTGCGGCTCCATCTGCTGTTGTTGCTGTTGCTGCTGCGGGTTACGGCCCTGCGGTTCCTTGCCGGGATGACGGTTCTGCTGGTTTTTCATGGTCGCGATCCAGTGGACGAAGGACATGCGGCGGCGGAATGCCGGCGCAGGGCCACGGTGGTCCCGCAACGGTTAATCGCAGGCGAAAAAGCAGTGATCGGCTGGATGCTGTTTTCGTGCGTTCAGCCCGCTCAGCGTCAGCCAGCAGCAAACCCTGGTGGCACCAGGGCTCAGCGCTTGATCTGCTGCCCGTCGCCGGCCGGCACGCTGTCGTAGTAGCGGCCGGTGCGCGAATCGAACACGCGGTTCGGGCCGGCCGGGCGCACGCCGGGAACAATGCGGCCATTGCGGTCATAGACCTTGTCGGCCGGCTTCGGTACCGGTGCCGGCGCGACCCGGGCCGGACCGGTGGACTTGATCGGCTGCACCGGCTGCGGCGACGGCAGCACCTGCGGTTGCGGGCGAGCGGCCTGTGGCGGTGGTGCCACGGGCTGCGGCGCCACGGTGGTCGCGCTGCGGGTCGCAGTCGGGTCGGCGGTCGCCACCTGCGCCAGCGCGACGATGGGCAACAGGGCCAGCAGCAGGGGAAGGATTGGTTTCATGGCACGCTCCGGCGTGGATCGCGTTCACCTTGCGCCCGCCCCTGTGTGCCGCCCATGAACGGCCATCACACTTGCAAGGTTGCGCTTTCACCCCCACGTTTTCCGCCATCCCCAGGCCATCGACCCCACGGAGCGCCGCCATGACCGCCTTCGACCTGACGCCCCCCACTGCCACCCAGACCGAGGCGCTGATCGCTGGCCTCAGCAGCGAGGAGCGCCGCGTGCTGCTGCAGCACGGCACCGAGGCGCCGTTCTGCGGCGTGTTCCTCGACAACAAGCGCGAGGGGGTCTACTGCTGCAGGCTGTGCGCGCTGCCACTGTTCCGCTCCAGCACCAAGTTCGATTCCGGCACCGGCTGGCCCAGCTTCTTTGCCCCGTTCGACCCGGCGCACGTGCGCGAGATCCGTGATACCAGCCACGGCATGGTGCGCACCGAGATCACCTGCGCGCGCTGCGGCAGCCACCTGGGCCACGTGTTCCCGGATGGTCCGCCGCCCACCTACGAGCGCCACTGCCTGAACTCCGTCTCACTTTCGTTCACCGGCAATGGCGAGCCCTGGCCCGATCCGTTGCAGCGTGGCGGCGCAGAAAGCGGCGTGGCGGGCTGAAACACCCCGCTGACCGATTTCACAGAATTCCCTCTTCAGAAAACCGGGCGACGGGCCGACAAGGAGATATCCCCTCTCCTTGCGTCGCCCCATGCTCATCATCGTTGGATTCCTGGTCGTCATCATCAGCGTGATCGGGGGCTACCTCGGTGCCCACGGCCGCCTGGGTGCCCTCTGGCAGCCCTATGAGCTGGTCATCATCGGCGGCGCCGCGCTCGGCGCCTTCCTGGTCGGTACCCCGGCCAAGACGGTCAAGCAGACCCTGCAGGCCATGGTGGGTGTGTTCAAGGGCCCGCGCTACAAGCAGCAGGACTACATCGATGTGCTCAGCCTGCTCTATGAACTGCTCAACAAGGCCCGCCGCGAAGGCTTCATGGCGTTGGAAGACCATGTCGAGCGCCCGGCCGAAAGCGCGCTGTTCGGCAACTACCCCAAGGTGCAGGCCGACCACCACCTGATCGACTTCATCACCGACTGCCTGCGCCTGATGATCGGCAGCAACATCGAGCCGCATGAGCTGGAGCCGCTGCTGGAACTGGAGCTGGAAAAGCACCACGCCGAGGCCATGGCGCCCTCACAGGTGCTGACCAAGGTCGCCGACGGGCTGCCCGGTTTCGGCATCGTGGCCGCGGTGCTGGGCATCGTCATCACCATGGGCTCGATCGGTGGCGACATCGTCGAGGTCGGTGGCCACGTGGCCGGTGCGCTGGTCGGCACCTTCCTCGGCATCCTGCTGGGCTACGGCTTCGTCGGCCCGATGGCAGCCGCGATGGAAGCGCGCGCCGAGCAGGACAGCCGCATCTACGAATCGGTCAAGACCGCCCTGCTGGCCTGCCTGCGCGGTTACAACCCGAAGATCGCGCTGGAGTTCGCCCGCAAGACGCTGCCGTCGAACGTGCGCCCGGCCTTCTCCGATTTCGAGCAGCACCTGAAGACGGTCAAGTAAGCCATGGCCGAGACCAAGCCCACCGTCATCGTCCGCCGGGTCAGGAAGGCCGGCCACGCCGCCCATCATGGTGGTTCGTGGAAGGTGGCCTATGCCGACTTCGTGACCGCGATGATGGCGTTCTTCCTGGTGCTGTGGCTGATGGCCACCACCAACAAGAACGACCGTGCGGCCATTTCCGAGTACTTCCGCAACCCCAGCCCGTTGAGCGGTCAGAGCGCCACGCCGGCGCCCGGCATGGCCGGCCCGGGCGGCGCCAGCACCTCGATGATCAAGCTGGGCGGTGCCACCGACATTTCGCGTGGCAACAGCAACGACCCCTTCCAGAACCAGAAGGAAGCGGTACCGCAGCCGGTGGACCAGCAGCAGCGCGACAAGCAGCAGCTGGAAGCACTGATGAAGGAGCTGCAGGAAGCGATCAGCAGGAGCCAGGCCCTGGAGCCGTTCAAGGACCAGCTGCTGCTGGACCTGACCCCGGAGGGCCTGCGCATCCAGATCGTGGACAAGCAGAACCGGCCGATGTTCGACCTCGGCAGCGCCACGCTGAAACCGTACACGCAGCAGATCCTGCACGAGCTGGCCAACTACCTGAACCACGTGCCGAACCGGATCAGCCTGACCGGCCACACCGACATCACCGCCTATTCGGCTGCACGTGGCTACGGCAACTGGGAACTGAGCGCCGATCGTGCCAATGCCGCCCGCCGCGCGCTGGTGGACGGCGGCCTGGAGGACAACAAGATCACCCGCGTGGTCGGCCTGTCTTCATCGGTGCTGTTCGACAGGGCCGACCCGCAGAACCCGGTCAACCGCCGCATCAGCATCGTGGTGATGACCCAGGCCGCCGAAGCGGCCGCGCTGGCGGGTGCCGGCCCTCAGGTGGGGCTGTCGGCGCCTGCCGCTGACCCCGACGTGCAGGCCGCGCAGGGGCCGGCAAAGTAAACGGCAGGTGCGGACCCTGGTCCGCACCTGCCAGGGGCATCACCCCGCACACCCGCTACAATGGTGGTCTTTCCGTTTTCAGGTGACCCCACCCCATGTCCCAGTCCTCCAAGGCCAAGCGTGACAAGCGCAAGAAGCAGCAGGGCAAGCGCCCGTTCCTCCGCCTGAACGCGCAGCAGCAGGTGCAGAACCATGCCGTGCTGACCAACGAAGACGGCCAGGTGGTGGCGGCCATCGGCCTGCAGGGCCGTGAATGGCTGCTGGCCATCGGCGGCCAGACCATGGGCAACGCCGAGAACCCGGTGCCGATGCTGGCCATGCTCAAGCACCTGGCCAACGTGCAGGAGAAGGAAGGCCGCAAGGTCAACCTGGAGTACTCCGAACTGCTGCAGAAGCTGCTGGACACCCTGGCCGCCGAATCCGGCCAGACCGCTGACGAGTACCTGGACAAGCTGGTGTCCGAGTTCGAGACCGTGGAAGCCGAAGAAGGCGAAGAAGCCGCTGAGGCCGCCGAAGGCGATGTGGTTGAAGCTGCTGCCGACGCCGAGGCCACCCCGGCCGCTGACAGCGACAGCAAGCCGCAGGCCTGAACCGGCCGCGGCGGTGACGGTCTACGTCGATGACGCGGTGCATCCCTGGCGCGGACAGCGCTGGGCGCACCTGATGGCCGACACCCTGGCCGAGCTGCACGCGATGGCGGCGCAGCTCGGCATCCCCCCGCGGGCCTTCCAGAACAAGGCCAGCGGTGCCCATTACGATGTCACGGTCGAGCTCCGCGCGCAGGCGATCGCGCTTGGCGCGCGAGCGATTTCCCGGCACACCGAGCGCGAACTGGTCAAGGCGGTGATCGCCAACGCCCGGGCGCAATACCGGCCATAGGCTCGGCTGCTGTTCGCGGACTGCAGCCGAGCGCGGGCTCGGCTCTACATGCGCAGCGCTGCCTGCCCGCTCAGAACGGGTCGCTGCCCAGCCGGATTTCCACGTTCAGCAGCGAGCACAGCGCCAGCATCGCGTCGTCGTCACGGGTCAGCGCCATCACGCCGGTGAAGCCGTCGCTGCCGGCATCCACGCTCCACAGCGTGTAGTTGTGCTCGCGCAGGCGGTCGAAGGCGGTGGCCATCAGCTGCACGCCGTCCAGGCCTTCGGCAAAGTCCTCGTCGTCCAGGTCGCCACCCCAGTCCAGCTGCAGGTTGAAGCGCGCCGACAGCTCGTTGACCGCCGACTGCAGCGATTCCAGGTCGTCGCGCTCCACATCGAAACCGGACTGCCAGGCGATGGCGGTGAACAGCGCCGGCAGCCAGTCGCTGTCCGCTTCCAGCGGCTGCCCGTCCTCGGACAGGTGCTCGCGCCAGCGGTTGAACTGCTGCAGGGCCAACTCTTCGTCGCCCGGGTTGATCAGCACCAGCAGGTTCCAGACCCGCGCCTCGAATCCATCCTCGTCGAAGTCGTGGATGTCTTCCTCGAAGTCGAAATAGTCGCTGTTGTCGGGCATGGCGGAACGTCCTCTGGGGCAGGCCGGCATTCTACGGTTTATCCTGTGCCGCTGAAGCCGGCCTTGGTGGCCGTCACTGTGAATGAAGCGATGAGCGATACCCCTCCCGACCACCTGGCGATCAACCCGGCCAGCCCCTTCCATGATGCGCAGGCGCTGGAGCGCGGCGTCGGCGTGCGTTTCAACGACGTCGAGCGCGACAACGTCGAGGAATATTCGGTCAGCGAAGGCTGGATCCGCGTGCAGGCCGGCAAGGCCCGCGACCGCCGTGGCAACCCGATGACGATCAAGGTCAAGGGCAAGGTCGAGGTGTATTTCCTGGACCAGAAGCCGGAATAACCGGCACCGGCATGTAGAGCCGAGCCTGTGCTCGGCTGCTTTTCGTTCCGGGTTCATGACGCCTGAAGCAAGCGCAGCCGAGCATGGGCTCGGCTCTACATGCAGGGCGGAATCCGCGTCAGCGTCTGCAACGCCCGGTCCCAGGCGTCATTCGCGCTTGCGCGATTCCAGCAGGTCCAGGTTGCGGATCAGGCGCCGCGAGATCTCATCGGAGATCACCCCGCGCCGGGTCAACCGGAACAGTTCCTCGCGCTCGGCATTGAGGCCGGCGCTGCGCAGCTGGCGGTACCCCAGCTCCATGCGCCGCACCTTCTCCGGGTCCACGTCGGGCCCATCGTTGTCCTTCTCCAGGTGCCGCTGGTACAGCAGGCTCACCCGCGAGGCAGCGTCGTTGTACAGCTGCACGTTCTCGGTGTTCTGGTTCATCACCAGCTGCTGGCGCATGCGCTCGACCCCGGCCAGCGCGGCCTTTGACGACAGCCGGCGTGCCAGGTCCTCTTCCTTGCGCTCGCCCGAATCGGCCGGCAGCTGCAGGCCCTTCAGCAGCTGCGGCAGCGCCACGCTGGCGCCGACCAGCGAGAACAGGATCACCGCCGCGGCCAGGAAGATCACCAGGTCGCGCGCCGGGAACGCGCTGCCATCAGGCAGGAACAACGGCAGGGTCAGCACGCCGGCCAGGGTGATCGCGCCGCGCACGCCGGCCACCGAGGTCGCCACCACAATGCGCCAGTTCGGTGCCTCGCCGCGTTCCAGGCCTCGGCGGCGTGCACGCAGCAGGTTCCAGCGCAGCGACAACCATACCCACAGCAGGCGCAACAGGATCAGCGCCAGGTTGATCACCACCACGTACACCAGCAGCCACCATGCACTCTGGTGGCCGGACTCGTTCATGGTGGTGGTGGCGCGCTCGACGATGCCGGGCAGCTGCTCGCCCAGCAGCACGAACATGATGCCGTTGAAGCTGAACTGCAGCATGTTCCAGACGCCCGCGCGCTGTACGCGCATGCTGCCGGAGACACGGCCGGTCAGCTCGACGTAGCTCATCGCGATGCCGGCCGCCACGGCAGCGAGGATGCCCGAGGCATGGATCTCTTCGGCCAGCAGATAGGCCGCGAACGGGATCAGCAGGTTGACCAGCATCGCCGCACCCGGTTCCTCGCCGAAGCGGCGCCACAGCCAGCGCTGGAAGGTGGAGACACCGAGGGTGACCGCCACGCCCACCGCAAGGCCGGCCACCGCCACCCACAGGAAGGTCAGCGAGGCCGTGGCCAGCGAGAAGGAACCGGTCATCACCGCCGCCACCGCGAAGCGGAAGCAGACCAGGCCGGACGCATCGTTGAGCAGCGACTCGCCTTCCAGGATGTGCATCAGTCGCTTGGGAATCGGTGCCTTGGAAGCGATCGCGCCGACCGCCACCGGATCGGTCGGCGAGACGATGGCCGCCAGCGCAAAGCACACCGCCAGCGGCATCACCGGAATCATCCAGTGGATCAGCAGGCCGGCACCGATGACGGTGAACACCACCAGGCCGAAAGCCAGTTCGAGGATCGCGCCCTTGTCGCGGAACAGGCCCTGCTTGGGGATGCGCCAGCCATCAAGGAACAGCAGCGGCGGCAGGAACAGCAGGAAGAACACTTCCGGCTCCAGCGCGTGGCCGCGGTTGAACACCCCGGCGATGACCGCGCCCAGGCCGATCTGCACCAGCGGCAGCGGCAACGAGAACGGGAGGACGCGAACCAGGTAGCCGCTGGCGACAACGGCCACCAGCATCGCCAGGACGACTTCAATGGTATGCATGCTTCTTCCAGGAAGCGGCGCGCGGGGAGGCTCGAAGGCCAGCGCCGGAAACCCGGAAAAAACTACCACATGCGGCCATGAGCGCGACGGCCGGGGCGGTCGCGCGTCAGCCCCGGCTCATGCCCCGTCGAAGCGGTACAGGTCCATGGCGAGGAAGCCGGCATCGATGCCGGCATCGATGCGGCGCGCACCGAAGCTGTCCTCGCCGGCTGCGCCCATCGCGAAGAACAGCGGCAGCAGGTGCTCGTCGGTCGGGTGCGCGCGTTCGGCGAACGGCGCCTGCCGGCGGTAGTCGAACAGGGCCTGGCGATCATCGGCGGCCAGGCGCTGTTCCACCCATTCGATGAAGGGCCGCACGTACGGCGCTTCCTTGCCGTCCTGGTAGTCGCCCCAGTCGTGCAGGTTGTGGGTGATGCTGCCCGAGCCGACCAGCAGCACGCCCTGCTCTCGCAGTGGCGCCAGCGCGCGGCCCAGCGCGAACTGGTGCCCGGGGCCGAGCAGCGGCTGGATCGACAGCGGCACCACCGGGATGTCGGCTTGCGGGCGCAGCAGCCGCAGCGGCACCCACGCGCCATGGTCGAGGCCACGCTCAGGGTCGAGCGCCACCGGCAGGCCGGCAGCGGCGATGCGGCCGGCCACGTCTTCGGCCAGCGCCGGATCGCCCGGCGCCGGGTACTGCAGTTCGAACAGTGCGCGCGGGAAGCCGCCGAAGTCATGGATCGTCGGCGGCTGCGGATGCGCGCCGACCTGCGGCTGCCGCCCCAGCCAGTGCGCCGAGGCCATCACGATGGCGCGCGGCGTCGGCAGGTCGCGCGCCAGCTCGGCCAGGCGCACGCCGACCTGGCCCGGATGCAGGGCGGTCATCGGCGAACCATGGGAGATGTACAGCGAAGGCAGGCGGGACATGGAATCCTCCGGTTGCAGGGTCAGGCGGCGATCAGCGCGAACGCAGGGTCCACTTGCCGTCGCCGACCAGGAACAGCACCACCAGCGCCAATGCCCAGAACGCCGGGTATTCCCAGCCGCCGCCGGCATTGGCGAAACCGAAGCCGTTGGCGCCGTGCACGGTGACGATGGTGCCCAGCAGCAACGGGACGCCGGCCAGGCCCACCCAGCGCGCGTAGATGCCCAGCAGCAGCGCAGTGGTGATCACCAGCTCGGCGCCGATGGTGAGGTAAGCCAGCACGCCGGGCAGGCCCAGCGATTCGAAAAATGCCGCCGTACCGGCCGGGGTGAATACCAGCAGCTTGATCAGCGCATGGACCAGGAACAGCACGCCCAGGGCCAGGCGCAGCAGGGTGGCACCGTACGGGGCCAGCGGCGAGACAGGAGCGGTCGTGGTGTGCATGGCAAAGCACCTTGACGGGAGTGGAGACAGGTTATTGCGCCTTCATGAGACGATAAATACGATCGTTTGACCTTATTTATTTCAGAAGGCGCAACAATGGACACCCTCGAGGCGATGCGCGTGTTCGTAGCGGTGGTCGAGCGCAACGGCTTCAGTGCCGCCGCGCAGGCCCTGGACATGTCGACCGCCGGCGTCACCCGCCAGGTCGCGGCACTGGAAAAGCGCCTGTCCACCCGCCTGCTCCACCGCACCACCCGGCGGGTCAGCCCCACCAGCACCGGCGCCGCCTACTACGCCCAGTGCGTGCGCCTGCTGGCCGAGTTCGACGCGCTGGAGGCCAGCATCGGCGCGCAGGCGCTGGAACCCTCCGGCACGCTGCGCATCAACGCACCGGTCAGCTGGGGCATCGCCCGCCTTGGCCCGTTGCTGGCCAGCTACCGCGAGCGCTTCCCGCAGGTGGAACTGGACCTGGCCCTGTCCGACCGCCTGGTGGACATGGTCGAGGAAGGCTACGACGTGGCCATCCGCATCACCCGCGAGCCGAGCCCGGCGCTGATCGCGCGCCGGCTGGGCGAATCGCGGGTGAGCCTGTGCGCGGCGCCGTCCTACCTGGCTGCACGCGGCACCCCACAGACGCCGCAGGACCTGCAGGATCACGCGTGCCTGAGCTACAGCTACTGGGCCGCTGGCGACCACTGGCCGCTGCAGGGACCCGGCGGTGAAGTGAAGGTGGCGGTGAACAGCCTGCTGCACGCCAACAACGGCGACGTGCTGCGCGAAGCGGCGATCGCCGGCATGGGTGTGATCCTGCAACCCGACTTCCTGCTGAAAGACGCGCTGGCCGATGGCCGCCTGGTGCGCGTGCTACCGGAATGGGAGGCCTCGCCGATCGGCATCTTCGCGGTGTATGCCAGCCGTAGCCACCTGGCGCCGAAGGTGCGCAGTTTCATCGACCACCTGGTGGAGGCCGGGGTGTAGCCGAGTCTCGCGCTTGCCGGCCAGCGGCCGGCACTACCGTCATGCTTCGGTCGGATGCCTGCCGGCCAGCGGCCGGCACTACCGTCATGCTTCGGTCGGATGCCTGCCGGCCAGCGGCCGGCACTACCGTCATGCTTCGGTCGGGCGCCTGCCGGCCAGCGACCGGCACTACCGTCATGCTTCAGTCGGGTGTGCTGGCCGCTGGCCGGCAAATACGAAAATCCGTAATGTTTCGGTCGGGTAGTGCCGGCCGCTGGCCGGCAAATACGAAGCCCCGATCAGGCAGGGACTTCATCCAGCGCGTCGATGATCCGCTCCAGCGGCGCCGGCCGCCCCAGCAGGTAGCCCTGCACCTGGTCGCAGCCGTGCGCGGCCAGCCAGTCCAGCTGCCCCGGCGTTTCAACGCCCTCGGCGATGATGGTCAGGCCCATGCTGTGGCCGAGCGACAGCAATGCGCGGCAGATCGAGGCGTTGCGCGGATTGGTTTCCACGTCGGCGACGAAACTGCGATCGATCTTCAGGATGTCCAGCGGCAGGTGCTGCAGGTAGGACATGCTGGAATAGCCGGTGCCGAAATCGTCCAGCGACACGCGGATGCCCTGCTCGTGCAGGCGTTGCATGGTCTGCATCGCCTGCGCCGGCTTGCGCATCAGGCTGCTCTCGGTCAGCTCCACGTGCAGTGCGCCGCGGGCCAGTCCGAACTCCTGCTGGACGCGGGTGAATTCGGCCACCAGGTCGCTGTTGAAGAACTGCACTGCCGACACGTTGACCGCGATCGGCAGCTCGCCCCAACCGGCCTCGACCAACCGGCGCTGTGCCTTCGCCGCGGCGCGGATCACCCAGCGGCCCAGTGCCAGGATCAACCCGGTGTCCTCGCACAGCTGGATGAACTCGTTGGGCGGGATGAAGCTGCCATCGGCCTGCGGCCAGCGCAGCAGTGCCTCCAGCGCGGCCGGGCTGCCATCGCTGGCATGCCGGATGGGCTGGAAATACAGCTGGAACTCGTTGTCGATGGCGGCGTGGATGCGCCCGGCCAGGCGCAGGCGGTCGGCCAGCCGCGTGGTCACTGCCGCATCGAACCAGACCACCACGTTGCCCTCGGCACGCGCCGCGTGCGCGGCCTGTGCGGCCATGCCGATCACCTGCTCGGCGCTGTGGCCGTCACCGGCAGTGTGTACGGCCACACCGATGCGCGGTTCGAACTGGTGCAGCGAATCCTTGCCACGCATCGGCGCTGACACGATCTGCAGCAGGTCATCCAGCACGCGCTGGGTATCGTGCTCGGCCCCGATCGCGAACACGAAGTCTTCCGCCGGCTGGAATGCCAGCGTGCCGCAACGCGCCCCCAGTCCACCGAGCCGGGTCGCCATCGACTGCAGGACCGCATCGCCGATCTCGCGGCCCAGCGTATCGGCCACAAGCTGCAGGCCACGCAACTGCACGAAGGCGATGGTGTAGCCCTGCTGCTGCTCGTCCAGCTGTTCGGTCAGGGCGCGCACGTTGAGCAGGCCAGTGGCCGGGTTGTGCCGTGCCCGATAGGCCAGGTCGCGCTCGTAGGCCAGCCTTTCGCTGACATCCTCGGCCAGCACGAGGCACGCCGGCTGTCCATCGAAATCGAGTTTGGACAGGTGTGCGCGCACCTCGAACACACTACCGTCCTTGCGCCGGTGCAGGCGCACGGTCGCGTCCGGAGGATCGCCCACCTGTGCGCGCTGGATGGCACCCCGCACCTCGTCCCAGCCTTCGCGCGGGCGGATGTCGAGGATGCTCATCGCCAGGAACTCGTCGCGGCTGTAGCCGTACTGGCGCACCGCAGCGTCGTTGACCTCGATGAAGCGCAGCGTATCCGGGTCGAATACCCAGAACGGCGCCGGATTGCGGTCGAACAGCAGCCGGAAGCGCCGTTCCACTTCGCTCATCTGCTCGCGCGCCTGATAGCGTTCGCTCAGGTCGGTCAGCGCGCCGATCATGCGCCGCTCGCTGTCGGCCACTTCCACCCGCTGCCCACGTGCGCCCACCCAGCGCACCTCGCCCCCGGGCAATACCAGGCGGAACACCTGGTCGAGCACGGCGCTGCCGGCGAATGCCTGGTCAAAGGCATGCTGCAGGCGCGCGGCATCGTCGCGATGCACGCGTGCGAAGAAATCGGCCACCGACAGCGCATCGGTCTGCACGCCAAAGATCTCGCGCGCCAGCGGCGACCAGCGCAGCAATGCGGCGTCCTCATCCACGTACCAGGTACAGACACGACCGACCTGATGCGCAAGACGCAGCTCGGCGTGGCCTGTTTTCAGCTCCTCGGCCATCGCCTGCTGGCTGCGGGTGCTGCGCCGCACGGCGTACAGCAGCACCAGCAACACCGCGATGTAAGCCAGTACGATCGCCACCGACGCCTGCAGGTACGGCCACCACGGCGCCAGTACGTCTTCGTCGGCCAGGCCGACCTGCACCGCCAGCGGGCTGTGTTCCAGCGTGCTGATGGTCATGATGCGCGGTACGCCGTCGACCACACCCGGCACGCTGCCCAGCTCGACCACCGCCTGCGTGCCGAGCAGGTCACGGCGCGGCAGGCCGTAGCGGCGGCCCACCGTGCCGTGCGGATCAGGCACGCGGGCCAGCATGTAACCCTCGGCATCGCTGATCGAGACCAGTCCGTTGGGGCCGACATCGAGGCCGCCGACGATGCGTTGCAGTTCGCCACAGCGCAGCCGTGCCAGCAGCCAGCGTTCGCCGGCCATCGGCAGCGCCAACGGCACCACCCAACCGCCATCGCTGGCCCGCTGCGGCGGGCCGATGTACAGGGCGCTGCCCTGGCCACGACGCTGCGGGTCGGTCCACAGCGGCAGCTGCAGGTCGCCCTCGCCGGCCGTCAACGGTCGGCCATGGCGGTCGAGCACGGCGATGCTGTGCAGTTCGGCATGCCGGCCCAGCACCCCGCCGATGGAGGCATCCATCAAGGCCGGCGCCTGCGCCGGCACGCTGCGGAACAGCTCGGCGGCGTCGGCGGCGATGCCGGACATGGCGCGCTCCAGGTTGCGCAGTTCCAGCGCCAGCAGGCGCTCGCTGCCCACCGCCAGCGCCCGGCTCTGCCGCTGTGCCGCTTCCAGGCGGCGGTGGTAGTCATTGACCAGCATGAGGGTCAGGCCGGTTACCAGCAGCACGCCCAGCAGCACTCCGCCCCAGGTAATGGCGCGCAGCGGGCGGGCCAACGCGCGTTTCAGCGCGGGCATCGGCGGGTGTTCCTTGTGCAGTCGGCTGGCTTCATGCGCGAACGAATCCTCCACGTCCCCGACCTCAACGGCCGGTGGACGCCATTCTTGACGCCTGACCCGCCCCCGCATGGCCACCTCCCCGTGTCCGCGCAGGGCTCCAGGGTCCAGCATGCACCACCCCGGTGACGGCGTGAAGATCGCGTCTGCGCGTTCAGCCAGATCCTGCACAGGACGGGCGGCGCAAGGACGCGGCCAGTGGCGCCGGAGCGGATTAGACTTGGGGTTTTCCGCTGCAAGAGAAGTCCATGTCCAAGCTGCGCCGTCCCACCCTGGCGCTGGCCATCGTTGCCAGCCTGTCCCTGGCCGCCTGTGACCGCCCGGCCGAACCGGCCGCCGGTGCCACCGCGCCGGCCGATGCCGCCCCCGCTGCGGCCAAGCCGATGCTGGGCAGTTTCGGCTTCGATGCCAGCGGCATGGATCGCAGCATCGCCGCCGGCGACGACTTCTTCGGCTTCGCCAATGGCACCTGGGTGAAGAACACCGAGATTCCGGCCGACCGCTCGCGCTTCGGCAGCTTCAACGTCATTGCCGAGAAGACCCTGGCCGATACCCGCGCCATCCTTGAAGGGGCGGCCGGCAACACCAAGGCCAGCGGTGACGACAAGCTGATCGGCGATTACTACGCCGCCTACATGGATGAGGCTGGCATCGAGCAGCGCGGTCTGGCGCCGGTGCAGCCGCAGCTGAAGGCGATCGATGCGATCGCCGACAAGGCCGGGCTGGCCCGCGCCCTCGGCGGCGACCTGCGCGCCGACGTCGACCTGCTCAATGCCACCAACTTCTACACCGACCGCCTGTTCGGCCTGTGGGTGTCGGTGGACCTGCTGCAGCCGGACCGCACCGCGCCGTACCTGGTGCAGGGCGGGCTGGGCATGCCCGACCGCGATTTCTACCTGGGCGGCGGCCGCATGGCCGAGCTGCGCAAGCAGTACCAGGCCTACATCGCGCAGATGCTGCAGCTGGCCGGTGTGGCCGATCCGGCCGGCAAGGCGCAGCGCATCCTGGCACTGGAAACGAAGATCGCGCAGGCGCATGCCACCCAGGAAGAAACCAATGATGTGACCAAGGGTGCCAATCCGTGGACCCAGGCCGACTTCAATGCCAAGGCGCCCGGCATGGACTGGAACGCCTTCCTCGACGCGGCCGCGCTGGGCAAGCAGCAGGACTTCATCGTGTGGCAGCCCAAGGCCGTGGCCGGCCTGTCCAGGCTGGTCGCCACCGAGCCACTGGAGGTGTGGAAGGACTACCTGGCCTTCCACGCGCTGGACCGTGCCGCCGCCTACCTGCCGAAGAAGTTCGCCGATGCCCGCTTCGCCTTCCATGGCACCGCGCTGAGCGGCACGCCGCAGCAGAGCGACCGCTGGAAGCGCGCCGTGGATGATGCCAACCATGCCGTCGGCGAAGCGATCGGCAAGCGCTATGTCGAGAAGCACTTCGACGCGAAGACCAAGGAACGCGCGGACGAGATGGCCAAGAACATCATCGCCGCCTTCGCCAAGCGCATCGACGCGTTGGCGTGGATGTCCCCGCAGACCAAGGCGAGCGCCAAGGCGAAGGTGGCCGGCCTGACCGTGGGCATGGGCTATCCGGAAAAGTGGCGCGACTACACCGGCCTTGAGATCCGCCGTGATGACCCGCTGGGCAATGCGCAGCGCGCCGAGCTGTTCGAGTACCAGCGCAACATCGCCAAGCTGGGCAAGCCGGTCGACCACAGCGAGTGGGCGATGCTGCCGCAGACCATCAACGCGATGAACGTACCGCTGGAGAATCGCCTGGTGTTCCCGGCCGCGATCCTGCAGCCGCCGTTCTTCGACGGCGCCGCCGACGACGCGGTGAACTACGGTGCGATCGGCGCGGTGATCGGCCACGAGATCAGCCATGGCTTCGACAACGCCGGCGCGCTGTTCGATGAAACCGGCAAGCTGCACAACTGGTGGACCGCCGAGGACCTGAAGCAGTTCAACGCCGCCGGTGATGCACTGGCCGCGCAGTTCAGCAGCTACGAGCCGTTCCCCGGCGTGCATGTGAACGGCAAGCTGACCCTGGGCGAGAACATTGCCGACGTGGCCGGCCTGGGCACCGCCTACGATGCCTACCAGCTGTCGCTGCAGGGCAAGCCGGGCCAGACCCTGGAAGGCTTTACCCCGGACCAGCGCTTCTTCCTCGGCTTCGCCCAGGCGTGGCGCAGCAAGAGCCGCGAGCAGGCGCTGCGCAACTCGCTGCTGACCGATGTGCATGCACCGGGCCAGTTCCGCGCACTGACCGTGCGCAACATCGACGCCTGGTACCCGGCGTTCGAGGTGAAGGAAGGCCAGAAGCTGTACCTGGCCCCGGACAAGCGGGTCAAGGTGTGGTGATGTAACCGGAACGGGCGCCGCAAGGCGCCCGTTTCACTTGCGGGTAGCTGCCAACCTTGGTTGGCGCTTCCGCGGCACCGCGAAAAGCGTGCCAACCAAGGTTGGCACCTACCAGGCAACCGCGGGCCACTCGCGCAGGATCTCCACCGGCGCGCCCATGCGTGCACAGGCGCGGCTGGCGAGGCCGTCGGGCAGCGCACGGCGGAACAGCGGCGCCATGCCCTGCATCAGCTTCGCAGACGCCGCAGCCTGGGCGCGCTGACGGCCACTGCGTGCAAGCATGCCTTCGGCCCAGTCCGGCAGCAGCGCCGCGCCCGCACCGAGGAACACCTCGCGCGACAGCCCCGGCACCGGTACCGGCAGGCGCACGCCGGACAGCACCTCCAGCACCTCGCGCGAGCGCTCATCCACACGCAGCTCCGGCTGACGTGCACAGAAGTACGCCGCCACTTCCGCTTCGCTGCGCGGCACATCCACCGCGCCCAGTGCCTCGGCCACGCAACGGTACTCGTCGTAATAGCGATCGGCGATGTGCGCCGGCACCTCGCGCCCGTAGCGTCGGAACCCCTGCAGGAAACCGAAGGCTTCGGTCACGTGCACCCAGGTCAGCAACTGCGGATCGTCGGCGGCGTAGGGCTCGCCCTGCGCGGTCTGGCCGCGGATCTGCGCATGGATGCGGCGCACCCTGGCCACCAGCGCCTCCACCTCGCCGCTGGGCGCATAGCTGGTGCCGGCAACGAAGGCCGTGGTGCGGCGCAGCCGACCCACCAGGTCCTGGCGGAAATTGGAGTGGTCATAGACCCCGGCCAGCGCGCGTGGGTGCAGGGTCTGCAGCATCAGCGCGCACAGGCCACCGGCGAGCATCGAGGGAAATTCGGCGTGCAGCCGCCAGGTGACGCTGTCCGGGCCGAACCAGCCCGGGTCGCCCTGCGGATGGTCGTAGTCGATACCACTCTGGCCGCGCGGGAAGGCGTCCAGTACCCAGCGTCGGATCGGCGCCGTGACGGGGCGGGAGAGTCGCTGCAGCAAAGCCGGCATCACAGGTCCAGAAGAGGCGGAAGAACAGTCGCGTCTTGCGCGGTTGGCTCCGATTCTCGGCGATCACGCCTCTGGCGGCGAGCCTCCCCGCTCAGCGACGGTTTCATGTGCGGTCGCAGCACGTTTCACCCTGCGACATCCTGTCGCAGGCCGTGACTGCGATGCTGCGTCGCATCAATTTTCACTCCCACCGGTCAAACCCTTGCGCCGCTTGGCATTGCCCCCATTGCACGGCTCGCTGGAAGTGCTAGAACTGGATCCGCCACACCGTCCAATGCTGATCGACGCACGTTCCACAAGGAGCCAGCCATGATTGCCTTGTTCAAGGGTTTGGGAATTCTGCTTCGCGACAACGAGCTCTACAGCAGCCCGTTCGACAAACAGGTGGCGCACTGGCGCAACCTCAGCGAGCAGCAGATCCGCGATGAAGTGGCTGTGCTGGCCCAGGCCAAGTGCCAGTGGCTGATCGCCTCGATCGTCGGCTGGCAGGCGGCCTCGCTGCTGATCCTGGGCCTGATCGCCAACTACCTGTGGCGCGACGACTTCCATATCACCTTCACCCGCGTGGTGATCGTGTTCGGCTCGTGGGTCTCGATCCTGTTCGTGATCTGGTTCATGGCCAACATGTTCGATCAGCAGGCCGGCTTCGAGCGCTGGATGAAGGCGTTCAACAGCCGCGCCCGCATCAGTTCCAAGGCCGACAGCGTGGAGCACGTGGCCGAGGCGCTGGACCTGGCCGAGCACTACCCGGAAGTGCTGGACTATAAGCAGGCGGTCACCGCCAGGCGCGAACTGCGCCACGAGGACATCCGCATCATGACCGAGATCGGCCGGATGAAGCAGCACTCCGAACTGGTCGGCCGCCTCAACCATGTGGGCGAGACCGAGCACCATCACGACCTGACACTGCAACCTGCCTACTGAGCCTTCAGGGAAGCGGGGGGACCCACACTGCCACCGTGATCACTCACGGTGGCAGTGTTCTATCGGGTCCTGGCTGACGCACTGGCGGAAGCCGTCGGGTAGCCCACGCATGGCCTCGGTCTTGCCTGCTGCAACGGCAAACCGGCGCAGCGGCGGTGTGGTGCACGCGGCATCGGTGCTGCACGCTGGGTCCAGCACCAGGTAATGGCAGTGGCCACTGCTGCTGGCAATGCACTGAAAGCGCGCCTCGCCATCGACCACCGTACTCTTGCTGTACAACGTGTCCACGCCGTTGGCATGGGTGCGGGTGATCGAGGTGTTGCGGGATTTTTCGCAGCCGGCCAGTGCCAGCACGGCAACGCACGCAATCAGCAGACGGGACATGTTCATTCCTCGGTGCAGGGGGATGCGGCTGCGGCTACATGCCGCGGAACAGGCTCATGAACGGCTGGCTGACCACCAGCGTCTCCGTCCGCCCGCGCAGGCGCAGCACGCCGCGCCCGGTATCGTCGCGGCTGACCGCCGCCACTGCCTTCATGTTGACGATGGTCGAACGATGGATCTGGCGGAAGTGCTGCGCATCGAGCACTTCCAGCAGCTCGCGCAATGGCGTGCGCAGCAGGCTTTCGCCGCTGGCGGTGACCACGGTCGTGTACTTGTTGTCCGCGCGGAAGTACGCCACGTCTTCCAGCATGATCAGCTGCGTCTCGCGCCCATTGCTGGCGGTGATCCAGGCCAGTGGCGGGCGCTCGGCCGCGCCCTGCGATGGGCCCAGCCGCTGCAGCAGGCGCTCGAGCACGGCATCGTCCTGGCGCGTCGATGGCAGCCGCGACAGGATGCGTTCGCGGGTGGCCAGCAGGCGCTCGTCGCTGACCGGCTTCAACAGGTAATCCATCGCGCCCTGTTCGAACGCATCGATGGCGTACTGGTCGTAGGCGGTGACGAACACTACCTGGGTGCGCGGGCTCAGCTCGGACAGCGAGCGTGCCACCTCGATGCCGCTGATGCCAGGCATGCGGATATCGAGAAAGGCGATGTCCGGCTGCTTCTCGGCCAGCTGCTCCAGCGCGCTGGCGCCGTCTTCGCACTCGGCCACCAGCTTCAGGTCCGGCCACAGCCGGCGAAGTTGCTCCACCAGCGACTGCCGCAGCAGTTCTTCGTCTTCAGCGATCAGTGCCTCAAGCGGCATGGCTGCGCTCCTTGTGCGACTGCGGCAGGGTCATGGTCGCTGCCACGCCGCTGGGGAAGTTGGCGACGATCGCCACGCCGGCCTGCTCACCACAGGTCAGGCGCAGGCGCTCGCGCAGGTTCTTCAGGCCGATGCCGGTACCACTGGTGCCCTGGCCGAAGCCGAGCCCATCGTCGGCCACGGTCACCGTCACGTGGTCGTCGAAGCCGCGCGCCAGGATCCAGATCGTGCCTCCGCCGGGCTTGGGTTCAAGGCCATGCTTGATCGCGTTTTCCACCAGCGTCTGCAGCGCCATCGCCGGCAGGTGCACGCCATGCAGTTCGCTGGGCACCTGCACTTCCACCGCCAGCCGTGCGCCCATGCGGATGCGCAGGATCTCCAGGTAGGCGCGGGTGCGTTCCAGCTCCACGCCCAGCGTGGACACCGATTCGTCCACCTGTGGCAACGAGCTGCGCAGGTACTGGATCAGGTGGCCGAGCATCTGCTCGGCCCGTGCCGGGTCGGTGCGGGTCAATACCTGCGCGTTGGCCAGCGTGTTGTAGAGGAAGTGCGGTTCCACCTGCGCATGCAGCAGGTTCAGCCGCGCCACCGACAGTTCCTTTTCCACCTGGGTCTGTTCGGCCGCAGCCTGTTCGTCGCGGCGCTGGTCGGCGACGCGGCGACTGATCGCACGGGTGACTGCTTCAGCGTTCTCGAAGTTGCTGCCCTCGTCCAGCGCCAGCAGGTCGGCCCACCAGCCGGCATCGGGTTCGAACAGCAGGGTAACGGTGCTGGTGCCCTGCCCCGGCGTGACCGTTGCCAGCACGCTGTTGCGCTTGATCGCCAGCCGCGCAGGCAGGTTCCAGCGCGACGGCTGGCGGCCATTCCAGAGATCGACCCGGCGCACATAGGCGCGCACCTGCAGGCTGCCGGCCGAGCTTTCCACGTCTTCCACGCGGGGTAGTTCGGAGATTGCCGCCTCCACCACCGAGAAGGCGTGGCCGGCGTCCATCGGCAGTTCGATCTGGCGGCGCTGGCGACCGGACGGGGTGGTGGCGTCCAGGCGACCGGCCACCAGCCAGACCCGGCGGATGTGGGTGATGGCACTGCCCAGCGCGGAAATGATCAGGAACATCGCCAGCAGGCCGAAAATCCAGCCCGGGCCATCGTTCATGCCACTGAAGATGCCGCTCCAGACCATGCCAGCGACGAACAGCGCCGCAGCCCAGGCCAGCAGGTGACGGAACAGGAGTGAGAGGCTGGCGAACACGGCGGCGCCTTGGAGGAAGGGGGTGAGCCGAGCATAGGGCGGCCGGCCGGGCAAGCAAGCGGCCTGCGACGAAGGGCCGGAAAGTGCGGATGGAAGCCGTTCTGGTAGTGCCGGCCGCTGGCCGGCATCCCGTTATGTCCGCAAACCTGGCAGCAGTGCCGGCCAGCGGCCGGCACTACCGGTGCTTCTTACTTGCGCTGGCCGGCGCTGGCGTCACGCACGGCGCGGAACGACTCGTCCTTGCTCCAGTTCGGCCAGGCACGGGAGTTGGCCAGCTGGTTGCCCAGCGTGTACAGCACTTCCAGGTCGCGGGCGGCACCGGCGAACACCCAGTCCGGCTGCCATTCGTCGCCCTGCTGGTGGTAACGCTTGGCGGTGTAGTCCTCGGAGGCTTTCTTGCCTGCGGCGACGCCACCGTCCACCCAGTCCTGGCCGGCCGACCAGGACAGCGCCGGCACGCCACGCTTGGCGAACGGGAAGTGATCGGAGCGGAAGAACAGGCCCGCTTCCGGCTTCGGGTCCGGCGTGTAGCGGATATCCCAGCCCTTGGCCACGTCCTTCAGCTGGTCCAGCAGCTCGAAACGCGCGGCGCCGTAGATGCCGAAGTCACGCGACGGGCCGAACGGCGCCATGCCGTCCATGTTGATCACCGCCACGGTCTTTTCCAGCGGGTACAGCGGATGGGTGGCGTAGTACTCCGACCCCAGCAGGCCCTTTTCCTCGGCGGTGACCGCCAGGAACAGCAGCGAGCGCTGCGGGCGCTTTTCCTTGGCGAAGCCACGGGCAAGCTCGATCAGCGAGGCGGTACCGCTGGCGTTGTCCAGTGCGCCGTTGAAGATGCGGTCGCCACGCGCGTCCGGCTCGCCCACGCCGATGTGGTCCCAGTGCGCGCTGTAGATGATCGTCTCGTCCGGGTGGCGGCTGCCTTCCAGGCGTGCGGCCACGTTGTGCGAGGTGATCACTTCGGTCTTTACCGCGTACTTGGCGTCCAGGCTGGCGCCGGTCAGCGGCACCGGGGTGAAGTCGCGCTGCTGCGCCTTCTTCTTCAGCGCCTCGAAGTCCTGCCCGGCGGAGCGGAACAGCTCCACCGCCAGGTCGCGCTGGATCCAGCCTTCCAGCAGCGGGTGGCTTTCGGCCGGGTTGTCGCGCACCACGTCGAACATGGTGTTGGTGTTGGAACCGGCCACGGTGGCCCAGCCATAGGAGGCCGGTGCGGTCTCGTGCACGATCAGCACGCCCAGTGCACCCTGGCGCGCGCCTTCCTCGTACTTGTAGGTCCAGCGGCCGTAGTAGGTCATGCCCTTGCCGTCGAAATCACCCTGGCCGGTCTCGAAGTCCGGATCGTTGATCAGTACGACGGCGATCTTGCCCTTCAGGTCCACGCCCTTGAAGTCGTCCCAGTTGCGCTCCGGCGCTTTCACGCCATAGCCGAGGAACACCAGCGGGGCCTTGCTGATGTCGACGTTGCTGGCGCCGTTCATGGCGGCGCGCACGGCAATCTGCTTGCCCTGCTCCAGCGTAACGGTCTTGCCGCCCTGGTGCAGCGCCAGCTGCGGTGTGCCGACGATGTCGCCCTTGCGCAGCGGCACGGCCTGGGTCCACAGGCGCTTGCCGTCCTTCAGGTCGCCGCCCGGCTGCAGCCCGGCATCGGCGAACTGCTTGCTGAGATAGGCGATGGTCTTCTCTTCGCCGGCGGTGGCCGGCGAGCGGCCTTCGTAGGCGTCGGAGGCCAGTTCCTTGACGTCGGCGGAGATCCGCGCGCCATCGAATTTCGGGGTGGCCGCCATCAGTGCGCTCGACACCGACAGGGCCAGCACGCCCAGTACCACTCGTTTCATTGCTCTCTCCAGCAGGGAAATCCTTCTGGAGTGTAATGGGATTCGGCAGGGCTGCGCCCTGCGCCTGCCGAAACAACGGCAACAGCCGAAGCAACAGCAAAAGCTGGTTTCCTGAGGGTAGGCGGGGTGGGTCCGGCTGCTGTTGGTGGGGTCTCGACCTTGGTCGACACGAACGGAAACACGAAGGGGTCAGATCCCTTTCCCGGCAGGAAAGGGCTCTGACCCCATCTGTGTGTTGCTTGGGCGTGTTACCAGTTCGGGTCTTCGGCCGGGGCGGCAGCAGGCTTGGGCTTCGGCTTGGCCACCGGGCGCGCGGCGGTAGCCGGTGCTGCCGAGGCCGTTGCGCCAGCAGCAGCGGCAGCCGGCTTGCTGCCCAGCTTCTGGCGCAGTTCGATCTGGCCCGGACGGAAGCCGCCGCGCATCGCGTCAACGCCATCTTCGATGGTGCCGTACGAGGTCTGCGCAGCCACGCGGTCGATGCGGATGGTGCAGCACGGGTGTTCGCTGCGGCCCAGCGAACGGCCAGTCTGTGGGTCCTTCAGTTCCTCGCCCAGGCGCACGGCCTGCCAGCGCTGGCCGGCCTGCACGGTGTCACCGCCCTGGCTCAGCACCACCTGGTCACCGTCCACCGACACCACCGATACCGGGAACAGCGTGGTGACGATGCTGGTGCCGATCTGGCCGGACAGCGATTCCATCATCGCCGCAGCCATGTTGCGGCCGTTCACCACACGCGGCAGGGTGCTCGGGCCGGTCGAGGCCAACTGGTGGTCGAAGCTGTCGGACATCACCACCTGGCCGGTGGTGGCGTTGATTAGGCGCAGGGTGATGCGGCCGCCACCGGAGTACGAGGTCACCTGACGGTCGGACATGCGCAGGTTGCGCACGCTGCGCGGGTACTCGAAGCGTTCGATGGTCGGGATCAGGATCAGGTCGGTCGCCAGCTGCTGGCCGACGCGGGCAGTGTCCTGCAAACGCACGTTGCCGCTGTTGATGTGGTCGATCTCGGCCTGCAGTTCGTCGCCGAACTCGCGATCCAGCACGATGAAGCGCTGGGTCTGGGTCAACGTGTCGGACAGGCGTGCGCGGATCGCGTCGGCCACTTCATCGGCGCTCACGCGGCCATCGCCCACGGCATAGCTGCCGGCCTTCGTACGCGGCAGCGCGACCACGATCTTCGGCTTGCCCTGCTCGTCCGGTGCGCGGTACTGGGCGATCTGGGCACGCACGCGTACCTTCCAGTAGCTGCGCATGCTGCGGTGGGTCACGTCGGAATCGAACGAGCTTGCGCCACGCTTGGCATCGACGCTGACCTTCTCGTCGTAGCTTTCCCTGACGCTGGCCGAGGCACCGCCGCCCTTGGCCGTGGCTTCGCCAGAGGCGCTGGCAGAGGCCGAGCCCTTGAAGCTCCAGCCTTCATCGCTGGCGCGCACGCGGGCGATGGTTTCCTCGTCCAGCTGCCGCACTTCGTCCTGCGACAGGATTTCATAGCCCAGCACCGCGCCCTGCGAGCCGGCGATCATCTGCTGGGTGAACGCGTCGGCGCGGATATCGCCGACGTGTTCATCATCCACGTCCACATGCAGGCCTGCGCGCAGGCCCTGCATCTGGCTGGCCACGCGTACGCCGTTGACCTGCGCCACCGCCGACTGCAGCGCCGCCAGCACCGCCAGTTCCGGGGTGCTGCCGATGCCGTCGGCCTCGCGCGCGACCTGGGTGGTGCCGCCGAAATCCGGCGTGCCACGCAGGGGCGCTGCTTCCACTGGCGCATTGCTGGCCAGTGCACTGGTTGCCTTGTCCTTGGCGGGTGTGGGCGCATTGGCGGCCGGGGTGTCCTGCTTGCCGCAGGCTGCAAGCAGCACGGCAGCCAGGCCCAGGCCGATCAAACGGGAGGTCGTACGCATGGGGTTGATCCTCGGATCAGATCGAGTCGAGCATCGAATCGGCGTTCGACGGCACCTTCACCTTGCTCTTCTTGGCGAAGGTCACGGCCGACTTGGTCGAGCCGTACAGGCCCTGGATGAAGCCCGGCGATTCCTTGGCCACCCATGCACCGGCAGCCAGCTTGCGGCCGACGGTGGCCATCTGGGTGGCGCCCAGGTTCTTCATGCCGGCGGTGAAGTTGCTGGCTTCGCCGCCCAGCTTCTGCGCTTCGGCAGCCGACGCCAGCAGCGAGACCAGGCCTTCGGCATAGTGCTGCTTGGATTCAGCGTTCAGCTCCGGCTGCGCGGCCTGGCGCTCGTCGATCGCGGCCTGAGCGGCTTCGCTGACCGACACCGACTTCTTCATCGCATCGACGCTGACCGAACCCGACGACAGCGCCTGGCGCTCGGCTTCCAGCAGCTGCACCTGCTCGGCCAGGCCGAAGGCACGGGCGAACGAGGTCTGGGCCTGCAGCGAGTGCGACTGCGAGCTGACGAAACGACGCACCAGTGCTTCCTGCGCGGCTTCATCCGGTGCGGCGGCGCTGGAGGCGCTGCTGCTGGAGGTACCGGTGGCGGCGCCGGCCAGGTCCTTCAGCTTGCCCAGGCCAGCGTGCGCCGGCATCGACAGGGTGGCGGCCGCGATGGCCAGGACAAGAGCGGTATTGCGGATCATGTGAGAGTCCTTTGGGAGAGACGGCCGCGGTGCGGCACGTGGGGAATCGGTAAGCCCCGGTGGATGCCGAGCGCGCTCGGCACCCACGGGGGCGGCGGATCAGCGGACCGCCTTGACGTTCAGTTCGTTGATCATCTGCTGGGCGGCCTTTTCGGCAGCCAGCTGCAGGGCATTGGTACGGGCCACGGTTTCATTCGGGCCGGTGCCGGAGAACTGCACCGGGCCGACCGACGACACGGTGCGCGGGAAACGACCGGTCACATCCAGCACCTTGCCGGTGACGGTGACGAACACGCGGGTGTTGCCACTGGCCGGATCACGGTCGCGCATGCCGATGTCGAGGGTGCCGACGGCGATGTACGGAATGTTGGCCGCACGGATGCCGTTGGCGGTGTCACGCAGGGTGGCCGGGGCCAGGTCGTTGCCGGTGCTGAAGTCCTTGCGGATGCGCTCGATGCTGAGCAGGCCACGCGATTCGCCTTCCACGTATTCGGCTTCAACCACTTCGTAGCCCGCGGCGCTGAAGGCCCCGGTCATCGCGGTGTTGACCTCGGCGGCGTTGGCCACCTTCCAGGTGATGTTGTCGGCGCGCGCGGTGGTGCTGCCGCCGCTGGTGACCGACACCGAACCATTCTGGTTGATGCTGCCGTTGGTGCTGATCGAGTTGCCGCGGAAGCTGTCACCCTCACGGGTGTTCTCGCTGTAGCTGCTGCTGGCGTCGACGCGGCGGTATTCCTTGTCCTGGAACGACTGCACGGTGTCCTGCGAGCGCGCCATGAACAGGAAGGTCAGCAGCGAGCGCTGCGCGGCGGTGGCACCGGCCACGGCCGAACCCGCATCCAGCTTGGTCTGCAGCAGGGTGGTGTTGATCTCGGCACGGACGGTGACGGTGTAGGTCTTGGCTTTCTTGTCTTCGGTGTCCGACAGCGGCACAGCGCTGAGCACGTAGCGGTCGATCTCACCGATGAACTCGGCGCGGCGCGCTTCGAACAGGCGCAGCTTGGCCGCACCGGTTTCGGCGATGTACGCCTCCAGGGCATTGACCTTGGCCTTGTTCAGGGCCTGGGCACGGGTATCGGCACTCAGGCGCAGGCCGTAGCTGGCCGAGCCGGTGCCGCGCGAACTCGCGGTCTGCGCAGCGACCGGCGAGGCCACCACCAGCGCGATGAGGATGAGCAGGATGGTACGCATCAACGACATGACTTGATCAACTCCTGGAGGGCTTGGGTCTGCTGTTGCAACGGGCGGCCGCCCGGCTTCTGTTCGTCCAGCCAGGCGCGCGAATCGGCACGCTTGGCGGCGGCGCCGGCGAAGGCGTCGAGCCCGGCCAGCAGGGTTTCGTAGCTGGCCGACCACTGGTCGACCTGCCACTGCGTGGCCGGCACCACCTTGGTGGCGCCCTTGCGCAGTGGCTGTTCGAAATAGACCTTCCCCGAGAACGGCTCGGTCACCTTGGCGGTGAAGAAGGCGCCGAACAGCATCGTCTTCATCGCCGGGGTTTCCTCGATCACACCGCTCTTCAGTGCATCGACCTGCAGGTTGATGACGTAGTCGGGCTCGGGAATCTTCAGCTGGTAGACCTTGCCGTCGGCAAAGCGGGCAGCCATCGCGCCACCGATCGCCTGGCCCGAGGCCGGCGGCAGCAGCCCGACGCCGGTGTTGGACGACAGCGTCTTGGACAGTTCATGGGCGAGGGTGGCGCGCAGCGGCGCTTCCCACTTCGGGTCGGGCAGCTTGGCGCGGACCGCGTCGGACAGGGTTACACCACCGACCTGCAGACGGCGCACCGCCGCGTCGGGCAACCTGGCCTGGGCGAGGCTGGCCGCCAGCACCTGCGACAGGCTGGTATCGGCGCCGCCATACAGCAGATCGGCGACGATCGCGTCGATATCGTCGTTGTCCGGTCGGTAATCCTGCACGTCGATGCGCTGCAGGGTCAGCGGATAGGACGCGATCACCTGGCGCTCGCGGAAGTCGAAGAACAACGCCTGCAGCGCCACTTCCACCAGCACCTTGTACTGGTCGCCGATCGGCTCGACCGAGACCAGTTCGCGGTCCAGCGCGGCGGCCAGCACGGTGGCGCTGGTGGTGCCGTCGAGCATCGCCACCGGCTGGTCGATCAGCTCCAGGTGGGCCGGTGCGCGGCGCTTGAGCGACTGCGCCAGCGTCTGGTTCAGCGGGATCAGGCCACGCCGTTCCAGCACCGCATGCGCATGTGGGGTGGTCGCCTGCACGGCGGCGGCGTCAGCGGTATAGGCAAAACCGGCCCAATAGGCCTGCTGCGATTTGTCCGCGGCCTGCACGGCCATCGGCCATACGGCCAGGCACAGGGCACAGGCAAGCAGGCGCGCAAAAGCGCGCGATGCGCTCTTCGTCCTTGAATACATCCAACCGCTCCTCGGTCAATACGCACGGAATGCGGGCGCTGATGCGTCCGCTGGGCGCGAAACATAGCCGCTAAGGCGCGCGGCGACAAGTGCTGTCCTTGTCGGCTCAGTCCGTGGGGGGCAGGCCCGCCCGCTGCCGCAACAGTCCACGCTCGGCCTGGTTCTGGCTGAGCCGAGCCGCCTCGCCAAAAGCGTCACGCGCATCCTGCTCGCGCCCCAGTGCCTGCAACAGCTCGCCACGCACCACCTGCAGCGGCGCGTAGTCACGCAGGCGCGCGTCGACCAGCAAGGGCTGCAGCTGCGCCCAGGCGGCAAAGGGACCGTCGCTGCGCAGGATCGCCACCACCCGGTTCAATGCCACCACTGGCGAAGGCTGCACCTGCAGAAGCTGTGCATAGAGCGCAGCAATGCGCGGCCAATCGGTATCCTCGGGGCGGCGCGCCGCTGCATGGCAGGCCGCAATGCGCGCCTGCAGCACGTAGGGATCGTCGCCACCACCCGCGGCCAGCGCACGCGCCAGCACCTGCTGCCCACGTTCGATCTGCAGCCAATCCCAGCGTGCGCGGTTCTGCTGGTCCAGCAGCACCGGCACGCCCTGCGCGTCCACCCGCGCCGCTGCGCGCGAGGCCTGCAGCTCCATCAGGGCCAGCAGGCCCAGTACCGGCGGCACCGGCAACCGATGGGCCAGGATGCGGGCCAGCCGCAGCGCTTCCTCGCACAGCGCCGGGCGCATCCAGTCGTCGCCGGCGCTGGCCGCATAGCCTTCGTTGAACACCAGGTAGATCGCCTCCAGCACCGAGGCCAGGCGCTCCGGCATCGCCTCCGCGCGCGGCACTTCATAGGGCACCTGCTTCTGCGCCAGGGTGCGCTTGGCGCGCACGATGCGCTGGGCGATGGTCGGTTCCGGCTGCAGGAACGCGCGCGCGATCTCCACGGTGGTCAGGCCACCGAGCAGGCGCAGGGTGAGCGCCACGCGCGCATCGGCCGGCAGCACGGGATGGCAGGCCACGAACATCAGCCGCAGCAGGTCATCGACCAGGTCGTCCTCCAGCGCCTGGCTGTCATCGGGTGCCGGCAGCGCCGCCGGATGCAGTTCCTCGCCCCATTGCGCGTGCTGCTGCGCCACGCGCTGGTGCTGGCGCAGCACATCGATGGCACGGTTGCGCGCGGTGGTCATCAGCCAGGCTCCGGGGTTGTCCGGGATGCCCTGCTCCGGCCAACGCTCCAGCGCGGCCAGCCAGGTGTCCTGGGCCAGTTCCTCGGCACGGCCGACATCGCCACCGAGCAGCCGCGCCAGGCGCGCGATCAGCACTGGCGACTCCATCCGCCAGAGGGTTTCCAGACGCTGCGTCAGTGCGGGCTCGAGCATGCGCCGATCACAGCACGCAGGCCCGGCCCGCACAAGCGCCGTAGCTCACGCTTCAACAATCGGCTTGAAGCCGCCCCAGAACATGCGCTTCGTATCGAACGGCATGTCCTTCGGGCCCAGCGACGCCAGTCGCGGGTCGGCCATCACCTTTGCGTTGATGCGGTCGCGTGCCGCGCGCGAGCGGAACACCACGAAGGCGACGATCACCGTCTCGCCCGGTTTCGCCTTGACCGCGCGCGGGAACGAGGTGCTCTTGCCCGGCTCCACATCGTCGGCCACGCATTCCATGTACTGCAGCGCGCCATGGTCCTTCCACACCGCGCCGGCCTTGCGGGCAAGGCGGCGGTAGGCCGCCACCTTGTCCTGCGGGCACGGCAGCACGTAAGCGTCCACGTAAGCCATGCGGGTTCTCCTGCGGCGGCCGTCAGCCCGGCTCGCCGTCCATGTGTGCGATCTCCCAGAGATGGCCGTCCAGGTCCTGGAAGCCACGCTGGTACATGAAGCCGTAGTCGCGCGCCGGCTGCGGTTCGCTGGCGCCGGCGGCCAGGGCCTTGTCCACCAACTCGTCAACGGCCTTGCGACTGGGTGCCGAGAGTGCGTTGATCACTTCGGTGTGGGTGTGCGCGTCGGCAATCGGCTTGTTGGTGAACTGCTGGAAGAAGGGCTGGGTCAGCAGCATCACGTAGATGCTTTCGCTGATGACCATGCCGGCCGCGTCGTCGTTGGTGTAGGTCGGATTGAAGCTGTAGCCCAGCGCGGTGAAGAACGCCTTGGACTTCTCCAGGTCCTGCACGGGCAGGTTGACGAAGATCATCTGCGGTTGTGGTGCACTCATCGTTGAAGCTCCTTGTGGATGACAGAGGCGGGATCAGGGCTGCTTCATGCAGTTGACCATCCACGGCTTGCCGTAACGGTCGATCAGCATGCCCCAGCGATGTGCCCAGAACGTTTCGCCGATCGGCATCTGCACCTGGCCACCTTCGGCCAGCGCGGCGAACACGCGTTCGGCTTCTTCGATGCTGTCGACATCGACATTGATGGTGGTCGAGCCGCCCTCGCCTCCGCCGGGGCCGTCGGCTGCCATCAGGATGGCGTTGCCGATCTCGAGCTGGCTGTGCGCGACGTGGTCGAGGGTTTCCGGCGGCATTTCGTTGCAGCCCGGCGAGCCATCGGAGGGCGGCATGTCGCGGTACTTCAATTCCGAGGTGACCTGGCCACCGAGTGCCTTGGCATAGAACGCCATTGCCTCGTGGGCCTGGCCGCTGAAGCCGAGGAAGGGAATCAGTCTCATGGCAATACTCCGTTGTGCGGTTCAGGGTGGTAGTGCCGGGGCGTGCCCGGTTGGGAGAGGAATCGGGTCAGCCTTCCAGCTGTGCACGCAGACGCTGTTCCTGCTGCTGTAATTCGGGGGTGAAGGCTTCACCAAAGTCTTCTGCGGAGATCAGGGGACGCAGTTCCAGCGTGCCGCCCTCGCCGAACGGCGCACGGCTGGCCCATTCAACGGCCTCGTCCAGCGACCGCACCTCCCACAGCCAGAAGCCGGCGATCTGTTCGCTGGCAGGACCGAACGGACCGGCCTCGACCTTGGGTGCCCCGGCGCCGAAATGAATGCGACGGCCGCGCTGGGTGGCGTGCAGGCCTTCACCGGCCAGCATGATGCCGGCGGCCACCAGTTGTTCGTTGAAGGCGCCCATTTCGGACAGTTCCTGTTCGCTGGGCATGCGGCCGGCTTCGGAGTCGGCGTTGGCCTTCACGATCACCATCACTTTCATTTTGGTCTCCCGTGGGACGCGTGGTGCGTGCCCTTCACTGGGTACAACGAACCAGGGGGCTGGGAATCGACACGTCCTCTGAAAATTATTTCTTCCGTGGAAAGCGCGCCTTCGGCGAAGGTCGGCGAACGGCGGAGCCCCTCCGCGGTGGGTTTGGGTGGTCGCTGAAAGCGCGGGTTCATGGCTTTGGCCGGGTGGGTAGGCGGGTCGGGGGACGCCGTAAACCCATCCATGAAGTGACCCCCGAGACTTGGACGGTGGGGTCAGGCGGCTGCTTGGGCCTGTTCCCGGTACTTTACCGGGCTTAGCCCCTTCAATTTCAATCTGATTCGCTCTTGGTTGTAGTACTTGATGTACTCCACCAGCCCG
>NZ_JCAFUB010000007.1:0-199055 GCF_059370875.1 Stenotrophomonas sp. YJH_SMC_81 | reverse complement strand
TGCCGATCACGCCGCCTTCCAGGTGTGTGTTGCCGCCTACGGTGATGTTGAAGCCACCGTTGCCGGCAACGATGCCACTCTGTTCCTGCACGCTGCGCAGGTGGCTCTCGACCTTCTGCTGGCCGATGTTGACGCTGCCGCCGCTGCCATACACGAAGGTTCCCCCAGCCTGGGTCTGCTTGCTGGCGTAGTCGTCGGTGTCCTGCTCGCTGATGATGGACAGGTTGCCGCCGATGCTGGCCACCACCTTGTCGCCGCTCAGCTGGGCACCCTGCAGCGTGGTGTCCTTGCCACTGATGACGGTCAGGTTGCGATCGGCGTCCACCACGGTTTCGACGTGCGTGGTGCCGTTGCCGCTGCCCTTGCCCTTGGCGGTGCTGGCCGACACGTACCAACCGGTCTGCGCGCCGATGCTGAAACCGATCTCACCGCTGCCGCTCTTGTTCTTCGACGACTGCGTGTGGTCTTCCGCTTCGCTGCGCAGGGTGATGTTGTCCCGCGCGGCCAGCGCCACGTTGTCACCCTTCACCTGGCTGCCGATGATGTTCAGGTCACCGCCGGTGGCGACGATGCTGACGTCGCCTTGGCTGCGGATGGTGCTGCCCACCGCCGACTGGTCGTGGCTGGTCTGGCTGGCACTGGAGCTGGAGGCGCCGATGCCGATGCGCAGGCTCACGCCGTCGGTGGCGCCGGAAGCGCCTTGCTGCATGGCGCCGCCGACGCCAGCGGCGGCATTGGCCGCCTGCACCGCGTACAGCGCCTTCAGGCGATCATCCTGCGCATTGCCGGCCGCCTTGGCCGCACCGTAAGCGGCCAGGGCGGCATCCACCACACCGCCGGTCAGGCCGACGTTGATACCGGCACTCTTCTGCTTGGTGCTCTGGTGTACGTCAGTGGTGCCCTGTGCCGCGTCGATCACCACCTGCCCGCCCACCAGCTGCGTACCGGTCTTCGACAGCACGTCCGAACCGGTGATGTGCAGCGTGTTGCCGGCGCTCAGGTTGACCCGGCCATCGGTTGAGCCGATCAGGCTGCCCTGTGGCGCGCTCTGCTCGATCTCCAGGCCCTTTTCCAGCTTGCTCTGGCCGATGGTCAGGTTGAAGCCACCACCGCCGAACACGCCCGAGCGCTTGACGGTCTTGTCATGCTCTTCGCTGTGCGTGGAGGTGGCCGTGCCGATGGTGAGGTCGCGGGTGGCGGCCACCACCACATCACCGGTGGCAGCCACCTGCGCCGCCTGCGCGACGACGTCACGTCCGGCGCCGATGGTCACCGTCTCGCCGCTGAGCGTGGTGCCCACCACCAGACTGTCCCGGGTTGCGTCGTAAGTGGTGGTGGTCTTGCTCGACAGCAGGCCCTTCTTCCTGCGCGTGGTTTCCTGCTCCCAGCTGTGGTCCTCCTGCGCCGCCAACAGATTCACGTCGCGCGTAGCGGCAATGCTGACGCCACCGTCGGTGCTGCCGACCTGCGTGGCAGTGAGGTTGGCATCGCGCCCGGCCACCAGCGCGATGTCACCGCCGGCCTGCAGCGAGCTGCCGTGCACGGTCTCGTCCATGCTCTGCGTGGTCTGCGAGAAACGCTTGCCACGGCTCTGCTGCTGGCTGGTGTTGGTGGTGGTTTCGGCCTGCAGGTTGAGATCGCGCCCGGCCACCACGGCCAGGCCGTCGCCGGCCTTCAGCTGTGCAGCCTGCAGGTTCACGTCCTGCCCGGCCTGCATGCCCAGCGAGCCACCGGCCTCGATGCCGCTGGCGTTGAGGGTTTCGCGCGCGTAGCGGTTGCTGCCCCAGCCGCCCTGCTCGGTGGTGGTCAGTGCGTTGAGGTTGATGTCGTTGCCGGCCGTGGCATGGACGCTGCCGCCAGCCCTGGCGGTCGCTGCCGTCAGGTTCAGATCGCGGCCGGCATCCAGCGACAGGCTGCCGCCGACATCCAGCGTGGTGCGACGCAGGCTTCCATCACCCTGCATCTGCGTGGTGAGGTTGAGGTCGCGGCCGGCCTCCAGCGCCGCGTTGCCGCGGGCACGGGTCTGCGAACCGACCAGTGCCAGGTCACGTCCGGCTTCCAGCGCCAGGCTGCCGCCGCTGCGGATGCTGGCCAGGTCGATGCCGCTGACACTCTTCAGGTCGCGGCCGGCCACCAGGGCCACGTTACCGCCCTGGATCAGGCCGCTGTTGTTGAGGATGTCCTCCACGGCGGTGATGCGGGCATTGCCGCCTGCGGAAATGCCACCGCGATCGTTGAGCAGGCTGCCGGTATCGATGGTCAATCGATCATCGGCGCGGATCATGCCCTGGTTGGACACATTGCCGGCGCGGATCTCCACCGACTCGCCAGCGATGGCGGCGCCCCCCAGCTGCAGGCGGTTGGCGGTGGCCTGGGACAGGTACACCACCGGCACCAGCACCTTCTGGCCGTCCACTTCCTGGGCGACCATCCACACGATGTCTTCGTTGAGCGCGGCCACCTGTTCGGCCGACAGCGCCACGCCCACGCTCAGCTGCTGGCGCGCGGCTTCGCTCACGCCGGCATCCATCATGGCGCGGTACTGGCCCATGCCATCGCCCTGGTCGGCATCCAGGTAGCGACGCCCGGTCAGGCCGGTGATCTGTTCCATCACCAGGCGCTGCTCGTAGAAGTCGTCACCCATCCGACGCAACTGCTTGTCGGGGTCCAGGTTCAGGCGCTGGAACATGTAGTCCGAGCCGATCCACTGCCCGAAGTTGGCGAAGCGCGGATCGGTTTCCACCAGCCAGCGCTGGTTGCCCGGATTGACCGTGTACAGGCCGCCACTGGGCAGCGACAGGCCCGGCAGCGGATTCTGCGGGCTGCCCACCACCTGCGGCGGCCGCACCGTGGTGACACGGCCAGGGCCCGGGGAGCCGGTATCACCGGCCGTGCCCGCACCCTGCGCCTGCGCGCTGGCAGGCCCGGTGGCCACGCCCTGCTGTGCACCCGGTGCGCCAGCATTGCCGCCGACCGCGCCGGCGCCCTGCTGCTGGCCCAGTTCGGGTGCGTAGGCGTTGTTGCCCTGCCAACCGGCAACGTCCAGCGGTGTGCCACCGCTGTGCGCGGTGACCACGGCGTTGTTGACCTCGCGCGCTTCGATCTGCACCTTGCGGCCGGCGGTGATGCTGGCATTGCCGCCGGCCAGCGTGACCTGCTTGGTGACCGTGCTGGTGCCCAGCGCGCGGCTGCCGCCATAGATCTCGAAGTCGCAGCGGCTGGGGCAAGGCCGGTAGGTGTAGTCGATGGTCGACGTGCGCTGGACCACCTTGTAGCCGGCCAGCGCCTCGTTGTTGACCACGCCGGCCCAGTCATTGGGGTCTTCGCTGTTGGACGAGCCGCGGCCGTTGATCGAGAGGTTGCGACCGGCGGCGATGGCCGAGTTCCGGTTGTCGACCGAGCCGCCGGACATCTGCATGTCGCGACCGGAAATCAGCTGCGATGCCGCGCTGGCGGCAATGACGGTGGTGCCTTCCAGCACCAGATCCTTGTGCTCGGTCCAGACTTCCAGCACGGCACAGTCGCCCGGGCACAGCTTGCCCGGCGGTGCGGGGCCGTCGATGCCGTCGACCCTGAACGTCCCGCTGTCCGGGTCGGCAGCGCCTTCGTTGCCGCTGTAGACCTTGTGCTGGGTGACCAGCACACGACGCTCGTTGGCCACGCCCAGTGCAGCCAGGATCAGATCGTTCTCGGCCTGGATGCGCCCGGAACGGTTGCGGATCTGCTGGGCGTTGCCGCCGTTCCAGCCCTGCAGGCGGATGTCGCCCAGGCTGAAGAGCTCGCCGTCGAGGTTGTCGATGTAGTTGGCATACAGGTTGATGCGGCCGGTGGCCGCCATCAGCCCTTCGTTGTAGTCGCGTGCGACCAGCGTGTCGCCCAGGTCGCGGCCGTTGGTGATGCGCGAGGCGCGCAGTTCCAGCGCGTTGCCCATCACGGTGCCGGTGTTGGTGATGTTGGCAGCCGACACCTCCACCGTATCGCCGTCCACGCGACCGGCATTGCTGAGATCGCCGGCCGTACTCAGCGCGACACGACCACTGCCATTGCCTGCCGTGGCGTTGAACTGCCCACCAGCGGTGTTCTCGATCCGCGCCGCCGAGACTTCAAGCGTGCCCTTGCTCTCCAGGCGCCCCTGGTTGACCAGTGCGCCAGCCACGTCCAGCTTCAGCAGCCCGTTGCTCTCCAGGCGCTGGCCGTTGCCATGCACGTAATCGCCCGCCAGCGTCAGGCGCAACTCGCTGCCGCCGAACAGGCGGCCGATGCCACTGAAGGCCTGCAGGCGTGCGCCGAGTGCTTCATAGGCGCTGATCTCGCCGCCGCCATTGGCCAAGCTGCCCAGCGTCAGCTGGCTCTGGCGACTGAGCAGCCGGCCGTTGCTGTTGTCCAGCGCGGCAAGATCCAGGCGCAGCAGGTTGCCTGCGCTGAGCTGGCCACCAACGTTGAATACCTGCGCGCCTGCGCGCTCCAGGTACAGGGTATTGGCGGCGTGGACCATGCTACCTGCGTTGTCGAGCGATGCGGTCTGCAGGCGCAGGTCGGTTCCGGCCACCAGCTTGGCCTGGCCGCCTTCGGCTCGGTTGTCCACGCTGCCTGCGGTCAGCGTCAGCGCACCACCGGTACTGCCCAGGGTGCCGCCACGGTTGTCCAGCGCAGCGGCCGATTCCAGCGACAGCTGCCCGGTGCCGTTGGCAACGATGCGGCCGCCACGGTTGCCCACTGAGGCAGCGCGGATGTTCGCAGGGCCCTGTGCTTCGATGTTGCCCTGGCTGTTGTCCAGTGCCTGGCGGATCTGCAGATCCAGCGAGGTGCCGCCGTGGACCAGGCCACGCTGGTTGGCCAGCGCACCGGCCACGTCGAGCGCGAGTTCCTGGCGGGCGTACAGGTTGCCATCCACGTTGCGCAGGTCGCCCGTGCGGCTGGTCACGCGCGCATTGCCCTCGGCGCCCAGCAGGCCATTGCTGTTGTCCAGCTGGGAGGCCAGCACCTGCAGCTGGCCGGCGCCACGCTGCACGATGGTGCCAGTGCGGTTGTCCAATGCCCCGGCAGCGTCCACGGTAAGGTTGCCGCCAGCATCGAGCCGGCCACCGGTGTTGACGATCTCCGTGCCGGCTACGCGTGCCCCGCTGCCTGCGGTGAGCGTACCGCCGCTGTTGTCGAGGCGACCGGCAACGGCCACGTCCGCCTCGCCGTTGCCGACGATCAGGCCTGCATTGCTGTTGTCCAGCGTGCCGGTCTCGATCTTCAGCACACCCGTGCCCGCATGCTCGATGCGGCCACCCTGGTTCAGCAGCTGCGCAGCCTTCAGGTGGACACTGCCAGCATTGGCGGCGATGCGCCCGCCGGTGTTGCGCAGGGCACCTGTCAGGCCAAGTTCAAAGGGATCGGTGCCGGTCTGCAGCAGTTCGCCGGTGCTGTTGTCCAGCGCGGCCGCCAACAGGCCGATGCGCGTGCCCTGCAGGCTGCCCGCATTGCGCAGCAGGTCGGTGGCACGCAGGTCGAGCAGACCGATGGCGGTCAGGCTGCCGCCGATATTGCGCCACTCACCGCTGCGCGCCTGCGCCAGCAGGGTGCCACCGGACCAAACCTGGCCACCCTCCAGCAGCAGGCTGTCGCCCAGCAGGTGAACCTGCTGGCCGGCGTTGATCTGGCCGGCGTTGCGCAGCTGCTGACGCGCATCAAGGGTGACGCTGCCGGTGCTGCCGACCTTGCCGTCGGCCAGCAGGCCCGCCACGATCACGCCGCTGTTGTCGATCTGCCCCGCCCGCAATTCGATGTCACCCGAGGCCAGCACGCGCCCGCGATTGCTGGCCTGGGCGGCCTGCAGCGTGACCGTGCGCGCCTGAACGTCGGCCGCAGTGCGCAGTGCCTGCGCAGCCTGCAGCGACAGCGCGCCGCTGGCGAACAACGCCGCCTGGTTGTCCAGGTCGCCGTCGCTGCGCACCTGCAGATCAGCGGCGCTGTCGATCGTTCCCTTCAGCGTCACGCCGGCATCGGCGGACAGCACGACGCCCTGCTGCGCAAAGGCCTTGCCCGACTGCTCCAGGCTGCCGCCCGCGTGCGCGGTCAGTGTGCCGGCCGCCAACGTGCGCCCGCCCAGCACCAGGGCTTGGTCACTGCTGAGCTGCACGTTGCCGCGCTCGCTGCCCAGTTCACCCTCGCTGCGCAGGGTCCGGCCCCGCACCTGCAACGCCTGGCCGGCCACCAGGCTGCCCTGGTTGTCCAGCGAGTCGCGCACGGTGACATCGACATCGCTGACGCCATAGAGGTCGCCACGGTTGTCGATCACATCGGCCTTGGCCGTCAGTGCTCCCTTGGCGAACACGTTACCGGCGTTGTCTAGCGTCACCGCATCCAGCTGCAGCGACTGCGCACTGGACAGGTTGCCGCCGGCGCGGTTGTGCAGCGCGTCGGTGCGCACGTCAAGCGCGCCATCGCTGGCGATCACGCCGGCATTGTCCAATGTGGTGGTGCGCAGCTGTGAGCGGTCGCGACCGTAGATCACACCACTGTTGCTCAGCTCAGTGGCGCGCAGATCCATTGCCTGCTGGCCATGCAGGCGACCGTCGTTGATGACCTTCTGCACGTCCACGGCCACCACGCGTGCCAGCGCCGTGGCGGCCGCCTGCTGCCGCAGAACGCTGCCCTGAAGGGTCAGGGTGCCGCCGGCTTCAAGCCGGTTGCGGTTGTCGAGCGTGGCAACGGACAGACGGGCATCGGCTGCGCTGCCGATGATGCCGGCGTTGTGCAGCACATCGGCGTCGACCTTCAGGCCCTTGCCCCCCTGGATGCTGCCGGTGGTGCCATTGTCGATGCGTGCGTTGGACTTCAATGCCAGCAGGTCCACCGCCTGCAGCGTGCCGCTGTTGCGCAGACGATCGACCGCCAGCGCGGCCTGGCGGGCCTCAAGGGTGCCTTGGTTGTCCACGCCGCCGGCAGACAGTTCCAGCGCCTGCTCCGAGAGGATGCGTCCGGCGTTGTCCAGCTGCTGGCGCGCCTGGATCTTCAGCAGCCCGCCCGCAGACAGCTCGGCACCCTTCAGCTGGGTGATGCGGTCGGCCGCTGCACGCAGGTTGGCACCGGCACCGATGATGCCCTCGTTGTCGATGCTGGCCGCATCGAGTTCGACGTCGGCGTCGCTGTACAGCTGGCCGGCGTTGTGCAGCTGCGCGGCCTGCATCCGTACGCCCTGGTTGCCCAGCAGCAGGCCGGCGTTGTCCACCTGGCGGGCCTGCACGTCCAGCGCCTGTGCGCCCAGGCGCGCGCCCTTGTCCTGCGCCAGCGTGTCGGCGCGCACGGCAAGCCCGGCGCCTGCGGTCACCTGTGCATGGTTCTGCACCTGTGCGGCAGCCAGCGCGATGCTGCCCGCGCTCTTCGCCGTGTCAGCCAGGGTCAGCGTGCCACTGGCGTCCAGCTGCATCTGTGCGGCCTGCGCGCTGCCGGCCAGGTCCAGATTCTGGTTGGCGCGTACGGCCAACGCAGCGCCCGCCGACGTGGAACCGGCAAGCGACGCCTGCCGGGCACGAATCTGAAGATCTCCCTGCGCGTACTGGGTACCGTCGGCCTTCAGGTCACCGTCGGTTTCGATCTGCAGGCGGCCTGCAGCCGCCGTGCGTCCGCTCAGGCGGACATCGCCGGCCTGGGTCAGGATGAAGTCGCCTGCGTCGGCCACCATCTGGCCCGTGCTGCGCACACCCACGCCGGCCTCGGTGCCGACCAGGCGGATCTTGCCTGCGTACATGCCACCGAGGGCGGCAACATCCAGGCCGAACTGCGGGCGTTCGCCTTCTCCGCTGATCGCCTGCGTCGCCAGGGTCTGGGCATCGATCTGGTTGGCGCCGGTGACCACGTTCACCTGGCGCGCCCAAAGGCCCGCGTTGAGCTGCACGGCGCGCGCCAGCAGGTCGACGCCTTCCAGGTTGCCGGCATCCAGGCCGTTGCCTTCCAGGCGGATCGTTCCGCGGGACACCCGGAACGCAGACAGGCTGCCATCGTTGCCGAACACCGGGGTGCCGGTGGTCAGCGTGCCACGGGTGGTATTGATGAAGCCGCAGCCATCGCAGGTGATGCCATTGGGGTTGGCGACGATCACCGCCGCCGAGCGCCCCGCCACCTCGATGTGGCCCTGCAGGCGCGATGCGTTGGTGGATGTCACCTCGTTGAGGATCAATCGTGCCGACTGGCCCGGCTGCAGATTGCCGTTGCCCTGGATGTAGCCACCCAGCTGGGTCTGCACGGTGCTCGCGCTGTTGTTGAGGATCTGCCCCTCGCGCCCGACGTTGTAGTCCTGGAAGCGGTTGTGCGATACGCCGCCCGCGTTGGGCCGGTTGATCTGGATGACCGGCACGCCGTTCGCCGCCTGGTCGGCCCGCGCCTGCTCGCCGGCCTGTACCTGCACCTGGGCAAACGAGCTGCCGGGGGCCAGGAACGCCAGTGCCAGGGTGGCGCTCGCCATCGCGGTGCGCAGGCGCGTGGCCCAACCGGCGCCCGAAGTGGACAGGGACAGACTGCGGAATACGTTCTTCATGCCAGGTGCTTCCATCAACCCAGGGGGGAACTGCACACACAACAACCCGATCACGTCGCCACGTGGCGACGGTGCTTCCAGTCGAATCAGAACTGCCAGGACGCGCGGAATCCGATCACGTGACCGCGTGCCTCATGCTTGAGCCAAGCCGGGCGGCTCATCGGTACGCCGACGAAGCCATCCCACGCCAGTCCGCCCAGCTCGCCACGTGCACCCAGGTGGGCGCCGCTGAGGGTTCCGCCGCCGATACCCTGGCGGTCGTCGCGCTCGATGTGGCCGATATCGATGCCCGCATAGGGCGCGATGGCGCGCTGTGCCATCCAGCTGATGCTGTTGCGCCAGTAGCCGCCACGGCTGCCGCCGAGTGGCACCTCGCCATCGAAGCCGTTGACGGTATAGCGGCCACCGACGCTGATGAACTCCGAGCCGTACAGCGTGTCCTTGCTCCACTGGTAGCGGAGCGCGGTGTTCCATGCCAGCGGACGCGGCCCGGATGTCAGGGCGCCACCGGCGCCGATATCCAGCGTGGTCAGCCCATAGCGGAACGTCGGCGCCAGGTCATCACGGCCCACGGCGTCATCATCGCCTCCCAGCCACGGCACGCCGCGGCGGTGCGCCAGGCGGATATCGGCCTGGACCCGCCCCAGGTACTGGCGGTGCAGCAGCGCCAGCTCGACCGAGGTGGTACGCCGGCGCTGGCCTTCGATCTCCACGCCTTCCACGTAGCTGTGCGACGACCGTTGCGCCACGCGCAGCTCGATGCCGCTGCGATAGCTCTGACCACGCACCAGCAGCCGTTCCACGGCCAGGTCGACGTTGCTGGAGGTGCCGGTGCTGGCGAACGTGTCGGCGTTGCTGGCGATGGTCTGCTTGTAGCGCGAGCTGTAGGTACTGGTGCTGAAACGCCAGTTGCCCACCGGAACCGACCACGACGCATTGAAGCCGTGGGTACCCCGGCCCTTGTCGGCACTGCCGTCGCTGCTGACGCCAACGCTGAGCAGGTCGTTGACGCGAGCCAGGTTGTCTACCCACGCGGTCGCGCCGACCTGCTGCTTTCCGGTCGCACGGCTGCCGGCATCATCCAGCGACACCGAGGCACGCCATCGCTTGCCGTGGCGGATGCTGATGACCACGTCCGACTCGCCGGGCCCTTCGCCCGGCACCAGCTCCATGTTCACGTCCTGCGACGGAACGCGCTTGAGCTGCTCCAGGCCCTGTTCCAACGCGCGCAGATTAAGCACGTCCCCCGGCCGCGCGGGAAACGCACTCTTCCACATCGAATCGGGAACCTCTTCCGCGTTGAAGCGGATCTGCCGGATCACGCCCGGCACCAGCTGCAGGCGCAGGGTTCCGCTGCCCAGGCTCTGCTCGGGCAGGCCGATGCGCGTGGTCACGTAGCCCTTGGCCAGCGCCAGATCCGAGGCACGCCGCACGATCAGCGCGATGCCCTGCTGGCCCACGCAGCGGCCACGGTAGCGGTCGAGATAGCGCTGCAGGAACGCGAACTGCGCCAGATGCGCACCGTCGAGCTGCAGCTGCTGCAGGGTGAAGCACGGTTCTTCGTCCGGCAGTGCCAGCGAATGCAGATCGGTGGCAGCGGCCGGCTGTTCGCGTGATACATCCGGCAATGCCTGCCGCTGCTCACGCTCGCGTGCCTCGCGCTCGGCGCGTTCGCGCAGTTCCTGCTGCTCGGCGAACGAGGGACTGGCCGACTGCGCATGCACGACGCCGATCAACAACAGCCCCGCAGTGCCCAGAACGGCACGCATGCTGAATCCTGCTTTTCTGTTACCCATCAACGACTTCCTTGTCCAGCATTGGTACAGACCTGAAGCTGTGAACAGACATCGTGCAGAGAGAACGTGCGGCCAGCACCGAGTCGACCGCCAACCGCTATCGGCGGGAGTGCGCGGAACTTTAGGGTCTTTGCATCCGTGCACCCATTGCGGCGATGCAGCCGAGCACCGCGCGCTGAAGGATGGGCATCCTTCAGCTGCCGTCATGCGATGTCAATCGCTCCCGTCGTCACGGCACCCGTGCGCACACCCATGCCCGCACGTCCCTGGCACCCGCCAGCCGCAACGTCTCGGCGATTTCCATCACGGTGCTGCCGGTGGTCATCACATCGTCCACGACGGTCAGCCGTGTCGGTGGCGACAAGCGCGTGCCGAATGCGTCAAAGAGATTGTCCCGGCGCTGCTCTGCGCTGCGCTCGGACTGCGGCGCGGTGTGGCGTCGTCGGTACACCCCCTGCCAGACCGGCATCGGCAGCAACCGGCACAGCTCGCCGGCCTGGTTGTAGCCGCGCTGGCGCAGGCGCCGCCCATGCAGCGGCACCGGCACCAGCGGCGCGCACGACCAGGGCGGTGGTGCGCGCTGCATCAGCTGGGCAAGCAAGCGCCCGGCCGCCAAGTCCTGGTGGAACTTGTAACGCACCAGCAGCTGATCGACGGGTGGAAGGTACAGCAGGCTGGCATGTGTGGCGGCCTGCGGCGGCGCCTCCTCGCGGCAGCTGCCGCAGACGATCAGGGCGGCGTCCGGCAACGGCAGCGCGCAACGCAGGCAGGCGCGGCCGGCCCAGGGTAGTTCGGCGAGGCAGGCGCAGCACAGGTCGAGATCATCATGGCCCGGATCGCCGCATACCAGGCAGCGCAGTGGCAGCAGCACGCGAAGCGCCGCCTGCAGGAGGCGAGTGGACTTGAACAGGACCGGCATGCACTACAGCGTGATCGCACCCCGGCCCTGGGGCCATCAGACGCTCGCCCTTCAACCCGTAGGCATCCTTACCCGTTTACGGATCACTTCACCTCGTGGGCGCCGGCGCGGCATCCACCCGCGTGCGGTACACCATGTACGGCGCCTGCCGCCGATCAACGCCGCCATTGAATCCGGCCTGCCGGTGCAGCTGGTTGGCGGTGAAGTACAGATAGCCGCCCGGCCCCATCGACAACGTATCCGGCCACAGGATGCGCGGGTCGTGCACCACGGTCGTCCAGCGTCCGTCCGCATCACGGGCATGGATGGCGTTGTGCTCGTAGTCGCTGGCATACAGCCGGCCGTTGGCGTCCATTTCCATGCCATCGGAGGCGCCCTTGTCGCAGAGGTCGACCACGGCTGCCGCCAGTGCCGCTTCACTCACCTTGGGGTCGCGCAGCAAGGCAGTGGGTACGCTGTACAGATGACGGCTGGACAACGGGGTGTAGAACAGCGTGCTGCCATCAGGCGACAACGCAATGCCATCGGCGGCTACGGTGAACGGCTGCGTCGAACCATCCGCATTGCGCAGCCGCATCTGCTGTCCTTCCACGATCGGCACGAAGGCCGGATCGGCCGAGGTGGACACATGCCCGACCAGGCGCTTGGATGCAGCCCCCGTGGCGAGATCGATCACGATGATGCCGCCGATACCGCTCAGCGACGAGTCGGTCACGTAGGCCACGCCCTCGCGGCCAACACGGAAATCGAAGCGCACATCGTTGACATAGGTGCGCGCGTCGATGACGTTGGCCGGGAACACCAGCGTCTTGGCCACGGTGTTGGTGGCAAGGTCGATCGCCACCAGTTTGGCACCGCCGGCCTGCGGTGCGGAGAATCCGGGCGCTGCAGTGTCCAACACCCAAAGCCGGCCTTGGCCATCGGCCACCACGCTCTGCACGCTGATGAAGTGTGCAGCCGGGTCGGCTCCGTCCGCGCTGTTGATGCGCGCATCCGGATAGGGAACGGCGCGGCCGTCGCGCCATTCGGCCACGCTGTAGCTCACGTCATCGCCCCAGCGCGGGAAGTTGACGAAGATGCGCCCGGTTTCTGATACCGCCACGCTGGTGGGCATGGCACCTTCGAAACGCGCCACCGGTTCGAGGGTGCCGATGCTGCGCTCGCTGGGCAGCATGGGCGCGCCGGACATCGCCAGCGCGGGGGAACTGGCCAGGGCCAGGACGGCAGCCGCCAGGCTGCGGATACGGCAGTTGATCATGGTGCTCTCGATGCGGGTCCGGGTGCAGCCCCGGTGTCGATGCATCTTCAGCGGCGCGCCGCGCATGGGGTAGACGGTGCAGCGCGGAATCAGCTTCACTGCTGGAGTGAAGATTCGAGATGATTGGTCCTGTTGATCAAGGCAATCAGTGAGGCCTATCAGCTGGCTCTGTTTTCGGCACCATCAACATCTCCGCCAACCCGCGGTAGATCGGCACGCGGCACACCAGCCCGGACACGCCGCGCGCGATCAGCACCGTGGCCAGGATCGGCAGCAGCAGATCACCGCTGTCGGTCAGCTCCAGCGAGATCACCGCCGAGGTCAGCGGGGCCTGGGTGACGCCGGTCAGGTAGGCGCACATGCCCAGCAGCACGAACGCGCGCGGGTCCACGCCCGGCATCAGTACGGCCAGGTTGTGGCCAAGGCCGGCACCGACCGCCAGCGCCGGCGAGAACAGGCCGCCGGGAATACCGGCTACGTACGATGCGAGGTTCGCCAGCAGCTTCATCAGACCGAACTCGTGGCCCACCATCGCCTGCCCCTGCACCAGGCTGCGCGCCTGTTCGTAGCCGGTGCCGAATGCGCCTTCTCCGAACGCCAGGGCCAGCAGCACCACCACCAGCCCGCAGCCTGCGGCCAGCAACACGGGATGCCGCTGCCGTAGTTGCCCGAGCCAACGGGGGCGCCCCGCCGCACTGGCCAGCACCGCGCGCGCGAACAATCCGCCCAGCAACCCGGCCACTACGCCGCACAGCAGGATCGCCAGCCAGCCCTGGCCGAGCGGCAGGCGCGCGCTCACATGGCCGAAATAGGTGTAGTTGCCCAGCAGGCCCAGCGACACCACGCCACCGACGATCACTGCGGTCAACAGGGTGCCGGAGAAGCGATGTTCGAAACGGCCACTGAGCTCCTCGATGGCGAACACGATGCCCGCCAGCGGCGTGTTGAATGCCGCGGCGATGCCCGCTGCACCACCCGCCAGCAGGAAGTGCGAGAGTTCGCGTGGATCCTTGAAGCCGAACCAGCGGCCGAACAGATACATCAGGCTCGCGCCCACATGCACCGTGGGACCTTCGCGCCCAACCGACGCGCCGCCGAGCAGCGACAGCGAGGTCAGCAACAGCTTGCCGGCCGAAACCGCTGGGGAAAGGTTGGTTTTCCGGAACGGCTCATCGGGCTTGTCCAACGCAGCGATGACCTGCGGAATGCCGCTGCCCCGCGTGGGCTTCAGCACGCCACTGGTCAGCCAGGCCAGCAACGCGAAGATGCCGGGCGTGAGCAGCAGGGCCCACCACGGCGAGCGCGCGGTGATGCGCTGGAACAGATGGAAGGCCGCGTCGCTGGCCTTGGCGAACAGGATGGCCACCAGCGCTACGGCCACAGCCCCGCCCCAGAGCGCGGCACGGCGGCGCCAGGCCTCACTGAGAACCAGCGCGGTGATGCGGCCGCGGAGGCGATGGAGATCGGTCATGCGGGCAGTTTGGACGCTGCGGAGGAAGGCGGACAGCGGCTACTGTGGCTGAAGGCCTTGCAGGATGCGGTGAAATGCCCCGACGTACATCGCTGGACGCGCAGGCGCTCCCGCCACCGGCGCTTTTGCACCCCGCACTTCCAGTACGCCGCGCGCGACCCGTTCGCGCACACGCTGGGCGTAGAAGACATCAGCAATGCCGGGGTGGCGCTGCGGGTCCAGCGACATCGCCATCCCCTCGATGCAGGCGATGTTTCGGAACTGTCCATCGCAGTGGGAACGCAGTTGCGCATCGATCCGGGCGATTGCCTTCGTCGGTCAGCGCGGCGGTGCTTTGCCGCTACTGGTCGGTGAGAGGGACATCGCTGTCAGAGCCTTCGTCCGTATCACGCAGGCAACCGTTTATCGCCAACAAGCGAACCAAGACATAGTGACCGAATGCTTCAAGCTCCTCCTTCGGCAGCATCGCCGGATCGAGCTCCCCCGCCGGGTAGTCCTTGAAGGTCACGAAGGTGTGATTCTTCCACTGCCCCGGCGCATCGGCCTGACGCAGATCATCCAGCACCACGCGCAGGCCGCCGTCAGGTAGTTCGGCCAGGCTGCACAGCACCGCGTCGCGGCGGATCGAATAGGACTGGTAGCTGTTCATGGCATGTGTTCGCGCGTCCGTATGCAGCAATGAACTTACACCGTAACGCCCGTTCATGGCGGCCGTTCAATGTAAACCTTTACCTATAAAATTAAGTTGACAGCGCTCACCAGCCCACCCACACTGCCGCCCTCGCTCCACTCGTACCCAAGGTCCGCCATGGCTGCTGCCATCCGCCACGACTGGCAACACGACGAACTGCAGGCGCTGTTCGATCTGCCGTTCCCCGAGCTGCTGTTCCGCGCCGCTGCGGTCCACCGTGAGCACTTCGACCCGGCCCAGGTACAGGTCTCCACGCTGCTGTCGGTAAAGACCGGCGGCTGCCCTGAAGACTGCGCGTACTGCCCGCAGGCACAGCGCTACACCACCGGGGTGGACGCGCAGAAGCTGATGGACACCGACGCGGTGCTGGCCAAGGCGCGCCAGGCCAAGGCCGCCGGTGCGTCGCGCTTCTGCATGGGCGCGGCGTGGCGTTCGCCGAAGGACCGCGACATTCCGAAGGTGGCGGCGATGATCGCCGGGGTGAAGGCGCTGGGCCTGGAAACCTGCGCCACGCTGGGCATGCTCAGCGGCGAGCAGGCACGTGCGCTGAAGGACGCCGGCCTGGACTACTACAACCACAACCTCGACACCGCGCCGGACTACTACGATTCGATCATCCACACGCGCCAGTACCAGGACCGCCTGGACACGCTGGAGCACGTGCGCGAGGCCGGCCTGAAGACCTGCTGCGGCGGCATTGTCGGCATGGGCGAGACGCGCGCGCAGCGCGTCGGCCTGCTGCTGGCGCTGGCCACGCTGCCGGCGCATCCCGATTCGGTGCCGATCAACAGGCTGGTGCAGGTGGCGGGTACCCCGCTGCATGGCAGTGCCGAGCTGGACCCGTTCGAGTTCGTGCGCATGATCGCGGTGGCACGCATCGCCATGCCGCGTTCGATGGTGCGGCTGTCGGCCGGGCGCGAAGCCATGAGTGACGAACTGCAGGCGCTGTGCTTCGTGGCCGGTGCCAACTCGATCTTCTACGGCGACAAGCTGCTGACCACCGGTAACCCGGAGAGCGAGCGCGACCTGGCCCTGTTCGCGCGGTTGGGCCTGCAACCGATGGCGATGCAGGTGGACGCCGAGGGCCACGACCACGGTGGCACCGTGCACGCCGATATCAGCGCCGAAGCGCCCGGCTGTGGCTGTGCTCACGCGGCCTGAGACAGGCCGCAAGCAGGCGTCGCGGCAACGCGCTACCCTAGCCGCCCCGTCGCCGCATTCAGCCGCCATGGCCCGCCCCGACCTGACCGCCCGCCTCCACGCCCAGCGCGCCCTGCGCGATGCCCAGGGCCGTCGCCGCACGCGGCGCACGGTCAACCGCCGTGATGGCGTGCGCCTGGAAGTGGACGGCCAGTGGCTGACCGGCTTCTGCAGCAATGATTATCTGGGCCTGGCCCAGCAGTTCAGCGTGGTCAACGCGCTGCAGGATGCCGCCGCACGCGAAGGCACCGGCGCGGGTGCATCGCACCTGGTCTGCGGCCACCACGCCCTGCATGACGCGCTGGAGCGCGAAGTGGCGGAGTGGCTGGGCTACCCGCGCGCGCTGCTGTTTAGTAGTGGCTTCGCCGCCAACCTGGCCGTGCAGCAGGCACTGCTGAGCGAAGAGAACGACGTCTGCGTGCAGGACAAGCTCAACCACGCCAGCCTGCTCGATGCGACGCGCCTGGCCGGTGCGCGCCTGCGCCGTTATCCGCACCTTGATGCCGAAGGCGCGATGCGCCAGCTCAAGCACGCGCCCGACGGCGCGGCGATGCTGGCCACCGATGGTGTCTTCAGCATGGATGGCGACATCGCACCGCTGCGTGCATTGTCGCTTGTGGCACGCCTGCAGCAGGCGCTGTTCTATGTGGACGATGCGCACGGCGTAGGCGTGGTCGGTGACGGCCGTGGTGCCGTGGCCGCCGCCGGGCTGGGCGTGGACGATGTGCCGCTGCAGCTGGTCACGCTGGGCAAGGCACTGGGCGGTTCCGGCGCGCTGGTGCTGGGCCGCGACGATCTGGTCGAGCACCTGGCCGAAACCGCACGCCCCTACATCTACACCACGGCGATGCCGCCACCGCTGGCCGCCGCTGCACTGGAAGCGGTGCGCCTGGCACGCCGTGACAACTGGCGCCGCTCGAAACTGACCGACCTGATCGCGCTGTTCCGCAGCGAGGCACGCCGCCATGGCCTGGACCTGATGGCTTCGGAAACGCCGATCCAGCCGCTGCTGTGTGGTGACGATCACCGCGCTGTGGCGATGTCCAAGGCACTGGAACAGGCCGGTTGGCTGGTCGGCGCGATCCGTCCGCCCACGGTGCCCGAAGGCAAGGCGCGCCTGCGTGTCACCCTGTCCGCCCTGCACACGCCGGAACAGGTGCGTGGCCTGGTGGACGCGATCGCCAGCGCGCGCGATCGCGTGGATCTGGCGGTGCGTGACGCCGCGCCACCGCCGTTGCCTGTCTTTGCCTGAGCCTGCTGTCGTTTTCCCATGCATATCGACGTCACCGGCCAGGGGCCGGACCTGGTACTGATTCATGGCTGGGCCCTGCAGGGCGGTGTGTTCGCACCGTTGGTGCAGCGCCTGGCCGAGCGGTTCACCCTGCATCTGGTTGATCTGCCGGGCCATGGCCACAGCCGCGAAGACACCACACCGTTGCGCCTGCCATTCGTGGTCAACGCCATTGCCGCGGCCACGCCGCCGGCGGTGTGGTGCGGCTGGTCACTGGGCGGGCTGTTCGCACTGCACGCCGCCGCGACGCTGCCGAAGGTGCGCGGGCTGGCGATGATCGCGGCCACGCCGCGCTTCGTGCGTGGCGACGACTGGCCGCATGCGGTGGAGCCGGCGGTGTTCGAGCAGTTCGGGCGCGCGCTGGCGACCGATTTCGGTGGCACCCTGGAGCGTTTCCTGGCGCTGGACGTGATGGGCTCGGCGCACGCCCGCGAGGAGCTGCGCACGCTGCGTCAGCGCCTGGTCGAGCGCGGCGCGCCCACCGAACGCGCTCTGCTGGAAGGCCTGCGCCTGCTGGAAAGCACCGACCTGCGCGGCGCACTGCCGACGCTGGCCAGGCCCAGCCTGTGGATCGCCGGCCAGCGCGACCGGCTGGTGTCTCCGGCGGCGATGCAGGCCGCTGCGGCATTGGCCCCGGGTGCGCAGGCGCTGACCATCGCCCATGGCGGCCACGCGCCCTTCCTCGGCCATGCCGACGAGGTGGCCAGCGCCCTGCAACACTTCGTTGCCGGCCTGTCACCGGCCGATGGCGGACAATGAGCGCCTTCCTCATTCCACGGGATTGACGCATGGATCTGGGTATCAACGGCCGCTGGGCACTGGTCTGCGGCGCAAGCAAGGGCTTGGGCCTGGGCTGCGCGCGTGCGCTGGTGCGCGAGGGCGTCAACGTGGTGATCGTGGCCCGTGGCGAGGAGGCACTGCAGGTTGCCGCCGCGGAGCTGAGCGCCCTGCCCGGTGCCGCTGAGGTGCGCGCGGTCGCCGCCGACGTCACCACCGACGCCGGTCGTGCCGCGGCGCTGGCCGCGTGCCCGCAGGTGGACATCCTGGTCACCAATGCCGGTGGCCCGCCGCCAGGCGACTTCCGCACTTTCGAGCGCGACGACTGGATTGCCGCGCTGGACGCCAACATGCTGGCGCCGATCGCGCTGATCCGCGCCACCGTGGACGCAATGATCGCGCGTGGCTTCGGCCGCATCGTCAACATCACCTCGTCGGCGGTGAAAGCCCCGATCGACATCCTGGCGCTGTCCAATGGCGCGCGCAGCGGCCTGACCGGGTTCGTCGCCGGCCTGTCGCGCCGCACCGTGGCGCACAACGTCACGATCAACAACCTGCTGCCCGGCCAGTTCGACACCGACCGCCTGCGCGCCAACTTCGCCCACACTGCGGGCAAGGACGGCGATGCCGGCGAAGTGGCCGAACGCCGCCGCCAGCAGATTCCCGCCGGCCGCTTCGGCACGGCGGACGAGTTCGGCGCCGCCTGCGCCTTCCTGTGCAGCGCACACGCCGGTTACCTCACCGGGCAGAACCTGCTGATCGACGGCGGCGCCTACCCCGGTACGTTCTAAGAGACTTTCGCAATGCCGTCCCACTTCGATGCCCGCCATGTCCGCCGCGCGTTCGCCCGCGCCGCCGCCAGCTACGACGCCGCCGCCGCCCTGCAGCGCGAGGTGCAGGCGCGGCTGGTGGAATCGCTGGACTACCTGGAAGCACGCAAGCCCGAGGTGGTGCTGGACATTGGCGCCGGAACCGGCCACGCCAGTGCGCTGATGAAGAAGCGCTGGCCGAAGGCGCAGGTGATCGCGCTGGACGTGGCACTGCCGATGCTGGACCAGGCCAAGCGGCAGGCCGGTTGGTGGAAGCCGTTCCAGCGCCTGTGCGGCGACGCCGCCGCGCTGCCGCTGGCCGACAACAGCGTGGACGTGATCTTCAGCAACCTGTGCCTGCAGTGGGTGGACGATCTGCCGGCGGTGTTCGCTGGCTTCCGTCGCGTGCTCAAGCCCGGTGGCCTGCTGCTGTGTTCCACCTTCGGCCCGGAAACCCTGATCGAACTCAACGAGGCCTTCGCCGCCGCCGATGACCGCCCGCACGTGAGCCGCTTCGCGCAGATCGCCCAGTTCGGCGATGCGTTGATGATGGCGGGCTTCCGCGACCCGGTGCTGGACCGCGATCTGTTCACCCTGACCTACGACGACCTGCCCTCGTTGATGCGCGAGCTGCGCGCGATGGGCGCGACCAATGCGCGGGTGGATCGCCGCCACACGCTGACCGGGCGTGGCCGTTTCGCTGCGGCGGCAGCAGCGTATGAACCGATGCGCCGCGCCGACGGCAAGCTGCCCAGCAGCTGGGAAGTGATCTATGCCCATGCCTGGGCACCGGACCCGGGCGCACCGATCCGCGAAGGCGGGCATGACGTGGCCTCAGTGCCGGTTTCGGCGATTCCGATCCGGCGCAAGCAGACCTGATCGCCTGGTAGTGCCGGCCGCTGGCCGGCAACCTCACGTTTCCATGATGGGCATCTGCCGGCCAGCGGCCGGCACTACCGAATGGTAGCCGCCCAAATCAGGCTCCCGCCTCAGGTATTGGCCGGCGAACTCAGCGGCGGCCGCACCAGGTCGCGGTGGAAGAAGTAGATTTCCTGCACCAGGAAGCGCCAGCTGGTGTGGAAGCTGCGGAAGCGCGTGCTGGGCGTGGACGAGGCCAGTGCATCGATGCCCAGCGCCTTGCTCAGGCGCAGCGCGCGCGCCATGTGCAGCGGGTCGCTGACGATGATCACGCGGTGCAGGTTGCGCTGGTCCATCAGCCGCTTGGCTTCCACCAGGTTCTGCACGGTGTTGCGCGAGGCAGTCTCGATCAGGATCGCATCGTCCGGCACGCCGTGCTTGAGCGCATAGCGCCGCGCCACCTGTGACTCGGAAAAGCGCGCGCCGGTACCACCATAGCCGCCGGTGAAGATCAGCAGTGGCGCGAACCGGGCCTCATAGAGATCCAGCCCATGACGGATGCGTTCTTCGAATACCGGCGACGGCTTGGCGTCATAGGCCGCCGCACCGAGCACGATGATGGCGTCGGCCTTGGCCGCCTGGTCACGCTCGCCGACCCAGACGATCCAGGCAGTCACGCCCAGCAGCCAGATCACCAGCAGGACAAACAACCGCCACAGCCAGCCCAGCAGGCCAGTGCGATGCCGGTGCCGGTCGCGGCTCACGGCGCGCCCCAGCGCAGTGCGGGAAGGTCGACGTTGCCGCCGGACAGCACCAGGCCCACGCGCAGGCCGGCAAAACGCTGCGGCTGCGCCAGCACCGCGGCGAGCACGGTCGCCGATGACGGCTCGACCACCTGCTTGAGGACCTCCCACAGCAAGCGCATCGCCGCCACCGTCGCCGCGTCATCGACCACGATCACCTCGGCGTTGGCCGCGCGCAGCAGCTCGAAGTTGGGCGCGCCGATCAGGGTGCGCAGACCGTCGCAGATCGTGTCCGGGGTGAACGGCCCCTGGCGCTCGCCAGCGGCCAACGAGCGCGCGGTGTCGTCCGCGCCGGCCGGCTCGGCCAGCACCAGCCGGGTCTGCGGGCTGGCGAGCTGCAGGGCCCGGGCGGTACCGCTGGCCAGGCCACCGCCGCCCACCGGTACCACCAGCACGTCGAACGGGCCGTCGCTATGCAGCAGCTCCAGTGCTGCGGTGCCCTGCCCGGCCATCACCGCCGGGTCCGCATAAGGATGGACCAGGGTCGCGCCGGTATCAGCCTGTACTTTGGCGCAACTGGCCTCGCGGTCAGCGACGGTCGGCGGGCAGCGCCAGAGCGTGGCGCCATGGCGGGCGATGTTGGCCAGCTTGGCCGCCACTGCACCTTCGGGCACCACCACGTGGCAGGGAATGCCACGGGTGCGCGCGGCCAGGGCCAGGGCGGCGCCGTGGTTGCCGGAGGAATGGGTGACCACGCCGGCGCCGGCGCGATCGGCATCCAGCGACCACACCGCATTGCAGGCGCCGCGGAACTTGAATGCGCCACCGCGCTGCAGATGCTCGGCCTTGAACGCCAGCTGCGCGCCGGCCAGCGCATCCAGCGTGCGCGAGCGCAGCACCGGGGTCACGCTGGCGTGCGGCGCGATCCGCGCAGCGGCAGCCAGGACATCATCGGCACGGGGCAACAGTGAATCGCTCATGACGCAAGATTAACGTATGGCTCCCTGCTGGCGACCCCGGCACAGGTCATGCCAGCATGGCAGCCTTCACCTCCATTCATCCTGGACAGTGAAGTTAAGGGCCGATTCAACGCCTGCGCATGAAGCTCACTGTACAACCCGTCCTCTGGGGGGACCCACGATGAAAACGCGCCTGATGCTTGCCGGTGGCCTGATGCTGGCCCTGACCGGCTGCACCACCTACGACTATGTCGGCGGTGGCCGCAGCGGCAGCTACTACCACGGTGCGCCGTCGGTGGAGTACCGCTACCCCGCCGGCTATCCCTACAACTACGGCTACCCGTACTACGGCGGCTATGGCGGCTACTACGGCGGCTATGGCAATCCGTACTACTCGCGCCCGATCTACCGCCCGCCGCACAACCACCGCCCGCCACCGCGCCCACCCGGCAACGGCGGCGAGAACCGCCCACCGCCGCCGTCGCGGCCGTCGTACAACGGCGGTTCGCCGTGGCGGAACATGGACTCGATGCGCCGCCCGCCGCAATCGAACAGCCAGCCCTCTGCGCCCCCGCCGCCGGCCCGTCCGGCTCCGGCGCCGAGTGCGCCAAGAATGAACGGTTCCCCCTGGCGCAACATGGATCGTGGGACGCAGCGCACAGTTGAGCGCTGAACCGTATTGCATTTCACACGGTCCAAGCCGCACTCTACGGGGCCAGTGACGGCCCGCGTCACAAAGTGACAAAAACGACACGGGCCGCCGCAAAAAGCTCTACGTCGATATCCGACAGGAACATCTGGATCCCCCCTGTTCCGGCCCTGTCGGATGTCGGCACCTCTGAAGGCAGACGGCCCCGCAGTGCGGGGCCGTTTGTTTTTGGGGCACGTTGTTCTGGTGCCGCCGCCACGGCATCCACGCATGCGTGGATCTACCCAAGGCCCGTCATCAGTAGATCCACGCCATGCGTGGATGGAGCTCTCCCGATAGCCTCCAGAAAAAAACAGGGCCGCGCAGTCCCCCGACTGCCGGCCCCCTGCTCCCCCACCGTGCGCCTGTACCGGCCCCTGTTCCAATTCCGGTCACGGGCGCCTGCGGCGCCAGCCACGGTGGGTGCTATTGGGTTATCTGCAAAAATCCTGCCAACTTTAGGGCTGATTTCGACGGGAGCCGGCTGGCGCCGACGTCCCAGCCCCGAATGGCGCTAAAATCGCCACCCCGGTGCCGCCCCGGCCGCGCCCGCCCCCAGCTGAACAGCCCCATGAACCCGTCCTTCCATCGTTACGACGTCATCGTCATCGGCGGTGGCCACGCCGGCACCGAAGCCGCGCTGGCCGCGGCCCGTACCGGCGTGCGCACCCTGCTGCTGACCCACAACATCGAAACAGTGGGCGCGATGAGCTGCAACCCGGCCATCGGCGGCATCGGCAAGGGCCATCTGGTCAAGGAAATCGACGCCCTGGGCGGTGCGATGGCGCATGCCGCCGACCGCGCCGGCATCCAGTGGCGCACGCTCAACGCCTCCAAGGGCCCAGCCGTGCGCGCCACCCGCTGCCAGGCCGACCGCAACCTGTATCGCATGGCGATCCGCGCCATCGTCGAAGGCCAGGCCAACCTGACCGTGTTCCAGGCCGCCGTCGATGACCTGGTCATTGAAGGCGACGCCGTGCGCGGGGTCATTACCCAGACCGGCCTGCGCTTCGACGCCGGGGCCGTGGTGCTGACCGCCGGCACCTTCCTGGCCGGCAAGATCCATGTCGGCCCGACCCAGTATGCCGCCGGCCGCATGGGCGACCCGCCGGCCACCACGCTGGCCGCGCGCCTGCGCGAGCGCCCGTTCCAGGTCGACCGCCTGAAGACCGGCACGCCGCCGCGCATCGATGGCCGCTCGCTGGACTACAGCGTGATGGACGAGCAGCCGGGCGATTCGCCGCGGCCGGTGATGTCCTTCCTCGGCTCGGTGGACGAGCATCCGCAGCAGGTCAGCTGCTGGATCACCCACACCACCGAGCAGACCCACCAGATCATCCGCGACGCGCTGCACCGCTCGCCGCTGTACAGCGGCCAGATCGAAGGCATCGGCCCGCGCTACTGCCCGTCCATCGAGGACAAGGTGGTGCGCTTCGCCGAAAAGGCCAGCCACCAGATCTTCGTCGAACCCGAAGGCCTGGGCATCGTCGAGATCTACCCCAACGGCATTTCCACCTCGCTGCCGTTCGACGTGCAGCTGGAGATGGTGCGCAGCATCCGTGGCTTCGAGAACGCGCACATCACCCGCCCGGGCTACGCCATCGAGTACGACTTCTTCGATCCGCGCGGGCTGAAGGCGTCGCTGGAGACCAAGCTGGTCAACGGCCTGTTCTTCGCTGGCCAGATCAACGGCACCACCGGCTATGAGGAGGCCGCCGCGCAGGGCCTGCTGGCCGGCCTCAACGCCGCACGCCAGGTGCGTGGGCTGGACGGTTGGTGCCCGCGCCGCGACGAGGCCTACCTGGGCGTGCTGGTGGATGACCTGATCACCCACGGCACCAACGAGCCGTACCGCATGTTCACCAGCCGCGCCGAGTACCGGCTGCAGCTGCGCGAGGACAATGCGGACCAGCGCCTGACCCCGACCGGCCGCGAGATGGGCCTGGTGGATGATCGTCGCTGGGGTGCGTTCGAGACCAAGCAGGCCGCTGTTGCTGCCGAGCGCGCACGCCTGGGCGCGCTGTGGGCAACCCCGGCCAATGCGCTGGGCCGGGAAGTGCAGGACACGCTGGGCGTGGCGGTCAGCCGCGAGACCAACGTGCTGGACCTGATCAAGCGCCCCGAGCTGGATTACGCGCAGCTGATGCAGGTGCCATCGCTGGGGCCGGCCGTGGCCGACGCCAAGGTGGCCGAGCAGGTGGAGATCGGCGTGAAGTACGCCGGCTACCTGGACCGCCAGCGCGAGGAGATCGAGCGCCAGCAGCGGCATGAGGCCACGCCGATCGCCGAGGCGTTCGACTATGCGACCGTGCGCGGGCTGTCGGCCGAAGCACTGCAGAAGCTGGAGCGGGTGCGCCCGCAGACCATCGGCCAGGCGCAGCGTATTCCGGGCATGACCCCGGCAGCGATCTCACTGCTGCTGGTGCACCTGGAGCGCGCGCGCCGCGGCCGCGTGGCGTAACGCGGGACCGTCCGCTTCTGGTGGGTGCCGGCCTCGGCCGGCACGAATCATCCGATAGCGATACTGCGTGCATGTGTGCCGACCAAGGTCGGCACCTACCAAGGCCTCCCGCTCCGGTAGATCCACGCCATGCGTGGACGAAGGCCTCCGTGCCGACCAAGGTCGGCACCCACCGGAGCGGAACACGCACCCGCCTTGGCAAACGCGCTACCGTGCGTCGGCACCGCCGCCCAGCACCTTGAACAACGTCAACCGGTTGCCCGCTTCCTGCTGCTGCAGCGCGATCAGGTCCTGCTGTGCGGCAAACAGGCTGCGCTGCGCATCCAATGCCTGCAGATAGCCGTCCAGCCCGGTGCGGTAACGCGCATCGGCCAGCGTGTAGCTGCGCTGGCTGGCGGCCACCAGCGCGCGCTGTGCGTCCATCTGCGTGGCCAGGTGATCGCGCGTGGCCAGCGCATCGGCTACTTCACTGAAGGCCTGCTGGATCGCTTTCTCGTACTGCGCAATGCCGATGTCCTTGCCGATCTTCGAGGCATCCAGCGAGGCCTTCAGCGCACCGGCGTGGAAGATCGGCGCGGTGATGCTGGGCGCGAACGACCAGCCACGGGTGCCGGCCGAGAACAGCGTCGACAACGCGGTGGAGCTGTGGCCGTAGTTGGCGGTCAAGGTCAACGTCGGGAAGAATGCGGCGCGCGCGGCACCGATATCGGCATTGGCCGCCTGTAGTGCGTGTTCGGCGGACAACACGTCCGGGCGCTGCAGCAGCACGCTGGACGGCAGGTTGGCCGGCAGCGGCGCCAGTGCCACGCTGCCATCCAGCGCCTGCGCGGTTGGCAGCAGGGCCGCATCCAGCGGCGCCCCCACCAGCAACTGCAATGCATCGCGATCCTGCGCCTGCTGCCTCTGCATCTTGGCCAGCGCACCGCGCGCGGCTTCGACGCTGGTCTGTACCTGCGACAGGTCCAGGCCCGAGGCCAGGCCCTGGGCGTGGCGGGCCTCGGTGCGCTGCAGGGTCTGCTGCTGGCTGTCCAGGGTCTGCCGGGTGAACGCCAGTGACTGCTCGTCCGCTGCCAGCGCCAGCCACGCCGTGGCCACTTCGGCCACCAGGCTGGTGCGCGCGGCGCGCTGGTTCTCGGCGCTGGCCAGCCAGTTCTGCAGGGCCTCGTTCTTCAGGCTGCGGATGCGTCCGAACAGATCCAGTTCCCAACTGCTGATACCCACCTGTACGGCATCGGATTCAGTCACCTGGGTGGCACCGGTCTCGCTGTTGGCATCACTCACCCGCAAGCGGGTGACACTGCCGCTGGCATCCACCGACGGCAGCAGCGCCGCGCGCTGGATGCGGTACTGCGCCCGCTCCTTCTCCACCTGCAGCACGGCCACGCGCAGGTCGCGGTTGTTCTGCAGCGCCAGCGCGATCACCTGCTGCAGGCGTGGCTCAAGGAAGACTTCGCGCCAGGCTGGCACCGCAAGTGCTGGCTCGGCCTCGCCCGTGGCGACATTGCCGAATTGTGCCGGCACCGGTGCCTCGGGCCGCTGGTAATGCGGCGCCATGCTCACGCAACCACCCAGCACCGTGGTGATCATTGCGGCCGCCAGGGCGCGCAGCAGCATCGGCTTCATGGGCTTGCCTCCGGGGCAGCGGCGTGGGCCGGCGCGCGGCCCGGGAACAGGCGGCGCACGAGCAGGTAGAACAACGGCACGAAGAACATGCCCAGCACCATCGAGGCGACCGTGCCGCCGGCCACGCCGGTACCCAGCGAGCGGCGCGCGGCCGAGCCGGCGCCGGTGGCGAACACCAGCGGCAGCACGCCCATCAGGAACGCCAGCGAGGTCATCACGATCGGCCGCAGGCGCAGATAGACGGCCTGCAGGATCGCCTCGCGGGTGCTCCTGCCCTGCTGTTCAAGGATGCGCGCGAACTCGACGATCAGGATGCCGTTCTTGGCCGCCAGGCCAATCGTGGTCAGCAGGCCGACCTGGAAGTACACGTCGTTGTTGAGGCCACGCAGATTCATCATGAGCACCGCACCAAACACGCCCACCGGCACCGCCAGCATCACCGCGAGCGGCACCGCCCAGCTTTCATACAGCGCGGCCAGGCACAGGAACACGAACAGCAGCGAGATGGCGTACAGCATTGGCGCCTGATTGCCCGACAGCTGTTCCTGGTAGGCCATGTCCGACCAGGCATGGCTGAAGCCTTCCGGCAGTTTGTCGGCCAGGCGCGCGATCTCGGCCATCGCCTCGCCGGAACTGACGCCGGGCGCGGGCTGGCCGGTGATCTCCATCGCCGAGATGCCGTTGTAGCGTTGCAGCGCGGCCGGCGCGCTGGACCAGTGCGCGCTGACCAGCGACGACAGCGGCACCATCTGCCCTGCCTGGTTGCGCACGCTCCAGCGCTCGATGTCCTGCGGCTGCATGCGCGCTTCGGCCGTGCCCTGGATGAACACCTTCTTGATGCGGCCCTTGTAGATGAAGTTGTTGACGAAGTCGCCACCCAAGGCCGCATTCAAGGTGTCATTGATGTCCTGCGGATTCACGCCCATCGCCTGCGCCTTGGCGTCGTCCACCTTCACTGCATACACCGGCGCGTCTTCCAGGCTGGCGTAGCGCACGTTGACCAGCTTCGGATCCCTGGCGGCCTCCTTCAACAGCGTGTTGCGCGCGGCCACGGCGGCGGCATGGCCGGCGCCGCCTTCGTCCTGCAGTTCCAGGGTGAAGCCGCCCGCGTCACCCAGGCCAAGGATGGCCGGTGGCGAGGTGATGAACACCTGCGCATCGGGCACGCTGGCCGTGGCCGCGGTCAACCGCGCGGCAATGGTGTCGGCGTCATCCTTGCGGTCATCCCAGTCCTTCAGGCGGATGAAGGCCTGGCCGACGTTCTGGCCGCTGCCGGTGACACTGAAACCAGCGGTGGCCTGGATCGACAGGACGCCGTCGTCCTTCACCGCGGCGGCACTCAGGCGATCCATCACCGCGCGGGTCTGCTCCAGGGTGGCACCGGCCGGCAGCTTCACCAGCGCGTTGAGCATGCCCTGGTCCTCGTCGGGCAGGAACGCGCCGGGCAGGTGCCACAGCAGCAGGCCGGTGGCCACGCTCAGCGCCAGGTAGAACAGTACGCCCAGCGTGCGCCGGCCAAGGAAGCCATCCACCCGGCGACGCAGGCCGTTGGACGTGCGCTCGAAACGGTGGTTGAACCAGATGAAGAACTTGCCCAGCAGGCTCGGCTCGCCGCCGTGGTCGCCATGCGGATGGCCGCCCTTGGGAATCTGGTGCAGGATGCTGCCGCACAGCGCCGGGGTGATGGTCATCGCCACCAGCACCGACAGGACCATCGCGGCGGCAATCGTCACCGAGAACTGGCGATAGATCACGCCGGTGACACCGCTGAAGAACGCCATCGGCAGGAACACCGCGATCAGCACCAGCACGATGCCCACCAGCGCGCCGGTGATCTGGCCCATCGCCTTCAACGTGGCCGGCTTCGGCGCCAGCCCTTCGAAGGTCATCACCCGCTCCACGTTCTCCACCACCACGATGGCATCGTCCACCAGCAGGCCGATGGCCAATACCAGCGCGAACATGGTCAGCGTGTTGATCGAATAACCGAACGCGGCCAGCACGCCGAAGGTGCCCAGCAGCACCACCGGCACTGCGATGGTCGGGATCAGGGTGGCGCGCCAGTTCTGCAGGAACAGGTACATCACCAGCACCACCAGGATGACCGCCTCGATCAGGGTGATCACCACTTCCTTCAGCGAGATCGTCACGAACGGCGTGGTGGTGAACGCCACGTGGTAGGTGTAGCCGTGCGGCCAGTGCTTCTGCAACTGCTGCAGGCGGGTCTCGATGGCCTTGGACACGGCGATGGCATTGGCACCCGCATTGAGCTCGATGCCCAGCGACGCCGACGGCTTGCCGTTGAAGGTGCTGATGCTGTCGTAGCTCTCCGGGCCCAGGCCGATCGTCGCCACGTCACCCAGGTGCACCACGCTGCCGCTGGCATCGGCTTTCAGCACCACCCGCGCGAACTGTTCGGGCGTGTGCAGGCGGCTGCGCGCGGTGACCGTGGCGTCCAGCTGCTGGCCCTTCAGCGCCGGCTGGCCACCCAGCTCACCGGCCGAAACGTCGGTGTTCTGCGCCTGCAGTGCGGTCTCGATGTCCGATGGCATCAGTGCGTACTGGCGCATCTTCTCCGGGTCCAGCCAGATGCGCATGGCGTATTCCTGGCCGATCGGCTGGATGTTGCCGACACCACTGACGCGGCTGATCTGGTCGTCGATGCGCGCTTCCATGAAGTTGGCGACATCGAAGTTGTCCATGCTGCCGTCCTCGCTGGTGAACGACAGCACCTCGAAGATCGAACCACTGGACTTGGTGATGGTCAGGCCGTTCTGCTGCACCGCCTGCGGCAGCGTCGCCATCGCCGCCTGCAGTTGGTTCTGCACCTGCACCTGCGCGGTGTCCGGATTGGTGCCGGTGGCAAACACCAGGTTGACCTGCGCCGAACCATCGGAGGCGCTGGTGGAGGTCATGTACATCAGGTGGTCCAGGCTCTGCTGGGACTGCTCGATGACCTGGGTCACCGCGTTTTCCACGGTCTGCGACGAGGCACCGGTGTAGGTGGCGCGGATGGTGATGGTGGGTGGGGCGATCTGCGGGTAGCGGTCCACCGGCAGGATCAGGATCGCGAGCAGGCCGAGCAGGCTGACCGCGATGGCGATCACCCAGGCGAAGATCGGCCGGTCGATGAAGAAACGAACCATGCGCGGCAGGCCTCAGTGCGACGTTTCGTCGGTGTTGCCGGTCGGGTCGATCGCCGGCATTGCGGCCAGCTGCGCGGTGGTGGCCGCCACCGCCTGCACCTGCTGGCCAAGCGCTACCGCGCTGCCGTTGCTGACGATCACCCGTTCGCCAGCCTTCAGCCCCTGCGTGATCTGCCACTGGTTGCCCACTACCTGGCCGGTGCTGACCCGGCGCTCGACCACGCGATCCTTTGCGTCGAGCAGGCGCAGCAGCGGCTCGCCACGTTCATTGCGCAGCACCGCCTTCTGCGGCACCAGCAGGGCACGCGCATCGGTGGCCATCGGCAGCACCGCCTTCAGGTACATGCCCGGCAGCAGCAGGCCCTCCGGGTTCGGAATGACCGCGCGCAGCACCACGTTGCCGGTGCCCGGGTCGACTGCGCTGCCGACGAACTCCAGGGTGCCTTCATGCGCATAGGTGCTGCCGTCCTCCAGCAGCACCTTCACCTGTGCCTTGCCGTCGATGGCTTTCACCAGGCCGGCATCGAGCTGCTTGCGCAGCGCCAGCATCTGCGTGCTGGACTGGGTGACATCCAGATAGACCGGGTCCAACCGCTGGATGGTCGCCAGCGCCGCGTCCTGGCCGGCGGCGACCAGCGCGCCAGCGGTCACGCTGGAGGTGCCGATGCGGCCGTCGATGGGGGCGGTCACCCGGGTGTAGTCGAGGTTGATGCGGGCCGCCTGCAGCGCAGCGCGCGCGGCGATCACATTGGCCTGGGCCTGCTTCAGCGCCGAGGTGGCGTCGTCGGCGTCCTGCTTGCTCGCCGCATCCATGCCCAGCAGCGTGCGGGTGCGCTCGGCCTTCGGCTGCGCCGACAACACAGTGGCCTCGGCCTGCGCCAGCTGGCCACGCGCGGTATCGAAGGCGGCCTGGTACGGCGCCGGATCGATCTGGTAAAGCAGCTGGCCGGCCTTGACCTGCTGGCCTTCGGTGAACAACCGCTGGCGGATCAACCCACCGACCTGCGGGCGCACCTCGGACACCTCGAACGGTACGGCGCGACCGGGCAGGATCTGCTGCAGCGCCAGCGGCTGTGCGCTGGCCGTGATGACGCCCACTTCAGGGATGGCCGGGGCCTCGGACCTGCCCGCCGAGCAGGCCGCAAGGGCCAGCAGCAGGGGCAGCAACAGCGGACGGGGAGAACGGGACAGCGGGCGCAGGAGTGACATGGGGGGTGTGGGGGCCTTGCGTTGACCCGTGCACGCTGCCGTGGAACTGTGCAGAGAATATGGAGATTGTGCGACCGGCTCAGCGGGCGCTTGCTTTCGGCGCCGCATGCGCCGCTAATGGCCACGCGATGGCGAAGATTCGACTCAAATTCGGCCTGACCGCGAAGACCTTCCTCGCGATCTTCACCGCCTGCCTGCTGGTGCTGGCAGTGAACGGCATTGCCAGCCGAGTGGCGTTCCAGACCGGCTTCCTGGACTACCTCAATGACCAGGGCGATCTGCGCATGCAGCGCGTGATGCCGCACCTGCAGCGCGAGTACAGCGCACACGGCGGCTGGGAGCATCTGCGCGGCGACAGTGACCGCTGGGCGCGGCTGCTGCGCCCGGATCTGGCCCATGGGCACGAGGGGCCCGTGCCACCGCTGTCCGACCAGACCGGCGTTCCCTCCCGCCTGGGCCTGTTCGATGCACAGCATCGGTTCGTGGCCGGCAACCCGGACGCCACCAGCGACGACGAGCCGCACGCCGTGCAGGTGGACGGGCACACGGTCGGCTGGCTGGGCATGGTGCCGTTCCAGACCGTCATCGCCACCAACGACCTGAACTTCTACAACACCCAGATGCGCGCGTGGTGGGTGATCGGCATCGCGCTGCTGCTGGTGACGGTACTGCTGGCCTGGCTGGTATCGCGCGCGCTGCGCCAGCGCCTGGCCAAACTGGCGGCGGCCACCCACCGGCTCGCCGCCGGTGACTACGCCACCCGCATCGAGCGCACCAGCGATGACGAGCTGGATGCACTGGTCAACGACTTCAACCGGATGGCGCAGGCGCTGGACGACACCGAGCGCAACCGCCGTGCCTTCATCGCCGACATCTCGCACGAACTGCGCACGCCGCTGGCGGTGGTTCGTGCCGAACTGGAAGCCATCGAGGACGGCATCCGCCCGCTGGACCGCGCCAACCTCGGTGCCCTGCAGGGCGAGATCCGCCAACTGGGCAAGTTGATCGACGACCTGCACGACCTGTCGATGACCCAGTCCGGCGGCCTGGCCTACCGCTTCGCGCCGCTGGACCTGGCGGCGCTGCTGCGCAGCGAGCTCAATGGCATGCGCGTGCGCTTCTCCACGGCGGGGCTGGCGCTGGAGGAGGACCTGCCCGCCACACCGCTGCAGGTATCCGGTGACGAACGGCGCCTGCAGCAGGTGCTGGCCAACCTGCTGGAGAACGCATTGCGCTACACCCGCGCCGGGGGCCGCGTACGCGTGCAGGCAGCGCGCGTGCCTGCCGGTGTGCAGCTGATCGTGGAAGACACCGCGCCAGGCGTGCCGGCCGACAAGTGCGCGCTGCTGTTCGAGCGCTTCTACCGGGTGGAGAGCTCGCGCAACCGGGCCAGCGGCGGCAGCGGGCTGGGCCTGGCCATCAGCCACAACATCATCCTCGCCCACCACGGCCTCATCCACGCCGAGCCCTCGCCGCTGGGCGGGCTGCGCGTGGTCATTACCCTGCCGGAGCCTGCATGAGCCCGTCCCCCGCCGCGTCCGCGAAGATCCTGATCGTCGAGGATGAGCCACGCCTGGCCTCGGTGCTGCGCGACTACCTGGCCGCCGCCGGGATGACCAGCGAATGGGTGGACGATGGCGGCCAGGTGATCGACGCATTCGCGCGCTACCAGCCCGACCTGGTGCTGCTGGACCTGATGCTGCCACAGCGCGATGGCGTGGACCTGTGCCGCGAACTGCGCGCCAGCAGCGATGTACCGGTGATCATGGTCACCGCACGGGTGGAAGAGATCGACCGCCTGCTGGGCCTGGAAGTCGGTGCCGACGACTACATCTGCAAGCCGTTCAGTCCGCGCGAAGTGGTCGCACGGGTGATGGCGGTGCTGCGTCGCTACCGCCCGGACCCCGCTGCGCGGGCCAACAGCGGGCTGCATATCGACGAACCGGCAGCCCGCGCCACCTGGAACGGCAAGGGCCTGGACCTGACCCCGGTCGAATACCGCCTGCTGCGCACGCTGCTGGCCACGCCGGGCCGGATCTGGGCGCGCGACGAGCTGCTCGACCGCCTCTATCTGGACCATCGCGTGGTGGTCGACCGCACCGTCGACAGCCACGTGCGCAACCTGCGCCGCAAGCTGGCCGACGCCGGCATGGAAGGCGAACCGATCCGTTCGGTGTATGGCATGGGCTACAGCTACGAACCCTAGCCGGTAGTGCCGGCCGCTGGCCGGCAGCCTCGTGGCACGCCTGGATTTCCGTGGTTGCCATCCAGCGGCCGGCACTACCCGTGCGCACCTGCGTTACAGTCGAGCACGCTCGACATTACGAACACGACTGCATGGACGACATTCATCCGATCGCGCCGGACAAGCGCGCCGCCATCCTTTCCACCCTGGCCGACATCGAACAGCGCTACGACGTACGCGTGCTGCTGGCCTGCGAGTCGGGTAGCCGTGGCTGGGGCTTTTCCTCCCCGGACAGCGACTACGACGCACGCTTCATCTACGTGCATCGCCAGCCGTGGTATCTCAGCGTCAACGAGAGCACCGGTCCCGGCGAAGCGCAGCGCGATGTGATCGAACTGCCGATCGACGATGAGCTCGACGTCAGCGGCTGGGACCTGCGCAAGGCACTGCGGCTGGTCTCAAAATCCAATCCGACACTGATCGAATGGCTGCGTTCTCCGATCGTGTACCGGCAGGACGACGCCGCCGTGGCGCAGCTGTGGGAGGCCGCAAAGTCCTTCTATTCGCCGCTGGGCACGTGGTGGCACTACTTCAGCATGGCACGCTCGAACCATCGCGGGTACCTGCGTGGCGAGATGGTACGCACCAAGAAGTACCTGTACGTGCTGCGCCCACTGCTGGCCTGCCAGTGGATCGAGCACGAGCAGACACCTCCGCCGATGGCCTTCGAGGATCTGCTGGATCGACTGCTGCCGCATGGCCCGGTGCGTGACGCCATCGATGCCCTGCTGGTAGTGAAACGCGCCAGTGCCGAGGTCAATGCCGGACCACGCATCGCGGCGATCAGCGATTTCATCGATCGTGAGCTGGCCACCCGGACTGCGCAGGCGCCACAGCTGCCCGTTGGACACGGTGATGCGGCGTGGCTGGATGAGCTGTTCCGGCAGGTGCTGGCCAAGCACGCGCCGGCATGAAGAGCCGCAGCTGCTTCCGGTCGTGCCGGCCGCTGGCCGGCAACCGCGCGGCACGCCTGGATTTCCGTGGTTGCCGGCCAGCGGCCGGCACTACCACACGGGTATCATCGTCGCGAACGCCCTGATTTCCGGAGACACCGATGAACCCGCTGCGCCCCTTCCGCGACAAGATGCCCGTCCTCGGCGAGCGCGTGTACATCGATCCTGCCTGCACCGTCATCGGTGACGTGGAGCTGGCCGAGGACGTATCGGTGTGGCCGGGCACGGTCATCCGCGGTGATGTCAATCACGTGCGCATCGGCGCGCGCACCAACGTGCAGGATGGCACCATCATCCACGTCAGCCACCACAGCCCCTACAACAAGGCCGGCTACCCGACCCTGATCGGCGAAGGCGTGACCGTCGGCCACGGCTGCATCATCCATGCCTGCACGATCGGCGACTACAGCCTGATCGGCATGGGCGCCTGCATCCTCGACGGTGCGCGCGTCGAGCGCCATGGCTTCGTCGGCGCCGGTGCGGTGGTCGGCCCGGGCAAGGTGGTCGGCGAAGGCGAGCTGTGGGTGGGCAATCCGGCCCGCCCGGCGCGCACGCTGAGCGACAAGGAGATCGAGTCGCTGCACTACTCGGCCGACCACTACGTGCGGCTGAAGGACGAATACCTGGGCTGAGCAGCCAACGCCGCCATGCGGCTCTGCTAAAGTCTGGGCCCGACCAGGACCTGTCGAGACCCCCATGCCTGTGGCTGCCTGCCGGAGAGGACTCCGGCGCCCACAACGAAGGCTATCGCACTGATGGCCGCACCGATGCTCGATACCTACCGCGAGGTGGTGACGCCGGAGGGTGTGCCGCTGCAGCTGCCGGCAGCCGGCCCGGTGCCACGGGCGATGGCGTGGCTGGTGGATCTGGGCGTGCGCATCGCGGTGCTGGTGGTGATGTCGATTCCACTGGCACTGCTGGATTCGTTCGGCTCCGGGCTCGGCCTGGTGCTGATGTTCCTGGTGTACTGGGCCTACCCGATCGTCTGCGAAGCGCTGTGGGGCCGTACCCTCGGCAAGCGCGCGCTGGGCCTGCGCGTGCTTGCGCGCGATGGCGCGCCGGTAGGCTGGATGGCTGCCATCACCCGCAACCTGCTGCGCACCGTGGACATGCTGCCGTTCGGCTATGCACTGGGCCTGATCAGCAGCCTGTTCGATCCCCATGGCCGTCGCCTGGGCGATCTGGTGGCCGGCACCGTGGTGGTGCATGCGCCCGCGCTGTACCTGCCGCCTCCGCCCACCATCGACAGCGTGCTGGTCCCACCGCAGCCGCTGCGACCGGAAGAGCAGGCCGCGCTGATGGCCTTCGCCGAGCGCGCGCCACGGCTGTCGGCGGCCCGCCAGCAGGAACTGGCCGGCATCGCCGAACCGCTGACCGGCACCCACGGCCAGGTCGGCGTACTGCGCCTGTATGCCATGGCCAACTGGCTGTTGGGGCGGCGATGAAGCAGGAACAGTTCGTCGCCCGCTACCAGCAGGAATGGCAGGACCTGGAACACTGGCTGCTGCTGCGTGCTGGTGCTGCGCGCCGCACGCGGCGCAAGGCCAGCGCGCTGGCAGTGGACGACGCCGCCTTCCCGCAGCGCTACCGGCGCCTATGCCAGCAGCTGGCACTGGCCCGCGAGCGCGGCTACAGCCCGCAGCTGGTGCAGCGCCTGCAGCAGTTGATGCAGCAGGGCCACAGTGTGCTGTACCGCACGCCGCCGACGCGCTGGCGCGGTGCACTTGAATTCCTGGTGGCCGACTTCCCGCTGCTGGTGCGCAGCCAGGCGCGCAGCATGTGGGTGGCACTGGCGATGTTCGCGCTGCCGGCGGTGGCCTGCTTCGTGCTGGCGCAGCTCTACCCGGACCTGATCCACATGGTGATGGACAACCGCCAGATCGCCGAGATGGAGCGCATGTACGATCCAGCGGCCGAACGCCTCGGGCGTGACAGCGGCACGGACTGGATGATGTTCGGCCACTACATCCTGAACAACATCAGCATCGCCCTGCGTACCTTCGCCAGTGGCCTGCTGGCCGGCCTGGGCACGCTGCTGGTGCTGCTGTTCAATGGCGTGATCATCGGTTCAGTGGCCGGCCACCTGCAGCACATCGGCCATGGCGATCCGTTCTGGCGCTTCGTCGCAGGCCATGGTGCGTTCGAGCTGACCGCGATCGTGATCGCCGGCGGTGCCGGCCTGCAGCTGGGCATGAAACTGCTGGCCCCCGGCCGGCGCAGCCGCCTGGATGCCCTGGTCGAAGGCGGCCGCATCGGGGCCCGGCTGTGCCTGGGCGTGGCGTTCATGCTGCTGGTGGCCGCGTTCATCGAAGCGTTCTGGTCGTCGATTGCCGAAGTGCCGGCGTGGGGCAAGTTCAGCGTGGCCGGCGTGCTGTGGGCCGGCGTGCTGCTGTGGCTGTGGCGCGGCGGGCGCGGAGGCGGCAATGCGCATTGACCGCCTGGACGTGGCGCTGCGCGCGCGCAGTGGCTGGGAAGCAATGGAGCTGGGCAGCGCCCTGTCGCGCCGCCACGCACGTGCGGTATGGGGCAGCTGGCTGCTGGCCAGTGCGCCGCTGTTCGTGATCTTCAACGCGTTGGGCTGGTGGCTGGATGCGTTCGGCTGGGCCTGGCTGGCGATGTGGTGGTGCAAGCCGCTGTTCGAGCGCGCACCGCTGTACGTGCTGTCGCGCGGCATCTTCGGTGAGCCGGTGGGCGCGCTGGCAGCGCTGCGCGCGCAGCGCAGCTGGGGCAATGCAGGCTTCTGGGGCTACCTGGGCTGGCGCCGCTTCAGCGTGCTGCGCAGCCTGTGCCTGCCGGTGAACCTGCTGGAAGGCAACGCGCCGGCCCAGCGCGGTGCACGCCGCCGCGCCGTGGCGGCCGGTGCCGCGGGCGCCGCCGTCGTGCTGACCGTGGCCTGCATGGCCTTTGAAGGCGTGCTGGTGTCCGGCGCGATCGGCGCGGTGTTCATGTTCATGCCACTGGAGCTGATGTCCGAATCATGGCGTGCCGCATGGGACATGATCGGCCAGGACACGCCTGCCTGGGCGCAGCTGGGCTTCAACCTGGCGTGCTGGCTGGCATCGGTGCTGATCGGACCGTTCTATGTCGGCGCCGGCTTCGGCCTGTACTTGAACCGGCGTACGCAGATGGAAGCGTGGGATGTGGAGATCGCCCTGCGCCGCCTGCGCGAGCGGCTGCTGCCGGCAGCATCGACGCTGGCGCTGCTGCTGTGCCTTGCCCTGCCGCTGGCCTCCGCGCCAGTGCATGCGCAGGACGCGCAGACAGTCGCTGAGCAGGCCGACGGTGCCAAAGAGGACGAGGACCGTGCGGAAGAACCCGCCACTGCGGCCAACGATCCGGCCAATACGCCGACGATGATCTTCGGTGCGGCGCCGGTGGACACCGCCGGTTTCCGCCAGGCGGTGAACCGCGCCTATGAGGATCCGCTGCAGCGCCCGACCCGCCAGGTCACGCGCTGGAAGCCGATCGAACAGGCCGAGGAAAAAAAGAAGGAAGACAAGACGCTGCAGAGCGACGGCAGCAGCAAGGGCGAGCGCAGCAACCGCAAGGCCGGGATTGCCTGGCTGGCGCGCCTGGCCGAGTGGGGCCTGTGGGGCCTGCTGGGCGTCCTGCTGCTGGTGCTGTTGTTGACCGCCCGTCTGTGGCTGCCGTGGCTGCGCGGCAGTGGCCGGCGCAAGGCCGAGGCTGCACCACAGGTGGTGGTGGAACAGGTGGAGTTGCCGGTCGTGCTGCCGCCGGACGTGGCCACCCAGGCCGGCCTGCTGTGGGACCAGGGCCGGCCACGTCAGGCGCTGGCCCTGCTGTACCGCGCCAGCGTACGCACCGTGGGCGAGCGCAGCGGCATCGCGCTTCCGCCCGGTGCCACCGAAGCGCAATGCCTGCGCGCGTCGCGGCGCATGCCCGATGCCACCGACCGTGACCTGTTCGCGCGCATCGTGCGCATGTGGCAGTACGCCGCCTACGGTGGCCGCCTGCCCAGCCGCGCCGATTTCGATGCACTGGCCGACACGCTGCGCCAGCAATACCGGTGGCTGGCATGAGCCCGCGCCTGTTCTGGTCGCTGTTGCTGGGCGGGCTGGTGCTGCTCGGCGTACCGCTGACGATCCTCTTTCTGCGCACGCATGAGCGGGTGACCGAGACCGTGCAGCTGCCGCCGCAGGGCGAAGCTGGCTACAACCCGCTGTACGTGCTTGGCCAGGCACTGCGCGCCGATGGCATCGACGTGCACTCGCGGCCGCGGCTGGACCTGCAGCAGATGGCGCTGGGTCCGCGCGATACGGTGGTGCTGCTGCAGGACAGCAGCGAACTGCCGGCACCGGCGGCCAGGGCCCTGCTGGCCTGGGTCGATGGTGGTGGCCATCTGCTGGTGCGTACGCCGCCACCCGCAGAGGACGACGCCAGCAGTACGCAGGGACCGCTGCTGGACCAGCTCGGCGTGGACAGCCTGTACCAGCAGAGCGACTGCCAGCCGTTCCACGTCATCGACGATCCCAGCCATGTGGAGTTCTGCGGTGGTCGCCGCTTCACGCTGGGCTTTGCCGCCCGTACACAAGCCGAACGGCGTTGGGGCAACGAGCGCAACCTGGTGTTCGCGCGACTGCGCCACGGGCAGGGCAAGGTGAGCGTGCTGGCCGACATGGAGTTCATGCGCGGCGAGGTGGATTCGCCGGCAGCACGCCTGGCGTCGGCTGCGGGCAAGGCCAGCGACGGCCTGCACGATCTCTCGCACCGCGACCTGACCCGTTATCTGCTCGATCCGAACTACGGCAAGGGTACTTTCTGGCTGGTCTACGCCAGCCGCCCGCCGTCGCTGTGGGCGCGCCTGTTCTACCAGGGCTGGCCGTTGTGGGCGCCGCTGCTGCTGGCCCTGCTGGGCTGGCTGTGGGGCCGTTCGCAACGCTTCGGCAGCCGCCTGCCGTCGCCGGTGCTGGAACGCCGCTCGCTGCTGGAACACGTGCGTGCCAGCGGCGAGCTGCTGCTGCGCTTCGGCCACGGCGCGCGCCTGTACCACGCCGTGCTCGCCCTGTTCCTGCATCGCCTGCGCCTGCGCGCACCGGTGGCTGCAGCACTGGAGGGCGCCCCCCGCGAACAGGCCATCGCCGAACTGCTGAAGTGGCCGCAAGACCGCGTTGCCAGCGCGCTCACGCCCCCTCCGCCGCACGATTCCTCCGCCCTGCGCGAGCGCATCCGCTTGCTGCTCCAGATGAGATCCCTGCTATGACCGAAGTCCCCGAGCTGCCGGCGGCCGCCAACGCCCGCCTGATCGAACGCGTCGATGCCATCCGCGATGCCGTCGGCCACGCCTTCATTGGCCAGGCCGATGTACTGGACCAGATCCTGGTGGCGCTGCTGGCCGGTGGCCACGTGCTGATCGAGGGCGTGCCCGGGCTGGGCAAGACCCTGCTGGTGCGCGCACTGGCACAGGCCCTGGAACTGGATTACGGCCGCGTGCAGTTCACCCCCGACCTGATGCCCAGCGACGTCAGTGGCCATGCGGTGTACGACCCGAAGAGCGAGAGCTTCAGGATCCGCCGTGGCCCGGTGTTCACCAATCTGCTGTTGGCCGACGAGATCAACCGTGCGCCGGCCAAGACCCAGTCGGCACTGCTGGAAGTGATGCAGGAAGGCCAGGTGACCATCGAAGGCAAGGCGTTCACCCTGGCGCCGCCGTTCATGGCGCTGGCCACGCAGAACCCGCTGGAGCAGGAAGGCACCTACCCGCTGCCAGAGGCACAGCTGGACCGCTTCCTGCTGAAGGTGCTGATCGACTACCCGCAACTGGAGGACGAGAAGCGCATGGTGACCGCGATCACCAGTGGCCGTGCCGCCAGCGACTTCGACCTGAGCCAGGTGCCGCGTGTACTGGGGGCTGGCGAGCTGCTGGAACTGCAACGTGCGACCGCGGCGATCACCGTCGATGACGAAGTGATCGACTACGCGGTGCGGATTGTGGCGGCGACCCGGCAGTGGCCGGGCGTCGCGGTCGGCGCCGGCCCACGCGGCAGCATCGCGCTGGTGCGTGCCTCGCGTGCGCAGGCGGTGCTGGCCGGCCGTGACTTCGTCACGCCCGACGACGTGCGCGACATCGCACGCCCGGCGCTGCGTCACCGCATTGCACTGGCCCCGGAGCTGCAGATCGAAGGCCAGGACGCCGACGACGTGCTGGGCGCACTGTTGGCCAAGGTGGAAGCACCGCGCCGATGAGGCCTGCCCCGCTGCTGCTGGCGCTGCTGCTGGCCTGGGCCGCCCTGGGCGGCCTGGTGCTGGGCGGGTTGCTGCCGCGCTGGAGCTGGGCGCTGGCCGCGGCGGCCATCGCGTTGCCTGCGCTGTTCGACCTGTGGCGGCAATCGCGGCGTCCGTCGCCTCAGGTACAGCGCGAACTGCCCGAAGCGCTGGCGCTGGGCGTGCGCCGCGAGGCGGCGCTGCGGCTGCAGGCCGAGCAAGCGATGACGGTGCAGGTGTTCGACCTGGTCCCCGGCGGCTGGCCGCTGGAATCGCTGCCACAGCGCGTGCGCCTGCGGGCCGGTAGCGCCTCCACGCTGCACTATCACCTGCAGCCGCTGCAGCGCGGGCACTTCCGTTTCGAAGGCGTGCACCTGCGCATGCGCTCGCCGTGGCGCCTGTGGTGGCAGCAACGCACGCTGCCGCCCGCACTGGACGTGCGGGTCTATCCGAATTTCGTGCCGCTCACGCGCTTTGCATTGTTCAGTGCCGACCAGGCCTCGCGGCTGGTCGGTGCACACGTGAAGCGCCGCCGTGGTGAAGGCACCGACTTCCACCAGATGCGCGAGTATCGCGTCGGCGACAGCCTGCGCCAGCTGGACTGGAAGGCCACCGCGCGTGCGCGCAAGCTGATCTCGCGCGAGTACCAGGACGAGAAGAACCAGCAGTTGCTGCTGATGCTCGACAGTGGCCGGCGCATGCTGGCCAGCGAAGGCGGGCTCTCGCACTTCGACCATGCCTTGAATGCCTCGCTGGTGGTGGCCTACCTGGCGCTGCGCCAGGGCGATGCCGCCGGCCTGTTCGCTGCCGGTGGCGAACGCCGCTGGGTCGCGCCGCAGCGCGGCATGGGCACGGTCGAGCACCTGCTGCGCGCAAGCTACGACCTGCAGCCACGCGCGGTGGCCACCGATTACCTGGCCGCTGCCACCGAGGTGTCGCTGCGCCAGCGCCGGCGAGCACTGGTGATGCTGGTCAGCAACGTGCGCGACGAGGACATCGAAGACCTGCTGGCGGCGGTGCGCCTGCTGCAGCGGCGCCACCTGGTGTGCGTGGCCAGCCTGCGCGAGCGCGAGCTGGACGGCGTGCTGGAGGGCGAAGTGCAGACACTGGAAGACGCCACCCAGGCCGGTGCCGCCGCGCTGTACCTGCAGCAGCGCGCGAAGGCGCACGAAGCGCTGCGCAGCGAGAAGGTGATGGTGCTGGACGTCACCGCCGACGCCCTGCCCGGCGCGCTGGTGGAGCGCTACCTGGCGGTGAAGCGCGAAGGGCGGCTCTGAGCCGAGCGCGGGCTCGGCTCTACAAGAATCGGGTTGTCTGTAGCGCCGAGCCCATGCTCGGCTGCCGGCCAGCGGCCGGCACTACCTACCCCTGCAGCAAGCGCCGCTGCAACCGCTCCACCGCACGCTGCAGCAGCACCCGGTTGCGGGCCAGCTTCATCCACTGCGGCAGGCGCGAGAACATGGATCGATGATGGCCGCGGCCCTCGCGCAGCGTCGCGCCCGCGTATTCGTGCAGTGCCTGCAGATGTTCGGCGTTGTAGGCCCACAGCAGGCCCGCGCGGGTCGATTCGACCAGGCGCAGCGGCAGACCGAAATGCGGATCGGCAGGCTCGGCGTCACGCAGGGGACGCGTCAACACCGTGACCTCGGTGCTGCGATCGCACTGTGCGCATCGGGCGGGGAAGGATGCAGGCGCGGGGATGCCGGCGGGAATCGGCCGACACACATGCAGCCACTGATGCCCGCAGAATCCACAGGGCTGGCGGCCCAGAATGCGGACTGCACCCACCCAGTCGCCGCTGTCCAATGCAGCGCTGCAAGCGGTGCAGCGGAAACGCGCGGTCCATCGATAGGGTTCCCAGCGGGCGATCACCCAACCGGGGGCATCGCAGCGGTGGCAACGCACCGCGACGCGGTCCGCGACGGCCTGCAGGCTGCGCCCGTCATCGAAATGCCGGCCCGGCGCGGGCGTGGCACGTCCATGCCGGCCAGGCCAACGCCGCACCGTCATCAGACGTAGATCCGCGTCGGCGCCTCGTCGACGATCGCGTGCGGCACGAAGCGCGCACTGTCGCGGGTGATCGCGCTGTCGTCCTCGCGGATGCCGATGCCGCAGGCGTGGTCACCCACCACCCAGCTGCCGATCAGCGGGTAGCCACCTTCGAAGCGGGTCAGCGGATGGGCGCGCTGGATGATCGCCGGGCCGTCATAGGGACCGTCGCTGCGCTGGGTGCTGCCATCGGCCAGGTGCATCTCGATGTTGGCACCTTCGCGCGAGAACAGCGGCTTGCGCACCCAGCCCGGGGCCAGCGTGCTGCCGTCATCGAAGTGCGCCTCCAGCAGGTTCGGATGGCCCACGTTGCGCTGCCACAGCAACGGCAGGATGCCCTTGTTGCTCAGCACTGCCTTCCACGCCGGTTCCAGCAACTGCACGCCCGAACCGGGCAGCGCGCGGCCGAACTCTTCGGCCATCAGGTCTTCCAGCGGGTACAGCTTGAACAGCGTGCCGATCACCGAATCATCCAGCGCGGTGAAGCGGCCGTCCTCGGACAGGCCGATGTCCTCGATCGCGATGGCCTGGCCATGCAGGCCGGCCTGCGACGCGCAGTCGCGCAGGTACTCGACCGTGCCACGGTCTTCTTCCGAGCTTCCCACCGCGCTGAAGTACAGCGGCGGCGGCAGCTGCGTGGCCAGTTCGCCGAAGCGCTCGACCAGTGCCTCATGGATCGCATTGAACTGGTCGGCATGCTGCGGCAGGCGGCCGGCGTTGCGCTGGTCTTCCAGCCACTGCCACTGGAAGAAGCTGGCCTCGAACAGCGAGGTCGGCGTGTCGTAGTTCAGCTCGTACAGCTTGGCCGGACCGGTGCCGTCGTAGGCCAGGTCCAGGCGGCCGTAAAGGTGCGGCTGGCGCTGGCGCCAGCTGTCGGCGATCCAGTCGCGGTAATGCGACGGAATCGCCAGCTGGTCCATCAACCGCTCGCTGCCGATGACATCACCGACCAGATCCAGCGCCATCTGGTGCAGCTCGGCACTGGGGTCTTCGATGTCCTGTTCGATCTGGCGCAGGGTGAACGCGTAGTACGCGCTTTCATCCCAGTAGGGCTGGCCATCGATGGTATGGAAACGGAAACCCGCTTCCTCCGCGCGTGCCCGCCACTGGGCACGCTCGGCAATCCGGATGCGCTGCATGGGTCGATCAGCCGCCGTAGCTGCCGCTGGTGCTGCGGCGTGCGCTGGTGTTGCCGAAGCCACCACGGCTGGCAGTGACCGCACGGTTCGGCTCGCTGGTGACCGGCGCCAGGCCGGCCTTGCCGGCACCGATGCCGCTGGCGGTGTTCAGGCCACCGGTGCCGCCCGGTGCCGGGCGCGCCCAGCCAGCGTTCTTGTCCTGGTATGCCGGTGCCGACGCCGGCGCCTGCGGGGCGAGGCCGCCGCGGTTGCTCAGCATCTGCGACATGAAGAAGCCCATCATCATCGGGCCGATGAACGAGGTGCCGGCCGAGGTGTGCTGCTGCACGCACTGCTCCGGCTTGTAATCCTTCTCGCAGGCTTCCTTGCTGGCGTACTTCGGCGCCGCATCGGCGGCCTGCTTCTGCGCTTCGGCAAAGGCATTGCGGCACGACGACGGATCACCGGTGGCCTCGGTGCAGGCCTCGACCGAGGTGTACAGGCCTTCCTGCACCTTCACCTCCGGCTCCTTCTGGCAGGCGGTGAACAGCAGCGGCGCAGCGCTCATCAGCAGCAGCGCGGTGGTGCGGGAACGTTTCATGGCCTCATGCCCTGTATACGGATCAATGCCCAATGATGCCAAATCCTCACCAACAACCGGAATCGGCAAAGTGGGAAAGATGAACGGAATTTCATTTTCGTCGTTCCCCATCAGCCACGCATGACGTGGATCCATCGTGTCGACCAAGGTCGACACCTACCAAGGGCAGAGCGCCGGCCCCAACAGATCGCAGCAAACTGTCGAAGGCGGGGTGGGTCCGGTTGCGGGGGCGTGAGCGCCATGGATGGCGCGACCGAGGCTACATGGATGTACTTGCGCCGTCCCCCGCAACCGGACCCACCCCGCTGTCCCACGGAATGCCCGCCTTTGACGTTGACGTTGCCTCTGCGGGTGCCGGGCGCAGCCCGGCCGGACCATCTCCGGTGGTTGCAGCAGCAACCGAAAAAATTGGCCATGATCGGCTGACCCCCACGTCGTACGGCCCGCCCGTTCCGCCCGCCATGCCCGAATACCGTTCCCGCACCTCCACCGCCGGCCGCAACATGGCCGGCGCCCGCGCCCTGTGGCGTGCCACCGGCATGAAGGACGGCGACTTCCACAAGCCGATCATTGCCATCGCCAACTCCTTCACCCAGTTCGTGCCCGGCCACGTGCACCTGAAGGACCTCGGCCAGCTGGTCGCGCGCGAAATCGAACAGGTCGGTGGCGTCGCCAAGGAATTCAACACCATCGCCGTGGACGACGGCATCGCGATGGGCCACGACGGCATGCTGTATTCGCTGCCCAGCCGCGAGATCATCGCCGACGCCGTGGAGTACATGGTCAACGCGCACTGCGCCGACGCGCTGGTGTGCATCAGCAACTGCGACAAGATCACCCCCGGCATGCTGATGGCTGCGCTGCGCCTGGACATCCCGGTGGTGTTCGTCTCCGGCGGGCCGATGGAAGCGGGCAAGACAAAGCTGTCCGAGCACAAGCTGGACCTGGTCGATGCGATGGTGGTGGCCGCCGATGACAGCGCCTCCGACGAGAAAGTCGCCGCGTTCGAGCGCAGCGCCTGCCCCACCTGCGGCTCCTGCTCGGGCATGTTCACCGCCAACTCGATGAACTGCCTGACCGAAGCGCTGGGCCTGTCGCTGCCCGGCAACGGCACTACGCTGGCCACCCATGCCGACCGCGAGGCGCTGTTCCGCCGCGCCGGCCGCCTGATCGTCGAGCTCTGCCATCGCTGGTACGGCGGCGAAGACCCGAGCGCGCTGCCGCGCGGGATCGCCACCCAGGCCGCGTTCGCCAACGCGATGACCCTGGACATCGCCATGGGCGGCTCCACCAACACCATCCTGCATCTGCTGGCCGCAGCGCAGGAAGCGGAGGTCGACTTCGACCTGACCCACATCGACGCGCTGTCGCGACGCGTCCCCCAGCTGTGCAAGGTGGCGCCGAACACACCGAAGTACCACATCGAGGACGTGCACCGCGCCGGCGGCGTGTTCGGCATCCTCGGTGAACTGGATCGCGCCGGCCTGCTCGATACCACAGTGCCGACCGTGCACAGCGCCAGCCTGGCCGAAGCGCTGGAACGCTGGGACGTGGTGCGCAGTGACAACGACACCCTGCATACCTTCTTCAAGGCCGGCCCGGCCGGCATCCCTACCCAGGAGGCCTTCAGCCAGGCCACGCGCTGGCCCGCGCTGGACCTGGACCGCGCCGAGGGCTGCATCCGCTCGCTGCAGCATGCGTATTCGCTGGAAGGTGGCCTGGCTGTGCTGCGCGGCAATCTGGCCGTCGATGGCTGCGTGGTGAAAACCGCCGGCGTGGACGAATCGATCCATGTGTTCGAAGGCCCCGCACGCGTCTACGAAAGCCAGGACGCCGCCGTCGCCGGCATCCTCGCCGACGAGGTACAACCGGGCGACGTCGTGGTGATCCGTTACGAGGGCCCGAAGGGCGGCCCTGGCATGCAGGAGATGCTGTACCCGACCAGCTACCTGAAGTCGAAAGGACTGGGTAAGCAATGCGCGCTGCTCACCGACGGCCGCTTCTCCGGTGGCACCTCGGGACTGTCGATCGGCCACGTTTCGCCGGAAGCGGCCAGTGGCGGCGCGATCGGGCTTGTGGAAGACGGTGACCGCATCCGCATCGACATCCCGGCCCGCCGCATCGACCTGTTGCTGGATGAGACCACGCTGGTCCAGCGCCGCAGCGAGGCCGATGCACGCGGCTGGAAACCGCGTGCGCCGCGCCCGCGCAAGGTCACCAGCGCGTTGAAGGCCTACGCCCTGCTCGCCACCAGTGCCGACAAGGGCGCCGTACGCAACACCGCCCTGCTCGGCGATTGATCCCGATCCGGTAGTGCCGGCCGCTGGCCGGCATCTGCACGCCGCGTCCCACATCATTGAGGTTGCCGGCCAGCGGCCGGCACTACCCGTCGTGATCCGTTATGGTGGCCAGGAGGTCATCAACACGGAGGTTGAGAGGATGTTGCTTTTCTTTGCACTGGCCGCTGCCATGGGCACGTCAGCAGAACCACCCAAAGCACCCGACTGCAGCTACGACCGTGCAGCGATGCTGGCGATGGAACCGGATGCGTTCGATCAGGACCTGGAAGGTGGCTGGCGCACGCTGGCCGACCGTGGCTGCCACCGTGAAGCCGCTGATCTGCTCGCCGCCTATGCTGTGCTGCCCAAGGCTGCGGGCAACACCATGATTCTGTGGCATGAAAGCCAGATGCGTGCGGAGGCGGGCCAGTACCCGGAGGCGGTGGCGCTGATGCAGCGCACCTACAAGCCCACCGCCACCGACCCCGGTTACTGGAACGCCTACGTGGACGGCACGATCGCCTTCCTGCAGCGTGATCGTGCGGCGCTGGAGAAAGCGCGAGCAAGGTTGATTGCGATTCCTGCGCCGGAGCAGATTGCCAAGGCGCTGAAGGATGGGCGTTATCATTTCACGACCGCCGGCGGGCAGAAGGTGGATGTGCCGTGGCCGCCCAACCTGGACGTGCTCGATGGCTTCCTGCGCTGCTTTGATCGCGATTACCACAATGCGATGGGCAACCAGGCCTGCCGGAATCCGGAGGGCGATTGAGCGACAGAGGGCGTGGTCGGGTCAGAGCCCTTCCTTCGGAAGGGATCCGACCCCGTCTCAGCCGATCACGCGCTTGAACGGCGGCAGCGCGTCGATGATGCGCTTGCCGTAGCGGCGGGTCAGCAGCCGCGAATCGAGGATGATCACGCGGCCGGTGTCGGTGGAGGTGCGGATCAGGCGGCCGGCGAACTGGGTCAGCGTGCGCAGCGCGTGCGGAATGGCGATCAGGTTGAACGCATTGAGCCCGCGGCCTTCGAACCATTCGCTGAGCGTGGCGGTCTGCGGGTCGGTCGGCACCGCGAACGGCACCTGGGTGATCACCACCGTGGTGCAGGCTTCGCCGGGCAGGTCGAGGCCTTCGCCGAACGAGTTCAGGCCGAACAGTACCGAGCCTTCGCCGGCAGCGACGCGGCGCAGGTGCTCTTCGATCAGGCGGGTCTTGGACATCTCGCCCTGCACCAGCACCTGCTTGCGCCGCGCGGCCGGCATCAGGCCGGCCACCTTTTCCATCTTCCAGCGTGAGGTGAACAGCACCATCGAGCCCTTGGCCCAGTCCAGCTCGGTGTCCAGGTAGCGCGCCACTTCGCGGGGATGGCCTTCGCGATCGTCGGGGGTGACCGGAAACTTCGGCACGATCAGCTCGGCCTGGTTGGGCAGGTCGAACGGCGACGACAGCGAGACCATCTCGGCCTCTTCGGGGATGCCGTTGTCGATCGCCAGCGACTGGAAATCGCCGCCGCCGGTCAGCGTCGCCGAGGTCATCACCACCGAATCTACTTCATCCCACAGCAGCTTGCGCAGCACGTGCGCGGCCGACACCGGCGAGCCGTGCAGCATCAGGTCGCCGTCGCGGGTGGCGGTGACCCAGCGCGCCATCGGCGGCGCGCCGTCCTTGTCCTCGCGGCGCCACGCCTGCCACAGGTTGTACTGTTGCTCGATCATTTCCAGCGCCATGCCCAGGTTGCGCTGCAGGCGCTCGCGCGCGGCATCGTCCGGCTTGCCCTTGGCCACCTGCGCGGTGGCGGCATGCGCCCAGTTGTAGAGGCTGCGGGTCTCGTCGGCCAGTGCCTCGATCGGCTCGCGCCAGGCCTCGGGCAGGCGTCCATTGGCCGCACGCCACATCGGCTCCTCGTCCGCCGGCGCCGGCATCCACACCCGCTCGATGTGATCGCGGAACGCGCGCAGCTGCTTGGCGACGTTGCTGGCCACCTCGATCGCTTCGTTCGGCAGCAGGTTGCCGAGGCGGTCCTTGTCGACCGCGCGGTAGGCACCGGCAATCAGGATCTGCAGGCGGCCTGTACGCTTGGCCATTTCATCCAGCGCCAGGCTGGCCGCGCCCTGGTCGATCGCCACGTTGCCGATGTGATGGCCTTCGTCCAGCACCAGCAGCATGTCCGACGGCGGCGCGATCAACGGCTGACCGTTGTCGCTGTCGCCGATCGACAGCGCCGACAGCAGCAGCGCGTGGTTGGTGACCACGATCTGCGCATCGCGCACGGTATTGCGCGAACGCAGCACCGCGCACTGCGCCGAATACGCACAACGGCGCCCGGCGCAGCCCGAAGCCGGCGTGGTGATGCGGCTGCGCAGGCCGGGGCTGATGGTCTCCGGCGCATTGTCGATATCGCCGTCCCAGCTGCCGCCGGTAAAGGCATCGGTCAGGCGCTTGGCGATGTCCATCTCGATCGGCGCCAGCGGCCGGTCGAACAGTGGTGCATCCTCCTCGAACATGCCGCCCTGCGAGCCCTCGCCCTGTGCTTCGGCCGCGTTGCGCGTGCACAGGTAGCGGGTACGTCCCTTGGCCAGCGCCACGGTTGCTTCCAGGCCGGTGGCCTTGAGGAAATTCGGGATATCCCGCTCGACCAGCTGCGACTGCAGCGCCACGGTGCCGGTGCTGATCACCAGCTTCTTCCTGGTGGCCAGCGCAATCGGTACGCCCGCGGTGAGGTAACCCAGGCTCTTGCCGACGCCGGTCGGCGCCTCGACCACGCCAACGCCGCCGCTCTTCGACAGCGCGCGCGACACCACGCCGATCATCTGGCTCTGCGAGCGGCGGGTGGAGAAGCCGGGAGTATTGGCCTGCAGCGTCGTGTACGCCTTGCGGATCGCGTCCTTCAAGGTGTCATCGAGCGTGCGCGGAGCGGCGACGGTTTCGGTCACGCCGGGAATTACCGTGGCTGGATCGGGCCGGTCATTGTCGCATGGCCGGCCATGTCCGCCGCCGCTGGCTGCCTGAACGGGGCAGCGGCGACGCCCGGCGGCTGGATGAACACGCCGGACGCTGCTGGCGACGGCCCTGGGCCGTCACCGCGGTGTCACTGCACCGCGTTGCCGCGCAGCCGCAGCAGGCGCACCAGCGCCCACACCAGCAGCACCACGCCGATGGCCTCGACCATCGCCAGCGCGAAGTGCAGTACGCCGAAGATGGCGCTCATGCCCGAGATGGCGCTGAAGTTGCCACTGCTGACCAGCCACATCGGCAGGAGGCCCGCGGCCAGGCCGCCCAGGCTGGACAACAGCAACAGCAGCAGGCCGACCAGCGCGCCGGTGCGGGTGGCATCGCGCGGCGCACCGACCACCCAGACCAGGCCGACGCACAGCGCGATCAGCACCGGCAGGCGCACACCGACCATGCTCAGCACGGTCACCATCAGGGTCGTGCCGTCCATCGATCAGTCCTCGCCGGCCAACACAGCCGGGCCCTGGCGCAGCGCCTGGTAGACCTCGTCGGTCTGCGGGCGTACGCCGTGCCACTGCAGGAAGCTCTCGGCAGCCTGCTCGACCAGCATGCCCAAGCCGTCGACGGTGTTGCGGCACTGCGCCGCACGGGCCCAGGCCAGGAAGGCGATGGCGGCCTCGCCGTAGTTCAGGTCGACGGCAGTGGTCATCGAATTGACCAGCGACAGCGGCAGCTTGAACTCGACGTCGCGGTCGCGGCCGGCCGAGGTGGCATTGACGATCAGTTCGAAGTCGCCCAGCTCGCGCAGGTCTTCCCAGTAGCGGCTGATCGCGCGGCCCGGCTCGCCCATCGCGTCGATCAGTTCATCGGCGCGCTCCGGTGTGCGGTTCACCACCACCAGTTCGGTGATGCCGGCATCCAGCAGCGCCGGGGCGACGCTGCGCGCCGAGCCACCGGCGCCGATCATCAGCACGCGGCGGCCACGCAGGTCCAGGCCGTGGCGGTCGGTCAGGTCGCGCACCAGGCCGATGCCATCGGTGGTGTCGCCGTGCCAGCGGTCGCCCTTGCGCAGCAGCGTGTTGACCGAGCCGGCGCGGCGCGCCCGTGCGGTCAGCGTGGTGCATGCCGAGAACGCGGCTTCCTTGTGTGGCAGGGTGACGTTGGCGCCGACACCGCCCTCGGCAGCGAAGGCCTCCAGGCCGGCCAGGAACGCCTCCGGGGCCAGGTCGATCGCGCGATAGTCGATGGCGATGCCTTCCTGGCGACCGAACGTCGCATGGATCTGCGGCGACTTCGAATGGGCGACGGGGTGTCCGAAGACGGCGTAACGGTCGGTCATGGAATCCTCAAGCTGGCTAGACTGATGCTCTGTTCGTGCATGGAACCGGATGATGCGCATCACCCCGCCCCTGCTGGTGCTCGCCGCCAGTCTACTCTCTGCCCCCATGGCGATGGCGTTGAACGAGTACGGCATCGAAGGCATGGGCGTGGTCTCGACCCGCGCCGACGAGGGCCGCGCCGCGATCAGCGCCGATGGCCAGCGCATCGTCTTCGCCCGCCGCGGCGAAGCCGGCTGGAGCCTGTGGGAGGCACGCGTGGTCGACGGTCGTTGGCAGCAGGCACAGGCACTGCCGGTCGGCGTGACCGGTGAAGCCCGCGATCCCTACTTCAGCCGTGACGGCCGCTGGCTGCTGTTCGCGGCCGGTCGCGAGGGCGCGCTGGCGCTGTACCGCGCTGCGCTGGCCTCCGATGGCCGGCTGGGCCCGGCGCAGCCGCTGGCCGGTGACGGCGGGCGCCGGGAAGAGCGCGGACCGGCCCTGAGCGCGGATGGCAAGCAGCTGTTGTTTGCCCGCCAGCAGGGCCATGGCGCCGGCTGGGACCTGTTCGTGGCGACGCTGGATGCGCAGGGCGTGCGTGGCCCGGCCACCGCACTGAGCACGTTGAACAGCGCCGACGACGAGACCGACGGCGACTGGCTGGGCCATGACGGCGCCGTGGTGTTCAGCCGCAGCCACGGTAGTACCGCGCAGGTCTGGAGCAGCGGCTGTGCGTGGAGCGGTGTGGCGCTGCAGCCGCTGGGGCTGTCGTTCAACCAGGCCGGCGGCTGGACCGGCGCGCCGGTGATCGACAACGCCAAGCCGGCGGAGATGCTGGTGGCCAGCAGCGCGGCAAAGGCGCCGCGCGCCGGTGGCGTGGACGTGTACCGGTTGGCGGTGCCGAAGGTGGCGGCGGTGGCCGGGTGCGTGCGGTAGATCCACGCCATGCGTGGATGGCGCCTGCGAAGGGGTCAGAGCCCTTTCCTGCGGAAAGGGATCCGACCCCGGGGATCGCCCGTCAGCGCGACAGCACCTTGGCGCGCAACTGCTCGTACTCCATCTCGCTCAGCTGGCCGCTGTCCTTGCGCTGGTTCAACGCGGCCAGCTCGGCCTGCACGCTGTCCGGCAGGGCCTGCTCACGGGCCACGTGGCGGGCGGCGGAGAGCTGCTCCGGTGGGCGCTTGCCCGCGCGCCATGCGGCGATGAAGACAGCGACGATGATGGCGCCGAACACCAGCGTACCGATGCCCCAGATCAGCCATTGCATCCATCCCAGTTCGGGTCCCATCGCGCAGTCCTCCGTCTATCGTGGCGCTATTGTCAGCGCTCGCGCAGCCATCGCGCCACCTGCGGCGCGAAATAGGTCAGCACGCCGTCGGCACCGGCCCGCTTGAAGCCCAGCAGCGACTCCAGCACGCAGGCGCGCTCGTCCAGCCAGCCGTTGGCGAAGGCGGCCTTCATCATCGCGTACTCGCCACTGACCTGGTAGGCGAAGGTCGGCACGCCGAACGTCTCCTTCACCCGGCGCACCAGGTCCAGGTACGGCATGCCCGGCTTGACCATCACCATGTCGGCGCCCTCTTCCAGGTCCAGCGCGATCTCGCGCAGAGCCTCGTCGCCGTTGGCCGGGTCCATCTGGTAGGTCTTCTTGTCGGCCTTGCCGAGGCTGGCCGCGCTGCCCACCGCATCACGGAACGGGCCGTAGAACGCCGAGGCGTACTTGGCCGAGTAGGCCATGATGCGCACGTTGATGTGGTTGTCGGCATCCAGCGCACGGCGGATCGCTCCGATGCGGCCGTCCATCATGTCCGACGGCGAGACGATGTCCACACCGGCCTCGGCGTGCGACACCGACTGCTTGACCAGCGCTTCGACCGTGATGTCGTTCAGCACATAGCCCTTGTCGTCGATGATGCCGTCCTGGCCGTGGGTGGTGTACGGGTCCAGCGCCACGTCGGTCATCACGCCCAGTTCCGGGAAGCGCGACTTCAGCGCGCGGATCGCACGCTGCGCCAGGCCGTCCTCGGCCCACGCCGCCGACGCGTCCAGCGACTTCAGCGACGGGTCGATCACCGGGAACAGGTCGATCACCGGAATGCCCAGTTCCAGCGCTTCTTCGGCCACCTTCAGCAACTCTTCGATCGACAGCCGCTCCACGCCCGGCATCGACGGCACTGCGGTGCGGCCCGCCAGTTCGTGCACGAACACCGGGTAGATCAGGTCGTCGGTGGTCAGCGTGTTCTCGCGCATCAGGCGGCGCGAGAACTCGTCGTGGCGCATGCGGCGCGGGCGGTAAAGCGGATGGGACATGGCAGGCTCCGAGGAGTGGCTATTGCAACAGGTAACCCTGCGGCAGCAGGGGTTCGGGCAAGGGGCGTTCGCCGAGCGCGTCGAGCTGGTCGATCTCGATCGTGCGCACCAGCGCGTCCAGCGGCAGGTCGTTCGGCTCCAGGCCGAACGGGTCTTCCATTTCTTCGCCCAGCTGGTCCAGGCCGAAGAAGGCATAGGCCAGCACCGCCGACAGCACCGGCGTGCCCCAGCCCAGCGAACTGGCCAGGCCGAACGGCAGCAGCACGCAGAACATCCACGCGCAGCGATGCAGCAGCAGGGTGTAGGCGAACGGCAGCGGCGTGGTGAGAATGCGCTCGCAGCCGGCCTGGATCGACGACATCGCGTGCAGGCGCTCCTCCAGCTGGGTGTAGAGGATCGGATCGAGCTCGCCGGCGCGCAGCGCCTGGGCCAGCTCGGCGGCGATCATCGACAGCAATGCATCCGGCACGTTCTCGCGCTGGCCCAGCTGCTCGCGCTGCGGCTTGTCCAGCCATGGCAAGGCGACCAGGGCCACGATGCGCCCACGCAGGCGCGCGGCCAGCGCATGGGCGAACGCGGTGGTGAGGTACGCGATGCGGCGACGGCGGCCGCCGTCATCGGCCAGCAGCAGGTGCACCTGGCGCGCCAGCGAACGCGATTCGTAGACCAGCTGGCCCCACAGCTTGCGGCCTTCCCACCAGCGGTCATAGCAGGCGCTGTTGCGGAAGCTGAGGAAGATCGACAGGACCAGGCCGAGCAGGGTGAACGGCGTGACCGACACGCGTTCGATGCCGGTCGGCGGGGCCAGTTCCACCACGGCCGCCACGGCAATGGACAGGATCAGGATGGCCAGCACCTTCGGCGCGATCGCTTTGACGATCGAGCCGCGCAGGATGTACAGCAGTTGCCAGCCGTGGGGACGGGGTCGGATGATCATCGGGCAGCCGCGCCAGGCGCGGAATCACAGGCACGCGGGGGGCTCGCGCAGCCGCTCATTGTACGCCCCTGCCCGTCCAGCAGCCGTGTACCTGCGACGCCCTGTCGCACCCGGCGCCGGGATTCAGATCACGCCGCCGCCCAGGCCCAGGCGCAGGATGCCGACCACCACCACGATGCCGTTCAGCACCAGCCCGGCCCAGGCCCGACCGCGCTTGGTCGGGTGGGTAAACAGGATGCCCAGCGCGGCGATCACCGCGCCGACGGCGGCGAACGGGATCAGGAACCAGTTGCCCCAGCCAAGCAGCGGAATCAGCGCCAGGATCATCCACAACAGCGCCAGTACGCCCCACAACAGACTGATCACGCCCATTCCGCTCTCCCGCAGTTGGTTCCTGTCTGTCCACCATAGTCGTTCACGCGGTCGCCGCCTACTGCCGTTGGCGGGGCTGTCACCCGACGCGTGCTAGCGTGCTGCCGTGGGTGCCCGGGCCCGGGTGTTGGCGCCGATTCAGAGTGGCCCACCGAAGATCGCAACCAGTCCTACAGGGGTCGTGCCATGAACATCCGTTGGGCCGCGCTGGCGGCCATCCTGCTGGTCGCCGCCGGTTGTGCCAGCACCTCCAAGGTCATGCTGGGGCGCGCCCGCGCGCCGATCGATCCGGCACTGGTGCAGATCTATTCCACGCCACCGGCCGGCTCGCAGGAAATCGCGCAGCTGGAATCGGCATCTGCCGTGGGCTTCGGCACGCAGGGCCAGACCGATGCCGCGGTGGCACGCCTGAAGCGTGAAGCGGCGGCACTGGGCGCCAATGGCGTGGTGCTGATGGGCGTGGGCAGCAGCGGCTCACCGGTGGGCATGTCGGTGGGCGCCGGCACCTTCGGCTCGCATGTGGGGGGTGGCGTCGGCATCGGTATTCCGACCACGCAGAAGCGCGCCGCCGGCGTGGCGATCTGGGTACCCAATCCGGAACCGCCGGCACGGTTGCCGACCCAGGTGATCACGCCGCAGCGGTGACGCGGCAGCGTCACCGCGTGTAGTGCCGGCCGCTGGCCGGCAACCTCAGGAATCCTCTCTACGCCAGGGGAATGCCGGCCAGCGGCCGGCACTACCGGATGGCGTTCAGCGCTTGTACTTCGGCACGAACACCTTGTTCACCGCGTCGGCCAGCTGGTCCGGCGGCAGCAGGCCCTGGTCGAGCAGGAAGTTGTTGAACGCCAGGCGGTCGAACTTCGCGCCCAGTGCCAGCTCGGTCTGCATGCGCAGTTCCAGGATACGGGTGTAGCCATAGAAGTAGCTGCCCGCCTGGCCCGGCATACGCACCATGTAACGGTCCAGTTCCTGGGTGGCCATCGCCTTGGACAGGCCGACCTGCTCCATCAGCACGCGCTCGCCGTTGGCGCGGTCGGTCAGGCCGAGATTGAGCATCGGGTCAAGCATTGCGCGTGCGGCCCGCAGCAGGCGGAACTGCAGGGCGATCATCTGCCCGTCCAGCGGCTCGTACGGCACCATCTCGGCCTCGGCATACAGCGCCCAGCCTTCAACGTTCACCGAATTGAACGCGAACATGGTGCGCGCCAGCGAGACACCACGCTCGACCATCGCGGTGAACTGCAGCTCGTGGCCGGGGCGGCCTTCATGCGCGCTCAGCGTCCATGCCGCCGCACCGAAGTTGAAATCGTCGTATTGTGCGCCCGCGCCCGCCGCCGGGTTGCCCAGCGGCAGCACGAAGGTGCCCTGCTGCCCGGTGTTGTTGACCAGCGGCGCCGGCAGGAAATGCGGGGCCGGGCTGGCCGCGCTCTCGGCGGCCGAACCCAGCCGCATCTGCATGGCGCGCTTGGGCACGTCGACGATGGCATGCTCGCGGATCAGCGGATCGATTGCATCGATCACCCTGCGGTAGTGCCCTTCCAGCTGGTCGTCGGCGATCTTGTCGGCCTTCAGCGCGCGGATCACCGCCACCGGGTCACTCGGGTCGGCCACCTTCAGACCCTTGTCCTTCACCACCAGCGGCGCCAACTGCTGCATCGCCGAGCGGGTTTCCATGAACTCCAGCTGCGCGCGCTGCATCAGCAGCTTCGGATCGATATCGATACCGACCTGCTTGAGCTGGTAGGCGTACAGCGGCGCCGGCAGGCGCGCGTCGGTGCGTGCCTTTGGCAGCACGGTCGTGCGCGTCCAGCTGGCGTAATCCTTCATCTGCCCGGCCAGGGCCTTCATTGCCTCATCGGCGCCGGCGATCTGGTACTTCTTCAGCAGCGACTCGATGCCGGTGATGTACGTCTCGACGTTGTCCAGCGATTGCTGCACTTCGATCTTCGTCGGCTGCAGCAGGCTGCCGTCCTTCAAGCGCTCTTCGTAACGCTGGCGGGCCAGCGTGGTGAACGCGGTGCCACCCGGCTGCAGCCCGGCGTAGGCCTTGAGGCGGTCGATCGCCTTGGCCCGGCGCTCGGCCGGCACCTGGTCGGACAGCAGCAGGTTGAGGCCGCTGAAGATGGTCTGCGGCGCGTCACTCCATGGCAGCAGGTACTTCTCGTTGAGCTCACTGCCTTCGATGTTCTGGTTGGCGGCGTGGATCATGATCTCCAGGTCCTGGCGGACGTTGGGATCCTGCTCGGTGGCCAGCTTCGCCTTCAGTTCGTCGCGCGCCTTGGCCATCGCCGCGCGGTAGCGCTTGCCGTTGTCCGCACCGAGGTCGGCCACCTTGTCGTCATAGCCGGGCACGCCGAAGAAGCCGGTTTCTTCCGGCTGGAACGGGCCCTGCGCATCGAGCAGGATCTGCGCCAATGCGTTGCTGCGGGCCACCCAGGCCGGGCTGGCCGGAGTAGCGGCCTTGGTGGCGGGTGCCGCCAGCGCCGGCGGTGCGGACATCAGCGGGGCGGCAGTCAGGGCCAGGGCAACGGCCAACGCGATCGGCTTCATGGTGCACTCCAGGACAGGGTTGCCCGCACCCTACGCGCTCAGCGCTGTGGCGACAATCGGCCGGAGGTCACAACGCCGCGGCCAGCGGGCATTCGCCGCGTTCGCGGCAGGCCTGCAGCTCGCATTCCTGCGCGGCCTCATCATCATCCAGCGCGGTCAGGTCGAACGTCTGCTTGTTCTCGCCCAGCACATACATCACCGGATAGTCCCAGACGTCGTCGCTGCGGGTGCCCTTCACGAAAAGCCGGCCGTGCGCGCGCGGGCCTTCCAGGGCCACGGTCAGGCCGACGTCGCGCTGGCCATTGATCGCGGTCTGCATGCTGCCCAGCGGCATCGATTCGGCACGCAGCGGCTCGCCGAAGGCTTCCACCAGTTCGATGCTGCATCCGGCGCGGCGCATCGCCTCGCGCATCGGCGGGCTCTCGCGTGCCGCCTCGCTCCAGCGCAGCACGCTCCAGGCCACCACGCCACCGGCACCGGCCAACACCAGCAGCACGGCCAGCGGCATCGCCCAGCGCCAGTGACGGGACCACCAGCCGGCAGGCTTCGGGCCATGGGTGGGAATCGGCGGCGGCAGTGTCATCGGCGGGCTCCTTCCCGTTTGTGCATCAGGGCTTCAGGCAGCGTCCCAGGAAGGCTTCGGCCACACGGTAGCGATGCAGGGCATCGGCGCCGGACAGGCCATGCTTGGCACCCGGATAGGTCATCAGCTCGAACGGCTGCCCGCGCTTCTGCAGCGCGCTCATCAGGCTGGTCGAGTTGGTGAACAGCACGTTGTCATCGGCCATGCCGTGGATCAGCAGCAACGGCGAACGCAGGCCGTCGATATGGGTCAGCACGCGCGCTTCGCGGTACCCCGCTTCGTTGCGCGCCGGCAGGTCCATGTAGCGTTCGGTGTAGTGGCTGTCATACAGGCCCCAATCGGTGACCGGTGCGCCGGCCACGCCACAGGCGTACTGGTTCGATGCCTTGGCCAGCAGCATCAGGGTCATGTAACCGCCGTTGGACCAGCCCTGCACGCCGATGCGCGCCGGGTCCACCCACGGCTGCTGCTTCAGCCAGGCCACGCCGCGCAGCTGGTCGGTCACTTCCACCGTGCCCTGCTTCCCGTACAGCGCACCACCGAAGTCGCGGCCGCGGCGCGGGGTGCCGCGGTTGTCCAGCGAGAACACCACGTAGCCCTGCTGGGCCAGGTACTGGTTGAACAGATGGTCGCCACGGCCGGGCCAGCTGTCAGTGACGGTCTGGCTGGCCGGGCCGCCGTAGACGTACACCGCCACCGGGTAGCGCTTGGACGGATCGAAGCCGGCCGGCTTGATCAGGCTGTAGTTCAACGGGGTCTTGCCGTCGGCAGCCATCAACGTGCCGAACTCGACCGGGCGCTGCGCATCGCGGTAGCGCGCATACGGGTGCTTGGGATCGGCCAGGTCGTTCTCGACCAGCGTGGCGATCTTCTCGCCGTTGGCGCGGAACAGTTCGATCTGCGGCGGCGTGGTGCTGTTGGACCAGCTGTCCACGTAGACGCTGGCATTGCGGGCGAAGCTGGCGCTGTGCATGCCCGGCGCCTTCGACAGGCGCTGCGGCTCACCGCCCTGCAGCGACACCGCGTAGATCTGGCTTTCGCGCGAGGTCTCGATGCCAGCACGGAAGTAGGCCTTGCCGGCCTTCTCATCGACCGCCAGCAGTTCGTCCACCGGCCAGTTGCCATGGGTAAGCGCAGTGGCCTTGCCCTTGCTGTCGATGCGGTACAGGTGCTGGAAGCCGGTGCGCTCGGACGACCACAGCACGCTGCCATCTTCAAGGAAGCGCAGGCTGTTGTGCAGCGGCACCCAGGTCGGGCTGGTCTCGTGTACGAGCACGCGCTGGCGGTTGGAGTCGAGCGCCACTTCGACCAGGTCCAGCTGCTTCTGGTCACGCGACTGGCGCTGGAAACTCAGGTGCTGCGCATCGCGCCAATCGACGCGGGCCAGGTAGATGTCCTGTTCCTTGCCCAGGTCGATCCAGCGCGGCTGCGCATCGGCGGCCGGTGCGATCACGCCCAGCTGCACGCGAACGTTGGCGTCGCCGGCGGCCGGGTAACGCTGTTCGATCACATCGGTGCGGTCGGCGTAGACCTCGTAGCGCTTCTGCACCGGCACCGGCGCCTCGTCGATGCGGGCGAAGGCGATGGCCGAATCATCCGGCGCCCACCAGTAACCGGTATGGCGATCCATTTCCTCGTCGGCGACGAACTCGGCCACGCCGTTGCCGATGGTGGTGCTGCCGTCGCGGGTCAGCTGCAGCTGCTTGCCACTGACCAGATCGATCACCCACAGGTTGCGGCCGCGGATGAAGCTGACGAAACCGCCCTTGGGCGACAGCTTGGCGTCGGTGGCGAAGCCTTCACCGTGGGTCAGCTGGCGCACGGCCGCCTGGCCCTGCTGCTTGAGGTCGTACAGGTAGAGTTCGCCGCCCAACGGGAACAGCAGTCGTTGCGCGTCCGGCGACCACTGGTAATCGACGATGCCGGTCATCGCGGCGATGCGCTGGCGCTCGCGTCGGGCCTTTTCCTCATCGCTGAGGGTCTCGGTGCCGGGCAGCACCACCTTGGAATCAACCAGCAGGCGGGTCTGGCCGCTGCCGATGTCGTAGGTCCACAGGTCCAGCTGGTTGCGGTCGCTGTCCTTGCCGCGCAGGAAGCTGACCTGCGAACCGTCCGGCGCCACCTTGGGCTTCATCAGGGTCGGGCCGGACAGCGGCAGCGGGCCGGTGATGGCTTCCAGGGTCAGCTTTTCGGCGTGGGCGGCGGTACTGGTGGCGAGCATGAGGGCGAGCGAAGCGAACAGATGGCGCATGGAGGATCCCGGCAAACGGCAGGTCCGCCTCCACGCGGGGCGCGGGACGGTCGTCCCTCATCCTAACCAAGCCCGTGCGGGAAGGCAGCATGACCTTCTGCCCATAAGCAGTGCGGACGAGTGCCGACCAACGGTCGGCACCCACCTTCAGATGCCGGGGTCAGCGCTGGCCGAACAGATGCTTGCGCTCTTCGTCGCTGAGCGGCTTGCCGGCGTTCGGGTTCACCTGCTGGCGCAGCGCATAGGCGCGCTGGGTGGCCGGGCGCGCGGCGATGGCCTCGTGCCAGCGCTTGAGGTTGGGGAACGCGGCGAAGTCCACCGGCAGCGTGTCGTAGGCGCCGACCCACGGGTAGCTGGCCATGTCGGCGATGGTGTACGCGTCGCCGGCCAGGAAGGCGTGCTGGGCCAGGCGCTTGTCCATCACCCCGTGCAGGCGGCGCACTTCGTTGTCATAGCGCTCGATCGCATACGGGATCTTTTCCGGAGCATACACATTGAAATGCCCCATCTGGCCGCTCATCGGGCCCAGGCCCGCCATCTGCCAGAACAGCCATTCCAGTGTGGTGACGCGGCCGCGCGGATCGCTGGGCAGGAAGCGGCCGGTCTTCTCGGCCAGGTACAGCAGGATCGCACCGGACTCGAACACGCTCTGCGGGGCGCCGCCGTCGGCCGGGGCGTGGTCGACGATGGCCGGCATCTTGTTGTTGGGCGAAATGGCGAGGAATTCCGGCTTGAACTGGTCACCCGAGCCGATGTTGACCGGGTGGATGCGGTATTCCAGGCCGGTTTCCTCCAACAGCAGGGTCACTTTATGGCCGTTCGGGGTGGGCCAGTAATACAGGTCGATCATGGCGTCGGCTCGGGGTGCGGAAAGGAACCTGAAGTCTAGTGCGTGAGTTGGGTTGGCACCGTCATGGCGGGCCGGTAACCTCGCCTCTCCCCCGAAACGCAGCATCCCCCGCATGAGTGCAAACCGCCCGCCGCTCTCCCCGTTGTCCACGCTGATCTTCGCCTCGCGCTGGCTGCAGCTGCCGCTGTACCTGGGCCTGATCGTGGCGCAGTGCGTCTACGTGTTCCTGTTCGGCAAGGAACTGTGGCACCTGATCTCGCATTCGGTGTCGATGGGCGAGCAGCAGATCATGCTGATCGTGCTGGGCCTGATCGACGTGGTGATGATCTCCAACCTGCTGGTGATGGTGATCGTCGGCGGCTACGAGACCTTCGTCTCGCGCCTGCGCCTGGAAGGCCACCCGGACCAGCCGGAATGGCTGAGCCACGTCAACGCCAGCGTGCTGAAGGTGAAGCTGGCGATGGCGATCATCGGCATCTCCTCGATCCACCTGCTGAAGACCTTCATCGCCAGTGGCGCACTGAATGGCATCCCGCTGTGCACGCCGGAGCAGATGAGCGTGGCCGCCGCCAACATCGGTGTCGCCCGCTGCTCGATGCTGACTCAGGTAGGCGTGCTGTGGCAGACCATCATCCACTGCGTGTTCATCCTGTCGGCGATCGGCATCGCCTGGACCGACAAGCTGATGTCCAACGGCCACAGCAAGTCGCACGACAAGGCGCACGACCACTGAGGTCGGCGCCGGCAACGGCACGGCCGCCGTTGCCCATCCCGGCCACTGCTCTTGTACGCGGCGGCGGCCGGGATGCTAGATTGCACCCTCGCCGTTGCCGGCGGTGGCGTCGGGAAACGTCACCCTGCCGCGCCCGGACCGCAGGTCCCGGCCATGCATATCAATGATTTACGTCACGTCGTCTTCTAGAGGGGAGCAGGATGTCGCACGTCTCAACGATCACCGCCGCGCGCCGGTGGCTGCCGGTTGCCCTGGCACTGGCACTGGCTGCCTGCTCGGGCAAGGAGGAAACTGCCGCACCGGCCCCGGCCGCCGCACCCACCGCCGCTGCACCGGCCGCACCGGTGGTTGCCGCCAAGGTGCAGTCGATGGGCACCGAGCAGCTGCGTGAGTCGGCCAGCCAGGCCCTGCGCGAGAACCGCATGTACGCGCCGGCCGGCGACAACGCCATCGAGTACTACCTCGCCCTGCGCGACAAGACGCCGGACGACGCCTCGGTGAAGAGCGCGCTGACCGACCTGCTGCCCTACACCCTGATCGCCGCCGAACAGCACCTGGGCCGCGAGGACTACACCGAAGCGCAGCGCCTGGTGGCACTGATCGAGAAGGTGGACGCCTCTGCGCCGGCGTTGCCGCGCCTGAAGGACGGCCTGGCCAAGGGCGTGCAGAACGCGGCCAAGCGCACCGAGGCCGAAGCCGAGAAAGCGAAGAAGGACGCCGAGGACCGCAGCAAGCAGCAGACCGAACAGCAGCGCCTGGCCGAGCAGCGTGCCAAGGAAGCCGACGCAGCCAAGCAGATCGCTGCCCAACAGGACGCTGCCCGCCGGGACAACGAGCGCCAGGAAGCCGAGCGCCAGGCTGCGGCCCGCCGCGAAGCCGAGCAGAAGCAGCAGCAGGCTGCCGCCCAGCAGGCCAGCGCCGCACGCCAGGCTGCAGCTCCGGCGGTCGCTGCGGCGCCCAACCTGCGCCCGGTCAGCACACCGGCGCCGCGCTATCCGTCCGAGGCGCTGCGTGCAGGCACCTCCGGCGAGGTGCTGGTGGAGATCACCGTCGGCACCGATGGTTCGGTGACCAACGCCCGTGTGCTGCGCGCAACACCGTCGCGCGTCTTCGATCGCGAGGCCATGAACGCGGTCAAGCGCTGGCGCTTCGAGCCGGTCAGCGCACCGGTCACCACCCGCCGCACCCTGGTGTTCGCCCCGGGCGGCAGCTGACCACGAAAAGGGGACGGAGGGGATTAAGTCGTTTCCGCCCCGCAATGACCACACGGCCCGGCATGTCCGGGCCGTGTTCGTTTCAGGAGAGGCTGTCGATCAGGCGTTGCAGTGCCGGATCACGCGCGGCCAACACCTGGAACAGGCCCAGCGCATGCAGGCCCGGCAGCAGCGCACGCAGGTCGGCTTCGGCGGTGGCGCGGGTGGCGTCATCGCTGGCGGGGTCCTGCCAGTCACGGACGCTGGCGAGGAAGGCGCCGACGCTGCCCTTGCGCACGGTGAGGCCGTTCACCTGCACCTCGTTCTGATGGTCGGGAAGGATGTCGTGTGGCTGCATGGGTGATGCTCCTGTGGGATCGGGAGCCCAGTGTGCCGCCCAGCCAGCGGCACTTCTGCCGTATAACTGCCAATGGATATGGCAGATCAGACATCACCCGCGTTGATTGACCCCGCTTTGGCGAACGCCGAAGACGGTCCCCTCATCCTGGCCTCGCAGCTGCGGGTGCCGGGACGGCGCCGCACCGCACGCCACCAGCACGTGCGCGGCCAAGTGCTGGGTGCCCACCACGGCCTGCTGCGGATCGAGGCCGGCGATCTGCACTGGTTGCTGCCGGCGGGGCACGTTGCCTGGATACCGCCCTTGCTGCCCCACGCCCTGGTAGGGGCAGAGGCATTCGATGGCTGGAGCCTGTACTTCAACGCCGAAGCCTGTCTGGAGCTGCCCGCCGTGCCGCGCATTTTCCAGCCGAACGTGCTGTTGCAGGCGGCGATGATGCGCGCACTGAGTTGGCCACATCAGGCGCTGGACGCCGCGCAGGCACGCCTGGCCGGCGTGATCACCGATGAGATCGCCGCCAGCACGCCTTTGCCGCTTGCCTTGCCACAACCGCAGGATCGACGGTTGCGGCGGATCGCGGCGGCGCTGGCACGGTCGCCGGACGACCTTCGCAGCGTCGAAGCGTGGGCAGCCGCCAACGGACTGTCCGGCCGCAGCCTCGCCCGCCGGTGGCAGGCCGAAACAGGCATGACTCTGGGCCATTGGCGGCAGCGCCTGCGCGTGCTGCTGTCGCTGCCACGCCTGCTGGCCGGCGAGCCGGTGATCAGCGTTGCGCTGTCGATGGGCTACGACACCCCGAGCGCGTTCATCACCGTGTTCAAGCGCGAGATGGGGGTGACGCCTGCGCGGTACGCAAAAGACGCAAAAGGGGACGGAGGGGATTAAGTCGCTTCTGACTCATCCGACGCGGCTTCGCGGCGTTGCCTGATGTCCGGCTTCGCGGCCGCAATGACAGGCTGAAACCCCGTCCAGTCTCCAGATCCCATGCCCCGACAAGCACGCCTGATGCTGGCAGGCCAGGCCTATCACGTGATCCAGCGCGGCGTGAACAAGGGCGCGATCTTCATCGACGACGTCGACCGCCAACTGTTCCTGCATCTGTTGCACAGCGCATTCCTCAAGCACCACGTCGCACTGCATGCCTATGTCCTGATGGGCAACCACATCCATCTGCTCGCCACGCCGTCCACACAGCAGGGACTGGCGGGCGCAATGCGCATGCAGGGCAACAACTACGTGCAGGCGTTCAACCAGCGGCACGGACGCAGTGGGCCGCTGTGGCAGGGTCGCTTCCATTCCTCGATGATCGACAGCGATGCCTATCTTCTCAGCGTATACCGCTACATCGAACGCAATCCGGTTCGTGCCGGAATTGCGGTCAGCGCCGAAGATCATCCGTGGTCCAGCGTGCACGGCAACCTTCAACGACGCGATGATCCGATGCTGACACCGCATCCTGCGTTCAAAGCACTGGCAGCGACCGCTCGGAAAAGGGCGTCGTTGTATGCCGAGTTCCTGCGCGACGTGAATGCATCCGCCGACGTACCTGCGATCCGCAACCACAGTGCCAGGCAAAGCCCAATGGGGGACGCTGCATTCCTGCGGATGGTGGAACAGACGCTGGGACGCCCCGTGGTGATGCGCAGACGAGGGCGCCCGCGCAAGCAGGGGACGGGAGAGGCAGAAACGACTTAATCCCCTCCGTCCCCTTTTTGGTCAACCAGAGATCGCCAGGCGTTCGTTGTGGTAACGACGCACCGCCGCGAACCACAGCACGGCGGCCAGGCCGAGGCTGGCGCCGAGGTAGATCGCCCAGATCGCCGGGGTGATGATCTCGTGGCGGATCACTTTCAGAAGCATCTGGTTCTGCGACAGGAACGGCACGGCGTACTGCCACAGCTCGCTCTTCAGCGGATAGGCCACCAGTGCGTAGCCGGGCAGCATCGGCAGCAGCATCAGCCAGGTCATGTGGCTCTGCGCTTCCTTCATGCTCTTGGCCGCGGCCGACAGGAAGGTCAGCAGCGAGGTGCCGATCAGCAGCATCGGCAACATCACCAGCAGCATCTGCAGCATCGAGCCGACGTTCATGTTGAACTGGCGGCCGATGTTGCCAGGTGCGATCTGCGCGCTCACCTTGAACGCGACCAGGGTCAGCAGCAGCGACACGAAACCGACCACGCAGGCGGCGGCGATCTTGCCGCTGACGATCGCGCTGCGCGAACCCGGCGTGGCCAGCAGGGGTTCCAGCGACTGCCGCTCGCGCTCGCCGGCGGTGGCGTCCATCACCAGGTAGGCGCCACCGATGAACGAGGTCAGCGTCAGCAGTACCGGCAGCAGCATCGACAGGATCATGCCGCGCTTGGCCTCGGCACTGGCCAGGTCCTGGCGCGCCACGTCCAGCGGGCGTGCCACCTGTGCGTCGATGCCGCGTGCCATCAGGCGCAGTGCACCGACCTGGCCGTTGTAGGTGGCCAGCGCCGCTTCCAGGCGTGCACTGGGTACTTCGGCCGCGCGACGCGTGCTGTCCTTGATCACCTCCACCAGCGCCGGCTTGCCCTCGGCCCAGTCCTTGCCGAAGTCATCGCTGATGCGCAGCGCCACATCGATGTCCTGGGTGCGGATGGCCTCGGCCAGGTCCTTCGGTGCCGGTGCGGCATTGAGGCCCTGTGCGGCGAGGAAGCGCACCAGGTTCGGCGCGTTCCCGGCGCCGATGGTCGGGATCTGCAACGGCTCTTCGATCTGGGTGCGTACCCGGCTCTCGGCCAGCTTGCCCATGCCCAGCAGCAGTACCGGGTACAGCAGCGGCCCGAACAGCAGGGTCAGCAGCAGCGTGCGGCGGTCACGCGACAGGTCGCGCAGTTCCTTGCGCATCACCGTCATCAGGGTCGACATCATGCTCATGCGTGCAGGCCCTCTTCGCTGCCGATCAGTTTCACGAACGCGTCCTCAAGATTGGCTTCGCCGGCCTGCGCACGCAGCTCGTCGGCGCTGCCGGCAGCCATCACCGTGCCCTTGGCGATGATCACGATGTGGTCACACAACGCGCCCACCTCCTGCATGATGTGGCTGGACAGGATCACGCAGCGCCCCTCTTCGCGCAGGCCCAGCAGGAAGCGGCGCAGCGCGCGCGTGGTCATCACATCCAGGCCGTTGGTCGGTTCGTCGAGGATGACGTTGCGCGGGTCGTGCACCAGCGCGCGGGCAATCGCGGTCTTGGTGCGCTGGCCCTGCGAGAAACCATCGGTCTGCCGGTCGAGGATGTCCCCCATGTCCAGCGCGTGCGACAGCACCTCGATGCGTTCGCGGATGCGCTCGGCAGACAGGCCATGCAGTTCGCCGAAGTAGGCGATGTTCTCGCGCGCGGTCAGGCGCTTGTAGACGCCACGCGCATCGGGCAGCACGCCCAGGTGGCGGCGCACCTCCACCGGATTGAGGGCGGCATCGATGCCATCGACAGTGATGCTGCCCTGGTCGGGCGTCATCAGTGTGTACAGCATGCGCATGGTGGTGGTCTTGCCGGCACCATTGGGGCCGAGCAGGCCGGTGATCTGCCCATCCCCGGCGCGGAAGCCGACGTTGGCGACCGCCTGGATGCGGCCCGTGCGGGTATCGAAGGCCTTGTGCAGGTTGTCGGCGACGATCATGGTTCCCATCCGTTGAACGAGGTGAACGCCGGCACGTAGCTCAGCGTGTCCAGGCAGCCGGCATCCAGCGCCTTGGCATCGGTCTTGTCCATGAACTGTCCGAGCAGCCGCGGCATGCAGCCGGCGGTCAACGTGCCATGGCCCTGGCCACGGGCGACCAGCGCACGGCCGTTGGGCAGGCCCTTGAGCACCTGTGCGGCGTAGCGCGGCGGCGTCACCGGGTCCAGCTCACCGGACAGCAGCAGTGCCGGCACGTCGCTGCGCAGCGGCACGGCATCGGTTGCCGGCGCCGGACGGTGCGGCCACACCGGGCAGGCCGCGAAGAACGCGCTGGCGACCTCGTTGCCGAACAGGCGTTCGGGATCTTCGGCCGGCGCGTGGTAGCGCGGCGCATCCTCGCTGCAGATCACCGACCATTGCATGCCGCGGTTGATCTGGAAATCCATGCTGCGGTTCGCGCCGCGCGCCAGCGATGCCAACGGGGCATAGCGCCCCTGTGCGGCTTCATCCAGCACCAGTGGCAGCAGCGAGGAATACTGCGGCACGTAGGAGAAGGCGAAGGCAAGGCCGACCACGCTGTCCGGCGTCAGGACATCCTGCCGGGGTGCGTTGGTGCCCGGGTCGCGATACTCGACCGAGACCGGTGCACGGCGCAGGGAGTCGACCACGCTGCGCAGCTGCGCGCGGGTATCGGTCGGGAAACGCTTGCTGCACGCGGCATCCTTGCGGCACTGCGCCGACTGCAGGGCGATCGCATCCTCGAAGGTGGTTGCGAAGTCGCCACCGACCACCAGCTCGTTCGGTACCACGCCATCGATGACGATGCTGCGGGTGTGCTGCGGGTAGGCCCCGGCATAGCGCTGGGCCACGCGGGTACCGTAGGAGCCGCCAACCAGGTTGAGCTGGTCCACACCGAGCGCCGCACGCACCGCATCCAGATCGGCGATCGCCTCGGTGGTGGTGTAGAAGCGCGCATCGGCACGCCCCTGCAGCGATGCGGCGCAGCGCTGGGCGTAGTCGCGCAACGCTGCCTCGGAAGGCGCGGCATCCTCGTCCACCTGCAGCGGCTTGCCGTCCGCGCCCAGGCAGCTGAGCGGGTTGGAGCCGCCGGTGCCGCGCTGGTCGATCAGGAACACGTCGCGCTGTTTGCGCACCTGGCGCAGTGCAGTGTCGACGATGACCGCCACCTCGCTGGCCGCCTGGCCGGGGCCGCCGGCCAGGAAGAACACCGGGTCCGGCTGGCTGGCGCCGCTGCTGCCCGATTCCAGCCAGGCGATACGCAGGCCGATCCGGCGACCGCCGGGCTGGGCCCGGTCCTCCGGCACCTGCAGGGTGGCGCACTGCGCCTCCACGTTGGCGCTGGCGCCTTCGGTAGACAGCGTGCAGGGCTGGAAGTCGATCGTGCCGAAGCGGCGGCTGGGTGCATCGCTGGCGCTTCCGGCGTCGGCCGGCGGCGGCTGGCTGCACCCGGCAAGCATCAGGCTGGCCAGCATCCCGGCCAGCGCGAGGTGGTGTCTTTGCATCGTGCTCGTTTCCCCTGGAGGACGTTCCTGTCGACCACGACGGGCTGCCGCGGAAGATGTGACCCAACTTACACGGGCAGCGCGCCGACGGCGATGGGCAATGACGAATCCGCCGCCAACGGCGCGCAGACCAGGCGGTCCCGCCCCTCGGCCTCGGCCGGCACAGGGCGGCATCGGCGGCGGACCGCAGCGCCCCATGGGCCAGTGCCCCGGCCCGACGGCGATGCGGGGTCTGAAAACGGCGAGCACGGCCGCCGGCGCGCGCGCAGAATCCGCCGCAGACCCAGGAGACGCCCATGCACACGTGGTACCTCGGTGGCATCGACCATCGCCCCTTCCTGCACCTGTTCGAGATGAGCGACAGCGCGCTCGCCGCGCTCGGCATCCAGCGTCGCTGGGCCGGCGCCAACGGCGGACATCCCTGCCGGATCAGCCTGAGCGATCCCGCGCCTGGCAGCGAGCTGCTCCTGCTGTCCCACGTCCACCTGCCGCTGCATTCGCCGTACCGCGCCGCCGGCCCGATCTTCGTGCAGCGCGGCGTGACCCGTTGCGTGCTGACGCCGGGCGAGGTGCCCCCGTATGTGCAGCGCCGGATGATTTCGATGCGTGCCTATGACCACGCCGCGCTGATGTGCGGTGCCCAGGTCTGTGCGGGCACCGAGGTGGCCGACCATCTGGATGCACTGTTTGCCGACCCGTCGGTGGCGTTCGTCCAGCTGCACAACGCGGCGCATGGCTGTTTCTCATGCCAGGCAGATCGGGTGGGTACCGGGACCGCGTAGCGTGATCTCCATGACGTGATCGATGCCACGCCGATCACGTGACATACAGCGCATCCGTTCAGCCCTGCGTGAAGCCTGCGGGAAGGGCTTCACATGCGCAGTCACGGATTGGCACTTCGATGGTTCCGTCGCCTGCATCGCGACTCGATACTCGCCGTGGTGCCGCCGGAAGTCCGCCGCGCAGCGCAGCGCAGCGCCTGCGGTCACCGTTCCCTTTCGACGACCACAAGGATGCGCCATGTCATTCCGATCCACACCGCTGTTGCTGGCCACCTCGTTCGTGGCTGCGGGCCTGTGCCTGGCCGGCAACGCGTTCGCCCACGGCACCATGACCACGCCTGTCAGCCGCGTCTACGCCTGTTTCCAGGGCAACCCCGAGAACCCGACCAACCCGGCCTGTGCCGCCGCCAAGGCCATCGGCGGTTCGCAGGCGTTCTACGACTGGAACGGCATCAACCAGGCCAATGCCAATGGCAACCACCAGGCCGTGGTACCCGACGGCAAGCTGTGCAGCGGCAACAACCCGACCTTCCGCGGGCTGGATGTGAACCGCAGTGACTGGCAGACCACGCCGATCCAGCCCGATGCCAATGGCAGGTTCACCTTCGTGTTCAAGGCGACCGCACCGCACGCCACCCGTGACTGGCGCTTCTTCGTCACCCGCGAAGGCTGGCAGCCGGGCAGCCCGCTGCGCTGGGCCGACCTGCAGGAGTTCTGCACGCTGGGCAATACACCGCTGTCGGCCGATGGCACCTACAAGCTGCAATGCACGTTGCCGCAGCGCAGCGGCCAGCATGTGATCTACAACACCTGGCAGCGCTCGGATTCGACCGAGGCGTTCTATACCTGCATGGACGTGCGCTTCCAGGGCGGCGGCGGAACGGCACCGGCAACGCAGTGGCAGGATGCCGGCCCGGTCACCGCGCGCGGCGAGCTGCCGGTAGGCACCACGTTGGCGCTGCGCGTGTTCAATGCCAACGGCAATGATGTCGAACGCGTGGAAGCCACGCTGGCCAGCGGCCAGACTGCCGCCGCACAGTGGCCGCTGGTGCTGGCACGCAAGGTCAATGCCAGTGCGCAGCACGCACGCGTGGGCGTGCTCAGCAACGGCGTGATCACGCCGGCGGCCTCGGCCACCGACAACCGGGTGTACCTGAAGGACGGCAACCGCTTCCAGCTCGACACCCGGGTGCCGGACGCGGGCACGCCGTCGCCGGGCGGTGATTTCGACCACGTGTACCCCGCAGGCATTGGCAGCTACGTCCCCGGCCAGACCGTGGTAAAGGGCACCGACGGCAAGCTGTACGCCTGCCGCCCGTTCCCGGAAGGGGCGTGGTGCAACGTCAATGCCGAGGCATATCGCCCCGGTATGGGCAGTGCATGGCGCGATGCTTGGGTGCCCTACTGACCCGTTGTAGAAGGCGGTGCGCATCGCGCCGCCTTCTGCCTGAGCCGCAGTGCTTTGAGCAGCGTGCTGCAGATCAGGCACGACAGCCACTGAAATCAAACTTGTCCGATATTGCCGGCCTGTCTGCATGTGAAGACTTCATGGGGTTTCCCATACCTCGCAAAGGAGTCTCTGCATGCACCTGTCCCATCGGGCAGTCCTCGCACTGTCCGTCGTTGCCGGCCTGGCCCTGTCCGGCAGCGCCTTCGCCCACGGCACCATGACCAAGCCGCTCAGCCGCGTGAAGCAGTGCCACGAGGGCAATCCGGAAAACCCGACCAACCCGGCCTGCGCCGCCGCCAAGGCCATCGGTGGTTCGCAGCCGTTCTACGACTGGAGCGCGATTGCCCACGGCAATGCCAATGGCAACCATCGCGAACTGGTGCGCGACGGCGAACTGTGCAGTGCCAGCATTCCCAAGTACCGCGGGCTCGACCTGAACCGCACGGACTGGCCGACCACGCCGATCCGCGCCGACGCCCGTGGCCGTTACACCTTCGAGTTCCGCGCGCCGGCGCCGCACGCCACCCGCGAATGGAAGTTCTACGTCACCCGCGATGGCTGGCAGCCGGGCAGCCCGCTGCGTTGGGCCGACCTGCAGGAATTCTGCACGCTGGGCAACACGCCGCTGTCCGAAGGCGGTGTCTACAAGCTGGACTGCCCGCTGCCCAAGCGCAGTGGCCAGCACATCATCTACAACACCTGGCAGCGCTCGGATTCGCAGGAGGCGTTCTATACCTGCATGGACGTGCGCTTCGAAGGCGGCGATGGCGTGGTTCCGCCGCCGCAGTGGCAGGATGCCGGCGCCGTGACCGCCAACGGTGCACTGGACGTGGACAGCACCGTGACCCTGCGTGTGTTCAATGCCAACGGCAATGACCTGGAGCGCGTGGAGACCACGCTGGCGGCCGGCCAGACCGCTCCCGCACAGTGGCCGCTGGCGCTGGCCCGCAAGGTCAATGCCAGTGCGCAGCACGCCCGCGTCGGTGTGATGAAGAACGGCGTGATCACGCCGGTCGCATCGGCCACCGAAAACCGCGTGTACCTGAAGCCGGGCAATCGCTTCCAGCTGGAAACCCAGGTGCCGGGCCCGGTTGATCCGGTCGATCCACCGGGTGGCGATTTCGACTTCGTGTATCCGGCCGGCCTCGGCAGCTACACGCCGGGCGAGACCGTGGTGAAGGGCACCGACGGCAAGCTGTACGCCTGCCGCCCGTTCCCGGAAGGCGCGTGGTGCAACATCAATGCCGATGCCTATCGCCCGGGCACCGGCTTTGCCTGGCGTGATGCCTGGATCGCGTACTGAGGCAGGCACCGGGGGCGGCAGGGTGCCGCCTCCGGTTCGCGGGGTTGCCGGCCAGCGGCCGGCCCCCTCCGGGCCTACTTGCTGCTGACGTACTTCTCGCGGCGGATCTGCGGGTTGCCCAGGCCGGCGGCCTTCAGCAGCTCGGCGCAGGCATCGACCATGTCCGGGTTGCCGCACAGGTAGGCGATGTCGGTGGCCGGGTCCGGCGTGAAGCCGGCCAGCGCCTGCTGCACGTAGCCGTGCTGTACGTCCGGGTGCGGATCAGCCGGGAGTTCACGCGACAGGCACGGAACATAGCGGAAGTTCGCGTGCTTTTCGGCGAAGCTGTAGAAATCTTCGCTGTACAGCAGCTCGCCCGGGCTGCGCGCGCCCTGCAGCAGCACGATCTGCACGCCGCGTTCGGCCATGGCCTTCTCCAGCAGCGGCAGCATGGAGCGGTACGGGGTAACACCGGTACCGGTGGCGATCAGCAGGTAACGGGCGTTGTGGTCACCGGGATTCAGGCAGAACCGGCCATAGGGGCCGGACGCACTGATCTGGCTGCCCTGCTCCAGCGCCTCGAACAGGGCCGTAGCGGCGCCGCCGGGCACGAAACTGACCGCGATGTCCACCGCCTCGCCCGGGCCCAGCGCATGGTCGTGGATGGTCGCCAGCGAGTAGCTGCGCTTGGTTTCGGTGCCGTCGGCGTAGCTGAAATGGACCTGGATGAACTGGCCGGGCTGGAAATCCAGCGGCTGCCCATCGTCACGCACGAACTGGTAATGGCCGACGGTCGGGGCCAGCATGCGGCAGCCGACCAGCTTGAGGGGGAATTGAACAGGCACGACTTTTCGGGACAGTGTGTAGCCGGGGCAAGCCCTCGGGGTCTTCTATAATAGCCCCTCCCCGCCCCTCTCCAGCGCCAGCCCATGGGCGCGAAGGCTTCGAGCTTGGCATCCCAGAACGATACGGCGCCCGCCCTGCGCGTGCGCGACCTGCGCAAGACCTATGACAACGGCACCCAGGCCCTGAAGGGCGTTTCCCTGGAAGTGGCCCCGGGCGACTTCTTCGCCCTGCTCGGCCCCAACGGGGCGGGCAAGTCGACCCTGATCGGCATCATCAGCTCCCTGGTCAACCTCAGCGAGGGCCAGGTGGAAGTGTTCGGCAGCGACCTGGTGCGCAACCGCAGCGCCACCATGCGCCTGATCGGCCTGGTGCCGCAGGAAATCAATTTCAACCTGTTCGAAAAGCCCTTCGACATCCTGGTGAACTACGCCGGTTTCTACGGCGTGCCGCGCGAGGAAGCCGAGCAGCGCGCCGAAGAAGAACTGAAGCGCGCGCACCTGTGGGAAAAGGCGCAGGTGATGAGCCGCACGCTGTCCGGCGGCATGAAGCGCCGGCTGATGATCGCCCGCGCGATGATGACCCGCCCGCGGCTGCTGATCCTGGACGAACCCACCGCCGGCGTGGACATCGAGATCCGCCGCGACATGTGGCGCGTGCTGAAGGAGATCAACGGTGCCGGCACCACGATCATCCTCACCACCCACTACCTGGAAGAGGCCGAGTACCTGTGCCGCCACCTGGCGATCATCAACCATGGCCAGATCGTCGAGCAGGGGCCGATGCGCACCCTGCTGGCCAAGCTGGACGTGGAAGGCTTCCTGCTGGACATCGACGGTGACCTGCCGGCGCAGCTGCCGGTGATCGAGGGCGCGACGCTGACCGCGCCGGACCCGCACACGCTGGACATCGACATGCCACGCGCGATGGACCTCAACCGCGTGTTCGCCACGCTGAACGAGGCGGGTATCCGCGTGCGTTCGATGCGTACCAAGAGCAACCGCCTGGAGGAGCTGTTCGTGCGCCTCACCGGCAACATGGAGAAGCCTGCATGAGCACCACCGAGCTGACCGACGGCCAGCGCAACCGCATCGCGCTGATGACCATCGTGCGCCGCGAAGTCGCCCGCATCATGCGCATCTGGGGCCAGACCCTGGTGCCGCCGGCGATCACCATGACCCTGTACTTCCTGATCTTCGGCAACCTGATCGGGTCGCGCGTGGGTGACATGGGCGGCTACACCTACATGCAGTTCATCGTGCCGGGCCTGGTGATGATGAGCGTGATCCAGAACAGCTACGGCAACATCAGTTCCTCGTTCTTCGGTGCCAAGTTCGGCCGCCACGTCGAGGAACTGCTGGTCAGCCCGATGCCGAACTGGGTGATCCTGTGGGGCTACGTGGCCGGTGCCGTGCTGCGCGGCCTGATGGTCGGCGTGATCGTGCTGATCATCGCGATGTTCTTCACCCCGGTGCGAATCCCGCATCCGATCGTGATGCTGACCACGGTGATCCTCGGCGCGACGATCTTCTCGCTGGCCGGATTCATCAATGCGGTGTATGCGAAGAAGTTCGATGACGTGGCGATCGTGCCGACCTTCATCCTGACCCCGCTGACCTACCTGGGTGGCGTGTTCTATTCGGTGAAGCTGCTGCCGGGCTGGGCCGAAGCGGCCACGCACGCGAACCCGATCTTCTACATGGTCAACGCGTTCCGCTATGGCCTGCTGGGTAGCAGCGATGTACCGCTGCCGGTGGCCTACGGCCTGATGATCGGTTTCGTGGTGGTGCTGACGGCGCTGGCCCTGTGGCTGCTGCGCCGTGGTGTGGGCATGCGCAGCTGAGACCTGCGTGGTAGTGCCGGCCGCTGGCCGGCAACACCAGATCCACGCCATGCGTGGATGCAGCAGTCTGTAGAGCCGAGCCTATGCTCGGCTCTTTTTTGCCTGCAATCTCCGGCACAATCGCAGTTCTGATTCCCCCCCAGAAAACGGTGAACGTGCAATGCGCATCCTGATCCTCGGCGCCGGCGGTACCGGCGGTTACTTCGGTGGCCGCCTGGCCCAGGCCGGCGTGGACGTGACCTTCCTCGTGCGCCCCGCGCGCGCCGCGCAGCTGGACCATGATGGCCTGGTCATCCGCAGCCCACTGGGTGATGCGCGTTTCCCGGTTCAGCACGTCACGGCTGATGCACTGCCCGCACTGGCCGCGCAGAAGCCCTTCGATCTGGTCATCCTCAGCTGCAAGGCCTACGACCTGGACAGTTCGATCGATGCCATCGCCCCGGCAGTCGGAGCGAACACCACCGTGCTGCCGATCCTCAACGGTCTGCACCACTACAACGCACTGGATATGCGCTTTGGCCGCGACGCGGTGCTCGGCGGCCTGTGCTTCATCAGCGCCACCAAGGCGCCCGATGGCGCGGTGCTGCATCTGGGCAAGCCGGCCAAGCTCACCTTCGGCGAGCGCGACGGCGGCGCGATCTCCGCGCGCGTGCGCGCCTTGGCTGCGGTCTGCGCGAAGGCCAACCTTGATCACCTTGCCAGCGAACGTATCGGCCAGGAACAGTGGATCAAGTACACCTTCCTGACCGCGCTGGCCGCAGCCACCTGCCTGCTGCGTGCGGATATCGGCACCATCGTCGCCACCGATGATGGCGAGGCGATCGTACGTGGCCTTTACGACGAGTGCCTGGCCGTCGCCGAAGCCGCCGGTGAACCGGTTCCGGAGGCAGCGCAGGACACTGCGCGCGGCACGCTGACCCAGGCCGGCTCGGCGTTGAAGGCCTCGATGCTGCGTGATCTGGAGGCCGGCCAGCAGGTGGAGGCCGAACAGATTGTTGGCGACATGCTGGTGCGTGCGCGCAGGGCTGATCAGGAAGCCCTGCTGCTGCAGGTTGCCTACAGCAGTCTGCAGGCCTACCAGGCACTGCGGGTCGCGTGAGTCCCGCCTTGCAGGCCAGCCTATTGCCCGCGCGGGTACTGATTCTCGGGCTGGGCTGGAGCGGACGCGTGCTGGCCGCGCAGCTGCAGGCGCACGGCATAGGCGTGGCCGGCACAGTGCGCGATCCCTCGTTCGCGCCGGACGATGGCCTGCCACGGCATCAGCTGCACGCCGACACGCCACCGTCGCCTGCCCTGCTCGATGTGATCGCGCAGGCCGATGCCGTGCTGTGCAGCGTGCCGCCCGACGCGGAGGGCGACCCGGCACTGCGCCTGCTGCTGCCCGCGCTGCAGGCCAGCCCGGCATTGCGCTGGGTCGGCTATCTGTCGTCGACCTCGGTGTATGCCGACCGCGCCGGCGGTTGGATCGACGAGCGCAGCGCGGCCGACGCCACTGAAGCGGCTGGCGTGCAGCGCCTGCTCGCGGAAGCCCAGTGGCGCGCACTGGCCGGACAACGCGGCATCGCCTCGGCGGTATTCCGCCTGCCCGGCCTGTACGGGCCGGGTCGCAATGCGCTGGTGCAGTTGGCGCAGGGGCGTGCGCGCCACGTGGTTCGCCCGGGCCAGGTGTTCAACCGACTGCACGTGGATGACCTGGCAACCGTCATCATCGCCGCAATGCGGCGCCCGGCCCGGCAGGGTCTCTACCTGCCCAGCGACGACGAACCGGCGCCGCCGCAGGATGTGCTGGCCTTCGCCGCGAAGCTGGGCGGGTTTGCGCTGCCGCCCGCCGTGGCCTGGGATGACCCGGTACTGAGCCCGACGCTGCGGCGCTTCTACGAGAGCAACAAGCGCATCGACAGCCGTGGCACGCGTGAAGCGCTGGGGTGGCAGCCGCGCTTCCCGAGTTACCGTGAAGGCCTGACGGACCTTGCCGCTTCGCTCGCCGGGCATGGCCCGGCGCTACCGGACAGCGCTTTGTAGAGCCGAGCCCATGCTCGGCTGCTCTTTGCGTCTTTCGCGCTGCGCGCGATAAGCCGAGCATGGGCTCGGCTCTACGGATCAACCCGCGTCGGGCAGGCGGAAGAACGCGCGGGCGGCCGCCGTGGCATTGGCCGCGGTCACCGCAACGTCCTCGCCACGGTCACGTGCCAGCTCTTCCACGATGTGCGACAGGAACATCGGCTCGTTGCGCCGGTCCTTCGGCATCGGCTTCAGCGTGCGCGGCAGCAGGTACGGCGCGTCGGTCTCGATCATCAGGCGGTTGGCCGGGATGTTCTTCACCAGTTCGCGCAGGTGCGCGCCACGGCGCTCGTCGCACAGCCAGCCGGTGATGCCGATGTACCAATCCTGGTCCAGGTAATCGAACAGCTCACCGCGTTCGCCGGTGAAGCAATGCACCACCGCCGGACCGATGCGACCTTCGAAGTTCTTCATCTGTGCCATGAAGTCGGCATGCGCATCACGCTGGTGCAGGAACAGTGGCTTGCCGTTGTCTGCCGCCAGCTGCAGCTGGCGCTCGAACGCGCGGTGCTGGGCCGGGCGCGGCGAGAAGTCACGGAAGTAGTCCAGCCCGCACTCCCCCACCGCCACCACTTCCGGATGCGCGTGCAGCGCGCGCATCTCGGCATCGCATTCCTCGGTGTATTCCACCGCGTGGTGCGGGTGCACGCCGGCGGTGGCGTACAGGAAGCCGGGGTGCTGCTGGGCCAGCTGCAACGCCAGCGGCGAGTGCTCGCGGCTGGCGCCGGTGATGACCATCTGCACCACGCCGGCCTGGCGCGCGCGGTCCAGCACGGCATCGCGGTCGCGGTCGAAGGAGTCGTGGGTCAGGTTGGCGCCGATATCGATCAGGTGCATGGTCATCGCGGGGGAAAAGTGCCCGCGCATTGTACCTGCGCCCGCCGTGCCCCCTTATCCTTTGCACATGAACGCCCCGCTCTTCCCGATTTCCCCGCTGCTGCCGCAGATCCAGCAACATCTGGCCGCGCATCAGCGACTGGTGCTGGAGGCCCCGCCCGGTGCCGGCAAGACCACCCAGGTGCCACTGGCACTGCTCGACGCACCGTGGCTGCAGGGCCGCAAGATCATCCTGCTGGAACCACGGCGGGTCGCAGCCCGCAGCGCCGCGCTGTTCATGGCGCGGCAGCTGGGCGAGGAGGTCGGTGGCACGGTCGGCTACCGCATCCGCTTCGAAAACAAGGTTTCGGCGCGCACGCGCATCGAGGTCGTCACCGAAGGCATCCTGACCCGCGTGCTGCAGGACGACCCGATGCTGGAAGAGGTCGGTGCGATCCTGTTCGACGAATTCCACGAGCGCCATCTCAGCGGCGACCTCGGCCTGGCGCTGGCGCTGGATGTGCAGGCGCAGCTGCGCGATGACCTGCGCCTGGTGGTGATGTCGGCCACGCTGGACGGCGAGCGGCTGGCACGTTTTCTCGATGCGCCGCGGCTGAGCAGCGAGGGCCGCAGCTACCCGGTGGCGATCAGCCATTTCCCGGCGCGCCGCGATGAGGCGCTGGAACTGCAGGTGCGCCGCGCGGTGCAGCAGGCCCTGGCCCAGCACCCCGGTGACCTGCTGGTGTTCCTGCCCGGCCAGCGCGAGATCGCGCGGGTGCAGGCGGGCCTGCAGGAATCGCTCAATGGCGATGTCGAGGTCCTGGCGCTGCACGGTGAACTGCCGGTGGAACAACAGGCGCGCGTACTTCAGGTGGCCAGCGATGGCCGCCGGCGCGTGGTGCTGGCGACCAACGTCGCCGAGTCGTCGGTGACGTTGCCCGGCGTGCGCGTGGTGATCGACAGCGGCCAGGCACGCGAACCGCGCTACGACCCCAACAGTGGCTTCACCCGGCTGGACGTGGTGGCCATCGCGCAGGCATCGGCCGACCAGCGCGCGGGCCGCGCCGGCCGCGTCGCCGAGGGCGTGGCCTGGCGGCTGTGGCCACAGTCGCAGCGGCTGGAACCGCAGCGCCGCGCCGAGATCGACCAGGTGGAACTGGCCGGACTGGCACTGGAGCTGGCGGCCTGGGGCAGCAGCGATCTGCGCTTCCTCGATCCGCCACCGGCCGGCCCGATGGGTGCCGCGCGCGAACTGCTGCAGCGGCTCGGCGCCCTGTCCAGCAGTGGCGCGATCACCGAACTGGGCCGGCGTGTGCTGGCGCTGGGCACGCATCCACGGATGGCGGCGATGCTGCTGGCAGCGCCCGATGCCCGCGCCCAGGCGCTGGCTGCCGACCTGGCCGCGCTGCTGGAGGCGCGCGACCCGTTGCGCCAGGGCGGCGACGCGCTGGCGGCCCGCTGGCGCGCACTGGCCGCGTTCCGCAATGGCCGCACACCGGGCGATGCCAACCGCAGCGGGCTGGCCGCGATCGATGCCGCCGCCAAGCAGTGGCGTCGCCGCCTGCGCTGCGAAGCCACGCCGCCGGCCAGCATCGAGGCCCATGAGCTGGGTGACCTGCTCGCTCATGCCTTCCCTGACCGGATTGGCTTCCAGCATCCCAGCGATCCTCTGCGCTACCTGCTGGCCAATGGCCGCAGCGCGCGCCTGCACGAGCTGAGCGACCTGCGCGGTGAGCCGTGGCTGGTGGCCAGCGAACTGCGCTTCGAGGCGCGCGATGCACTGCTGCTGCGCGCCGCGCCGGTAGACGAGGATCGGCTGCGCAAGGCGTGGCCGGATCGCTTCGTCACCGAAGACGTAGTGCGCTGGGACAGCGAGCGACGCGCCCTGGTGGCACTGCGCGAGACCCGTTTCGACCGCATCGTGCTGGACAGCCGCTCGGCCGGCCGGGTCGATCCGCAGCACGCCGCGCAGGCACTGACCGACGCGGTGGCCGAGCTCGGTCTGCAGGCGCTGCCGTGGACCGAGGGCCTGCGCCAGTGGCAGGCGCGGGTCGAGTCACTGCGGCGCTGGATGCCGGAGCTGGACCTGCCCGACTGCAGCGACGCGGCGCTGCTGGCCAACCGTGCGCAGTGGCTGCAACCCGCGTTTGCCGGCAAGAGCCGTCTGGATGCGCTGGACGAATCCAGCTTCGGTGAGGCACTGAAGTCGCCGCTGGAGTGGTCGCAGCGGCAGCTGGTCGAGCGTCATGCGCCGACCCGCATCACGGTGCCGTCCGGACTGGAGCGGCCGATCACCTATGCGCTGGACAGCGAGAGTGGTGACCCGCTGCCGCCAGTACTGGCGGTGAAGCTGCAGGAACTGTTCGGCCTGGCCGACACGCCGCGCATCGCCGATGGCCGCGTGCCGCTGACCCTGCACCTGCTCTCCCCCGGCGGCCGCCCGCTGCAGGTCACCCAGGACCTGCGCAACTTCTGGGAAAGCACCTACGCCGAAGTGAAAAAGGAAATGAAGGGGCGCTACCCGCGCCATCCGTGGCCGGACGATCCGTGGACCGCGACAGCCACGCACCGCGCCAAGCCGCGTGGAACCTGACGGGTAGTGCCGGCCGCTGGCCGGCAATGCATTCCCACAAGGTGCTCCGGGACTGCCGGCCAGCGGCCGGCTACCGGTTTGGGACCCTGCCTGATCCTGAATGGCTGCGGTAGAGTCACACCACGTGCGTCCCCGACTGACATACCGTTTACGGGCAACGCGCGACACTGGACTTCGACCCGAGGCAAAGGACCCCCGCATGAGCAAGCTGACCGTAATCACCGACCGCGCTCTGGAGCGCGCCCTGGAGCTGGCCCACACCGCTGGCGATGGCCTGAAGAGCGCCGGTGGCAGCCTGCGCAACGCGGATTGGATCAAGACCGGCGCCGCCCTCGGCGCAGTGAAGACCGGCGGCAAGGTCGCCACCAAGTTCGTGCGCCGCAATCCGGCCGTGGCCGTGGCCGCTGCTGCGGTGGGTGTCGGCCTGCTCGGCTATGCGCTGTACCGCAAGCAGCAGAAGAAGAAGGCTGCCAATGGCCATGTGGTGAATGGGCAGGCGCAGCGCATCAGCGCGCGTGACCGCCGCAACGACACCGTCGTGGACGAGCACAGCGATATCGGCAGCGACGCCTGAGCCTGCCGGGGTCGGATCCCTTTCACAGGAAGGGCTCTGACCCCAAGGCACTCCATGAGGGCCGGATGCCGCGAGGTATCCGGCCCTTTCTGTTTCAACCGATCTGCCGCCACTGCCCCGGCTGCAGGTCGTCCAGCCGGTAGGGCCCCATTGCCACCCGCACCAGCCGCAGCGTTGGCAGGTTCACTGCCGCCGTCATCCGCCGCACCTGGCGGTTGCGGCCTTCGCGGATCGTGATCGCCAACCAGCTGTCCGGCACGGTCTTGCGGAAGCGTACCGGCGGATCGCGCGTCCACAGCAACGGTGCTGGATCGAGGCGCTCGATCTTCGCCGGCAGGGTCGGCCCATCGTTGAGTACCACGCCGTCGCGCAGCTGTTGCAGCTGCTCGTCACTGGGCGTGCCTTCCACCTGCACCCAGTAGGTCTTGTCGGCCTTGTGCCTGGGGTCGGTGAGCTTGTGCGCCAGCGTGCCGTTGTCGGTCAGCAGCAGCAGGCCCTCGCTGTCATGGTCCAGGCGGCCGGCGGCATACACGCGCGGCGGCAGGCCGAACCCGGCCAGGGTCGGCCGCGGCGGCACGCTGCGGTCGGTGAACTGGCAGAGCACGTTGAAGGGCTTGTTGAAGGCGATCAGCATTGCAGGCACGGCGGGCGGCGGGTAAGACATTGTCCCACGCCGCGCCACGCACCACGTCCCTGTGGAGCCGAGCAAGGGCCCGGCCCCACCACGTCAACGCGCGCACGGCATGCGACGTGCCCTTACGGCTTGATGAAACGCAGGGTCATGCGGTCGCTTTCGCCGATCGCCTGGTACTTCGCATCATCGGCCTTGTCGTGCTGGTTGGTCGGGGGCAGCGTCCACACGCCGTTGGGGTGGTCCTTGGTGTCGCGCGGGTTGGCGTTGACCTCGCTGCGCGCGTCCAGCTTGAAACCGGCGGCCTCGGCCATCGCGATCACCTGCTGCTGGCCGACATAGCCGGTGTCATCGTCGTCGGCCACGTCGGTCTTGGCGCGATGCTCGACCACGCCCAGCACGCCACCCGGCTTGAGCACGTTGAAGAAGCCCTGGAACATGCCCTGCGCCTGGCCGGCCTTGCGCCAGTTGTGCACGTTGCGGAAGGTCAGCACCACGTCGGCTGAATTGGCCGGGCCGAACACCGGCTTGGCCGGATCGTAGGCGACCACGGCGGTCTTGCCGAACTGCGCGGGTGCACCGGCGTACTTCTTTTCCAGGCTGTCGCGGCTGCGCTGCTGGTAGTCACGGCCACGGCCTTCGGGCACCGCCATCGGATCGACCACCGCAGCGACGTAGTGGCCCTTGTCATGCAGCAGCGGCGCCAGGATTTCCGAATACCATCCGTTGCCGGGGGTGATCTCGATGACGGTCTTTTCCGGCGCTACCTTGAAGAACGACAGCGTCTGCGCCGGATGGCGGAAGCCATCGCGCTTGACGTTGTTGGCATCGCGGGTGGGCGCCTTTACCGCCGCGTCGATGGCCGGCAAGACCTCGATCTTCGCCGGTGCCACCGTGGCCGGTGCGGCGAACGCGGGAACAGCAGCAAGCAGGGCCGAAGCAAGCAGCAGTCGGCAACCACGCAGGGACGAAGCAGGCATCATCGGGACGACTCCAGCGGAAGATGCGGCGAGACTAGCAGTCGCAGCGTCCCAGGTGTTCACAAAACGTTAGCGGCGTGCGCGTCGCGGAACACTGTTTTGTGGTCGTCGCCGCAGCACGGTCACACATCGCGTTCTATTCTGGAACACTTCCCCCAAGGAGTCCGTGCCCATGACGGCAACCCGCGAACTGGGCCGTTCCGGCCTGCATGTACGTCCGCTCGCCTTCGGTGGCAACGTGTTCGGCTGGAGCGCCGATGAGAAGGCCAGCTTCGCCCTGCTCGATGCCTTCGTCGATGCCGGCTTCAACCTGGTCGACACCGCCGACGTTTACTCGGCCTGGGTGCCGGGCAATTCGGGCGGGGAATCGGAAACGCTGATCGGCAAGTGGTTCGCCCGCAGCGGCAAGCGCGACAAGGTGGTGCTGGCGACCAAGGTGGCCAAGTGGGCCGAACGCCCCGGCCTGACCCCGGACAACATCAATGCGGCGGTCGAGGATTCGCTGCGCCGGCTGCAGACCGACGTGATCGATCTGTACCAGGCCCACGAGGATGACGAGTCGACGCCGCTGGAAGCCACGCTGGCCGCGTTCGGCCGCCTGATCGAGGCCGGCAAGGTGCGTGCGATCGGTGCTTCCAACTACAGCGCCACGCGCCTGGCCGATGCGCTGAAGGTGTCCACCGACTACAAGTTGCCGCGTTACGAAACCCTGCAACCGGAGTACAACCTGTATGACCGCGCCGGCTACGAAAAGGAACTGGAACCGCTGGTGCAGCGCGAGCAGATCGGCGTGATCGGCTACTACGCGCTGGCCAGTGGCTTCCTCAGTGGCAAGTACCGCGCGCCGGCCGATGCAGCCAAGAGCCCGGCACGTGGCGAGACGGTGGTGAAGCGCTATCTGAACCCGCGCGGCCTGCGCATCCTGCAGGCGCTGGATGACGTAGCCAGCAAGCACAGCGCCAGCGCTGCGCAGATCGCACTGGCCTGGCAGATCGCGCGGCCGTCGATCACCGCGCCGATCGTCAGCGCTACCAGCGTCGAACAGCTGCACGACCTGCTGGCCGCAGCCAACGTATCGCTGAGCGTGCAGGATGTCGCGCAGCTGGATGCCGCCAGCGCCGAATCATGAGACCCGGTTGTGCCGGCCGCTGGCCGGCATGACACGTACATCGAAGAAAATAATTCAACAAAATGGTTGCACGCGACTAAATCGTGGTTTATCGTGCGCACCTCGTTTCAACACCCACTGGAAACTTCCCTTGAACGCGCATTCCGTCGCCATCGCCAAACTGCTGCCATGCCTGCGCATGGACCGGCCGGCGCGCGCGTTCGGCAAGGAAGACCAGCTGACAACGGCCTGATACCCGCCCTGCGGAGATCGGCCACCCCGATCTCCGAGGCCTGACGACGCCCTCGGAACGCAAGTCCCGGGGGCGTTTTCGTTTGCGTCGGCACAAGGACCCGCGATGCCAGAACTGCACCCCGCGCGGCAACCCGCCGCTCACTGATCCAGGTTTTTCTGCCGCGCCGGAGGATTTTCTCCGCGTGCACGGCAACGCCTGGACATTATCTGCATTGCAGCCAAACATTATCGCTCGCCGATAATGTCGGTGGCCTGCACCCTCGATTCTCCAACGGTCCCGTTTCCACCACGGGCTGGTGCGCGCGGCGTTGCCGTGGCGTATGCCGGAGGTCGCGGACAAGCCATCGCCTGGATCGCCTGCTGGAGGCAGGCGCCGGTTCGCCGGTACGCGGTTCGATTCCGCGCGGTTCACCACTGGATAGCTCAGTCGGGTAGAGCAACGGATCCTGATTCCGTCTGTCGTGGGTTCGACTCCCACTCCAACCACATGACCTGTCACGTCATGAATTGAAGCAACACCCGGGGCGCAAGCCCCAGCGGCCATCGTCGCCGTCCACGGTCACTGCCTTCGGGCGGGGGCGTGGAAGGCAGCGGACCGCACGCCGGGCCTCGGCCCGCCGTCACTGCCAGCCACGTTCCGCCCCGGTGCTGCCTGCCGGGAACGACGATGGCAGCACTGCCGGTGCACCGAAGGCTCCGCGCGCGGACCGTCCGCCGATGGCCGCCCTCTTCCGCTGCCTGCACGTGGTGTGCAGGCGGCCTCGCCACGACCTGATCGACCCGGGTCATGGTGATTCATCCGCAACGGGTCGAACCACCAGAGCCATACAAGGAGAGACTCCCATGTTCTGGACCATCAAGGTCGTGATCGGCGACGGCGAGCGCGGCCTGGTGTATCGCAACCGTCGTTTCCAGCAGATCCTGCTGCCGGGCGTGCACCGCCTGTCGCCGTTCGGCGGCCGCCCGCAGGTGGACATCCACACCGCATCGAAGGGCGCGGCCTACACCGGCAGCGACCAGGACAGCCTGATCGAAGCACTGGGCGCGCAGTTGGAGACGCACTTCGTGCTGGCCAACGTCGGCGCCAGCGAAGTTGGCCTGTTGCTGCGCAATGGCCGCATCGATGAAGTGCTGCCGCCGGGCAGCCGTCGCCTGTACTGGCGCGGTTCGGTCGACACCCAGGTGCGCGTGATGGCGCTGGGTGACGAGCCGCGCATTCCGGCGGACGTGCAGCAGCGCCTGGGCCAGCTGGGCGTGCTGCCGCGTGTGGCGGTGATCAGCAGCGTGCCGAGCGAGTCGGTGGGCCTGCTGTTCATCGATGGCACGCTGCGGCAGACGCTGGACGCCGGCCTGCACGCGTTCTGGAACTTCAACGGCAACGTGTCGGTGGAGCGTGTGGAGCTGCGTGCGCGGTCGCTGGACGTGTCCGGCCAGGAGCTGCTCAGCCGCGACAAGGTGACCCTGCGGGTGAACCTGGCCGCGACCGTGCAGGTGGTCGACCCGGTGCGGGCACACCGCACGCTCAGCAATGCCGATGAGTTTGTCTACCGGCAGCTGCAGTTCGGCCTGCGCCAGGCGATTGCCGCGCGCAGCCTGGACGAGCTGCTGGGCGACAAGGCAGCACTGGACGGTGAGATCGCCGCCCATGTGCAGGCGGCGATCGAGGGCCACGGTGTACGTCTGCTTGGCGTGGGCATCAAGGACGTGATCCTGCCGGGCGAGATGAAGGAGATCCTCAACGGCGTGGTGCTGGCCGAGAAGCAGGCCCAGGCCAGCGTGATCCGCCGCCGCGAGGAGGCCAATGCCACCCGTTCGCAGCTCAACACCGCAAAGCTGATCGAGGACAACCCGGTGCTGATGCGCTTGAAGGAGCTGGAGGCGCTGGAGAAGGTCACCGAGAAGATCGACACGCTCACCGTGTTCGGCGGCCTGGACGGCGTGCTGAAGCAGCTGGTGACGATCAGGTAGGGGGTCGCGGTGGCGCAGGGACGCGCCGCCGGCCCATCAAGGACATACACGAAGACATGGACACTCAACACAATTATCAATGGCTGCATGCCGAGGGCAGCACGCCGATCAAGGGCTGGGTCAACGGCGTGCCACTGGAGGCGCAGGCGCATGAGCAGCTGCGCAACATCGCCGCGATCCCGTTCGTCGGGCCGTGGGTGGCGGTGATGCCGGACGTGCACCTGGGCAAGGGCGCGACCGTCGGCTCGGTGATCCCGACCCGCGGTGCAATCATCCCGGCGGCGGTCGGCGTCGACATCGGCTGCGGCATGGCGGCCGTGCGCACCACGCTGCGCGCCAACGACCTGCCCGATGACCTGCGGCAGCTGCGCAACAGCATCGAGCGCAGCATCCCGGTCGGCAACGGGCGCGGCGGCGAGCATCAGCGCATGCCCGACAGCATCCATACCCGGCTGGTGCAGTCCGGGCTGGCCGCCGGCCTGGAGAAGATCAAGGACAGGCACCGCAGGATCCGTACCGACAAGCTCGACCGCCAGCTCGGGACGCTGGGTGGTGGCAACCACTTCATCGAACTGTGCCTGGACGAGACCGACACGGTGTGGGTGATGCTGCACAGCGGGTCGCGCGGCACCGGCAACCTGATCGGTACCTACTTCATCGAGAAGGCGCGCGAGGAACTGGCCCGGCGCGTGCTCGGCTTCCACCTGCCGGACAAGGACCTGGCGTTCTTCATGGAAGGCGAGCCGCTGTTCGATGACTACGTCGAAGCCGTGTCGTGGGCGCAGGACTACGCCCGGCAGAACCGCGAGGCGATGATGTCGCGCGTGCTGGCCGAGATGCGCCACCGGCTGCCGAAGTTCCAGCTGGCGGCGATGGCAGTGAACTGCCACCACAACTACGTGCAGAAGGAAACGCACCACGGGCAGGAGCTGCTGGTGACGCGCAAGGGGGCCGTCAGTGCCCGCGAGGGTGAGCTGGGTATCATTCCCGGCAGCATGGGCACGCGCAGCTACATCGTGCGTGGCAAGGGCAACGCGGACAGCTTCCACAGCTGCAGTCACGGTGCCGGCCGGGTGATGAGCCGTGGCGCCGCGCGCCAGCAGATCACGCTGGCCCAGCACCGCGAGGCCACCGCGCATGTGGAATGCCGCAAGGACAGCGGCGTGCTGGACGAGTCACCGGCCGCGTACAAGTCGATCGACGATGTGATGGCCGCGCAGCTGGACCTGGTCGACGTGGTGCACACCCTGCGCCAGGTGTTGTGCGTGAAGGGGTAAATGGGGCGGTGCCGGCCAAGGCCGGCACCCACCGCACCCAATTGCAGTAGATCCACGCCATGCGTGGATGGAACGGCGCCGACCAGGGTCGGCCTCTACCTGTGCAACGTTCAGCGCACGACGCTGTCTTCGGCCACCAGCGCGTGGTGCACGCCGATGCCCGCGCGCACGCCTTCGGCCATGGCCAGGGTGATGTTGCCGACCGTCGTCGCATCGCCTGCGGCATACACGTTCGGCACCGAGGTCTGCTTCATCATGTCGACCTCGATCAGCTCGCCCAGCGGGCTCTCGGCCAATGTGCAGCCCAGCTGCTGCACCAGCGGTGTGGCCATCACCTGGGTGGCCGGCACGAACAGCGCCCGCTGGGCGATGCGGCGGCCGTCGGCCAGCTCCACCTCCAGCCAGGTCGGCTGGTCGCCCTGCACGCGCAGCACCGGTGACGTCTCGATCTGCACGCCGCGCTGCTGCATGGCAGCCCGTTCCTCATCGGTGATCGGCAGGCCCTGGCTGAAGAAGGTGACATTGCCCCAGTCGGCAAACAGCGGCGCCTTGCTGGCGGACATCGGATGGCCACCAAGCAGGCCGATGGCGCCGCCACCCACTTCGTAACCGTGGCAGTAGGGGCAGTGCAGCACGGTGCTGCCCCAGCGCTCGGCCAGACCCGGCAGCGCCGGCAGCTGGTCGGCGATGCCGCTGGCCAGCAGCAGCTTGCGCGCGGCCAGCACCTGGCCATCGGCGGTACGTACTTCCACGGCCTCTGCGCTGGCGTTGGCCTGCACGGCCTCGGCATGCACCCAGCGCACGCTGGGGTAGTCCAGCAGCTGCTGGCGCGCGGCCTTCAGCAGCTCGGCACCGCTGATGCCATCCAGCCCCATCACCCCGTGCGAATGGCTGGCGAAACGATTGCGCGGCAAACCGGCGTCGATGACGGTGACCGGGCGGCGGGCACGGGCCAGGATCAGGCCCGCAGCAATGCCGGCATAGCTGCCGCCGACGATGAGCACATCAGGATTCATGGTGACCTTCCAGGGAACGGTGATGGGCGAGATGGCGGGCGAAGTCGGCGCCGAGCTTGTCCAGCGTGGTCGCCCGCAGGCGCTGTTCGAGCAGGCGCTGTGCTTCGCGTGCACCCTCCAGCAAAGCGCTGTTGACCAGCTGCTGGATCGGGCAGCCACCGCCGGAATCACGGGTACCGACCTGCACCAGCGACGGTGCGCCCACCGCCAGGTAGACGTCATGCAGGGTGATGGCTGCGGCATCGCGGGCCAACTGGCTGCCACCGCCATGACCACGGGCGCTGTGAACCAGGCCCGCCCTGTGCAGCTGCGCCAGCAGGCGGCGGATCACCACCGGATGGGTCGGCAGGCAGGACGCCAGCTGCTCGGAGGTGCGCGGGCCGTCCTGGCCGACCAGGTGCGCCATCACGTGCAGGGCGTCAGAGAGCAGGTTCGCGGATTTCATGTAACTACATTAGTTACATTTATATCCCCTGTCCAGGGTCCGTATTCGTTCCATATGGACACATTTGTCCTATGAAACACTTTCTTCACATCACTAAACGAAACGCTAATGTGATGTTCGTCGCACTTCAGCGGGAGCTTGGCGGGTCGATACCGCATTGCCCCTTCCCGAGAGTGCTTCCCGATGAATGCGTCTGTCCGTGCTCCGCGCCTGCAGTCCAAGCTGCTCGGCGCGGTTTCTGTTGGCTTGGCCGTGGTCCTGCTGTGCGCGCTGGCTGGCCTGGCCTCCGCCTGGTTCAAGTTGTCCACCGAGGTTCCACCCGAAGTCGCGCACAGCCGCGACGCCGAACGCCTGCAGCGTGAGTTCCGCGGCCAGGTGCAGGAATGGAAGAACGTGCTGCTGCGTGGTCACGACGACGCGTTGCGTCAGCGCCATCTGGACGCCTTCGACAACGAAGGCCGCCTGGTCGAACGGCTGGCCAAGGGCCTGGTGACCAGCCCGGACGCGCGCACGCGTGAACTGGCGCAGGCGTTCATCGGCCTGCACGCGCAGCTGCAGCAGGACTATCACGCGGCGCTGCAGGCATTTGCCGCGGCCGGCTACGATCCCGCCGTCGGCGACACCCTCGTGCGCGGCAAGGATCGCGCGGTGGCGACCGCACTGGATGCATTGAGCAGGCATGCCACGCAGGTGGCCGAAGCGGCGCTGGCGGCACGTTCGCAGCAGGCGCGGCAGACCCTGCTGCTGTGCGCGTCACTGACGGTGCTGGCCGCCGTGCTGTTGCTGATCGGCCTGTCCTGGTGGCTGCGGCGCGCCGTGGTGCAGCCGGTACTGGCGGTGGAAGCCGCTGCACGCGCAGTGGCTGCCGGCGACCTGCAGCACGTGGTACAGGTGCGCAGCCGCGACGAGATCGGACGCCTCGCCCAGGCGATGCAGGCGTTGCAGTCCACGCTGCGCGGCGTGCTGGATGCGCAGGCCGCGATGGCCCAGGCGCACGAGGCCGGCACCATCAGCCATCGCATGGACGCCGCTGCCTTCCCGGGCGCGTTCGGCACCATGGTGGCCGACTGCAACACGCTGGTCGACGCGCACATCCGGGTGAAGATGCGCGCGATCTCGATCATGGGCCGCTACGCCGTCGGCGACCTCAGCCAGGACATGGAACGCCTGCCCGGCGAGAAGGCAGTGATCACCGAAGCGCTGGATGCGGTCAAGCACAACCTCGGGGCGATCAACGGCGAAATCCGCCGCCTGGCCGAAGCGGCGGCCGCCGGTGACTTCAGCCAGCGCGGCGACAGCGCGCGCTTCGAGCATGACTTCCGCGCGATGGTCGATGGCCTGAACCGCCTGATGCAGACCACAGAACTGAACCTCGGCGAAGTCTCGACGATGCTGCGCGCGATCGCCGATGGCCGCCTCGGTGCACGCATGCACGGTGATTTCCAGGGTGTGTTCGCGCGTATCGCCGGCGATGCCAATACCACCGCCACGCAGCTGGCGACCATCGTCACCGACATCAAGCACGCCTCCGGCAACATCCACACCGCCGCCGCGGAGATCGCCGCCGGCAACAATGACCTGTCGCGCCGTACCGAGCAGCAGGCCGCCAATCTGGAAGAGACCGCGGCATCCATGGAAGAGCTGACCTCCACCGTGCGCCAGAACGCCGAACACGCGCGCCAGGCCAACCAGCTGGCGATCGGTGCACAGGGTGTCGCCTCACACGGTGGCAGCGTGGTCGGGCAGGTGGTGGCGACCATGGGTGCGATCGAAACGTCGTCGCGGCAGATCGCCGACATCATCAGCGTGATCGATGGCATCGCGTTCCAGACCAACATCCTGGCGCTGAACGCGGCGGTGGAAGCGGCACGCGCCGGTGAGCAGGGCCGCGGATTCGCGGTTGTCGCCAGCGAAGTGCGCACGCTGGCGCAGCGCTCTGCGGCGGCGGCAAAGGAGATCAAGTCGCTGATCGAGGCGTCGGTGGAACAGGTCGGTGAGGGTGCGCAGCGCGTGCGCGAGGCCGGCGACACCATGGCCGAGATCGTCGCCTCGGTGCAGCGCGTGACCGACATCATGGCCGAGATCTCTGCGGCGTCGCAGGAGCAGAGCGCAGGCATCGAACAGGTCAGCCAGACGGTGATCCAGATGGACGGCACCACCCAGCAGAACGCCGCGCTGGTGGAGGAAGCCAGCGCCGCGGCGCGCAGCCTGGAACAGCAGGCGAACCGGTTGATCGATGCGGTCGATGTGTTCGACCTGTCGGCCACGGCGACAGCGAAGGACGCGTTGGCGCGCGCGGCCTGAGGGATCCGGTCGCCGGGCAGCGGCCGGCACCACCGTGGAGCGCGGACTGGGGTAGTGCCGGCCGCTGGCCGGCAGCGTCCAACGCTACATGGGTGGCGGCATGAACAGTGCGGACCAACGTTCCGCACTCATTACGGCCTGTGGTCGTACACGGCAGTGCAATGCACCGTTGCCGGCATGCACACGGCCGCTGGCCTACCCTTTCGTGGATAGTCCCGTCTCCCTCCCCCACTGCTGGAGCCCCTCATGACAGTCCCCGCCTTCGGTCTTGGCACTTTCCGCCTCAAAGACCAGACCGTGATCGATTCCGTGCGCAACGCGCTGGAGGTCGGCTACCGCGCCATCGATACCGCGCAGATCTACGGCAACGAAGCCGAAGTCGGCCAGGCAATCGCCGATTCCGGCGTGCCGCGCGATGAGATCTACCTGACCACCAAGATCTGGATCACCGAGTTCAAGCGCGAAGCGCTGCTGGCCAGCCTGCGTACCAGTCTGGAAAAGCTGCGCACCGATCATGTGGACCTGACGCTGATCCACTGGCCGTCGCCGAACGACAAGGTCGACGTGCCGATGGAGGAGTACCTGACCGCACTGGCCGAGGCCAAGGCACAGGGCCTGACGAAGGAGATCGGCATCTCCAACTTCACCATCGCGCAGACCCGCAAGGCGATCGGCATCCTGGGTGCCGGCGCCATCGCCACGAACCAGATCGAGATCCACCCGTACCTGCAGAACCGCCTGCTGGTGAAATTCCTGCAGGACAACGGCATCCACATCACCGCCTACATGAGCCTGGCCTATGGTGAGGTAATCAAGGACCCGGTGATCCAGGCCATTGCCGGCCGCCACCAGGCCACGCCGGCGCAGGTCGCGCTGGCCTGGGCGCTGCAGCAGGGCTTCTCGGTCATTCCGTCCTCGACCAGGCGCGAGAACCTGGCCAGCAACCTGGAAGCGGCAGCGATCCGCCTGACCGACGAAGACATGGGACAGATCGCCAAGCTCGACCGCGGCCATCGCCTGGCCAACCCGGAAGGCATCGCGCCGGCCTGGGATTGATTCCAACGACGGCGCGCAACTGCTCTGGTAGACGCCGACCCTGGTCGGCGCAGACGTCTGATCGATCGATGAAACACCGTGCCGACCAAGGTCGACACCTACCGGTCGGTCAGCGCTCGGCAACACCGCGCAACATATCCAGCACGTCGTGGATGTCCAGCGGCTTGCATAGAAAACCGGCAGCCCCCAGCGCGCGGGCTCTTTCAATCACCTGTACCCGCGTATCCGCGCTCATTACAAGAACCGGTGGCGCGCCGGGGTCCCTGGCTACCGACTCCAGCACCTCCCATCCGCTGCAGCCCGGCATGTGCAGATCCAGCAGCACCACATCAGGTCCGAGTGCCATGATCACTTTCCGCGCATCGTGGCCATCATGGCGGGAGCTGAGGCGATGGCCGGCGCTCTGCAGCAGGCGCTCCACCACCTCACGGTTGGTTTCCACGTCCTCGAACAGCAGGCAGTGCAGCGGTCGCACCGATGCTGCATGTGACTGAAGAAGCTGTTCAAGGGAAGGAGGAGAGTCCACCTCCAAGGTGGAGGCCACGGTGAAGCACCACACGAATGAGGCACCGCCTGCTTCACTGCGGCCCACGCTTATCGTTCCGCCCATGGCATCGGAAATCAGCCGAACGATGTACAGCCCCAGCCCGACACCCTGCTCGCAGCGTGCCTCTCCCTGGCTGAGCTGTACGAACGGCGAGAAGATCATCTCCAGATCCGCGTCTTCGATCCCCAAGCCGGAATCGCAGACCTCGATCTGAACCTGCCAGTCGTCACCTGACCGGGCAGCATTGATGGATACCGATACCTCGCCCGCCATAGGGCTGAACTTGATGGCGTTGCAGACAAGATTGGTCACCACTTGTTCGATACGGCCGCCGTCTGCCAGCATCCAGACATCGGGCTCACTCCCATCCAGCTGCAGAAGTACGCCCTTGTCGGCGGCAGCGGGCATGCAGGTCGCCTGTACCCCTTCGATGATCGAACGCAGCGAACAAGGATGAAGCCGCAACTGCAGCCGGCCACCATCGATGCTGGCCACGTCCAGCACATCATCGATACGGTGCCTGAGCGCCTGCGCCTGCGTGGCGACCGTCGCCAGTGCATGCCGTTGGGCCGCACTTACTGTCCCCACTTCCAGCAGCTGGATCCCACTGATGATAGCGTTCAGCGGCGTCCGCAGCTCGTGGCTCATCGTACTGACGAATCGGCCCTGTGCCTCACGCGAAGCAATGGCACGCAGCGCTATGTCACGCATCGCGGCTACCAGCGACGCCACCACCAGCGGCAACAGGACCGTCAATGCCAGCGCGTAGGCCAGGTAGGCGGGTCGAGAGACCCAGTAGCCTTCAGGCGCGGCCCACAGCAATGCCAGCGCAGTCGATGCAATCGCGGGAGCAATTGCCCTGCGGCCATACACCGCGGTGGCGGAGATCACGAGGAAAGGCAGGGCTGCATTGAGCGTCATCAGCAGGATGAACGCCGCATTCACCTGAATCGCAACCATTGCCAGGCTGAGCAGAAGGCCTACCCCATCGCACCAGCGGTGGCAGCGCTCCATGCAGAGACTTGCAACGAGTGCCCATGTCACGGATACCGCAAGCAGTGCAACGGCCACCGGCAACGCACGGGCCGCCTCATTGGCCAGAACCGGCTGCGGACCATCCACCCACAGCCAGCACCATAGCACCACCAGTGCCTGCAGCAGCACCCGGAATCCGCTGGCGCGTGGCTCCTGCAGGGACGACAGAAGCCAGGCCAGGCGATGCATCTCCAGCGCACGGGCTGCCTGCAGCAATGCTGCCGGTGCGGGGGCCTGCGAGGAAACACGGGGCTCGTGCACGTCAGCCCCCTTCCATCCGGAAATGCGTCGTCGCACGATGCAGAAGACGCTGCGCAGACAGTGCCAACGCGCATGCCCGCCGCCGCACAGCGCGCGCTTCTGTACCCGAGCGGAGACAGTCACTCAACGCGTCGCAGGCCAGCGCAACTCCGGCGCTGCCCAACGCCGAGGTAACGCTCTTCAAGGCATGCAGGCGCGCCAGCTCCTGCTCCATGCCACCGAAGGATTCTTCCTTCGCCATGCTCATCCACTGCGATATCGCCGCGTCCAACGCTGCGGTGAATGATGGGAGCTGGTGGGGCGACGTTGCCGCAATGAGACCCAGCATCGAGCGTTCCCCAAGCTCAGGCCGGTCCATGGCGTGTGGACCTGAGTGCAGTCCAACCCGGGACTTCAAGCTCTGCATCGCCTTCCTCCATCTGTCGCATTCAACACTTGAACGGGTGTACTCCTGCGCCCTGTTACGCCTGACTGGAAACCTCATGCGTCAGCATGCATGACCCACGAGCTACTGCATCCGCTGATGGATCTGTACGAAAAACTGTGGAAAGCAGCCACCCAACAGATGCCCTGCAGCAACCGCGAGCATGATTCCGCCTACGATGGCAGCACATCGGGCCGGGAGTGACAGTCGCTTCAGGTCCATGGCACCCAGCATGTAGGCAACGAATGCACTACGCCATCGGAATCCTTTCAAACTTCCCTCATGGACCACCATGCTGACATTGACGCTTCTCCTGCTGCTTTCATGCAGCGTGCTGGTCTTGAAACGCCGCCTGCGCAGCGCTGCACTTCTGGCGACGCTTCCCCTGGCCATTGCGGCCAGCGCCAGCCAGCCGATCACGCAATGGCTGCTGGACCGCGCGCAGGACACGCCGCTTGTCACTGAACATGCGCTACATCCACGCACTGTGATCGTACTGCTGGGTGCCGGAATCGATCACGATGCCCATGGCCCCAGGCCCGGGCTGGCCGGTTACAGCCGCCTGATGAGGGCTGCACAGCGTTACCACGAATGCGATCGCACGCGCGAGGTCTGTACGGTGCTTGCCAGCGGAGGCGTCACTGCCAACGGCGATGTCGCTGAGGCCGATGTCTACGCACGCGAACTGATGGCACTGGGCGTGCCCACCGAGCATATCGTCCGCGAGCGCACCAGCGCGAACACCTGGCAGAACGCCAGGAACAGCAGCGCGATCATCGGACATGACAGTTCGCGGGTGGTGCTGGTCACCTCGGGCCTGCATCTCACGCGGAGCTTGATCTACTTCCGTCACTTCGGCGTCGTGGCCGAGGGCCTGCCCAGCGACCGCCTCCGTGCCACCCGGGGGTGGTTGCCCTCCACATTCAATCTATTGCTGGTCGAAGTGATATTGCATGAGCGTATCGGCGTTCTGCGCTACCACCTCTACAACCGGATGGGCTGGAACGACGCCTCCATCGAGCCGGTCAGCATCGCGCCTGCAACAACCACCCACGCATTGCCGCACTGACCTCGTCCGGTTTTTCCATCGGCGCCAGGTGCCCGCAATCGGGCACCACCACCAGCTGCGAGTGCGGCACCATCGCGTGCATTTCCTCGCTCACCGCGAGTGGCGTAATGCGGTCGTTGGCGCCACATACGATCAGCAGCGGATCGCGGTAACCGGCCAGCACATCATGGCCATCGCGGCGTTCCAGTGCGCTCTGGCGCAGGAACACTTCCGCGCCCAGGCGGGTGGTCATGTCGCGCACGCGCTGCACCAGCACGTAGTCGTCCAGCCGCGAGGCATCGATGTAGCTGCGCATCAGCACATCGCCGAAGCCGTGGAACTTCCCCGGCAGGCGCACGCTGGCGCGCTGGCTGCGCCGCTGCTCGGCCCGCTCCGGTGAGTCGGCGTGGATCGAGGTATCGATCAGCGCCAGCTGCAGCACCCGCTCCGGCGCAATGCGCAGGATCTGCTGGGCCACGAAGCCGCCCAGCGAGAACCCGGCCAGCGCAAAGCGCTCCGGTGCCTGCGCCAGCACGTCTTCGGCCACCGCCTGCAGGGTCTCGCCACCGGTCTGGTCGCCCACGGTGCAGTCGGCGATATCGGCCAGGTCGGCCAGCTGCGCGCGCCACAGCTCGGCGTCGTTGAGCAGGCCGGGCAGCAGCAACAGGGGAATACGGTCGGTCATGGGGATATTGTCGCGCCAGCACCGTGACGGAACCATGCCGCAACGGGCGATTGCGTTGTAGAGTCGCGCCATGCTCGGCTGCAGCACAGCCTGTCGAGCATGGCTCGATTCTACAGAAGGCAGCGACACGGACGCGACCATGGCAGACCCCTACAACAGCGGCACCCCCACCCCACCCGCGCTGCGCTTCGACGATGCGCTGGTCACCACCGCCTTCGAGCTGCCCGGCCATCGCGTCGTGCGCAACCTCGGCGTGGTGCGCGGCATCACCGTGCGCTCGCGTTCGATCGTCGGCAACTTCCTGGGCGGTATCCAGACGCTCTTCGGTGGCAACATCACCATCTACACCGAGCTGTGCGAACAGGCTCGCGAGGAAACCTACCGCGACATGGTCAAGCACGCGCGGCAGCTGGGTGCCAACGCGATCATCGGCATGCGCTACGACGCCACCGATGTGATGACCGGGCTGACCGAAGTGCTGTGCTATGGCACGGCGGTGGTGGTAGAGCCGGTGCGGTGATGCAGCCGCCAAGCGTACGCAAAAGCAGCCGAGCGTAGGCTCGGCACTACTGGGATTACGCCACCGGCGGCACGTCGGGCACCTCGACCTGCTGCACCGGCAAGGTCACCATCATCACCGTCGGGTCGTCCGGGTCCAGCCTGGTCTTGAATCCCAGGCTCTGGCACATCGCCAGCATGGTGCTGTTCTCGCGCAGCACCTGGCCTTCGACCACGTCCAGGCCCAGCCACTTCGCGTACTCGATCATGATCGCCATCAGCCGCCAGCCGATGCCGTGGCCCTTCAGGTCCGAGCGGATCAGGATGCCGTACTCGCCACGGTGGTAATCGGCATCGGCGTGCAGGCGCACTGCGCCCAGCATCTCGCCGCTGCGCGGTTCGATCGCTACCAGCGCGATCGAGCGCGCGTAGTCGAGCTGGGTCAGGCGCGCGATGAATTCGTGGCTGAAGTGCTTCACCGACTGGAAGAAGCGCAGGCGCAGGTCCTCGTCGCTGACACGGGCGAAGAACGCACGGAACAGCGCGTCATCCTCCGGCCGCACCGGGCGCACGAAGGCCCGGCCGCCATCGGACAGTTCGATGGTGCGCTCCCACTCCTTCGGATACGGAAACACCGAAAAGCGCGGATGGCCACGGCCCTTGTGCAGGATGCGCGACGGTGCCACTGCCACGCGCGCGTCGAGGGCGAGGATGCCCTTGCTGTCGACCAGCAGCGGGTTGATGTCCAGCGTGCGCACTTCGGGAATATCGGCGGCCAGCTGTGCCAGCTTGACCAGCGCCAGCGCCAGTGCGCGCTCGTCGGCGGCGGGCACATCGCCGTAGGCCTTGAGGATGCGCGAAGCGCGGGTCTGGCCGATCAGCTCGTGGGCCAGGCGCAGGTCCAGCGGCGGCAGGGCCAGCGCCTTGTCGTTGATCACTTCGACGGCGGTGCCGCCACGGCCGACCACGATCACCGGGCCGAACGTCGCGTCATCGGCGATGCCGACAATCAGTTCGCGCGCCTTCGGGCGGACGATGGTCGGCTGCACCAGCAGGCCATCGATGCGCGCATCCGGCCGCAGCTGGCGCGCACGCGACAGGATCGCGTTGGCCGCGCTCTGCACCGCCGGCAGCGTGGACAGGTTCAGGCGCACGCCGTCCACTTCCGACTTGTGCGGGATGTCCGGTGACAGGATCTTCAACGCGACCGTGGCACCGCGTTCCAGCAGCGGCTGCGCCAGATCCATCGCCTCGTGCGCATCACGCGCGTGCATCACCGGCGCGGACGGGATGCCGTAGGCCTTGAGCAGCTCATGCGTGGCCAGCGGGTCCAACCACTGCTGACCATTGGCCAGCGCAGCATCAACCAACGCTCGCGCGGCCGCCGCATCGACATTGAAGTCCTGCGGCAGGCTGGGTGGCGTTTCCATCAGGGCGTTCTGCGCTTCGCGGTAACGCACCAGATGCTGGAAGCCGCGTACGGCCTCCGCCTCGGTCGGATAGGTCGGCACCCGCGCCGCGTTGAGCGTGGCGGTGGCCTGGTCATCGTTGCCCAGCCAGACCGCGAACACTGGCTTGTCGCGATGATGGCGCGGGCGCAGGCCGAGCGTGCGGGTCAGTGCCTGCGCAGCGTCTGCGGACGAGGTGAACGCGGTTGGCACGTTGACCACCATCACCGCGTCGTTCTCGTTGTCGGCCAGCAGCGCTTCGATGGCCGCGGCATAGCGCTCGCCATCGGCATCGACCACGATGTCGACCGGATTGCTGCGCGACCAGCCCTGCGGCAATACCGAATCGAGCTTCTGCACCGTGCTGTCGGACAGGGTGGCCAGCGTGCCACGCAGCGCGATCAGCTGGTCCACGGCCAGGCGGCCGACACCGCCGCCATTGCTGAGAATGGCCAGGCGGCGACCGGGGAAGGTACCCAGCCGCCCCAGCGATTCGGCGGCGGTGAACAGCTCGTCCAGCGCGCCGACGCGCAGCAGGCCGGCGCGGTTGAAGGCCGCGCCGTACACATCATCGGCACGCGCCAGGGCCTGCACATGGGTGTCGCGGCTGCCCGGCTGCACGCGCTCGGCGCGGCCGGACTTCACCACCACCACCGGCTTGGCGCGGGCGGCGGCACGCGCGGCCGACATGAATTTGCGCGCGTCCTTGATCTGCTCGACATAGAGCAGGATGGCGCGGGTGCGGTAGTCGGTGGCGAAGTAATCGAGCAGGTCGCCGAAGTCGACGTCCATCGTGTCGCCCAGCGAGACCACGGCGGAGAACCCGACCGAGCGCGCCACGCCCCACTCCACCAGCGCGGCGGCGATCGCCGAGGATTCGGAAATCAGGGCGAGGTCGCCTGCCTGCGGGAAATGCGCGGCGATGCTGGCATTGAGCCGCGCATGCGGCGCGATCACGCCCAGGCAGTGCGGGCCGAGGATGCGCAGGCCATGCTTGCGCGCCACCGCCTCTACCTGTGCGGACAACGAACCCGGGCCTTCGCCCAGGTGCGCGGTGAGGATGATCGCCGCCTGCACGCCGCGCTCGGCGGCGGTACGCACCACCTGCGGCACGATCGCCGCCGGTGCGGTGATGACGACCAGGTCCGGTACCCAGTCCAGATCCTTCAAGCGCTTGACCGTGCGGATGCCATCGATTTCGGCATGCCGCGGGTTGATCCACGCCACCTTGCCGGGGAAACCGGTGCCGCGCAGGTTACGCATCACCGCGCGGCCGGCCGAACGCTCACGCGGACTGCCGCCGATCACCGCGACCGACTGCGGACGGAACACAGACTGCAGGTGGTAGGTACTCATGCGCCTACGGTACCCAAAAAAGGGGACGGAGGGGATTAAGTCGTTTGTGCACAAACGACTTAATCCCCTCCGTCCCCTTTTTCTGTTACAGCAGCGTGCCGTGCAGGATCAGCGCGGCGATGCTGAAGTAGATCACCAGGCCGGTCACATCCACCAGGGTGGCCACGAACGGGGCCGAGGCGCTGGCCGGGTCGAAGCCGAGCCGCTTCAGGATGAAGGGCAGCATCGAGCCGGACAGCGAACCGAAGGTGACGATGCCGACCAGCGCGGCACCGATGGTGATCGCCAACAGGATCCAGTGCTCGCCGTAGTCATGCAGGCCACCCAGCTGCCAGATCACGATGCGCACGATCGCCAGGCAGCCGAGGATGGCACCCAGCACCATGCCGGTCGGGATCTCGCGGATGGCCACCTTCCACCAGTCGCGCAGGCGCAGTTCGCGCAGCGCCAGGCTGCGGATCAGCAGCGAGGTGGCCTGCGAGCCGGAATTGCCGCCCGAGCTCATGATCAACGGGATGAACAGGGTCAGCACCACCGCGCGCGCCAGTTCGTCTTCGTAGTGCTGCATCGCGCTGGCGGTCAGCATCTCGCCCAGGAACAGCACGCTCAGCCAGCCGGCGCGCTTGCGCAGCATCTCGAAGAAGCCGATCTGCATGTACGGCTTGTCCAGCGCTTCCATGCCGCCGAACTTGTGCGCGTCCTCGGTGGATTCCTCGATCAGCGCATCGAGCACGTCGTCCACGGTGACGATGCCGAGCATCTGCTGCTGCGCGTCGACCACCGGGATCGCCAGCAGGTCGTGGCGGCGGATCAGCCGCGCCACTTCTTCCTGGTCCATCAGCGCGTCCACCGTCACCGGCGGATTGACCTGGGCCACGTCCAGGATCGATTCCTCGGGCAGGCCGGTGATCAGCCGGCGCATGGTCACCACCTGCTGCAACTGCTGGCTGGCCGGCTCCAGCACGTAGATCGCATACACCGTCTCGCGGGTACGCTCGACCTGGCGGATGTGCTGCAGGGTCTGCGCCACGGTCCAGCTGGCGGGTACCGCCACGTACTCGGTGGTCATCAGCGCGCCGGCGGTGTTCGGCGGATAGCTCAGCAGCTTCTGGATGGCCTGGCGGGCGTCGGTGCCCAGCAGCGGGATCAGCCGCGCGCGTTCTTCCTCATCCAGCTCGTGGACGATGTCGGTGGCGCGATCGTCAGCCATCAGCCCGAGCAGGGCAGCGGCGCGTGCCGGCGGCAGCGCGGCCACCAGCTCACCGCTGCGGTGCAGTTCCGGCGCTTCCAGCATCTTCACTGCACGCGGCAACGGCAGCGCGGCCAGCGTTTCCGCAGCGCGGGCCAGTTCCAGTGTGTTGAGGAATTCCACCGCATCGGCGGTGTTGTAGTTCGCCAGCGGTGCGGCCAATGCGGCGGCATCGGCCACCGGGCGCAGCAATTGCTTCTGGTTCATCGGTTTTGCCTTGTGGGGGTGCGACCTCGCGCAACGCCAACGCAGGCAAACCGTCCCGATGTCAGGCGGTGGCCATCGCTGGCGTCGAACGAGGTCGACTTCTACTGTCGCTGGACATGGGTTGGGGACTCCGGGATGCGTGTGCCGGCGGTGCGCCGCCAGCGGCGGGCAGTCTGGACCCGCGGGCCATGCAGGTCAACCCGGCATCCCTGCGCCGGGCGCCGGCCGGCCGGTTGTTCTCGTGCATACACCGACCGGCGCGCATAATGGCCGGGTGGCGCTCGCCACGCTTTCCCCACCCGAACGGACGCACTGCGGGCTTCCCCGATGACCAGGTATTCCCATGCATAGCGGCGGTCTGGAACTGGCCCTGGTGCTGCTGCTGGCGGCGGTCATTGCCGTGCCGGTGTTCAAGAAGTTCGGCTTCGGCGCGGTGCTGGGCTACCTGGCGGCCGGCGTGGTGCTGGGCCCGGACGGGCTGGGCTTCGTGCAGGACGCCGACCGCATCCTCGGCGCGGCCGAGATCGGCGTGGTGATGCTGCTGTTCGTGATCGGCCTGGAGCTGTCGCCGGCACGCCTGAAGGTGATGCGGCGCTCGGTGTTCGGCGCGGGCGCGGCGCAGGTGGCGATGTCCGGGCTGGTGCTGGGCGGCCTGCTGCTGCTCGACCACTTCCAGTGGAAGAGCGCGCTGGTGGTCGGTGTTGCGCTGGCGCTGTCATCCACCGCGGTAGGCCTGCAGCTGCTGTCCGAGCACAAGGCGATCAACAGCGACCATGGCCGGCTGGGTTTTGCCATCCTGCTGTTCCAGGACCTGATCGCGATCCCGCTGCTGGCGGCCATCCCGCTGCTGGGCGGGGCGAAGAACGAGACCCTGCGCTGGGAAGACGCCGCCGTGGCCCTCGGCGCGCTGGCCGTGGTGATCCTGTGCGGGCGACCGGTGCTGCGCAAGGTGTTCAGCATCATCGCGCGCACCCGTAGCCCGGAAGTGTTCACCGCCACCGCTCTGCTGGTGGTGCTGGGCACTGCCTGGTTCATGCAGGAAGCGGGCCTCAGCCCCAGCCTGGGCGCGTTCCTGGCCGGGGTGCTGCTGTCCGATTCGGAGTTCCGGCACGAACTGGAAGCGCAGATCGAGCCGTTCAAGGGCCTGCTGCTGGGGCTGTTCTTCATCGCGGTGGGCATGGGCATCGATCTCGACCGCATCGCCGCAGAGCCGTGGCTGATCGCCGCCGGCGTGGCGATCCTGCTGGTGGTCAAGTTCAGCCTGCTGTATGTGATTGGCCGTATTGCAAAGCTCAGTCCGCGGCAGTCGCTGCTGCTGGGCAGCGTGCTGTGGCTGGGGGGCGAGTTCGCCTTCGTGGTGTTCAACGAAGCGCAGCGCGCGCACCTGCTCGGCAACGCCAATCACGATCGACTGGTGGCGATCGTCGGCCTGTCGATGGCGATCACGCCACTGCTGATGATCGCGCTGCTCAAGCTGCTCGGCCAGGAGAAGGCTCCACCGCGCGGGACCGCCGAGGCCGACAAGGTGGCACCGGACAACCGGCCCAAGGTGCTGATCGCCGGCATGGGCCGCTTCGGCCAGGTGATCGCACGCCTGCTGACCGCACAGAAGGTGCCGTTCGTGGCGCTGGAGGCGAACCCGGACACCGTGGCCGACCTGCGCCGCTTCGGCAACCAGCTGTACTACGGCGACCCGACCCGCCCGGAGATGCTGCGTGCAGCGGGTGGCGAACACATCGATGTGTTCGTCATCACCGTGGACGACCCGGAGACCAACCTGCGCGCAGTGCGCATGGTGCGCCGGCTGTACCCGGACGCGAAGGTGCTGGCGCGTGCACGCAACCGCCAGCATGCCTGGCGACTGATGGACATGTCGGCCGAGCCGTTCCGCGAAGTGTTCGGCACCAGTCTGGAAATGAGCGGGCGCGTGCTGACTGCATTGGGCGTGGCACCGGACGTGGCCGAGCGCCATGTGCAGCGCTTCCGTGAGCATGATGAGCAGCTGCTGCGCGACCAGTACCTGGTGTACGACGACGAGGCCGCGGTGATCCAGACCTCGCGTGATGCACGCAACGACCTGATGCACCTGTTCGAAGCTGACGCGGAAAGCGACGGCGAGTAGGTGTGCTGGCCAACGGATTGCGGTAGTGCCGGCCGCTGGCCGGCAATCCCTTGATCCCGGAGATGTCATGAGGTAGCCGGCCAGCGGCCGGCACTACCCTTTTCCAGGGATCAGCCGTTGTCGCGCAGGAACCGGGCCATCGAGGAGACGCCCGGCACGCGCGGCTCGAACTCGCCGGCCACGTCGATGAAGCCGCGCATCACCGCGATCTCGCGCGGGCTGCGGTTGAGGCTGTCGCGCGCTTCAGGATCGGCGCCGGCGCGCAACAGGCGCTGCACCAGCAACGGCAGGCCATGCAGCGCGGCCAGGTGCAGTGGGCCGAAGCCGCGCGGGTCGCGTACGTCCAGGCTTACGTCCTCGTCCAGCAGGCGCTCCACTGCGGCCATCACCACCTGCTCGTCGCAGGCGGTACCCGGCTCGGCGCGCGCGCCCAGCAGCAGCAGCAGCGGCGTGACAGCACCAGCGGCGGCCTGGTCCGGTTCGGCACCGGCCAGCAGCAGGGTGTCGAGCAGGGCCAGCAGGCGCGAGCGGTCGCGGGCACTGAAACCGTACAGCGCGGCACAGTGCAGCGGACCCAGCTGCTGCGCGTCACCGGCATGCACGTCGGCACCGGCCGTGAGCAGGCGCGCGACGATGTCCGGAAGGCCCAGCGCGGAGGCCAGCATCAGCACCGTCACGCCACCCGGCAGGCGGTGTTCCAGCTTGGCGCCAGCGTCGAGCAGGGCCGAAACGATGTCCACCTGGCGCATGCTGACCGCCGCCGACAGCGGCGTCGCGCCACTGGCCGCCGCGTGCTGCGGATCGGCGCCGCGCGCCAGCAGCAGGTCGGTTACCGCCAGGTGGCCGCCACCGGCAGCACGCAGCAGCGCGGTGCAGCCCTGTGCGTCGACCGCGTCGACGGCGAAGCCCAGATCGATGAGGCGGCGCACTGCATCGACGTCACCGGCCATTGCGGCGGCCGGCAGATCGGCCTCGCGCAGGGTCCGGCGCGGCAACGGCCACACCCGCCAATCGAGCCAGTCGGCCAGATCGCGGCGACCGATCGACAGCGCCACGCCCAGCGGTGTCTGGCCGTCGGCGGCACGTGCTTCGGGCGAGGCACCATGCTGCACCAGCAGCTTAAGCGCGCCTTCGCGGGCCAATGCGGTGGCCAGGTGCAGTGCGGTCATGCCGTGGCTGTCGCGTGCCTCGCGATCAACGCCGGCCTTGAGCAGGGCCTGCTGCAGCCGCAGCCAGCCCAGGCGCACCGCCAGCGACAACGGCGGATCACCCGCCGGCGAGGCGGCGAACGGATCGGCGCCACGCTCAAGCAGTTCCAGTGCCAGCTGTTCCAGGCCACGCGCGGCCTGGTCGTGCTGTGCGCAGGCAGCAAGGAAGCGCGCCAGGCCACCGCGGCCGGCCGGCGACAGGCCACGCTGCAGCATCACCTGCAACGCCGGCACCGCATCGATGCCGCGCGACAACAGCGCGAACATCGGCGTATCGGAGCAGGCATCACGCACATAGGGATCGGCGCCGTGGCCCAGCAGCCAGTCCACCGCACGCGGTTCCAGCGCCAACTCCGGATCGAGCAGCAGCCCGCCCAGTTCCTCCGGCTGGCACAGCCTGGCCAGCGCCGCCATGCCGTCGGTATTGCCGAAGCCCAGGGCCTCGCGCAGCAGGGTCAGCGGCGGACGGTCCGGCAGCAGGCCGCTGGCACTGGCCGCTTCGCCACGATCGGCCAGGCCATCACTGACCGCGGCCGGCAACGGATAGGACGGGTCCAGCAGGGCTACGATCGCCCAGCGGCCGGCCTCGGCGGCGTAGTCCACCGCACGGCGGCCGAGCGGATCGGTGGCATCGGCCGCGATGCCCAGTTCGACCAGGCGCTTGATCAGCAGCGGCGAGACATCCTCGGCCATCGCCGCCAGCTGCACCGCATTGCGGCCTTCGCCGTCCACCGCGACCAGGTCCGGCTTGTGCGGCAGCAGGTGCTCGATCACGGCGGCACGACCGGCACGGGCCGCTTCCAGCCACGGCGTACGCCCCAGTGCGTCGCGCGCCTCCAGATTGGCGCCCGCGCCGAGCAGCACGCCGATGATCTCGACATGGCCGGCCAGGGCCGCCTCATGCAACGCACTGCGGCGCTGGCGATCGCGGGCGTCGGCCCGTGCCTTGTGCTTGAGCAGCAGCTGCACGCCCGCCGGATCATCATCCTCGGTGGCGGCGGCGGCCAGCAGCACCGGGGTGCCATCGGCCGGTTCGCAGCGTGCACCGCGTTCGAGCAGGAAGCGGGCCAGACGCCAGTTGCCCACCTGGCAGGCCACCGCCAGCGGCGACCAGCCATCACGGTTCAGCGCATCGACTTCGGCAGCGGCATCGCGCAGCAGCGCGGCCACCCCCGGGTCGGAACTGCGTGCGGCATGGTGCAGCGGGGTGTTGCCATCACTGTCGGTGGCACGCGAGTCGGCGCCGTTGGCGAGCAGGGTCATCACCGCTTCGGGGCGGCCATGCCAGCTGTCGCGGGTCGCCGCCAGCAGCGGGGTCATGCCCCGGTGCGGCGCATTCACATCGACGCCGCGGGCAATCAGTTCGCGCAGCAGGCGCAGGTCCGGCAGCACCGCGGCCAGCACCGCCAGGCTGCGCTGGTCACGCCAGTTCGGGTCCGGCAGCGCATACGGATCGGCACCGGCCTGCAGCAGCTGCAGGCCCCGGTCGATGCGGCCCTGGCGGGCGGCTTCATACAGCGCCGGTGTCAGTTCCTGCGGCGCCATCGCCTCCAGCGGCACGGTTTCGGCCGCCGCTGCGAACATCGGTTCGGGTTCAGCGCTGGACGCCGCCAACGGGCTGGAGCGCAGCGACACCAGCGGCGCAGGCGCGACCCGCTGCAGCAGCAGGTGCAGCACCGGCGACAGCAGTACGACCGCCAGTGCGGCGGGCCAGCGCGCGCTTTCCGGCAACAGGCCCGGCCAGGCCGGCAGCACCACCAGCGCGGCCAGCGCAATGACCAGCGCGGCCACGCCGAGGCCACGCCAGGCAGTCAGGTCGCGCCCCGCCAGCGCCTGCCAGTGCTGGGCCAGGCTGCCATCCAGGCGTTCGACATCGTTCCACAATGGCCAGGTGCGCCAGGCCGCCAACAGGCCGGCACTGACCAGTACGCTCAGGCCAAGCACTGCCGCCAGGCTGCCGCTGTCACGCAGTGCTGCGAGCGGCCAGGCCAGCAGCAGCGCCAGCAACAGCGGGGCGGCTGCCCACAAGGCCAGCAGCGCCGGCAGGTCCTGGCGTGCGACCACCTTCAGCGGCAGCAGCGCGCGGCTGCGGCGCCACCACGATATCGCCAACGCGAACGCGGGCTGCGCCAGTGCGGCAAGGACCGCACCCGGAACGCCGCCCACGGCGGCGCCCAGCGCCAGCACGGCGCCCGCGGCGAAGGCAATTGACAGAATGCGCGGACGGGAGGCGTCAGTCATAGTGGCGCGGCATCAGGCTGGCCACCGACGGCGGCACCTGCAGGTAGAACCCGCGCTCGCTCATTTCGCTGCGGACCTTTTCCGGGTCAGCCTGTGCCAGGCGGCGCTGGGCATCCAGGGCCACCTCCAGCACGAAGGCGAGCGTCCCCAGCGAGGTGAGCAGCGGCGCGGGCAGCGCGCTGAAATCATCGCGTCGGGGAACGTAGACGTAGGTGTCCGGCTTGAGTTGGCTTTTATAGACGTAGGCGTGCATGTCCGCGGGACGATAACCCGGGAAGAGCCATGATTGTGTCGGAAAGCCGACACCGGGGAAAGCCGTCAGCCGACGATGGCGGCGCGATCGGCGGCGTTTCGCCTGCGGGGTTCAGCAATGTGGCGGCGACGTTCAGGCTGCGCCGCCGCCACACGGGCGCTTACTTGACCTTGGCGTAGGTGCCCTTCAGCGCGACACCCGCGAGGATGGCACCGGCGTAGCACTCGTAGTTGGTGCTGCTCTTGAACTCGTTCTTCTTGTAATAGCTGACGATGTCGACCACGGCGTTGGCGCCGCGCGACTTGGCACCGTCCTGCAGCGCGCGCAGTGCCGACAGCGCAACCCAGCGGCAGGCCTCGGCATCGCTCTTGTTGGCGGCGTTGGTCTTCTTGTTGGTCACGTCTTCGCCCAGGCGCTGCTGCACGCTGACCGGCTGGCCGGCCAGATAGAAGCGCACGCTGCCGTCGATGCCGGCGTCCTTGGCGGCCTGCGAATTGACCAGTTCCTGCAGGGACTGTTCGACACGCGTGTCGCGGGCGGAAGCGGTGGAAGTCAGGGCCAGCAGCGCGGTAGCCGTGGCGATCATGAGAGTGCGGCGCATCGGAACATCTCCTTGTCGAGGGTGCGGGGGTAACGGGAACGGTATGTTGGCGCAGTGGATCACTCGCTCCAGCGGCGGAACACCAGCGAGGTGTTGATGCCGCCGAAGGCGAAGTTGTTGCTCATCACGTACTCGGCCTGCAGTTCGCGGCCCTGCCCGGTGATGAAGTCGAGCTGGCCACAGCGCGGGTCGACCTCGGCCAGGTTCAGGGTGGGCGCGAACCAGCCGGCACGCATCATCTGGATGCTCACCCAGGCCTCGAACGCGCCACAGGCACCCAGCATGTGGCCGACGTAGCTCTTCAGCGAGCTGATCGGCACGCGGCTGCCGAACACCTGTGCGGTGGCCTGGGTCTCGGCGATGTCGCCGTGGTCGGTGGCGGTGCCATGGGCGTTGACGTAGTCGATCTGCGCCGCGTCCAGGCCGGCGTCCTCCAATGCCAGGCGCATGGCCTGGGCCATGGTGTCGGCACTGGGCTGGGTGACGTGCTGGCCATCGCTGTTGGTGCCGTAGCCGACCACCTCGGCAAGGATGGTGGCGCCGCGCGCCTGCGCGTGTTCCAGGTCTTCCAGGATCAGCGTGCAGGCGCCCTCGCCCAGCACCAGGCCATCGCGGCCGGCATCGAACGGGCGAGGCGTGGTCTGCGGCGCGTCATTGCGCACGCTGGTGGCGAACAGCGTGTCGAACACCGCTGCAGCGGTGGCATCGAGCTGCTCGGCACCGCCGGCCACCATCACCGTCTGCTTGCCGCTGCGGATGGCTTCATAGGCCGCGCCCACACCCTGGCTGCCCGACGTGCAGGCGCTGGAGGTGGTGTACACGCGCCCGGACAGGCCGAAGAACACGCCGATGTTGACCGGCGCGGTGTGGCTCATCATCTTCAGGTAGGTGGTGGCGCTGATGCCATCCGTGGTGAATTCGTTGAGCATGCGCCCGAATTCGCCGGTGGCCTCGTGGCTGCCGGACGAGGAGCCATAGGCCACCCCGGTACGGCCACTGCGCAGCACCGGATGCTCATGCAGGCCGGCCTCGCGCAGCGCCACCTCGGTGGCGCGCACCGACATGATCGCGACCTTGCCCATCGAGCGGGTGGTCTTGCGGTTGTAGTTCGGCGGCAGCTCGAAGTCCTGCGCCGGCGCGGCCAGCTTGGTGTTCAGCCCGGCATAGACATCCCACTCGGGCATCGCACGCACCGCGTTGCGGCAGCTGCGCAGGTGTGCCTCGATGGTCGGCCAGTCGTGGCCGAGTGGACTGATGGCGGCGGCGCCGGTGACCACCACGCGACGATCGGCGGCCATCAGAGCATGCCTCCGTTCACCGAGATCACCTGCCGGGTGATGTAGCCGGCCGGTTCGGACAGCAGGAACGCCACGGTAGCCGCCACTTCGTCTGGGCGGCCAACGCGGCCGGCGGGAATCAGCTTGAGCGCGTGTTCAACCACTTCGTCGTTGAGCATTTCGGTCTCGATCAGGCCCGGGGCCACGCAGTTGACGGTGATCTGGCGGCTGGCCAGTTCCAGCGCCAGGGCCTTGGTGGCGCCGATGATGCCGGCCTTGGCGGCACTGTAGTTGACCTGCCCGCGGTTGCCGGCCAGTCCGGAGACCGACGACAGGGTGACGATGCGGCCCGGCTTGCGCCGCCGCACCATCGGCATGATCAGCGGATGCAGCACGTTGTAGAAGCCATCCAGGTTGGTGTGGATGACCTGGTCCCAATCGTCCGCTGACAGCGCCGGGAAGGCGCCATCGCGGGCGATGCCGGCATTGCAGACCACGCCGTAGTACGCGCCGTGCGCTTCGACATCGGCCTCCAGGGCGGCCCGCGCAGACGCGCGGTCGGCCACGTCGAACACCAGCACGCGGGCCTGCTGGCCCAGTGCCTGGATCTCGGCGACCACCGCCTGTGCTTCATCCACGCGGCTGCGGCAATGCACCACCACGTCGAAGCCATCGCGCGCGATGCGCAGCGCGATGGCCCGGCCGATGCCCCGGCTGGCGCCGGTCACCAGCACGCTTCGATTCCCTGTCATGCCTGTCCACTCTCCAGATAGGCCATCGCGTCGGCCGGTTCGAACACCGAGACGTTGGCTGTCGCCCATTCTTCCTCGCCTGCCAGGATGCGGCAGGCGAACATCCCCAATCCATTGTCACCCAACAGCTCGCAGCGCGCCTGCACGCGCAGCCGCGAACCGCTGGGGAAGCTGCTGCGCGCGCTGCTGTAGCGGCGGCTGCCGAGCAGGAAGCCCAGCTGCGGTGGCCTGCCGGCCGCACGCGCGCGGCAACCGGCCCAGGCCGCGATGGCCTGCGCCATGTACTCGATGCCGACCCATGCCGGCACCTGGTCATCCTCGACGAACAGGCCGGCCTCGGGCACCACCAGTTCGGCCTCGATGGCGTCCTGGTCCCATTGCGTGATGCGCTCCAGCAGGCACATGTCCTGGCGGTGCGGCACCACGTCTTCGATCGCGTACAACGTGTTCATCGACGCTCCAGTGCCAGCACGGCATTGCTGCCGCCGAAGGCGAACGAATTGCTCAGCACCCGCCGCGGCGGCTGCGCAAGGCGCGTGCCCGGTGCGACCAGCGGCAGCACCGGCAGTGCCGGGTCGGCCACGCCGTCCCACCAGTGCGGCGGCAGCAGCTGCTGCGGGTTCTCGGCCAGCACGATCCAGCACAGCGCCGCCTCGATGGCACCCGAGGCACCCAGCGTGTGGCCGGTCAACGGCTTGGTCGAACTGGCCGGCACGTGGCTGCCCAGCACCTGCGACACGGCCAGGCTTTCCATCGCATCGTTGTGGCCGGTCGCGGTCCCATGCAGGTTCACATAGTCCACTTCTCCGGCGGCCCAGCCAGCACGCTGCAGCGCCTGCTGCAGGGCATCGATGGCGCCCAGGCCCTGCGGGTCAGGGGCGGACATGTGGTGGGCGTCGGCCGACTCGCCCCACCCCGCCAGGCATACCGGGCCGGGTTCGCGGGTGAGCAGGAACAGCGCGGCGCCTTCGCCGATGTTGATACCGGTACGATGCTGCGAGAACGGATTGCAGCGTTGGGCCGAGACCGATTCCAGCGCGCTGAAGCCGGCCACGGTGAAGCGGCACAGCGAATCGGCGCCACCGGCGATCACCGCATCGACGATGCCGGCGCGCAGCATGCGTGCAGCCGACATCAGCGCCTTGGCACTGGACGAGCAGGCAGTGGACAGGGTCCATGCCGGCCCCTGTGCGCCACTGCGCTGGCGCACGAACTGCGCGGCGGTGCCCATTTCCTGCTGGGCGTAGTCAAAGCCCTGCGGCCACTGGCCCTGTTCGGCATGGCTGCGCAATGCCTGCTCGGATTCACCAATGCCCGAGGTGCTGGTGCCCAGCACCACCGCCACGCGCTCGGCGCCATGGCGGGCGATCGCCGCGGCCACTGCCGGCGCGATCTGAGCCAATGCCACGTCCAGCAGGGCATTGTTTCGCCCGCGCAGGGCCACCGGCAGATCATCCAGCGCCGGCAGCGGCGTGCGTACTTCTCCCAGCGCCAGGGTGCGCCCCGGCAACAGGCTGTCGTTGTCGCTGAGCCCGCCCGGCGCGTCGGCGAACAGTGCCGACGTCACTGCGGCGCGGCCAGCGCCGAGTGCACAGACCACACCCAGGTCGTTCAGGTAGATCGGTGCGCTCATCGGTCCGGCCCGGCCATGTCGATCGATTCGATGCGCAGCGCATAGCCTTCGGCGCGGTTGTCCAGCTGCACGCTGCCATCGTCCAGCCGCTGCAGGTGCAGCCACACGGTGCCCTCACGCGACAGGCTGCGCTGATAGCCATCATCACTGACCTGCCAGCCCGCCGGCAGCACGGCGGCAATGGCCGCGGTCGGCCACAACGCGAACTGCAGGTCATCCAGCACGCGCTCGGCGCGCACCTGCGGTGGCAGCCATGGCGCGCGCTGCTGGGTCAGCTGCTGGCCGTCCCATTGCAGGCGCACGCCGGTCTGGCCCATCGCCTGCACGGCCAGCTGCACCTGCTGGGCGTCGGCTTCCAGCAGCGCGTCGAGATCGCGCTCATGCGTGCCGAAGCGGAAATGCAGCTGCTGCTGCAGCGCCAGCGGCGCCGGCAGGCTGGCCGGCGCCAGGCGCAGCGGCGGCAGTTCCACCTGCGGTTTCGGCATGCGGCCGGCACAGGCGGCCAGCAGCAGGCACAGCAGCAGCACCGCAGTACGGGCAATCACGCGCCGCACAGCTGCTCCAGCACGCGCATGCGGCGGCCGCTGTCGTCGGCCACGTAAGGGTTGTTGGTGTCCCAGGCGTAGCCGGCCAGGATGGAGCTGATCATGTCGCGCACTTCGGGCTGCTGTTGCGGGTGGTAGATGATCTTCTGGAAACCGCCCTCGTACCAGCTTTCGACGAAGCGCCGGAAGGTCTTCACGCCGGCACGCAGCGGGATTGAGAACTCGGCCTCCCAGTCCACGGCCTGGCCGGCATAGCGGCGCTTGAGGCATTCACTGGCCAGCTGCGCGGACTTGAAGGCAATGGTCACGCCGGAGGAGAACACCGGATCGAGGAACTCGCCGGCGTTGCCCAGCAACGCGTAGCCGGGCCCCCACAGCGAACTGACGTTGGCCGAATAGCCGGTGATGCGGCGCACCGGCAGCACCGCCCATTCGGCGTTGACCAGCAGGCGGGTCAGGTTGGGGTCCTCGCCGACGATGACCTGCAGCTTCTGCAGGTCGTCACCCTCGTAGCGCTCGAAGAACGACGGCTCGGCGACCACGCCCAGCGAACAGCAGCCATTGGAGAACGGGATCGTCCAGTACCAGACGTCGATGTGCTCGGGGTGGGTGGTGATCAGGATCTTGTTGCGATCGAAGTCCGCTTCGGCCGGAATGTTGTCGCGCACGTGGCAGAAGATCGCGCCGCGCACCGGGAAGTTGGACGGCGACTCCAGCTGCAGCAGCCGCGGCAGCAGCCGCGCGAAGCCGGAGGCATCGAGGATGAAATCGGCCTCGATGCGGTATTCACTGCCGTCCGGGCGACGTACCGTCACCGCCGGTTGATCGCCCGGCTCGACCGCAAGCACTTCGTCGCCGAAGCGCAGCGTGGTGCCCATGCGCTCGGCGCCGCGTGCCAGCACGTTGTCGAAGTCGGCGCGCTGCACCTGGTAGGTGGTGCCCCAACCCGGCGAGAACTTCTTCCTGAAATCGAACGCCGTACGCGCTTCGCCGTGCACGAAGGCGGCACCGTTCTTGTACTGGAAGCCCGCCTCGACCACGTCCTGCAGCAGGCCGGCCGCCTCGATGTACTCCATGCTCTGCGGCAGCAGGCTTTCGCCGATGGAGAAGCGCGGGAACTGCTGGCGCTCCAGCATCAGGACCTGGCGGCCCTGCTGGCGCAGCATCGCCGCGGCCACGGAACCGGCCGGGCCGGCGCCGATGATCAGGATTTCAGTGCGTTCGACAGCATCCACAGCAGTGTTCATCGGTGCGTCCTTGTTGCTCGATCAAATGGAAAGAAGGAAGTCGGAAAACAGGCTCAGGCCGGCGGCAGATCGTGCGGCGGCGGGCGGAACAGCGGCGAGATCAGCCAGACCAGGCCGATGCCGAACAGCAGGGTCAGGCCGAACGCGCGCAACGCCGGGGTCTGCGACAGGCCCAGCAAGCCGAACGACAGCCAGGTGCTGGCCGCGCCCACGCACACGGCCAGCCAGGCACTGGCGTCGCCGCGGTGCTCGATCAGGAAAATGCCGTAGTCGATGCCCATGCCCAGCAGCAGCATCAGTGCCAGCACGTTGAACAGCTGCAGCGGCTGGCCGAACAGGCCCAGCAGGCCCAAGGTCAATGCGCCGGCAATCAGGGTCGGCGCGAACACGCGCCAGGCCTGGCGGCGGTAGCGCAGCCACAGCGCGCCGAACACCAGCACGATGCCGACCAGCAGCAGCCCGCCCATCAGCTTGCGGTAGTGGCCCAGCAGCTGCGAGAAGTCGGCGGTGCGATCCACCCAGCGAACGCCGGGCAGGCCTTCGGCGGCACCGCGCAGGGTGGCCAGCGTATCCGCGCGCGACAGGTCATCGACCATCACCACGCTGATCATCTGCCCGCCGACCTCGCCCACCCACAGGTGCCGGAACGGCTGCGAGGCCGGCGAGGCCAGGAACGCTTCGGCGGTGAGTGGCGCGTCCGCGAACGGCGGTCGTTGCAGTGGCTCTCCCACGGCCTCGGACACGGCCGCAAGCACACCCGGTTCAACCTTCGCAGTCAGCGCCGCGTCGGCCTGCTGGCGCGCCGGCGACGGAAGCCAATCGCTGATCGCGCGATAGCCCCCAATGCGCTTCTGGTTGGCCAGTACGCGCAGGCGTTCGGTCAACGCTTCCTCACGCTGCAGCAACTGCGCCGCGTCGGTGCCCTGTACCAGGTAGAACTGTGCCGGGCTGGGCATGCCCAGCAGCTGGCTCAGGCGGATCTGCTGCGCCATCAGCGCGGGCGGCGACGATTGCAGGCTGCGCAGGTCGTCGTTGCTGTGCAGGCGGGCGATACCGATTGCAGCCAGTGCCAGCGTGATCACCACGAACACCGTCACCGGGCGACGGCCATGCAGGCGCGGGAAGCGCTCCAGCGTGTTGCCCAGCCACTGCGAGAAACGGGTCTGGCGGATCTCTCCGCCATCCAGCCACGGGAACCAGAAAATCACCGTGAGGAAGGCGGCGGCCAGGCCGACCACCGAGAACAATGCCATCTGGCGCAGGCCCGGGAACGGGGCCAGGCCCAGTGCCAGGTAGGCCAGCGCACTGGTCAGCAGGGCCAGCCACAGGCCGGGCAGCAGGTGCCGCAGCAGTTTCCAGCGACGATCAGCCGGTTCGGCCTGGCGCGAAGCGAACCAGTGGATGCCGTAGTCCTCGGCCACGCCCACCAGCGACGCACCAAACACCAGGGTCAGCACATGCACCTTGCCAAACACCAGCACGGTCACCGCCAGCGCCACGCCACAGCCGATCAGCAGTGAGGCGGCAACCAGCAGGATCGGTCGCAGCGAACGGAACGCCAGCCACACCAGCAGCAGCACCGCGGCCAGCGAGCCCCAGCCGATCGTGTTGATCTCCTGGTTGGCCTGCACCGCCGCCGCTTCGGCGTGCAGCGGCACACCCGCATGCAGGATTTCCAGTTCTGGCGCCGCCGCCCTGGCGGCCAGCCCGGCACGTTCCAGCAGGCCGTCGAGATGGCGCTCGCCGTCAAGCTGGAACGCCGACCCCGGCGTCTCGAACTGCAGTACGGCCCAATGCCTGCCCTCGGCTTCGAGCAGGCCGTCATCGCCCAGCCGCAACCCCGACCCCTGCGCCTGCTGCTGCCACCATTGCGGCCACAGCGAGAGCGGGTCTTGCCGCCAATCGGTCAGGCGCGGTGCGCCCATCGGACCGTACAGCGCAGCCAACGCCTGCTCGGCCAACGCGCCCGGCTCGCTGCCCTGCAGCTGCTCGCGCTGGGCCGGGGTCAGCAGGCGGTCGCGGTACGGCGCGTAGAACGCGCGCGCCTCGTCGAACCAGCCTTCGATCGAACCGCTGGGCACCAGCAACGCGCTGTCGGCATCCGCCGCCATCGCCGCAGCGAACGCCGCCTGTGCGCGCTTGGCGGCGGCGCCATCCTTGCTGCCCAGCAGCACCACCACCTGGCGCGAGCTGCCGTCGGCGATGCGCCGGGTGACGTCACTCAACAGGCGGTCATGCGCGTCCTGCGGCAGCAGGGCGAGGATGTCGGTGTCGATCCGCGACTGCTGGCTCCACAGGCGCCATTGCTGCGCACCCAACACCAGCAGGAGCACCAGCCAGGCGATGCCCAGCCAGTGCCACCAACGCCGCAACCGGTCCGGCCCGTTCGATGCTGCCCCCTCACTCAAAGCGGCGTGCCTCGTCGGCGGTGAGCGTGGCCGGCGCTTCGCTCAGTGCACTGAACTGGATCTGCGTGCGGTCCTTGTTGGCCTCGACGATCTCGACCTGGCGCACGTAGCGGTCACCTTGCAGGGTCAGCGACTGGAACGCCTTGGCCAGCATCGCCGACTTCGGCGTCAGCCGCAGCCGCCAGCCCTGCCCTTCACGGCTGGCCGCCACGTTGAACTGGCCGGACAGCGCCTGCACGTCGCCACTCATCAGCGCGAACATGATCGCGTTCACCGAACGCATCGCCGGCTGCTGCCGTGCATCGAGCTCGACACGGGTGCTGCCATCGCGCTGGCGGCTGAGGATGCGGTCGGCGGTGACCACCACTTCGGAGGGGAACGGCTTGAGCGTGGTCCAGATCACGCCGTGCTGGCGCGCGACCACGAACTGGCCCTGCGAGCGCAGCGGGTTCTTGAAGCCGCTGACCTGCTTTTCCTGGCTGAACTGGCCACGCAGCACGTCCGGCCGCGCCACCGCCTGGGTGATCACATCGATGGCGGCGTCGGCCGCCTGCACCTGCGGCGCGGCAATGAACATCAGCGCGCACAGAAGCACGCTCGAAAGGCGGACAAGGGTGTTCACGGTGCAGGCACTCCCAGGCGTTCCCACAGTACCGGCGGGCACTGGTACAGCATTTCCCTGCTGGTCGCGTCCACCGCGACCTGGATGGTCATCGCACGGGTCAGCACCTGGCCGCTTTCCGCATCAAGGATCTCGTACTCGATCTTCAGCCGGTTCTCCCATTCCACGATGCGCGCAATCACGCGCAGCGCCTGGTTGAACAGCAGCGGGCGCACGTACTTCACCCGCGCATCGACCACCGGCCACAGGTAGCCCGATTCGAGCATCTGCGGGTAGTCGTAGTCGTAGCGCCCAAGCAGCGCGCAGCGCGCGATCTCGAAGTACTTGAAGTAGTTGCCATGCCAGACCACGTTCATCGGATCGCAGTCATGGAAGGCGGGGGTCAACGCAATTTCGCCAACCCGTTCAATAGCCTCATTCACCGGCATACAGCTCCCAACGTTGCGCGCGGATCTCCACCAGCAGTTCCCGCAGTTCGCGATCCAGCGCGCGGTCTTCTTCAACCAGGGCGATGCGCTGCCCCAGATCGGCGTACATGCCGGCCAGACTGCCATGCAGCTGCGCGTTCAGGCCAACCCGTTCGCGCAGCGCAAGGCCCTGGCGGGCGGCGATCAGCATTGCGGCCACCACCTGCTCGGTCAGCTCGATCACGCGCAGGCAGTCGCGCGCGGCGATGGTGCCCATGCTGACCTTGTCCTGGTTATGGCACTCGGTGGAACGCGAGAACACGCTGGCCGGCAGGGTCTGCTTCAGTGCTTCTGCGGTCCAGGCCGACACGCTGATCTGCAGCGCCTTCAGGCCATGGTTGATGGCCGCGCGCGGGCCGGTGGCCGCTGACAGGTTGGCCGGCAGGCCATGGTTGTAACGGGCATCCACCACCAGCGCCAGCTGCCGGTCGAGCAGGTCGGCAACGTTGGCCACGGTGTTCTTCAGGGTGTCCATCGCCAGCGCGATGTGGCCGCCGTAGAAGTGGCCGCCATGCAGGATGCGCTCGCCGTCGGCATCGATCAGCGGATTGTCGTTGGCGCTGTTCAGTTCGGTTTCGATCAGCTGGCGCAGGAACGGCAGGCTGTCCTCCAGCACGCCGATCACGTGCGGTGCGCAGCGCAGCGAATAGCGGTCCTGCAGGCGCTGTTCATTGCGTGGCGGACGCTCGCTGTGCAGGTCGCTGCGCAGGCGCGCGGCGATGCGGCCCTGGCCCGGGTGCGGCTTGGCCGCGAACAGGGTTTCGTCGAAGTGGTGCGCGTTGCCGTCGCTGGCCAGCACGTTGAACGCGGTCAGGCGCGTGGCCATCCGTGCCAGGTAGTCGGCGCGCTGCCAGGCCAGGCAGGCCAGGCCGGTCATCACCGCGGTGCCGTTCATGATCGCCAGGCCTTCCTTCGGCCGCAGCTTCAGCGGGGTCATGCCGATCTTCGCCAGCACCTCGGCAGCAGGCTGCACGCGGCCATCGTGCAGCACCTCGCGCTCGCCGCACAGCACCGCCGCCACGTAGGACAGCGGGGTCAGGTCACCACTGGCCCCCACCGAGCCTTCGGCCGGGATCATCGGCAGCACGTCGTGCTGCAGCAGCGTGGCCAGGCCTTCCAGCAGCGGCACGCTGACACCGGACATGCCACGCACCAGCGACGCCAGGCGCGCGGCCAGCACCGCACGGGTCTCGACCGGGTCCAGGTAACGGCCCAGGCCGCAGCCATGGTAGGTGTACAGGTGGTGCGGCAGTTCAGCCACCAGTGCCGGCGGGATGTTCACCGTGCACGAATCGCCATAGCCGGTGGTCACACCGTAGATCACGCCATCTTCGCGCAGCAGGCGGTCAAGGAAGTCGGCACCGCGCTGGATGTGCGCGCGGAACGCCGGCGCGTCGCTCAGTGCGGCCTCGCACTGGCGCTGGGCCAGGGCAACCACGTCTTCGATGGTCAACGGTGCATCGCCAAAGCGGCACACGGGTACGGCGTCAGTCGTCATGCGGAGCCTGATCCCAGAAGGGGAAGAAATTGAACCAGTCCAACGGGGACTGGATGACCTGGAGTTCCAGCCAGCGCGCGAAGCGCTGTGCCTGTTCGGCAAGTGCCGCGTCGCGCGAGCCACGCGGCAGCACGATGCGTTCGGCGAACTGTTCAAAAGCCACGCGGTAGCCCTCGCCCTGGTGCAGGCAGGCCATGGTGTAGACCGGGCAGCCCAGCGCCGCAGCCAGCACGTAAGCGCCGATAGGGAACGGTGCGCGGTGGCCGAGGAAATCGGCGGTGACACTGCGACCGCCCTGCACCGGCGTGCGGTCGCCGACGATGGCGACGAAGCCACCCGCCGCCACGCGCTCGGCCAGCATCATCGCTGTGGCCGGCCCCATTCCGGTCACCTGCACCAGCTCCACCGCCGCCAGCGGGTCCAGCCGCTGCAGCAGGCGGTTGAAGCGCTGCGCATGCGCGGTGTGCACCAGCACGGTGATGCGGAACCCCGGCACCTGTTCGGCCAGCACCTGGCACAGTTCCAGGCAGCCGATGTGCGCGGTGAGGATCAGACCGCCTTCGCGGCGCGCGATCTTCTGCAGCACCAGGTCGCGGTGCAGGTGGATACGGTTGGCCGGATAGCGCCCGCCCAGGCCGAGGATCTTGTCCAGCATCGTGTCGGCGAAGGCGAAGAAGTGGCGCAGGCTGTCGCGCCGGGTTGGCGCGCGGCCGAGCACGCCGCTGTATGCCTGCAGCCGCTGCAGGTACTGCATCGAGGCCTGTCGCCCCACACGGTTACCCAGCCAATGGCAGGCCACCACTGGCCACGCGCACAGGCGGAATGGCCAGCGCCCGAACCAGCGGTGCACCCAGCACAGGAACAGCACGCCGGCCACCGACGTCGATTCGCCGATGTCGGCCCAGTGCGGGGCGTCCTGCGCGGTCGCCATCTCAGCGCTGCCCCTGCAGGCGGCGCCACAGCAGCCGCGGTGCGCGCCAGAGCATGCCGAAGAACAGGCGGGTGTGCATGCGGCTGATGCGCACGTTGTCGCGCCACACATCGAAGTGCGACACGCCATCGGCGGGATAGGTCACGCGCGTGGCCAGGTGCTCGACCGGCAGCTGGCGCCAGTACAGGCGCACCATCACTTCAGTATCGAAATCCATGCGCCGGCCGATGGTCTCTTCAACGATCAGGCGCAGCACCGGTGGCAGGGGATACACCCGGAATCCGCACATGGTGTCGCGCAGGTGCAGCGACAGCGTGTTGATCCAGACCCAGACGTGGGTGGCGTAGCGGCCATACAGGCGTGCCTTGGGAACACTGGCGTCGTAGGCCGGAATGCCGCAGATCACCGCGTCGGGATGCACACGCGCGGCCTCGATGAAGCGTGGCAGGTCAGCGGTATCGTGCTGGCCGTCTGCGTCGATCTGCAGCACGTGGCTGTAGCCACGCGCGCCGGCTTCAGCAAAACCGGCCAGCATCGCCCCACCCTTGCCCTGGTTGATGTCCAGGCGCAGCAGGTCGACGCCCTGGCGCTGTGCCAGCGTGCGCAGCACCGCCGCGCACGCCTCATGCGAACCATCGTCGACCAGCAGGCAAGGCAGGCCAGCGGCCTGCACACCGTCGACCACCGCCACGATGGCGTGCTCGTGGTCGTAGACGGGAATCACCACCAGTGGCGCGAACGCGGCACCGGCAACGGCCGGGTCAGTCCGCATCGGCGAAAACCACCTTGCCGCTGGCATGCACACCGTGGCTGGAGGTATAGCGGAAGGCCAGCACGTTGCGTGCGGCATCCCAGTCCAGCTGCAGGGTCAACTCATCGCCGGGGCGGGCCACGTGCTGGAACTTCACCGCGTCCATGCGCAGGAACGCGCGCGGCATCGCAAATGCCTGGCGGCCGAAACGCATCGCCCAGTCCAGCTGCGCAACACCGGGCAGGATCGCCGCCTGCGGGAAGTGGCCCTGGAACGGCCGCAGCGCCGGGTCGAGGGTCATGCGCAGCGTGGCGCTGGCGGCGTCGCGGCAGTCCCAGACCGGCACCGGCATCAGTGGCTGGAACAGCGCCGCCAATGCCGCCTGGGTCACCTTGCCCTGCGCGTTGATCGGCAACGCCTGCACCAGCCGCCAACGGCGCGGCCGGGTCACCGCGTCATGCGCATGCGCCAGGCGCGCGCCCAGGCGTTGGCCCAGCGCACGGCGCGCGGCGTCGCCGCCCTCCAGCAGCGCCGGATCGGCCGGAACCACCACGGCGGCCAGCTGCTCGCGCTGCCCGGGCAGCACCAGCACGCGCACGTCATCCACTTCGGTGTCTTCGCGCAGCGCGCGTTCCAGAGCATCCAGCGAGACGCGGCGCTCTTCGATCTTGACGATGCGGTCGGCGCGGCCCAGCAGCCGGAAACGGCCATCGGCCAAGGCTTCCACGCGGTCCTGGGTGCGCCACCAGCCGGGAGTTTCCAGATGCGCCGAGGCCACCGCCAGGCAGCCGTCGTCGATCCGCCATTGCACACCCGGCAGCGGCTGCCACGGCGGCAGGTCGGTGTCCCAGCGGCGCCAGGCGATACCGCCGGTCTCGCTGCTGCCATAGACCTCGGTCGGCGCCACGCCCAACCACTGCCGCACCTGTCGCGCCGCGTCCTCCGGCAGCGGGCCACCGGAGGAGAACACCGCGCGCAGGCGGCCATGCAGGCTGGCCCAGTCGAGCTGCTCGGGCAGGCGCTTGAGATGGGCCGGCGTCGCCACCAGCACCGTGTCGGTACCGGCCAGCGCACCCACCAGGTCTTCGTGGAAGAACCGACGCGGATGGATCAGGCGGCCGGCGGCCAGCGGCCACAGCACGCGGAACAGCAGCCCGTAGATGTGCTGGTGGGACACCGTGCCGTGCACCTGCGCGCCCTCCAGCTGCGCGCCGAACGCGGCCTGCAGCGCCTCCACCTCGCGCGCCAGCTGGTCCAGGCGCTTGCCGATCGCACTGGGCTGGCCGGTGCTGCCGGAGGTGAACACGCACAGCTCGCAGGCGCGCTCGTCCAGCGCCTGCAGTTCGTCGTCCAGTGTGGCGTCCAGCGCCGCCAGCGGGCGGTAGTCGTCCGGTACGTCGCCCGCGAAACCGCTCACCTGCGGCTGCAGCGCCTGCAGCGTGGCCGGCAGGTTGTCAGCGGCCAGGAACACCCGCTTGCCGGCATGCCAGGCGCCGAACAGCGCCGCAGCGAAGGCCACGGCGTCATCGAAATACAGGGCCCAGTCGCGGCCTTCAGCCGCCGCAAAGGCGGCGCGCCAGCCCCGTACGCGCTGGCGGAAGCAGGCGTGGTCAACCATGTCTCCGTCGCACAGGCCGACGCTGCGCTGCGGCCGCGCCTCCAGCAGCAGCCGGTCCAGGGCAATCCACTCAGCCATGCGCGTGCGCCGCCTTCACCCGCCGCCGCACCAGCCACTCACCTGCGAACAACACGCCCATCATCACGTACGCCAACAATCCGTTGTAGAGCATCCAGGCCCGGTCCGACGCGTACAGCGCGGTCAGCAGGGCCAGGCTGCCGTTGAGAACGAAGAAGCCGCACCACACCTGGGTGACGCGGCGGGTATAGGCCACCGCGAACGGGGGCAGGTCCGGCTCCTGCAGCCGCGCCAGGCGCTCCACCAACGGCGGCCCGAAGCGCAGGCTGGTGCCGAACACCGCCAGCATCACCGCATTGACCAGTGCCGGATACAGCTTCAGCGGCAGGGCCTGGTTGAGCACGGTGGCCAGCACCGCCAGCAGGCCGGTGCCGGCGGCGGCGGCCCACCACAACGGCTGGCGCGTGCTCAGCGCACGCAGCAGGGCCAGGGTGAACAGCAGCAGCGACAGCCAGCGCGGCTCGAAGCGGCCCATCGCCAGGTACACCAGCAGCGGGTAGGCAAGCGAAATCGCTGCCACCACGACGGTACGTGCGCGAGCCATGGCGAAGCCGCCGGCGCTGCGGTCAGGCGGCTGCCTGGTCCGGCAGCAGTCCATGCACGACATCGACGATGTCCTGCACGGTGCGCACGGCCTTGAACGCTTCCGGCTGCAGGTTGCGGCCGAGCAGTGGCTTGAGCTGCACGATCAGGTCGACCGCATCGATGCTGTCGATGTCCAGGTCGTCATACAGGCGGGCCTCGGGGGTGATCCGGGCGGTTTCAATCTCGAAGCTGTCGGTCAGGATGCTGACGATGCGTTCGAACAGTTCATTCTTGGTCATGGCAATTCCTGGCGCCGTTACGACTGGCGGGCGGCGACGAACTCGCCGAGCGCGCGCACGCTGGAGAAATGGCGACGGGTTTCTTCCGAATCGGCCGAGAGGCTGACACCGTACTTCTTCTGCAGCGCCAGGCCCAGCTCCAGCGCGTCGATCGAATCCAGGCCGAGGCCCTCGACGAACAGCGGCGCGGTCGGATCGATGTCCTCCGGCGTGATGTCCTCCAGCGAAAGGGAGGAAATGATCAATTCCTTGATCTCGTGCTCAAGTGCTTGCACGGGGCGGATCTCCAGACAGGTCGAAATAACGAGAAAGGTGCTCGGTGACGCGGCGGGCTGCCAAGGCATCCCCCCTTGGCGAGTCGTCATCGGCCAGGAAGGGCGCGATCGGGATATCTTCGCCGATCTGCAGCCGAACGTGAAAGCGACGTGAGGGGACACGATACCACTTCTGTCCCTTGGTCAACGTGGGCGGGGTGCAGGTAATCCGCACCGGGGTGATGTCCAGCCGGCCGCGGACGGCGATGTTGGCGGCCCCGCGCTGCAGCCGCGGCGGCTGGCCCGGCACGCTGCGGGTGCCTTCGGGGAAGATCACCAGGGTGCCGCCGGCGTGCACCGCCGCCACGCAGTCATCGACCAGGCCAGCGCCATCGTCATTGGAGATGTAGCCGGCCGCCCGCACCGGACCGCGCATGAACGGGTTGCGGGCCACGGCCCGTTTCACCACGCAATCGGCGTTGGGCAGCAGCGAGATCAGGCAGACCACGTCGATCAGGGTCGGGTGATTGGCCAGGACCAGCAAACCGTCGCGCTGCAGGCGTTCACCGCCCTCGATCTGGTAGGTCATCACCCCCAGCGCGCGCATCAGGCGCAGATGGCTGGCAAAGGCAACCTGAACCACCCGGCGCGCCCGGCGGCGACGGACCACCGGGTCGCGCATCAGCAGCAGCACCGGCATCACCAGCACGCCCAGCAGCAGGCCACCCATGCCGAATGCGGCAAAGCTCAGGCCGGTGCCGAGCACCCGCCAGGCATGATCGAGGCGGCGCAGCGCCTCAGCCACGGCGCCCCCAGTGCCAGCGCTGGCCCAGGGCCACGTGCTCCAGCGCCGGCGCACCGGACAGCAGGAAGCGGTGCAGGTCCAGCGCGTGCGGCAGCGCGCCCGGGGCGGTGGCAGGGGCCTCCGGCGCCGCCTCCCACTGCAGGGAGAGGGTCGGCTGGCCCGGCATCGGCGCCGTCAAACGCCAACACCAGGCAAAGAACGGGTCGGGTTCGTCGGCGAACGTCGCGTAAATCTCGGGAAGGCGCGACTCATACACCACGACCCGAACTTCGCGGGCGCCATCGGCGAGCAGACCGGCCGCTTCCAGGCAGGCGGTTTCGACCGTGGCCTGGCCGGCGGCCAGCGCCAGGTAGTTGCCACGGTGGCCGCGCGCGATCGAGTACAACGCAGCGATCGCGTTGTGCACCGACAGGCCGAACCCCGTTGGTGACAAGGGCTGATCATTGGACAGCGCCCCCAGCAGCTCCATCGAACGGGCCACGTCGCCGTGGCGGCTGGCGAACACCAGCGGGACCTGGCTGTCCGCCCCCTGCCCCTCCTCGCACCAGCAGGCGGCCTGGATCGCCATCCGGCCCAGCCGCTCGATGCGGCGGCGCTGCATTGCCGGGATCTCGGCCAGCGCCGGCGTGTCTTCGCCAACCGGCGGATACGGCGCATCGGCCCAGCCCAGCCACTGGCTACGCTCGCTCAGGCCGGGCGCCCAGGCAGCCCAGTCGACGATGGAGAATTCGATCATTTAGCGAAGGTGCTTCAACGGGAGAACGATAGGCACGAGCCATTACGGCGACGCGCGGCGGCCCCCCAGTCCTGCAGCCGTGCGTCCGTCCAGGACGTCGCCGGCTGCCCCCCTGGCTGCCGGAAAGGAGCGCACGCTAGCACGTCCTGCACGGGGTGTGCAGGTTTCACATTCCCCAACACGGGAGCTGGCACCGGCGGCCCCCGCTTCAAAAGATCAGTGGTAACCGGTATCGGCGTGCACCTTGCCACGGAACACCCGGTACGACCACGCCGTGTAGCCGAGGATGACCGGCAGCAGAATGACCAGGCCAACCAGGGTAAAGCCCAGCGAGGAGGCCGGCGCGGCGGCCTGCCACAGGGTCATCGACGGTGGCAGCAGGTAGGGCCACATGCCCAGTACCAGGCCGAGGAAGCCGAGCACGAACAGGGCCAGGCTGAGCAGGAACGGCGGCAGGTCATGGCGCGGGTGGTTGGCACTGCGCCACAGCGCGGCGGCTACCGCCAGGGTCAGCAGCGGCACCGGCGACAGCCACCAGAAGTTGCCGTCGCTGAACCAGCGCGCCATCAACCGCGAATCGAGGAACGGCAGCCAGCTGCTGACCAGGCCCATCGCCGCGATCACCGCCACCACCAGCGGCCGGGTCATCTGCCGCGCCAGCGCCTGCACGCGTCCCTCTGTCTTCAGGATCAGCCAGGTGCTGCCCAGCAGCGCATAGCCGGCCACCAGCGCGGCACCGGTCAGCATCGCGAACGGGCTGAACCAGGCGAACGGCCCGCCCTGATAGATACCGTCCACCAGCGGGATGCCCTGCACCAGCGTGCCCAGGATCACGCCCTGGGCGAACGTCGCCAGCAGCGAACCGAGGCCGAACGCCACGCTCCACAGCCGGCGTGACCGATGTGCCTTGAAGCGGAATTCAAAGGCCACGCCACGGAACACCAGCGCCACCACCAGCACCAGCACCGGCAGGTACAGCGCTGACAACAGCACCGCATAGGCCTTGGGAAAGGCCGCCAGCAGGCCGGCCCCCCCCAGCACCAGCCAGGTCTCGTTGCCGTCCCAGATCGGCGCGGCGGTGTTCATCATCAGGTCCAGCTGCTCCTCGTCCTCGGCGAAGGGGGCGAGGATGCCGATGCCAAGCACGAAGCCGTCCAGCACCACGTACATCAGCACGCCGAAGCCGATCACCGCGAACCACGCCACCGGCAGCCAGGTCATCAGGTCCATGTCAGCGCTCCTCCAGCGGTTCGTCGGCTGCCGACAGCGGGCGCGCCGGGGTGTGGCTGCCGTGGTCCAGCGACGGCCCTTCGGCGTAGGGCTGCGGTCCGTGGCGCAGGATCTTCACCAGGTACCAGATGCCCCAGCCGAACACGAAGGCGTAGCCGACCACGTAGACACCCAGCGACAGCGCGGTCATCCACGCGCTCTGCGGGCCGACCGCATCGGCGGTGCGCAGCAGGCCATACACCACCCACGGCTGGCGCCCCATCTCGGTGACGAACCACCCCGACAGCAGCGCGATGAAACCGCTGGGCAGCATCCAGTTCCAGCCGCGCAGCAGCCATGGCGAATCGAGCAGCTTGTTGCGCCACAGCTGGAAGGCCGACACCCAGGCCAGCAGCAGCATCAGCGTGCCCAGCCCGACCATGATGCGGAAGGCAAAGAACACCGGCGTCACCGGCGGCCGCTCGCTGGCCGGTACCGAGGTCAGCGGGTCGAAGGTGCCGTCCAGGCTGTGGGTCAGGATCACGCTGCCCAGCTTCGGGATGGCCACTTCGAAATCGTTGCGCTCCTCCTTCTCGTTGGGCAGCGCGAACACCACCAGCGGTACGCCCTCGCCTTCCCGGGTCTCATGCCAATGCGCTTCCACCGCCGCGATCTTCATCGGCTGGTGCTTGAGCGTGTTCAGGCCGTGCATGTCGCCGACGAAGATCTGCACCGGCACGGTCAGCGCGGCGAATGCCACGGCGGCGATCAGCATGCGCCGGCCCGCTTCCACGTGCGTGCCCTTGCGCAGGTACCACGCGCCCACGCCACCAATCACGAAACAGGTGGTAATGAACGAGCCCAGCGCCATGTGCGCGAGGCGGTAGGGGAACGAGGGATTGAACACCACCTGCCACCAGTTCACCGGATGCACGATGCCGTTGACCATCTCGTAGCCGGCCGGCGTGTGCAGCCAGCTGTTGGACGACAGGATCCAGAACGTGGAGAACAGCGTGCCCAGCGCAACCATGCAGGTGGACAGGAAATGCAGGCGCGGCGAGACCCGGCCCCAGCCGAACATCATCACGCCGAGGAAGCTGGCTTCGAGGAAGAACGCGGTCAGCACCTCGTAGGTCAGCAGCGGGCCGATGACCGTGCCGGCCACCTCGCTCAGCCGCGGCCAGTTGGTACCGAACTGGAAGGCCATGACGATGCCGCTGACCACGCCCATGCCGAACGACACCGCGAAGATCTTCTGCCAGAAGAAGTACAGCTCGCGCCACACGGGCAGCCTCGTGCGCAGCCAGCGCCACTCGATGAAGGCCAGCCAGCTGGCCGTACCGATGGTGAAGGCGGGGAACAGCACGTGGAAACTGATGACGAATCCGAACTGGATCCGGGACAACAACAACGCGTCCAAGGGACGCCTCCTGCCTGCGACCGGTGGGATACCGGACCACTTTAGGAGGATTTCGTTAAAACGGGATGCGACCGGGTGACGCGCTGCTTCACTTTGTCGCAGGGGTCAACCGTTCTGGTAGCTGCCAACCTTGGTTGGCACACACGCCCAAACGCCGACCCAGGTCGGCCTCTACCCACCGCGATTGGAGCGGCCCCTTGCCCGGCGGGTGCCTCAGTGCCAGAAATACCAGGCCGCCGCAGCCAGCAGGGCGCCAAACAACAGCACCTGCACCACCACATAACCCACGCCACCGTCGCGCGACTCAGCGGCAATGCGCTTCTGCAGCGCCTCGCTCACATCCGGCGTGTCTTCCTGCTGTGCCTGCTCACGCAACGCCTGTGCCAGCGCGCGCGCTTCCGCATCGCGAGGGTCGGTCGGTGGATTCACAGCAGCTCTCCGGCGGTGGCATGCCGCGTCAGTTCCTGCTTCAGGATCTGGCGCGCGCGGTGCAGATGGCTCTTGATGGTACCGCGCGCCAGCCCGGTCACCTGTTCGATCTCGGCCAGATCGAAATCCTCCAGGTAATGCAGGCCGACGATCAGGCGCTGCGGCGGACTCAGCCGTTCCAGTGCCGCGCCGAGCTGGCGCCCGGCCTGCAGCGCCTCGCTCAACTCGGCCGGCCCGGGGCCTTCATCGCCGATGCCCAGTTCCTCCGGCGCCTCCACCGCCACCATCCACTGCGCTTCCAGTCGCCGCCGGCGCAGGTGCTGCAACGCCGTGGTGTAGGCCACCCTTGAGACCCAGGTGCGCAGCGAGCATTCAAAACGAAACCGATGCAGCTGGCGGAACACGGCAAGGAAAGTTTCCTGCAGCAGGTCGGCGACCTGGTCGCGGTCGCCCACCATGCGTCCGATCACATGCGCGCAGGTGCGCTGGTGGGCCTGCACCAGCTGCGCGAAGGCCGACTGCGAGCCATCGATGATGGCCCGCACCAGGGCCTGGTCCGCGTCCAGCGCTTTGGCGGGGGCCGCCGTCGCCGCCGTATCCTCGCGGCGACGGCCCCGCAGTGCCGACAGCGCTTCGCCCAGCAGGCTCATGCGCGGGGCGCCCCCTGTGCCCGTGGCATGCCTGCCTCAGCCCTTGCGCGCGGCAGGCCGGGTGAAGTGCCAGGCCAGCAGCTGGCCGAGGCCGGCACTGCCGACCAGCGCGGCAGCGGCGCCAAAGGTCAGGTCACGGGCCCCGATGGCTTCCAGCAGGGCCAGGGCCAGGGCCAGGCAGACCAGGCTGATGCCCCAGCGCAACGCACCCTGGCGGCGGCGCTCTTCTTCCAGCACAGCCAGCGAGCGGATCACTTCCTCCGGTACGTGCGGGGCCACCAGCTTGCTGCGCGCGCGCGCATCGGCAATGGCATGGATCGCGTAGGCGATGCAGATGAAGAGGGTGATCGGGATCAGTTCCTGCATGGTCGGGCTCCTGTTCGGTGGATGATGCGGGTTCAGGAGAATGGATGCGCGACCACGGCAACCGGTTGCGCCACTTTGCCAATGCCGCTGCCATGACCTGTGGCCCCTGCCCCCGGCCCGGACGGCTGCTACCCTTGCCCGGTTTCCTCTTCTGGTGCCGTCCGCCCATGTCCCGAGTGCTGCCCCTGTCCCTCCTGCTGTCGGCCGTGCTGGCCGCACCGGCCGCGCATGCCGCGCCGACGCCGATCACCATCGAACAGGCCATGGCCGACCCGGACTGGATCGGTCCGCCGGTCGAGAAGGCCTGGTGGTCGTGGAACAGCCAGCAGGTGGAATACCAGCTCAAGCGCAACGGCAGCCCGGTGCGCGACACCTTCCGCCAGCCGGTGGCCGGCGGCGTGGCCGCGCAGGTGGCCGATGACCAGCGCGGTACCCTGGACGTCGCCGATCCGGTCTACGACCGCAGCCGCAGCCGCAGCGCCTTCGTGCGCAATGGCGATGTGTTCGTGCGCGACCTGCGCAGTGGCGCGCTGACCCAGCTGACCCGCAGCAACGAGCGCGCGGGCAATGTGAACTTCGCGGCCGACAACGGCGTGATCTGGCGCGTCGGCCAGAACTGGTTCCACTGGACCGCCGCCAGCGGCGTGCAGCAGGTGGCCAGCCTGAAGGCCGAGAAGGACCCGCGCACGCCGCCGAAGGCCGACGTGCTCCGCGACCAGCAGCTGCGCACGCTGGAAACCCTGCGCCGCGACCGCGAGCAGCGCGAGGCATTGAAGGACCAGGACCAGCGCTGGCGCCAGGCGGATCCGACCCGCGCACCGGGCCCGGTCTACCTGGGCGCCGACGTCGAGATCGGTGACAGCGTGCTGTCGCCGGACCTGACCCACCTGATCGTGGTGACCAAGCCGAAGGACTTCGACGACGGCCGCACCAGCAAGATGCCGCTGTACGTGACCGAGTCGGGCTACGAGGAAACCGAGGACACCCGCACCCGCGTCGGCCGTAACGGCTTCGAGCCACACACCCTGTGGTACGTGGATGTGCGCACCGGCAAGGCCGAGAAGGTCTCGCTGTCCGGCCTGCCGGGCATCAGCACCGACCCGCTGGCCGAACTGCGCCGCAAGGCCGGCAAGGATGCGCTGAAGGGCGAGCGCAGCGTGCAGGTGATGAGCGACTTCATGGGCGGCGGCATCCGCTGGAGCGCCGACGGCCAGCAGGCCGCGGTGATGCTGCGCGCCAACGACAACAAGGACCGCTGGATCATCAGCGTCAATGCTGCCGACGGCCGCGTGCAGAACCGCCACCGCCTGACCGACAACGCCTGGATCAACTGGGGCTTCAACGATTTCGGCTGGATGGCCGATGGCCGCACGCTGTGGCTGTTGTCCGAGGAATCGGGCTTCTCGCACCTGTACACCCAGGCCGGCACCGCCAAGCCGCAGGCGCTGACCAGCGGCAAGTGGGAAACCTCGGCACCGGTGCCGTCGGCCGATGGCAAGGGCTTCTACTTCCTGTGCAACCAGCAGGCGCCGCATGATTACGAAGTCTGCGCGGTCGACACCGGCAACCGCCAGGTGCGCGAGCTGACCAGCCTCAACGGCGTGGAAGACTTCTCGCTGTCGCCGGACGGCCAGCAGCTGCTGGTGCGCTACTCCGGCGCCTACCTGCCGCCGCAGTTGGCGGTGCTGCCCAGTGCCGGTGGCCAGGCGCGCGTGCTGACCGACACCCGCACCGCCGACTACAAGGCACGCCAGTGGATCCAGCCGAAGCTGGTGGCAGTGCCGTCCAAGCATGGTGCCGGCGTGGTCTGGGCCAAGTACTACGAACCGGAGAACAAGGAACCGGGCCGCAAGTACCCGATCGTGATGTTCGTGCACGGCGCCGGCTACCTGCAGAACGTGCACCAGCGCTACCCGGCCTATTTCCGCGAGCAGATGTTCCACAACCTGCTGGTGCAGAAGGGCTACATCGTGCTGGACATGGACTACCGCGGCAGCGAGGGCTACGGCCGCGACTGGCGCACGGCCATCTACCGCAACATGGGCCACCCGGAACTGGAAGACTACAAGGACGGCCTGGACTGGCTGGTCGACACCCAGCAGGGTGACCGCGACCACGCCGGCATCTACGGCGGTTCCTATGGCGGCTTCATGACCTTCATGGCGCTGTTCCGTGCGCCGGGCACCTTCAAGGCCGGCGCCGCGCTGCGCCCGGTGGTGGACTGGCACAACTACAACCACGGCTACACCAGCAACATCCTCAACACCCCGGACATCGACCCGGAGGCGTACCGCGTGTCCTCGCCGATCGAGTACGCACAGAACCTGCAGGACAACCTTCTGATCGCCCACGGCATGATGGATGACAACGTGTTCTTCCAGGACTCGGTGAACCTCACCCAGCGCCTGATCGAACTGCACAAGGACAACTGGTCGATCGCCCCGTACCCGCTGGAACGCCACGGCTATGTGCGTGCCGATTCCTGGCTGGACCAGTACAAGCGCATCCTCAAGCTGTTCGAGCAGAACCTGAAGTGAGCAATGCCGCAGCCACGATCCGGATCGTGGCTGCGGTCATCCTGGATGACCGCGGCCGGGCGCTGGTGGTGCGCAAGCAGGGTGCGCGCCGCTTCATCCAGCCCGGTGGCAAGCCCGAACCCGGCGAGGCGCCCCTGCAGGCGCTGGCCCGCGAGCTGGACGAGGAACTGGGCGTGCAGCTGCGCGCCGATGCCGCCATCGCGCTGGGCACGTTCGAGGACTGGGCTGTGAACGAGCCCGGCCACCGCGTGCAGGCACAGGCGTGGTGGGTGCAGGTGGACGGTGCGCCGCAGGCGCGCGCCGAAATTGCCGAACTGGCCTGGGTGCCGCTGCAACCGCCGCATGGCCTGCCCTTGGCACCCTTGAGCGAACACCATATCCTGCCGGCCGTCGCCACCCGGGCGACGGCCCGCTGAGCAGGCGGGCGCCGACTGCAAGGACATCGGATGTCAATGTCGATCCCGTCGATCCCCTCGCCGCTTTCCCCGGCCTATCACGCCTGGGTGCGCCCGGTCGCACAGGCTTCGTTCTGGCTGTCACTGCTGCTGACGATCTACTTCGTGCTGCAGGGACTGGTGCTGTGGCCGCTGCAGAACCTCGCGCTGTGGCACCTGGTGGAAGGTGAAGTGCAGCTCCAGCAGATGCACAGCCTGGTCTGGCTGCTGGCGCACCCGGTGGCCGCGTCAATGATCGTCGCGCTGTTGTGCCTGGCCTCGACCGTGTCCAGTTGGGGACTGCTGCGTGAACGTCGCTGGGGCCTGTGGAGCTTCGTGGTACTGCTGCTGCTGAGTGCCCTGACCAACTTCGCAGCCGCCTGGTGGCTGGACCTGTTCATGGGCGACTTCATTCCGTTGCTGGCCGATGACCCGGCCCTGCTGCAGGAACTGCAGCTGAAACGCTGGCTGATCACGCTGACCGTGGTCGGCATGTCGTTCGTGCTTCTCGGCCTGCAGGGCTGGCTGGCCTGGCGCCTGCTGCGCCCCGACGTGCACGCGCGCTTCCACTGAGTTCTTCCGGGCGTGGGCCAGGGCCTCCGGCAGCACCCGGCGTTTTGCCTTTGATCGTCAAGGAGACGACATGCTCTCACTCGCACCGTACCGCCACTGGCTGGCCTGGGCGTTGCTGCTGGCCACGCCGGTGGCCGCGGCACAGTCACCGCAATGCGGCCTGTTCAAGGCCGACGAAGGCAGCAGCACGCTGCGCGTCAGCTCATCCAACCGTGGCGAGCAGAAGCACTTCGGCAGCGCACCGACCCCGGTCGCGTTCCAGCAGATCGAAGGCAAGCTGCAGCTGGTGAATCTGGAATATGGCCTGCCCAGCGCGCTGCAGGTGCGCGACCGTGGCCGCACCCTCGAGGTGGACGGCACGGTCTACAGCCTGCAGGCCCCTGCACAGTGCGCCGCAGCCGCCGCGCCGGCTGCGGGCAGCTGCCTGGCCGATGCGGCGGCCTGCCTGGACAACCGCCACGAGGCGACCCCCACCGCGCTGGCAGCGGCGTGCCGGGAAGGCGTGCCCGGCATGTGCCTGCAGCTGGCCGATCGCTGGCATGACGAGGCCAGGGCGCCGGCCACGCCGGATGAGGCGCAGCAACAGGCCATCCTCGATACCGCACTGGCCGGCATCGAACTGCCTGTGCCGTGCCGGAATGGCGGCTTCAGCAACGAGACACCGGCCTGTGCAGCGGCGCTGGAAGCGGATCCGGCGCTGCAGGAGCAGATCGTCAAGGCCGCGATGGGTGCGGCGATGGTCGAAGCCGTGAGCTCCGTGCTGTCACCCTCCACGCCGGTGGTGGTGCCGGCCGCGCAGCGCCAGCAGCTGTTGCAGTTGTGCCAGCAGGTCGGCCATGGCGGCTTCTGCAGCCGCGTGGCCGAGCTCTCGTGGGAATCCGGCGACCCATTGCAGGCGGTGCAGGCACTGGCCACAGCGTGCGCGCCCGGCAATGACAGCGCCGCCTGTGAGCGCCTGCCTGCGTTGCAGGCGCTGGGCGCCTCGTTGCGGCCGCAGCCGGCTACGGCGCTGCCCTGCGGCACCTTCCGCGCCGCAGGTGGCCTGGTGGATACGCTGGACTTCGGCGATGCAGGACGGGTCGGCATCGGCTGGGACAGCCAGCTGCGTGCCCGTGTCGAAGACGGCGACGTCCGCATCCGCCACGACAAGGGCGGCGACTTCGTGCTGCGGCCGTTGCCCGGCGGCCAGCTGCTGGGCCTGGACACGTGGACACGCTTCCAGGTGTTCGTGCCGACCGGCGGGGGCGCGAGCACCTGCAGCCCGCCGAAACACTACACGGTGCTGCCGCTGCCGCAGGACTGCCCGCAGGCGCTGGCCAGCGGCGGTGCCGAAGCCTGCTGCGCGCAGGGCAAGCTGCAGGGCTGCAACATTCTTGGCAACCGTCTTGCGCTGTCCGGGCAGTGGCGACAGGCGGCAGAGCACTACACCACCGTGTGCCGTGCCGGCGTGCGCGAGGGCTGCGAGAACCTGGTCGCAGCGCAGGGCCGCAGCAGCGACGTCGACGCCCATGCGACGCTGGAGCGGCTGTGCGCCGCCGACCGCAGCGGGCGCCACGTCGCCTGCGATGTGCTGGACACCGGAAACTGGAGCGCCCTGGAGCTGGGTCGCGTCCTGCAGGAGGCGGTGGACGAAGCGACGGCCGAGGACGCTCCGGCGCCGCGCACTTCCAATCGCAAGCGCTGAGCCTGCCAGGGCCTGTCCGCAGCGTTGGCCGGGCCCTGCGGTAAAGTACGCGCCATGAACGAATTCGAGCGCGTTCGCGCCTACCTCACCGAGCTGCAGGACCGCATCTGTGCGGCGATCGAGGCCGTCGATGGCCGGGCCCGCTTCCAGGAAGACCTGTGGCAGCGTGCCGAGGGCGGTGGCGGGCGTACCCGCGTGCTGCGCGACGGTGCGGTGTTCGAGCAGGCCGGCATCGGCTTCTCCGACGTCGCTGGCAGCCGCCTGCCGCCGTCGGCCTCGGCCAACCGCCCGGAACTGGCGGGCGCCTCCTGGCGCGCCACCGGCGTGTCGCTGGTGTTCCACCCGCTCAACCCGTACGTGCCGACCACCCATGCCAACGTGCGCTTCTTCCAGGCGCAGCGCGACGGTGAAGTGGTAGCCAGCTGGTTCGGCGGCGGCTTCGACCTGACCCCGTTCTATCCGTTCGACGAGGACGTGCAGCACTGGCACCGGGTCGCACGCGATCTGTGTGCGCCGTTCGGCGACGAACGCTACGCCGCGCACAAGCGCTGGTGCGACGAATACTTCTTCCTGCGTCATCGCAACGAAACGCGCGGCGTCGGCGGTCTGTTCTTCGACGACCTGCACGGCGATTTCGAGCGCGATTTCGATTATCTGCGCGCGGTCGGCGACGGCTTCCTCGATGCGTACCTGCCGATCGTGCAGCAGCGCAAGGACACCCCGCATGGCGAACGCGAACGCGAGTTCCAGCTGTACCGCCGCGGCCGCTACGTGGAATTCAACCTGGTCTACGACCGCGGCACCCTGTTCGGGCTGCAGAGCGGTGGCCGCAGCGAAAGCATCCTGATGAGCCTGCCGCCGCGGGTGCGCTGGGAATACGGCTTCTCGCCTGAACCCGGCAGTGCCGAATCGCGCCTGGCCGACTACCTGGTGCCACGCGACTGGCTGTGAGGGGCGGCCTGGTCGTGCCGGCCCTGGGCTCGGCGCTACACGTCAGGTGCTCTTCCGCGCGATGATCGTGATGTGCCCGGTCGTCTCCAGCAGGGCGATCTTCACGTCCTCGATCTGCAGCCCGCCCTGCTGGCGCAGCGCGGCGTCGAAATCTGCACGGCTGATCAGTTCGCGGCGGAGAACGCCCTCCAACAGCCGGCCATCACGCGCGATCACGGTGGGCTCTCCTTCGATCATCCGCTCCATGCGCCGATTCCGGGTGGTCAACCAGCCCACCCCATAGTTCAGCACGATCAGGGTGGCCGCCAGCAGCAGGCCACCGCCCAGCGAGGTGTCAGTGCCCAGCAGCGCGTTCTGCACCGCGTTGCCCAGCAGCACGATCAGCAGCACGTCGAAGGGCGTGATCTGCCCCAGAGCCCGCTTGCCGCCCAGCCGGACCATGCCCAGCACCACCACATAGACCACCACCGCGCGCAGGATGAATTCCCACCACGGCATCGCCAGTGCGAACAGATCGGGCATCGTCTTCCCCTGCGGAGCGGTGGCCCAGCCTAGCACCTGGGGTCAGATCCCTTTGCCCGTCGGGCAAAGGGATCTGACCCCATCCGAGGTTCCGGCGACACAAATAAAAAGCCCCGCTGACCAGGGGGAGGTCAACGGGGCCGGGGAACGGGCACTTGGGGAGGAGTCCCCGTTCCGAGATCTGCTCCAGGGGATGGGAGAGATCCACAACAGGCATTGCGCCTGTCGGGAGTTATAGAAGCACTCCGAACACTAACGGTTCGTGAAGGGGCCCCATTTAATGAAATTCAATCGGGGCAACATTCATGGTCGAGTCAGAAACCCCCGACTCATGAACACATTCACGTCGTTTTCGGCCTGAAATGCCGTCAGTGCGCTTCGTCCCAGTTGTTGCCGACGCCCGTGTCGACCACCAGAGGCACCCGCAGCTTGGCCGCTTGCGACATGCGCTCCACCACCTGCAAACGCAAGTCTTCCACGAAACTGCTTTCGGTTTCGAACACCAGTTCATCGTGCACCTGCAGGATCATCCGTGCCGGTGCCCCGCTGTCGCGCAGCCACTGGTCCACATTCACCATTGCACGCTTGATGATGTCGGCGGCGGTGCCCTGCATCGGCGCGTTGATCGCGGCGCGCTCGGCCCCGGCACGCAGGCCCTGGTTGCGGGCGTGGATGTCGTTCAGGTACAGGCGGCGGCCGAACAGGGTTTCCACATAGCCCTGGTCACGGGCCTGCTGGCGCATCCGCTCCATGAAGTCGCGCACGCCCGGGTAGCGGCTGAAGTACAGCGCCACATAGTCCTGCGCCTGGCCCCGGTCGATGCCCAGGTTGCGGGCCAGGCCGAAGGCGCTCATGCCGTACATCAGGCCGAAGTTGATCGCCTTGGCGGCGCGGCGCTCGTTCGGGGTCACCTCCTCCAGCGTGCGCCCGAACACCTCGGCGGCGGTGGCACGGTGCACGTCGGCGCCCTGCTCGAAGGCGCGCACCAGGCCCGGATCCTCGGACAGGTGCGCCATGATCCGCAGCTCGATCTGCGAATAGTCAGCGGCCAGAAGCTGGCAGCCTTCCGGCGCCACGAACGCGCGACGGATGCGGCGGCCGTCCTCGGTGCGGATCGGGATGTTCTGCAGGTTCGGGTCCGACGAGGACAGGCGGCCGGTAGCGGCGCCGGACTGGTGGTAGCTGGTGTGCACCCGACCCGTGTCCGGATTGACCATCTCCGGCAGCTTGTCGGTGTAGGTGCTGCGCAGCTTGGCCAACCCGCGGTAGTCGAGGATCACCCGCGGCAGTTCGTGCTGGTCGGCAATCGCTTCCAGCGCCTCTTCGTTGGTGCTGGGCTGGCCCTTCGGGGTCTTCACCACTGCCGGCAGCTTCAGCTCGTCGAACAGCACCGCCTGCAGCTGCTTGGGCGAATCGAGGTTGAAGCTGCGGCCGGCCAGCTCGGTGGCCTTCTGCTGCGCGGCCAGCATGCGCGAGGACAGGTCCTGGCTCTGGCGGCGAAGTTCGTCGGTGTCGATCCGCACGCCGTTGGCTTCGATCGTGGTCAGCACCGGCACCAGCGGCATCTCGATGGTGCGGTACACGCTGTCCAGCGCCGGCTCGGCCAGCAGCTGCGGCTGCAACGCGTGGTGCAGGCGCAGGGTGATGTCGGCGTCTTCGGCCGCATAGCGGCTGGCTTCGTCGATGCCTACCTGCGAGAACGGGATCTGCTTGGCGCCCTTGCCGGCCACGTCCTCGAACTTGATGGTGCTGTAGCCCAGGTAACGCAGGGCCAGCGAATCCATGTCGTGGCGGGTGGCGGTGGAATTGAGCACGAAGCTCTCGAGCATGGTGTCATCGTGGTAGCCCTGCACCGCCACGCCGTGGCGGCGCAGCACATGCAGGTCGTACTTGCCGTGCTGGCCCAGCTTCTTTTTCGTTGGGTCCTGCAGCGCCGGGCGCAGTGCGTCCAGCACCTGCTGCATCGGCAGCTGGGCCGGCGCACCCGGGTAATCGTGGCCGACCGGAATGTACGCCGCCCTGCCCGGCTCGACGGCCAGGCTGATGCCCACCAGGCGCGCGCGCATCGCGTCCAGCGCGTCGGTCTCGGTATCGAAGCTGATCAGATCGGCCTGCTGCAGGCGTTCGACCCAGGCCTGCAGCTGCCCGCTGGTCAGCACGGTCTCGTATTCACCCGGCGCGGACAGTGCCGGATCCAGCGTGCCGGCGGCGGGCGCCTCGACGCTGCCACGCGCGAAGCCGGCCGCAGTGCCGCGCAGGCTCGGGGTCGCCTCGCTGGCAGCCACCGGTGCCGGCACAGGCGCGCCCAGCTCCTTCAGGGCCTGGGTGAAACCGTAACGCGTATACAGCTCGGTCAGCGCCGGCACATCCTGCTCGCGCAGCGCCAGCGTGGTCGGGCTGGCCTCCAGTTCCACATCGGTGCGGATCGTCACCAACTCGCGGTTCAGCGGCAGGCGTTCCAGTGCAGCGCGCAGGTTCTCGCCGATCTTGCCCTTCATGGTCGGCGCGGCCGCCATCACCCCGTCCAGGTGCTGGTACTCGGCCAGCCACTTGGCGGCGGTCTTCGGCCCGCACTTCTCCACGCCCGGCACGTTGTCGACCGCGTCGCCCATCAGCGCCAGCAGGTCGATGATCTGATCGGCGCGCACGCCGAACTTGTCCATCACCGCCGCGTCGGAATCCATGCGGCTGCCGGTCATGGTGTTGACCAGCTCGATGCCCGGCCGCACCAGCTGGGCGAAGTCCTTGTCGCCGGTGGAGATGGTCACCTTCAGGTCCTGCGCCAGGCCCTGCAGCGCAAGCGTGCCGATCACATCGTCGGCTTCCACGCCGGGGATGCGCAGGATGCTGATGCCCAGCGCTTCGACGATGCGGCACATCGGCTCGACCTGGCTGCGCAGTTCATCGGGCATCGGCGGGCGGTTGGCCTTGTACTGGTCGTACAGGTCATCACGGAAGGTCTTGCCGGGCGCATCGACCACGAACGCGACGTAGGCCGGGCGTTCCTTCAGCGTCGAACGCAGCATGTTGACCACGCCGAACAGCGCGCCGGTGGGTTCACCCTGTGCATTGGACAGGGGCGGCAGCGCGTGGAACGCGCGGTACAGGTAACTGGACCCGTCGATCAGGACTAATCTGCTCATGCGCCGATTCTACGCGCCCGTGCCTGCACCGCGGCGACACGGCGCGCACACCGCGATGGGGCATAATCAGGGCTCTTTCCAGGCAAAGGCCCCCGCCGATGAAGACCCTGATGCTGGCTTCCCTGCTCCTGCTCGCTGGCTGCGCCAGCATGGGTGGCGCGGGTGCTCCCCCGGTGGACGTCAAGGGCGCGGATGTGTCCAGGCGTACCATGGACAACGGCGATGTCATCGAGGAATACCGTGTGTCCGGCCAGCTGCGCATGGTCAAGGTGACCCCGTCGCGCGGTGCCCCGTTCTACATGTACGACAAGAACGGCGATGGCCGATTCGACAACGACAAGGATGGCGTGTCGCCGGTCTACTGGAAGCTGTACAGCTGGTGAGGTGACCGGGTCGGATCCCTGCGATCCAGTAGATCCACGCCATGCGTGGATTCACCCCAGCCCCCTACAAAAAACAACGCCGGCACGCATCCTGCGCACCGGCGTCGGGTCCCCTCCCCGGGGAACGCTTCAATCAGCGGGTATGGATCAGCGGATGACCAGTACCGGCAGCGTGCTGCGCGCCAGCACCTCGGCAGTCTGGCTGCCCAGCAGTACACGGGTCACGCCACGGCGGCCGTGCGAGGTCATCACGATCAGGTCGCTGTTGCGCTCGGCCGCCGTCTCGATGATGCCGTCGGCCGCGTAGCGGTCCAGCACGTGCACCGGGTTGGCCGTGATGCCCTGCTCGGCGGCCTTGGCCAGCGCCGGCTGCAGCACCTTCTGCGCGCCTTCCTCGCGGTCAGCCTTGTATTCCGGGCTGTTCATGTAGCCCACGCTCCAGCCCATGGCGTCATACATGCCCACGGCCCACGGCTCGGACACGGTCACGATATCGACCTCGGCATTGAGGTCCTTGGCCAGCTCCAGGCCCTTGGCCAGGCCCTTGTCGGCCAGCTCGGACCCGTCAGTGGCAATCAGGATGCGCTTGTACATGGTAGGGCTCCGTGGCGGTCTGCCAGATGGGAACAACACCATTACACACCGGATGTGGAGGCGGCGCCTTGAGCAGGATCAATCCGGCGCCGTGCAGCGGCCCGTGCGCGCCACCCGCTTGCCCGCCCCCCTTCTGTAGAGCCGAGCCCATGCTCGGCTTCGGATGCATGAGCCGAGCATGACTCGGCTCCACATTTTCCGCCCTCAGGCGATCTGCACCACGCGTGCGTTCTGGCACAGGGGGTAGCTGCCCACGAACTCAGCGATCGCATCGCGCATCGCCTCGAACGATTGGCCGTACATGTACAGCGCGGTCTCGCTCGGGCCCTGCCACCAGCTGCAGATCTCGCCAAGGCCATCAATGCGCTCGGACAGCTGCTCGAACACGTGGTTGGAATCGCACTGTTCGTAGACCTCGTCCGGCAGGTTCAGGCCATCCAGGTAGATGCCCAGGCCCGCGGTCACGCCGAAGCTGCGATCGGCTTCGCCTGCCCCCTGGATCTTCGACCCCTTCGGCGCACCCAGCTGCTCCAGCAGGTCGATCAGCTTGGGCACGCCATCGGCATCGACCAGCGCCACTTCGATATCGCCGTATTCGACCTCACCCAGATCGGACATCGCCGTGCCGCCGCCGGTGATCTCGCCGACATTGGCCGCCTGCAGCAGCGCATCGAGTGGGTCCTCGAACAGTTCGTGGCGATGTTCGGGCTGCAGCCGGGCATTCAACGTCACGGTGACGTGCAGCGCGGGTTCGGTCATGGGACGTTCCTGGAAGAAGTGCCGCCTATTGTAGAGCCGAGCCCATGCTCGGCTGCTTTTCCCGCCAGAAGCAGCCGAGCATGGGCTCGGCTCTACAACAGCCCGTCAGCGCAGGTACGGGGTCACCTTGCGCTTGAGCAGCTCCACCAGCACCGGGTCCATGTACTCGTAGTCATCCGGGATATCCAGGCAGATCACTCGCTTCTCCTTCAGCCACGGCTTGTAGCGGCTGGACAGCCGGTTGCGGTGCGCCTTCTCCATCACGAACACCAGGTCGGCCCACTGCAGCAGCTCGGGGCTGAGCACTTCCTCGGCGTCGGCCAGCAACCCGGCTGAGGCGGTCTCGATGCCCGGCCAATCGGCGAAGACCTGCTCGGCGGTGGGGCTGCGCAGGCGGTTCTGGCTGCAGAGGAAGAGCACGTTGCGGGTCATGAGCGCAGCCTAATCGGGGTCGGATCCCTTTTCCAACGGAAAGGGATCCGACCCCTCGGCGGTGATCAGATCACCGTCAGGTTGGCGTAGGCCATCACCAGCCACTTGCTGCCGGCGTCGGCGAATTCGACCTGCACGCGGGCGTGCGCGCCGCTGCCTTCGTAGTCGGTCACCATGCCTTCGCCGAACTTGGGATGGGTAACCAGCGCGCCGAGCTTGATCGGCGGCGCCTCGATCGAGGCATGACCCATCACTCGGCTGGCGCCCATCGAGGCCGGTCGCGAGACCTGCACCTTGGGGCGCACTTCGTGCAGCAGTTCACGCGGGATCTCGCGCAGGAAGCGCGACGGCAGGCTGTAGTTGTCCTGGCCGTGGATGCGGCGCGATTCGGCATAGCTCAGCACCAGTTTCTGGCGCGCGCGGGTAATGCCCACGTAGGCCAGCCGACGCTCTTCTTCCAGACGCCCACTTTCCTCCAGCGAACGTGCGCTGGGGAACAGGCCTTCCTCCAGGCCGGCCAGGAACACCAGCGGGAATTCCAGGCCCTTGGCCGAGTGCAGGGTCATCAGCTGCACGCCGTCCTCGCCCGCCTGCGCCTGGCCTTCACCGGCCTCCAGCGCGGCATAGGCCAGGAACGCGACCAGCTCGTCCATGTCCTCGCCCACTTCCTCGATGTCGTCGGCGCGGCGCACGAAGCGCGAGGCGACCGAGACCAGTTCGTCGAGGTTGTCGGTGCGCGATTCCGAGTCCAGCGCGTTGCGGCTTTCCTTGCTCCAGTGCTCGCGCAGCTGCGAGCGGGCCAGCACGTGGTCCACGCGCTCGGCCAGGGTCATGTGCACGGTCTGCGCCTGCAGCTCGTTGACCAGCCCCAGGAAGCCGGCCAGCGCATTGCGCGCGCGTGCGGCCAGCGCGTTGCCCTGGGTGACCAGCATGGTCGCTTCCCACAACGAAATGCCCTGCGCGCGCGCCTCGCGGCGCACTTCGTCCAGCGTGCGGTCGCCGATGCCACGTGTCGGGGTGTTGACCGCGCGCTCGAAGGCGGCGTCATCGTTGCGGTTGGACAGCAGGCGCAGGTAGGCCAGCGCATCCTTGATTTCGGCGCGCTCGAAGAAGCGCATGCCGCCATACACGCGGTACGGCACCTGTTCGCTCAGCAGCGCTTCTTCCAGCGCGCGCGACTGCGCGTTGCTGCGGTAGAGCACGGCCACTTCGGTGTAGCTGCCACCGTCGCGCACCCACTGGCGGGCGCGCTCGACGATGTAGCGCGCCTCGTCCATCTCGTTGTACGCCGCATACAGGTCGATCGGCTCGCCGTCGCCGCTGTCGGTCCACAGCTGCTTGCCGATGCGATCCGGGTTGTGCGCGATCACCGCGTTGGCGGCGCCGAGGATGTTGGCGGTGGAGCGGTAGTTCTGCTCCAGGCGGATGGTCTGTGCGCCCGGGAAGTCGCGCAGGAAGCCCTGCACGTTCTCGACCTTGGCACCGCGCCAGCCGTAGATGGCCTGGTCATCGTCGCCGACCACGAACACGTGGCCGGAATCGCCGGCCAGCACGCGCACGAAGGCGTACTGGATGGCGTTGGTGTCCTGGAACTCGTCCACCAGGATTTCGCGGAAGCGCGCGCGGTAATGCGCCAGCAGGGCCGGGTTGTCGCGCAGCAGTTCATGCGCGCGCAGCAGCAGCTCGGCGAAGTCGACCAGGCCGGCGCGGTCGCAGCGTGCCTGGTACTCGATGTAGGCCTGGCGCATGGTTTCCAGCCACGCATCGTGCGGTTCGGGCTGGATGTGCTGCGGGCGGCGGCCTTCGTCCTTCTGCGCGTTGATCCACCACGCGATCTGCTTGGGCGGGTACTTGCCGTCGTCCAGCTCCAGCGCCTGCACCACGCGCTTGACCAGCCGCAGCTGGTCGTCCGAGTCCATCACCTGGAAGCCTTCTGGCAGCTTGGCGTCCTGCCAGTGCAGGCGCAGCAGGCGGTTGGCCAGTCCGTGGAAGGTACCGATCCACATGCCACGGCTGCCATGGGGCAGCTGGGCGTCGATGCGGTGGCGCATTTCGCCGGCCGCCTTGTTGGTGAAGGTCACCGCGAAAATGCCGTGGGTCGGCACGCCATCGACTTCATGCAGCCAAGCGATGCGGTGGGTGAGTACGCGGGTCTTGCCGGAACCGGCACCGGCCAGCACCAGGTGGTGGCCGGGGGGAGCGGAGACGGCTTCGCGCTGGGCCGGGTTCAGGCCATCAAGCAGGTGGGAGACATCCATGCCTCCATTTTACGGCATCGCCGTCGCGGCTCCTGCGACCACCTGGCTGGCCAGCGCCTGCGCCTGCTGACGCAGTTCAGGCACCGCCAGGCTTTCCCACAGGCTGCCGATGCGCAGGCTGCCGAGCACGCCCAGCCGTGCCTGCGGCTGGCCACCGGCAGCACGCAGGCGGTCGCCCGGCACCGTGCTGTCCAGGCCCAGCCCATGCGGGCCGGGGCGTGCCAGGCCCTCGGCCTGCAGCTGCTGCAGCAACGGATTGCGCAGCGCATTGGCGCGGGTTTCCACGCCGGTGGCGTTGACCACGCCGCCGATCGTCCAGTGCTGTTCATTGCCGTTGGCATCGCGACCCGACAGCCGCAGGGCATCGCCTTCGCGGCCGACGCGTTGCAGGCGGGACCGGTGAATGCGCAGTTGGCCGCTTTCGATCAGCGCCTGCAGCTGTGCGTCGACCTCTTCGGCGATGCGGTGGCGATGCACGTCCCAGTAGCGCACCACATGGCGCAGGAAGCGGCGCTGGTCGGCCGCGTCGAGGCTGCACCACAGCGCCTGTCCATGCGGACGGATGCGGTCCATCACGCCCTGCCACGGCAGCCCGTCGGCCTGCGCCTGGCGAGCGAACCCGCGCAACGCGCGCAGGCGCTGGCGCAGGCTCATCGGCAGCAGCGCAGCCGGGTCGAACGTGGGCAGGCCACCATGCGCATGCGGAAGCGGCAGCAGGCCATGGCGCGAGATCACGTGCAGCGGGCCGGTGTGGCCGGCGGCAACCAGCGCCAGCACGGTGTCGGCCATGCTCAGGCCGGAGCCGACGATGGCCACGGCCTGCTCACCGGCCAGGGTACGCACGCCGTCGTAGTCCCAGGCCTCGATCACATCATCGGCGGGCAGTGCCTCGGCACCGGCCACCGGCAGCGGCCGCATGCTGTTGCCGGTGGCGAGCACCGCCTGCACGGCGTGCAGCGTCTGGGCATCGCCAAGTGTCAGCCGGTAGCCATGGTCATCCGGCTGCAGGCCCAGCACCGGCTGCGCGATCACCTGCAGCTGCGCCGGGCTGGCCGCAGCGGCCTCCTGCAGGCGCTGCTGCAGGTAGGCCGCAAAGTAGTGGCGGCATACGTAACGCTCGCCCAGCACCTCGCGCGCCTCGCCCGGGTAGGCGTTGGCGGCCATCAGGTAGTCGAGGAAATCGCCAGGCTGGTCGGCAAACGCACTCATCTTCGCCGCCGGCACGTTCAGCAGGTGCTCCGGCCACGGCGTGGCATAGGCGATGCCCTGCGCCAGCTGCGAGGCGGGTTCGAAGATGGCAATCGCCAGCGGCGCCTGGGCCTGGCGCAACACCTGGATCGCCACCAGCACCCCGGCCGCACCACCGCCGATGATTGCCAGGTCCAGTTCGCCATTACGCGGTGAATCAGTCATGCGCCGATTGTAGGCCATCGGCGATGACGGGCCGGGTTGCCGAAGCGGGCGATTGCCGCCATCTCACATCAACGCATCGGCCAGACGTGCGATGCCTTCGCGGCTGCGCCGCCACGTGGGGCGGCTGCGCCACTGCTGCAGGTCCAGCTGCCGCGACTCACGCAGGTAGCCATCCTCGATCGCACACAGCTGCTGCACCAGCGCGCGGTCGTAGCAGACCAGGCCGATCTCGGCATTCAGCGCGAATGAGCGGATGTCCATGTTGATCGAGCCGAGCACGGCGATGTCCTCGTCCACGCTCATGTGCTTGGCATGCAGGAACTGCGGCTCGTACAGCGCGATGCGCACGCCACAGCGCAGCAGCTCGTCGTAGTAGGCCTCCTGCGCCCACGACGTCAGCCGCTGGTTGTTGCTGGCCGAGAGGATCAGCTGCACCTGCACGCCGGACAAGGCCGCAATGCGCAACGCACTGAGCGTGGCTTCGTCAGGCACGAAATACGGCGTGACCATCACCAGCCGTCGCCGTGCCAGGTGGATCAGCGCCGCCACCGCATCACGCGCGTTGCTGTACGGATAGGCCGGGCCGCTGGGCAGCAGCTGGGTGGCGATGTCGTCGCTGCACTCGGGCACATCGGCGATGACGTCCAGGCGCTGGCCGGTTTCCATGTACCAGTCGCTGGCGAACACCGCTTCCAAATGCGCCACGGCCGGGCCACGCACGCGCGCCACCAGCTCGCGGTTCGGGTGGCCGGGCACGAACTGCGGGCCGGCCAGGTTCTGCGAACCGACATAGGCCACTTCGTTGTCGATCACCGCGATCTTGCGATGGTTGCGCAGATCCATGCGCCCGCTGCGGCGCCAGCGCAGGCCACCGGGCAGCATCGCGCGTACCTCGATGTCGCGCGCCTGCAGGCGCTTGCGATAGGCGCGCAGGCCGCGCTTGGCACCCACCGCATCCAGCAGCACGCGGCACTGCACGCCCCGTGCAGCCGCACGCTGCAGTGCCTCGACGATAGCCTCGCCGACCGCGTCGTCGAACATCAGGTAGTACAGCAGGTGCACCCGGTCTTCGGCCTGGTCGATGTCGGCGATCAGCGTGTGCAGCGATTCGTCGTAGTCGGTCAGCAGATCGACGGCGTTGCCGTGCACCGGCATGAAATCGCCCTGGCGCTGCACCAGCGGCACGATTTCGGCGCTGGCGGTGTCCGGCTGCGGTGTCCAGCGCAGGCGATGCTGCAGCGCCTGTTCCTCGCGGATGACCTGCGAGGCCTCGGCCTGGCGGCGGATGCGCTCGCGCGACAGCCACGGGTGGCCGAACAGCAGGTACAACGGCAGCCCCAGCAGCGGCACGAAGCCGACCAGCAGCAGCCAGCTGCGCGCCGCCCCCGGCGTGGTGCGGGTGGGGATCCAGCACAGCGCGACCAGCCGGATCAGCCAGTCGATCAGCAGCAGGTAGGAACCCAGCAACCACTCGAACAGCATCGTGTCGCCCGTCGGGAGGTGATGGGCCATTCTGCCCAGCGGCCTTTGTAGAGTCGAGCCATGCTCGACTGCCTTTCGGCCCGACCGCAGAGCAGCCGAGCGTGGGCTCGGCTCTACAGAATGGCTCAGTGCCGCACCGGCACCTCGCACAGCTGGCGTACCGAATCGGCATGGCGGCGGCCGTTGAGCGCCATGCAGGCAATGGCCTGCGCGGCCCGCTCCAGCTGCGCCTCCGGCAGCGGCGACGGTGCGCCGTTGGCCAGTGCCAAGTGGTGATCGCACAGCAGCAGCGCCATGCCCTCGATGCCTTGCAACATGCGCTGCAGGCGCAGCCAGCCCAGTTCCAGGTCCTGGCGGTGTGATGGGGTGTTCATGCAACCTCCTTCAACGGATCTGGCCACCGGTGAAGGTGGCGGACGATGCGTGGTTGCAATACCGGGGAACAAGCAACGGAAACCAAACCGGCGGGCACGCGGCCCCCACGCACCGCCCGCCATAAGGCAGAGCGGGTCGCCAGCCGCTGCACACGCAGAGACAGCGGCTGGCGAATTTACCGTTACTCGATTCCTCGGGATTGCAAGCCCGACCGCTGCAACCGCAGCGGCTCGCCATCATGGGCACGGCCACGCCCGTCGTTCCAATCGATTTGAACCGTGCGAGGCGCCGGAACCGGTAGGAACAATCACTTATCGCATTCAGCCCTTCGCTCCAGGCATGGTGCCATTGGCGACAGCGTGCGCAGGGACTGCCCAGTGCCGACCAACGGTCGGCACCCACCACGGCAATGCAGGAAGTTCCCACCACCCGAATGCCAGACATGAAAAAACCCGCCACAGGGGCGGGTTTCTTCGCGGGGACCAGCAATCCGTGCGGATTACTTGATCTTGCCTTCCTTGTACAGGACGTGCTTGCGCACGACCGGATCGTACTTCAGGAATTCCATCTTCCCCGGGGTGTTCTTCTTGTTCTTGTCCGTGGTGTAGAAGTGGCCGGTACCGGCCGAGGAAATCATACGGACCTTATCGCGCTTGCCTGCCATGATGCTTTACTCCTCAGACCTTTTCGCCGCGCGCACGCAGCTCAGCCAGAACGGAATCAATGCCGTTCTTGTCGATGGTGCGCAGTGCATGCGCGGAAACACGAAGCTTGACCCAGCGGTTCTCGCTGGCCACCCAGAAACGGCGCTCGTGCAGATTCGGCAGGAAACGACGACGGGTCTTGTTGTTGGCGTGCGAGACGTTGTTACCCGTCTGCACTCGCTTGCCGGAAACCTGGCATACGCGGGACATTGCGCACCTCGATAGTAGTAGTTGTCAGCCCGTAGCCCGGGAGACGGCGGCCTCGATGGTTGCCCACCACACGTCAAGAGAATCAAAGGGTTACGCTGGCGTTGGGCGGCCGGGGACGTGCTCCCGGGGACGCCGCCCGGTAGAAAACCGGACACAGCGAGCCGCGCATTATGCACCGGTTCAAGCACTTGCGCAAGTTACCCACAGGCGGGGACTGAACCGGCAGGACCGGGGGCACTCCGCCAACCGGCATACTGGCCCGGACCACTGCGGAGCTTCCCATGCGGCTGCTGGCCCTGACCTACGGAACCGAAGGCGACACACGTCCCCTGGCCATGCTCTGCCATGGGCTGATCGGCGCGGGCCACGAGGTGACGCTACTGGCCGATGGCGGCACCTTGGGCAGCGCGCAGGCCCTGGATGTGCCCCACGCGGCCCTTGAGGGTGACATCCATGACGACGTGGTCGCCCTGGTCTCGCGTGGCAACGGCGTTGCCGCCGCCAGTACCGGCCTGGCACGGATGGCGCTGCAGCATGTCAGCAGCTGGATGCGCCAAGCCGATGCCGCCGCCGAAGGCTGCGATGCGATTCTGACCGGTGGCCTGGCGGCCTTCGTCGGCATGAGCGTGGGCGAACGCCGCAGGATTCCCGTCATCGGCAGCGGCATGATTCCGCTGACCCCGACGCGGGCCTTCCGCTCTCCGTTCCTGCCACCGGGACGCTCGCCGGGCTGGTTGAACCGCGCCAGCTATGGGCTGGTCAACGGCCTGATCTGGCGCCAGTTCCGCCGGCCGATCAACGCGGCACGCCAGCAGTTGGGGCAATCGCCGCGCCGCGCGCTGTGGTCCGGCCTGCCGATGCTCTATGGCATCTCACCGCAGCTGCTGCCGCTACCGGCGGACTGGCCGGCCGACCACATCGTCTGTGGCCAATGGCGGCTTCCTGATGCGCCCTGGACGCCCCCGGCCGATCTGCGGGTCTTCCTTGATGCCGGCCCGCCGCCGGTCTACCTGGGCTTCGGCAGCATGACCGGCTTTGATCGCGAACGCGTGCTGCCGGCCCTGCTGCAGGCGCTGGCGCCACGCCGGGTGCTGCTGTTTCCTGGCTGGGTGGGACTGCCTGCGATGCGCTTGCCCGATTCGGTCTTCGTACTGGGGCCGACCCCACACGAAGCGCTGTTCCCGCGTTGCGCACTCGCCATCCACCACGGTGGCAGCGGCACCACGCATTCGGCCTGCCGGGCCGGCATTCCCTCGCTGGTGATGCCGTTCGCTGCGGATCAGTTCTTCTGGGCCGATCGCCTGTGTCGGTTGGGCGTGGCACCGGCACCGTTGTCACCGAAGCGACTGGATGCAGCAACGCTGGCAGCAGCCATCACCTTCGCAGAAGCCGACGCAGTACGCGCACGCGCGGCGGCCCTGGGCGTGGCGATGAGCGATGAAGACGGGGTGGCCTGTGGCGTGGCGATGATCGAGCGCTGGTTACGGCCGATGTAACAGCGGGCAAGCCTCAGCGCAGGTGCGGAATCACCTGGGCCAGCAGATGGGCATCCTTGAGCGCACCGTGCAGGCCCCGGTTGCCGGGGATGCGCAGGCGCTGCAGCACATCGTCCAACTTGTTGCCCTGGCCGGGCCAGCGCCCGCGCGCCAGCTTCAGGCTGCAGGTGATGCGGCAGTGCTGGGCCAGCGTGCCGGGAATGCCGGCCAGGCGCAGCTCGTTGTCCAGGAAACCCACGTCGAAGGTGGCGTTGTGCGCGACCATCTCGCTGCCGCGCAGGAAGTCCAGCAGTTCAGCGGCCTTGCTGGAGAACAGCGGTTTGCCCACCAGCATTGCATCGCTGATGCCATGCACGCGCTGTGCGCCCCAGTCCACCTTGCGCTGCGGCTGCAGGTAGGTGTGGAACTGGCGGCCGCTGAGCTGGCCGTCGATCAGTTCGACGGCGCCGATTTCGATCACGCGGTGCCCCAGGCGGTGGGAGATGCCGGTGGTTTCGGTGTCCAGTGCGACGATGCGATTCATGCGTGGCGATGTTTCCTGTTGCGTGCCGCGATGATTTTCGCATGCCTGCAGCAGGAAGCCCTCCCTGTAGCCGAACCCGTGCTCGGCTCACGCGCGAAGCGCGGGCCTTGAGCGTTGGAGCGAGAAGCAGCCGAGCGTGGGCTCGGCTCTACAGGTGCGTGTGCATCACCCCAACGCTTCCACCACCCAATCGATGAACACCCGCAGCCGCTGGCTCATGTGCCGGTTCGGCGGGAACATCACATGCATCGGCATGGGTGGAAGCTGCCAGTCCTGCAGCAGCGGCAGCAATTCGCCGCGCGCCACGTGCGGCGCGGCCATGTAGCTGGGCAGCGCGACCACGCCCAGCCCCGCCAGCGCCGCCGCCAGATAGGCGTTGCCGTCGTCGAAACCGACCGTGTAGCGGCCCTGCACCTCGATGCGCTCATCGCCACGTTGCGCGCTGAACACGCGTGCGCGACCACTGCGCGGGCTGAGGAAGCCGACCATGTGGTGGTCCGGCCCTTCCAGCGCGCGCGGGTCGGTCGGCACGCCGAAACGCTTCACATAGCCGGGGCTGGCGTGGAAACCGATCGGCAGCGCCGCCAGCGGCCGCGCGACCAGTGCCGGGTCGGCCGGGGTGCCGCCGCGGATCACGCAGTCGACGTTGTCGGCGATGACGTCGACCTCGCGGTCACTGACGCCGATATCCAGCTGGATCTCCGGGTAGCGCGCCTGAAACTCCGGCAGCGCCGGTACCAGCCGCAGCCGCGCGTAAGGCCCCGGCACATCCACCCGCAGGCGGCCGCGCGGCTGGCTGGCTGCGTCACCCAGCCCGCCCTCCACCTCTTCCAGCTCGGCCAGCAGGCGGGCGATGCGCGGGTAGTAGGCCGCACCGTCGGCGGTGACGCTGACCCGGCGCGTGGTGCGGTTGAGCAGGCGCAGCCGCAGGTGTGCCTCCAGCTGCTGCACCAGCTGGGTGGCCGTGGTGCGGCTGATCTGCAGGGTCTGCGCCGCACGGGTGAAGCTGCCAGTGTCCACCACCCGGGCAAACGCCCGCATCGCCTCGAAACGGTCCATGGCTGGCCGTGATTGTTTGGAATTGGCAATCAATCTAGGCCGATCATCGCGGTTTATCCAGACACCGCTGGCGGGGAGGATGGCGTCCTCTCCCACGGGATCTTCCCCATGTCACAGCGTGATGTCGTTTTCCCCGCCGGCCGCCAAGCGCTGTACGAGCGCAACCGCTACTCGCCGGCGATCCGATCCAACGGTTTCCTGTTCGTCTCCGGCCAGGTCGGCAGCCGCGAGGACGGCTCGCCCGAGCCGGACTTCGAAATGCAGGTGCGCCGCGCCTTCGAGAATCTCAATGTGGTGTTGGCTGCCGCAGGCTGCACGTTCGATGACGTGATCGACGTGACCGTGTTCCTGGTCGATCCGGAGAAGAACTTCGAGAAGGCCTGGGCGATCGTGCCCGAGTACTGGGGCCAGGCGCCGCACCCGACCCTGACCGGCATCGGTGTGACCTGGCTGTACGGGTTCCAGTTCGAGATCAAGGTGATCGCGAAGCTGCCGTGACCCGGGTAGTGCCGGCCGCTGGCCGGCAACGCGGTGGGGTCAGAGCCCTTTCCGGAGGAAAGGGATCCGACCCCGCGCCCGGTCCACCTGAACGGGAGAATCCGACGGATTCCCGAAGCGGCCATTGATATTGTATCCGGCGAAAACCGCTTGCTAGCCTCCCTTCCATGCGCCGGATCACCCGCCAACTGCGTACGTACCTGATGCTGCTGCTGATGGCGGCATTCGTGGTCGTGCCGGTGGCCGACGTGCTGGCCTGCGCGGTCGAACCGCACGACACCACTGCGGTGCACGTGGAAAGCAACACCAACGATGCCGAGGGTGACAGTGACAGCAAGCACGCCGGTGCCTGCAGCCACAACCACTGCCACCACTCGAACCTGAGCCTGCCGGCCAGCAGCCTCGCCGCCTTCGGTGCGCCGCTGCCGGCGCGCTGGATGAATGCCGGCGACACGGCGACCTATGCGGTCGCCCAGGATGAATTGACGCGTCCCCCCCGGGCGTGAGTTGAGCGCGTCCCGCGATTGCGGGCTCCCGTTTCACTCACAACCGGAATCCCCCTATGTCGATCCTGACACCTCGGTCGCTGCGTGCGGCCGGGCGGGTCGTCGCCGTGTTGCTGGGCCTGGCCCCGGCGGCATCGGTGATGGCGCAAGCCGCCCCTTCCTATGACACCCTGCTTGAACGCCTGGACCAGCTGCCCGGCACCCGCGTCGGCGCGGCGCTGGCCGAGGCCGCCGATGCGCGCGCCGACCAGGCCCGCGCACTACCCAACCCTTCACTCTCCTATTCCGCCGAGAACGCCTGGGGTACCGGCTCCTATGGCGGCATGGGCAGGGCCGATACTGTGCTCACCCTGTCCCAGCCACTGGAGATCTGGGGCCAGCGTGGCGCGCGCGTCCGTGCGGCCCGCGCCGAGGCACAGGCCGCCAACCTGCGTGGTGCCCAAAGCCGCAGCGATGTGGCCAGCCAGCTGGCGGTGGTCTACGCACAGGCGGAAAGTGCACTGCGCCGCTACACCCTGGCCGAAGAGGCACTGAGCCTCACCCGCGATGACGCCAACGCCGTCAACGCGATGGTCAAGCAGGGCCGCGAACCGCAACTGCGCGCGGTGCAGGCGCAGAGCGAAGTGGCCAACGCCAACGCCGCGCTGGATGAAGCGCAGGCCTTCCGCGATGCCGCGCTGGCCCGCCTGGCCGGTGCTGCACTGCTGGATGCGCCGGTGCAGTCGATCGACAACAGCCTGCTCGACCGTGCGCCGCCGCTGCCGCGCGGTGCCACCGATGTAGCACTGGCCGTGCGCATCGCCGAAGCCGAAGCCGATGCGGCGGGCAAACTGGTCGAGGTGGAGCGCAAGCGCGCCCTGCCCGACCTCAGCGTCACCGCCGCGCAGACACGCTTCCGCGAAGGCGGCGAGCGTGCCTACAACCTCGGCGTCAGCATCAGCATCCCGCTGTTCGACCGCAACCGCGGTGGCATCCGCGCCGCCAGTGCCGACCAGCGCGCGGCCGAGGCGCGCCTGGACCAGCAGCGCCGCGACAGCGAGGCGGCACGCCTCTCGGCCGTGGCCGGTTTGAAGGCCGCCGGCAGCCGAACCCGCGCCGCCGATGAAAGCGTGGTCGCCGCCGAAGAGGCGTATCGCCTGGCCCGCATCGGCTTCGACGCCGGACGCATCTCGCAGCTGGAACTGCGCAGCACGCGCAGCGCTCTTATCGCCGCCCGCGCCGCCGCCGTGGATGCGCGCCTGTCGCGCGTCGGCGCGGAAATCGATCTTGCCCGCCTTGAAGGGCGCGCACCCTTTGTGGAGGCCCCATGACTCTCTCCCGTACTTTTCCGCTGATCGGCGGCATGCTGCTGACTGTGCTGCTGGCCGGCTGCGCCGGCAACGCGCAGACGCCTGCCAATGAAGACCCCGCTGCGGCCAAGGCCGGCACCGACGATGGCCATGGCCACGCCGGCAGCAGCAAGGAAGCCAAGGCAGAAATCGCGAAGGCGCCTGCTGACGCCGACGAAGGCGTGGTGCAGCTGACGCCCGAGCAGATCAAGGCGTCCGGTATCGAAGTGGTTGCCGTCGGTCGCGGCGGTGGCGGTTCCACCCGCCTCGCCGGTCGGGTGGAACCCTCGGTCGGTGCCCGTGCCTCGGTGGCCTCGACCGTGACCGGCCGCGTCGAGCGCGTACTGGTCGCGCCGGGCACGGCGGTGAAACAGAACCAGGCGCTGGCCATCGTGGTCAGTGGCGAGGCAGCGGTGTTCCGCGCCAATGCGCTGGCCGCATCCGCCGAAGCCGAGGCCGCACGCCTGGCCTATGGCCGCGACAAGGCCCTGGTCGAGCAGGGCGTGGTCGCCCGCCAGGAGCTGGAAGCCTCGCGTGCGCGTTCGCTGGCGGCACAGGCCCAGGCCGCTGCCGCACAGGCACAGGCCGCCGCCAACGGCGCGCCCGACGCCAGTGGACGCGTGCGCATCACCAGCCCGGTGGCCGGCATCGTCGGCAACGTGCAGGTCACGCCGGGCGGTGTGGTCGCCGCCGGCAGTGCGGTGGCCGACGTCGCCGACCCGTCGATGAACGAGCTGGTGTTCACCGCACCGCCAGCGCTGGCTGCGCAGGTCATGCCCGGCATGACGCTGGAAGTGAGCGTGCCGGGTGGCAGCTTCACCGCTACCGTCACCGGTTCGGCCGCCGATGTACGGCAGCAGGGCGGCGTCGCAGTGATCCGCGCCACGCCGGTGGATGCGTCGCTGCCGCCAGCCGGTTCGCCGGTATCGGCCGTGGTGGTCACCGAAGGCCAGGACGGCTCGCTCAGCGTGCCCGCCGATGCGGTGCAGAACGTTGATGGCAGCAGCGCGGTGTTCGTCGCCGTCGAAGGTGGCTTCAAGGCGCAGCCGGTACTGGCCGGGCGCCGTGCCGGTGACCGCATCGAGATCCTCGGTGGCCTGAGCGGCAACGAGCGCATCGTCGGTGCCAACGCCTTCCTGCTCAAGGCCGAGCTGGCCAAGGGCGAAGCCGAGCACGGCCACTGAGGAGGCGATCATGTTCAAGCTGATCATTGAAACAGCGGTGCGCCACCGCTGGCTGGTGGTGTTCATGGCGGCGCTGATCGCCGCCGTGGGCCTGTTCCAGCTGGGCAAGCTGCCGATCGACGCCGTGCCGGACATCACCAACCGCCAGGTGCAGATCAACACGGTGGCCCCGGCGCTGACCCCGGAGCAGATCGAACGGCAGGTGACCTATCCGCTGGAAACCGCGCTGGCCGGCATTCCCGGCCTGACCACCACGCGTTCGCTGTCGCGCAATGGCTTCTCGCAGGTCACTGCGATCTTCACCGATGCCACCGACATCTACTTCGCCCGCCAGCAGGTGGCCGAACGCATGCGCGAGGCATCGGAAGACCTGCCCGATGGTGCGTCGCCGATGCTGTCGCCGGTCACCACCGGCCTCGGCGAGGTGCTGATGTGGACGGTGGACTTCACCGCGTTCAATCCGGCCAGGCTGGCCAAGCCCGGTGAAGCCGGCTGGCAGGCCGGCGAGGTCTACCGCACGCCGGAAGGCAACCTGCTGCGCACGCCGGAAGAGCGCGCGACCTACCTGCGCACCGTGCAGGACTGGATCATCGCGCCGCAGATGCGCTCCAGCCCGGGGCTGGCCGGGGTCGATACGGTCGGCGGCTACGTCAAGGAATACGGCGTGCATCCGGACAGCGCCAAACTGGCCGCGCATGGCCTCGGCCTGGCCGACCTGGTCACTGCCCTGCAGCGTTCCAACGTGCAGGCCGGCGCCGGCTTCGTGCAGCGTGCCGGCGAAGGCCTCGTGGTGCGTGCCGATGGCCTGGCGCTGACCACCGAGGATCTTGCACAGGCGCCGGTGGCCACCCGCAATGGCGTGGTGGTACGCGTGGCCGATGTGGCCACCGTGGAACTGAGCCGCGCGCCGCGCCTGGGTGCAGCCAGCCGCAACGGCCACGAGGCTGTGCTGGGCACCGCGCTGATGATTGCCGGTGGCAACAGCCGCACCGTGGCGCAGGCCGCGGCCGCGCGTCTGGAACAGGTGAACACCTCGCTGCCGGCCGACATCATGGCCGCACCGGTGCTGGACCGCAGTGTGCTGGTCAATTCCACCATCAAGACCGTGGCCCGGAACCTCACCGAGGGCGCGCTGCTGGTGGTGGTGGTGCTGTTCCTGCTGCTGGGCAACCTGCGCGCGGCCACCATCACCGCGCTGGTGATTCCGCTGTCGTTCCTGTTCGCGGTGATCGGCATGAACCGCTTCGGCATCAGCGGCAACCTGATGAGCCTGGGTGCACTGGACTTCGGCATCCTGGTGGACGGTGCGGTGATCGTGGTCGAGTCGACGCTGCTGATGCTGGGCCAGCGCCGCGCCGAACTGGGCCGGACGCTGACCGCGATGGAACGGCTGCGCGTGGCCGCCGATTCCGCGCTGAAGATGGCGCGCCCGGCGGCGTTCGGCCAGCTGATCATCCTGCTGGTGTTCGCGCCGATCCTCACCCTGGAAGGTGTGGAGGGCAAGACGTTCCACCCGATGGCGGCGACCTTCATGCTGGCCCTGGTCGGTGCCTTCCTGTTCTCCTTCACCTTCGTGCCGGCGATGACGGCGCTGCTGGTGCGCGAGCCGAAGCTGAAGGACGCCGATGCACATGCGGACGACGGCGAGCACGAGACCAGGCTGATACGCGTGCTGCGCGCGCGCATCGAGCCGGTGATCCGCAAGGCCGTGGCGCATCCGCGCACGGTAGTGGCCAGTGCGGTGATGATGGTGGTGGTGGGCATCGGCTCGTTCTTGCTGCTGGGCCGCGAGTTCATGCCGACGCTGGATGAAGGCAACGTGGCGATGCAGGCGTTGCGCGTGCCGTCGACGTCGCTGGAGCAGTCACTGGCCATGCAACTGGCGTTGGAAAAGGTGATTGCCACGCAGCCGGAAGTGGAAACCGTGTTCTCGCGTACCGGTACCGCCGAGGCGGCGATCGATCCGATGCCGACCAACATCTCCGACAGCGTGATCGTGCTGAAGCCACGCAAGGACTGGCCCGATCCGAAGTTGGCCAAGGACGCGCTGGTGGCCCGTTTCGAAAAGCTGGCCGGGCAGCAGCTGGGCAACAGTTTCGAGTTCAGCCAGCCGATCGAGCTGCGCTTCAACGAGCTGATTTCCGGCGTGCGTACCGATCTGGCGGTGATGATCTTTGGCGATGACTTCGGCCAGCTGCAGAAGGTAGCCGACCAGGTGGCGCTGAAGCTGCGTGCGGTGGAGGGCGCGGCCGACGTGCGGGTGGAGCAGATCTCCGGCCTGCCCACGCTGAACGTGGCGATCGATCATGTGGCGGCGGCGCAGTACGGGCTGACTGCAGCGGATGTGAGTGATGCACTGTCCACCGGCATCGGCGGTACCGCCGCCGGCAAGATCTTCGAAGGCGACCGCCGCTTCAACGTGGTGGTGCGCCTGGACGATGCCGCGCGCAACGATCCGGACCAGCTGGCCTCGCTGCCGATCGCCACGCCGTCGGGGCTGGTGATTCCGCTGTCGTCGGTTGCCCGCATCACGGTCAGCGAAGGGCCGAACCAGATCAGCCGCAACAACGGCAGCCGCCGCGTGGTGGTGCAGGCCAACGTGCGTGGCCGCGACCTGGGCGGCTTCGTCGGCGAAGCGCAGGCCGCGGTAGCCGACGTGGCACTGCCGCCGGGTGCCTACCTGACCTGGGGTGGCCAGTTCGAGAACCTGCAGCGCGCGGAAAAGCGGCTGGCGACGGTGGTACCGGTAGTGTTCCTGCTGATCGGCAGCCTGCTGTTCATGGCCCTGCGCAGCGGCAAGGAAGCCATTCTGGTGTTCAGCTGCGTGCCGTTGGCGCTGGTCGGCGGCATCCTCGCACTGCTGCTGCGGGGCATGCCGTTCTCGGTATCGGCAGCGGTCGGCTTCATCGCCGTGTCCGGCGTGGCGACCTTGAATGGCCTGGTGCTGATGCAGGCGATCCGCGAACGTCTGGATGCCGGCGACCTGCCGCTGCAGGCGGCGATCAACGGTGCCTCCAGCCGCATCCGAGCGGTGCTGACCACGGCGCTGGTGGCGATCGTCGGCTTCATTCCGATGGCGATCGCCAGCGGTTCCGGTGCGGAGGTGCAGAAGCCGCTGGCGACGGTGGTGATCGGTGGCCTGATCACCGCCACCGTGCTGACCCTGCTGGTGCTGCCGACCTTCGCAGCACGGGTGGCCAAGCCGCGGGCGGTAGGCTGAGGTGAGAGGGGGTCGGATCCCTTTCCACGGGAAAGGGAACCGACCCGGTGACCGGGTCGGATTGCCGGCCAGCGGCCGGCACTACCCGGTACCGGTCAGGCCTTCTTGCGCTCGGCGATGTAGGCCTGGATCTGCTGTTCCAGCACCGGCAGCGGCACCGAGCCCTGCTTGAGCAGGGTGTCGTGGAAGCCCTTGATGTCGAACTTGTCGCCCAGCTCCTTCTCGGCCTGCGCACGCAGGCGCACGATGGCGATTTCGCCCAGCTTGTAGCTCAGCGCCTGGCCCGGCCAGGAAATATAGCGGTCCACTTCGGTGGTCACTTCATGCTCGCTCAGCGCGGTGTGGTCACGCAGGTAGGCCAGCGCCTGCTCGCGGGTCCAGCCCTTGCTGTGCACGCCGGTGTCGATCACCAGGCGCGCGGCGCGCCACATCTCGTAGGTCAGGCGGCCGAAATCCTCGTACGGGGTTTCGTAGATGCCCATCTCCACGCCCAGCTTCTCGCAGTACAGCGCCCAGCCTTCGCCATAGGCGGAGATGTAGGCGTTGCGGCGGAACTCGGGCAGGTTCTTCTGCTCGGCGGCGATCGCGCCCTGCAGCGAATGGCCCGGATCGGATTCATGCAGGGTCAGTGCCGGCAGGTTGTACAGCGGGCGCGACGGCAGGTTGTAGGTGTTGAGCCAGTAGGTGCCCATGCCACCGCGGCCGGCGGTCCAGAACGGTGCGATGTCCGGCGGCACCGGCACGATGGTGAAGCGCGCGCGCGGCAACGTCATGTACTTGCCCAGCTGGCCATCGGCGCGCTTGGAGATCCACGCGGCGCGCGACAGCAGCTCTTCCGGCGTCTTCGCATAGAACTGCGGATCGGTACGCAGGAAGGTCAGGAACTCGGCGAAGCTGCCCTTGAACTTCACCTGCTTGATGATGGCGTTCATCTCGCCCTGGATGCGTGCGACTTCCTCCAGGCCGATGCGATGGATCTCGTCCGGCGACAGGTCCAGCGTGGTGTACTCGTGGATCTGCTGCCTGTAGTAGGCCTTGCCATCGGGCATCGCTTCGGCGGCCAGGGTGGTGCGCGCCTGCGGCACGTACTCGTTGACGAAGAAGGTGCGCAGCTGCTGGAACGCCGGCACCACCTTGCCGCTGATCGCTTCACGCGCCTGCGCCTGCAGCCTGGCCTGTTCGGCGGCCGGGATGCTGTTGGGCAGCTTCTTGAACGGCGCGTACAGCGGCGATTCGGTCGGGTCCTTCAGCTCGGCGACGGTGGCGATGGACACTTCGCGGCCATCCAGCACCGCGCGCGGCACGCTGAAGCCGCGCTTCAGGCCGGCGCGCATGTTCTCGGTCTGCTGGCCGAAGTAACGCGGCACGTCGTTCAGCCGTGCGATGTAGTTCTGGTAGTCCTGCACGGTCTTCATCTCGCGCCGGGCCATGAAGGACAGGTTGGACCAGAACGAGGAATCGGCGTTGAACGGCATTTCGTAGCCGCGCAGGCGCGTCTCTTCGGCCAGGTTGAACACCTGGTCGTGGTAGATCGCGTAGTTGACCTGGTTGTCCGGCGACAGGGTCTTCGGGTCGATCTTCTTCAGCGCGGCCAGGGTCTCGTCCCACACCTTCAGGCGTGCCTGCTGCGCGGCCGGGCCGACGTCGGGCATGCGGGTGGCGTTGGCGGGCGCGTCTTCGTCCTCGCTGGCTTCACCACCTCCCTGCTGGCGCCACTTCCATTCCTTCTCGTACAGCGCGCGGAAGGCGGCATCCGCGGGCGATTCGGTGGCCACGCTGGCGGGCGCGGCGGCGGCGGGCGGCGCGGCCAGGGCCACGGCGGGAGCGGACAGGGCGATCAGCAGGGCAACGGCAAGACGGGTTTTCACGAGCACAGGTTCCCGGGAAGGCAGGCCCCGATGATGGCACCGCCCACGGCTCATGGCATGGGACGAAGGTCCTGCCTGCAGCTTAGGCAGGACCGGGAACCGGCCGCAGGCCGGGGCCCCAGCGCCGAAGGCGCGTGGTAGAGCCGACTGCTAGTCGGCTGCTCTTCGGCCAGACGTGGCAAAGCCCGCGCTCCGCGCGAAAGTCGACTGACAGTCGACTCTACCCACGGCAGACCGCATCCCGGCGCAGCCTCAGTGGCTGGCCCTGTCGCGCTTCCAGCCGCGGTGCTTGATATCCAGGTGCAGGCTGTACAGGGCGGTAAACGCCGGGAACAGGTTCTGCAGCACGCCCACCGAGTCCTGCTTGGCCGAGAACAGGAAGTAGCTCAGCGTCATCAGGCTGCCGATCACGCTCATGTACCAGAACAGGCGCGGGATGACCGGCTTGCCGGCACGCTTGGAGGCAATGAACTGGACCAGCCAGCGGCCGCCGAACATCAGTGCGCCGGTGTAGCCGATCAGCTTCCAGCCGGTCACATGCAGGCCGGTCCAGTACAGCCAGGTCAAGGGCTGATCCAGCCAGTGCAGCTCCAGATCCATCAGCGCTCCTCCACCGCGGTGCGCTTGCTTCGGGTGATCAGCCAGGCCACGCCACGCAGGTCGCGGATGCCGACCAGCGCGCGGCCGAGGTTGTTGTACTTGGACACGCCGGCGGTACGGTGGCGGTGATTGACCGGCACGCTGGTGGTCTTCCAGCCGGCACGCTGCATCAGCGCCGGCAGGTAACGGTGCATGTGGTCGAAGTACGGCAGGTCGAGGAACGCGCTGCGTTCGAACAGCTTGATGCCGCAACCGGTGTCGGGCGTGTCGTCGCGCAGCATGCGCGCACGGATGGCGTTGGCCCACTTGCTGGCCCAGCGCTTGCTGCCGCTGTCCTGGCGGTTGACGCGCCAGCCGGCGAACAGCTTCACCTGCGCCTCGGCGGCGTCGCGTGCGGCGAGCAGCTTGGGAATATCGGCCGGATCGTTCTGGCCATCGCCATCCAGGGTGGCGATCCACGGCGCCCGCGCATGCTTGACGCCGGTCCGCACGGCGGTGCTCTGCCCGCTCTGGTTCACGTGGTGCAGCACCCGCAGTTCCGGCGTGGTCGCCTTCAGTCCCTGCAACACGGCCAGGGTGTCATCGCGCGAGTGATCGTCGATGTAGACGATCTCGAACGGCAGCCGGCCACGCAGCGCAGCGGTGATTTCGGCGACCAGCGGGGCAACATTGTCGCGCTCGTTGAACACCGGGACGACAACGGAAAGCTCGGGTTGGCTCATAAGGCACTCGGCCAAAGGGGGACAAAGACCGCGCATTCTCCGAAACCGAGGTTATCCGAAGATGAACCCGGCGGCGTGAGGATCCGTCCTCAGGCGCGATCACCAAAATACTCGCGGCACCACTGCACCACAGGCGGCAGGCCTTGTTCGATCGGGGTCACCGCATCGAAGCCGAAAGCGTCATGTGCGCGCCGGGTATCGGCCATCGTGCGCACCATGTCGCCGGGCTGCATGGGCTTGTAGACCTTCTGCGCGGGGCGGCCGGCGGCCTGCTCGATCACGCTGATGAAGCGCTCCAGCTCGACCGGCGTATGGTTGCCGAGGTTGAACACCCGGTGCGGCACCGGACCGTCGGCCGGATGCGCGAGGGCGCCGAGGATACCGGAGACGATGTCGGAGACATGTGTGAAATCGCGCTGCATGCGGCCTTCGTTGAACACGTCGATCGGCCGACCGGCCAGCACCGCGCGCGAGAACAGCAGCGGTGCCATGTCCGGCCGGCCCCACGGGCCATACACGGTGAAGAAGCGCAGCCCGGTGGCATGCAGGCCGTACAGCTGCGCGTAAGTGTAGGCCATCAGCTCGTTGGCGGCCTTGGTCGCCGCGTACAGCGAGCGCGGCTGGTCCACGCGCTGGTCTTCGGAGAACGGCGGCGTGGCCGAATCGCCGTAGACCGAACTGCTGGAGGCGTACACCAGGTGCTGCACGCCACGGTGGCGGCACAGCTCGAGCATGTTGACGAAGCCGACCAGGTTGCTGTCGACGTAGGCATGCGGGTTTTCCAGCGAATAGCGCACGCCGGCCTGCGCGGCCAGGTGGATCACCGCGGTCGGCTGCACCTCGTCGAACAGCGCGGCCAGGCCTTCGCGGTCGGTCAGGTCCAAGGTGCGCAGGTCAAGCGCCGGACACAGCGCGGCCACGCGGTCACGCTTGATCTGCGGGTCGTAGTAATCGTTGAAGTTGTCCAGACCGACCACGGCCTGGCCGGCCTCCAGCAGCGCGCGGGCGGTGTAGGCACCGATGAAGCCGGCAGCGCCGGTGAGCAGGATGGTCATCGCGGGTCTCGATCAAAGCACCCCGCTGCCATCGGCGTGGCCGACGTCGCGGGGATGCGTCGGCCGGCGTGATGTGGCGCCGGGCTCAGCCCTGGCGCGTGCGCAGTTTTTCCAGCACGCCGTCCAGGGTGTCCAGGTCGGTGTAGTGGATGATCAGCTTGCCCTTGCCGCCACGGCCGTGGCTGATCGCCACCTTGGCGCCGAGCGCTTCGGACAGCTCGGTTTCCAGCGAGGCGATGTCGGCCTGCTGCACCTTCGGCGTGGCCACCGGACGGCTGCTCGGCACCTTGCCGGCGGCGAAGGCCTGCGCGCGCCGCTCGACCTCGCGCACCGACCAGCCTTCGTCGGCCGCTTCCTGGGCCAGCTTGCCGGCCAGTTCGGGGGCCAGGGTCAGCAGCGCACGGGCATGCCCCATTTCCAGGCGGCGGGTTTCCAGCAGCAGGCGGATCGCCACCGGCAGTTCCAGCAGGCGCAGCAGGTTGGACACCGCCGCGCGCGAGCGGCCGACGGCCTCGGCGGCCTCGGCATGGGTGAGGGTGAACTCGCTGATCAGGCGCTGCAGCGCTTCGGCTTCTTCCAGCGGGTTGAGGTCTTCGCGCTGGATGTTCTCGATCAGCGCCATCGCGATGACGGTGCGGTCTTCCAGCTCGCGCACCACCACCGGCACTTCGTCCAGCCCGGCCAGCTGCGATGCGCGCCAGCGGCGTTCACCGGCGACGATTTCGTAGTTGCCCGCCGGCAGCTGGCGCACCAGGATCGGCTGGATCACGCCCTGCGACTTGATCGAGTCGGCCAGCTCGGACAGCTTGCCCTCGTCCATCTCGCGGCGCGGCTGGTATTTGCCCGGCTGCAGCTGGCCGACCGGCAACTTGCGCAGCACTTCCCCCGGCAGCGGCTCGATCACCGCCGTGGTGGCCTGCACCTGGCTGACCGCGCCCTTCGGGCCCAGCAGCGCGTCCAGGCCACGGCCGAGGCCTCGCTTCTTGGCTGCCGGCTTGCTGCTGGTCATCAGACGGTCTCCACGGCCTTGGTGGCCTTGTTGCGTTCGTTGTTGCGGCGGATGATCTCGCCGGCCAGGCCCAGGTAGGCCACGCCACCGCGCGAGGCGCGGTCGTAGCCGACGATGCTCTGGCCATGGCTGGGTGCCTCGGCCAGGCGCACGTTGCGCGGCACGATGGTGCGGAACACGCGATCGCCGAAGTGCTCGGTGAGCTCGGCCGACACCGCGTTGGCCAGGTTGTTGCGCACATCGAACATGGTGCGCAGCACGCCTTCGATCTCCAGCGCCGGATTGAGGTCGGCACGCAGCGCTTCGATGGTTTCCACCAGCGCGCTCAGGCCTTCCAGGGCGTAGTACTCGCACTGCATCGGCACGATCACCGAATCGGCGGCGGCCAGCGCGTTGAGCGTCAGCAGCGACAGCGCCGGCGGGCAGTCGATCAGGATGTAGTCGTACTCGTCGCGGATCGGTGCCAGCGCGCGCTTCAGCCGCTGCTCGCGCTCGCTCTGCGCCATCAGCTGGATCTCGGCGGCGGTCAGGTCGATGTTGCCGGGCAACAGGTCGTAGCCTTCGGCGGTCTGCACGCGCACGTCGGCGGCGCTGTTCTCGCCCAGCAGCAGATCGTAGGTGGAGGCGGCCAGCTCACGCTTGTCCACGCCGCTGCCCATGGTCGCGTTGCCCTGCGAATCGAGGTCGACCAGCAGCACACGCTTGGGTGCGTTGGCCAGGGAAGCGGCCAGGTTGACGGCGGTCGTGGTCTTGCCGACGCCACCCTTCTGGTTGGCGATGGCGATGATGCGGGCCATGCGGGTGTGCCTCGTCGACGGATGGTTGGGACCGGTCATTATGCGTACAACCGGCCCCTTGCGGAAATCGTGGATCGCCAACCCGTTGTTCCACAAAGGGCTGGCGGCGGGAATCAGGGACCTGTAACGGTGACCAGGTGGCGTTCGCCGGCCAGGCCGGGCACGCTCAGCGGGGTCACCTCGCGCACCTGCCAGCCCGCCGGCAGTTCCGCGATCTCCTCATGCGGGTAGACGCCCTTCATGGCCAGCAGCACGCCACCGGGGCGCAGCAGATGGCCACCGACGCGGACGATGCCGGCCAGGGTATCCATTGCGCGCGCGGTCAGCTGGTCGTAACGGCCGGCCTCGTCCAGCGCCTCGGCGCGCGATTCGGCCACGCGGGCATTGCCCAGGCCGAGCTGGCGCACGGCCTCGCGCATGAAGCGCGCCTTCTTGCCATTGCTCTCGACCAGGGTCACCTGCAGGCCCGGGCAGGCGATGGCCAGCGGGATGCCGGGCAGCCCGGGCCCGGTGCCGAGGTCGGCCAGGCTGCCATCGGCCACGAACGGCTGCATCGCCAGCGAGTCGAGCAGGTGGCGGGTGACCATCTCCTGCGGGTCGCGGATGGCGGTGAGGTTGTAGGTGCCGTTCCAGCGGTGCAGCAGGGCCAGGTAGCGCAGCAGCGGCAGCGCCAGCGCGGCATCCAGGCCCATGCTGGCCAGGCCCTGTTCCAGCGTGGCAGCCACGCTGGCGGGAAGTGGGTGTTCGCTCATGCCGGCATTATCGCCGGTTTTGCGCGCTGATTCCCCGCCTCAGTGCGGATACCAGGCCAACGCCGCCCGGAACTGACCGGTGGCCTGCCATTCGTGCAGGTGCCAGCGCGCGGCCTCGCCCAGTTCCGGGTCGCACCAGCGCAGGTGCAGGGCGCCATCGGCCCCCGGCGCCAGCTGCAGGCGGTGCAGGCCGAACGAGATACCCTGGCCGTGCGCCTTCAGCATCGCTTCCTTGGCGCACCACACGCGGAAGAACCAGTGTTCGCGGTCGGCCTGGTCCAGGCTTTCCAGCCACGCCACCTCCTCCGGGTGGAAGAAGCGCTGCACGATCTCCAGCAGGCGGGCGCGCGGCCGCAGCAGTTCCAGGTCCACGCCCAGCCGCACGCCTTCGCCCAGCGCCACCAGCAGCACCTCGCCGCTGTGGCTCCAGCCAGTGCCGTAGTGGGCCAATGCGCCGCTCAGTTCCGGCCGGCCCTTGTCATCGCGGACCAGCGGCAGCGTCTCCGGATCGGCCCCGAGGGCCTGCGCCAGAACCTGCCGTGCCTGCGGTTCGCCGCGATGGCCGGGCACGTGCGGGCGCCGCCAGACCGTCACCGGACCAAAGCGCCACGGGCCGTCGAGGGTGGCTGGCAGGCTCATGCGCACGCGCCCGTCACACGATTGCACGACGGGTTCACGGCCGTGCGCGTCAACTGGTCACCGTTCCCCACAGGAGGTTCGATCATGGGCATCATCATCTGGCTGATCGTCGGCGGCATCGTAGGCTGGCTGGCCAGCATCATCATGAAGCGCGATGCCCAGCAGGGCATCATCCTCAACATCGTGGTCGGCATCGTCGGCGCGCTGATTTCCGGCTGGCTGTTCGGCGGCGGCATCAACGAAGCGATCACCATTCGAACCTTCCTGTTCTCGCTGATCGGTGCGGTGATCCTGCTGGCGATCGTCAACCTGTTCACCCGCAAGAGCATACGCTGACGCGGCGGTAACGCCGGCCGCTGGCCGGCGGGCCTTTTAGAACGGGCCCGGCAATCGCCGGGCCTCGTTCATTCAACCGATCTGTACCCACGCCGGCGCATGGTCGCTCGGGCGTTCCCAGGTGCGCGGCTCGCGGTCGATGCCCGAGGCCACCGCACCGCTCTTCAGCGCATCGGAAACCAGGGTCAGGTCGATGCGCAGGCCCAGGTTGCGACGGAAGCCGGCGGCGCGGTAATCCCACCAGCTGAAGGTGCCCGCCTCGTCGTTGTGCAGGCGGAAGCCATCGTGCAGGCCCAGCTGCAGCAGCTTGTTCAATGCGCCGCGCTCGGCGGTGGAGGTCAGGATGTGGTTGTCGTTCCACACCTCCGGGTCGTGCACGTCGCGTGCGTCCGGGGCAATGTTGAAGTCCCCCATCACGATCAGCTTCGGGTGGCGCTGCAGTTCTTCGGCGATCCAGGCATGCACCGCCTCAAGCCAGCGCAGCTTGTACTCGTACTTGTCGGTACCGATGTCCTGGCCGTTGACCACGTACAGGTTGATCACCCGCAGGTCGCCGAAGGTACCGGCGATGACGCGCTTCTGTTCGTCCTCGAAGCCGGGAATGCCGATCTGCACGTCCTGTGCAGGCTCACGCGACAGCAGCGCCACGCCGTTGTAGGTCTTCTGGCCGGCGAACACGCTGCGGTAGCCGGCGGCGATCAGCGCAGAGTCGGGGAACTTGTGGTCCTCCAGCTTGGTTTCCTGGATACCGACGATGTCCGGGCCGAACGCCTTGAGCCACTGCTCCAGGTGCGGCAGGCGGACATTGAGCGAATTGACGTTCCACGAGGCGATTTTCATGCGGGCATTCTACCCGGGTGGCCGGGATGGGGCTCGGGCCGGATTCCCGTGTAGAGCCGAGCCCACGCTCGGCTGCATTGACCAGGCACAGCCAGGAGCAGCCGAGCGTGGGCTCGGCTCTACAGAAGAATCGGGCCGGGCCCTGATTCAGCAGAGCCACGCCCTGCCTGGGTTCACCGCAGCAGCAGCTTCAACAAACCCGCAATCTTCGAATACGGCGGCCGCAGCCGGTCGCTGGCCGCCCAGCGCGATTGCCACAGCACCGCCAGCCGCTTGCTCATCGCATCGAACCCGGCCCGGCCGTGGTAGGCGCCCATGCCGCTGGCCCCCACCCCGCCAAACGGCAGGCCATCGGCGGCGAAGTGCAGCAACGTGTCATTTACCGTCACGCCACCGGCCACCACCTGGCCGAGGATGCGCTCCACCGTGGCCGTGTCATGGCTGAAGGGATACAGCGCCAGCGGCCGGTCGCGGGACAGCACGTCGGCCAGCGCGGCATCCAGATCCGGATAGGCCCGCACCGGCAGGATCGGCCCGAAGATTTCCTCGCGCATCAGGTCCAGATCGTCGGGCGGGTCCAGCACCACGGTCGGCACCAGCAGACGCTCGCGGTCGGCGCGCGCCTCATCCACCTGCGCCAACGGAATCACCGGCACGCCACGTTCGCGCGCCTGCACCAGATAGCCCTGCAGGCGCTGGTACTGGCCCTCGTTGATGATGCGCGTGTAGTCGTCGGCATTGCTGAAGTCGCCATAGCGTTCGCGCACCTGCTGCTGCAGCGCCTGTACGAACTCGCGCTGGCGGACCGTATCGATCAGCACATAATCCGGCGCGATGCAGGTCTGGCCCGCGTTGAACCACTTGCCGGTGGCCAGCCGCGCGGCGGCTTTGTCCAGCGGAAAATCGCGGCAGACGATGGCCGGCGACTTGCCGCCCAGCTCCAGCGTGACCGGCACCAGATGCTCGGCGGCGGCGGCCATCACCTTGCGGCCCACGGCCGTCGAGCCGGTGAACAGCAGATGGTCCAGCGGCAGCGAGGACACCGCCGCGGCCACATCCGCCCCGCCCTGCACCACCGCCACCCGATCGGGCGGGAACACGCTGGCCAGCAGATCGGCCAGGAACGCGCTGGTGCGCGGCGTGTGTTCCGAAGGCTTCAGCAGTACGTGGTTGCCCGCAGCGATGGCGGTGGCCAAAGGCACCAATGCCAGCGTGACCGGGTAGTTCCACGGCGAGATCACCCCGACCACGCCCAGCGGCGTCGGCCGCAGCTGCGCGCGCGCTGGCCACAGCTTCCAGCCCGCCGATGCCCGCTGCGGCTTCGACCAGCGCCGCAGGTGGCGGCGCAGGTGGTCGATGGCCGACAGCACGCTCATGCCATCGGCCAGTTTCGATTCAACGTGGGCGCGATGGCCGAAGTCTTCGGCGATGGCCGTGGCCATGTCGTCCAGGCGTGGCTTCAGCGCCTCGCGCAGGCGGCGCAGGTCGGCCTCGCGCTGGTGCAGCGATGGGCGCTGCGACTGCCAGGCGCTGCGCAGGGAGTGCAGGATGGCGGGAAGGTCGGCTGGGGCGGTGATGGTCATGGGCCGACTATACGGGGTGCTGCGCAACGCCATGGTAGTGCCGGCCGCTGGCCGGCAATGGGTTCATGTCTGCGAAGATTCATGGGGTTGCCGGCCAGCGGCCGGCACTACCGGAATGCGAGCCGAGTGGGCACGGTCCACAAACAGAAAGGCCGCGGTCTGCACCGCGGCCCCTGAAACCCGGTGGGTGCCGACCGTTGGTCGGCACGCCGGTTACTTGGTGATATCCACGTTCTTGGTCTCGCGCAGGAACAGGCCGCCGATCACCACCGACATCAGTGCGATCGCAATCGGGTACCACAGGCCGTAGTACAGGTTGCCGGTACCGGCCACCAGCGCGAACGAGATGGCCGGCAGGAAGCCACCGAACCAGCCGTTGCCGATGTGGTACGGCAGCGACATCGAGGTGTAGCGGATACGGGTCGGGAACAGTTCCACCAGGTAGGCGGCGATCGGGCCGTAGACCATGGTCACGTACAGCACCAGCAGCCACAGCATGAAGATGGTGCCGGCGATGTTGATGCGTGCGCCATCGGCCTTGGCCGGGTAGCCGGCAGAGGTCAGGGCGGTCTTCAGTTCCGCGCCGAACGCATCGGCCTTGGCCTTGCCTTCTTCCTTGGTCAGGCCGGCGGCCTCATACGAGGTGACGCTGGCACTGCCCACGTTCACCATCGCCAGCGAACCGGCGGCGGCGGGCTGCACGTCGTACGGCACACCGGCCTTGGTCAACGCGGCGGTCGCCACGTCGCAGGAGCTGGTGAACTTGCGCAGGCCCACCGGATCGAACTGGAACGAGCAGGTGGCCGGATCGGCGACGACCAGTGCCGGGGAGCTGCTGCGGGCTTCTTCGATGGCCGGGTTGGCGAAGTGGGTCAGGCCCTTGAAGATCGGGATGTAGGTGATGGCCGCCAGCAGGCAGCCGGCCAGGATGATCTTCTTGCGGCCGATGCGGTCGGACAGCCAGCCGAAGAAGATGAAGAACGGCGTGCCCAGTGCCAGCGCTGCGGCGATCAGCAGGTAGGAGGTGGTGGCATCGACCTTCAGCATGCTGCTGAGGAAGAACAGCGCGTAGAACTGTCCGCCGTACCAGACCACGGCCTGGCCAGCCGCCGCACCGAGCAGGACGAGCAGCATCAGCTTCAGGTTGCCGCCCTTCAGGCTGTCGCGGAACGGGGTCTTGGAGCCCTTGCCTTCAGCCTTCATCTGCTGGAACAGCGGCGATTCGCTCAGCTGCAGGCGGATCCATACCGAAATGCCCAGCAGCAGGATCGACACCAGGAACGGGATGCGCCAGCCCCAGGCCTCGAACGCCTCGTTGCCCAGGGTCATGCGGCAGGCCAGGATGATCAGCAGCGACAGGAACAGGCCCAGCGTGGCGGTGCACTGGATGAAGCTGGTGTACAGGCCGCGCTTGTCGTCCGGCGCGTGCTCGGCCACATAGGTGGCGGCACCGCCGTACTCGCCGCCCATCGCCAGGCCCTGGGCCAGGCGCAGGATGATCAGGATCACCGGTGCGGCAAACCCGATCGAGGCGTAGTTGGGCAGCACGCCGACCAGGAAGGTCGAGATGCCCATGATCAGGATGGTGACCAGGAAGGTGTACTTGCGGCCGATGCGGTCGCCGAGGCTGCCGAAGAAGGCCGCGCCGAACGGGCGCACGAAAAAGCCGGCGGCGAACGCCAGCAGGGCGAAGATCATGCCCGTGGTTTCATTGACGCCACTGAAGAACTGCTTGGCGATGATGGCCGCGAGCGAGCCGTACAGGAAGAAGTCATACCACTCGAAGACCGTGCCGAGGCTCGAGGCGAAGATGACCTTCTTGTGGCCCTTGGTCAGGGTGCCCGCTTTATGTGCGGTGCTGGGTGTACTGGACATGGGACGCTTCCCCTCCGAAGCAATCGTTGTTGGTGGGTGCCGACCGTTGGTCGGCACTCAATTCGGTAGATGCCGACCTTGGCCGGCACCCCATCTCGGTAGGTGCCGGCCGCTGGCCGGCACGCTCCTAGAAGCTGTACTTCGTAGTGAACTGCAACCGGGTGATGTCACCCTTGTTGCCGTTCTCCACTTCGCGACGGCCATACATCAGCTCGGCGCCGATATCGACCTTGGGCAGCGGCGAATAGAAGATGTTGCCGCGGATGCTCTGCACGCTCTTGGTCACCAGCGGGCCGAGGATGCTGTCGTTGTCGTAGTCGCTGCGCGCGTAGATCAGGTTGGTGCGCAGCTTCGGCGAGAACGCATGCCGCCAGCCGACATAGCCGGCCAGCACGCCGGTCGGGTTGAGTTCGTCGCGGGCCACGTCATAGGCACTGTCGGCAGTGATGCCCAGGCCGATGTAGCGGGCGATGCCTTCGCCACCGGTCAGCTGGTAATGCAGCGAATCGCTGTCACCCATCACCCACTTGCCGCCCAGGGTCAGGCCGCCGGCCACCTTGTCGGCCTTCGCGCCGGTCGCCTGGTTGTCGACCTTCAACTGGCGGACGATGCCGCCGACACCGAAGGTGCCCCAGTCGCCCTTCCAACCATAGCGCAGGGTCAGGTCGGGCAGGCTGCCACGGTCGGAGTTGGCGCTGGCGTTGGTCCAGGCGCCGGTGACCGGGTTGCGGGTGCCGGTGAGGGTGGTGGTTTCCGGGTTTTCCAGCGCGACGCTGAAGCCACCCTGGGTGTAGCGCACCTGCGCCTGGCGCACGAAGATCACGCCGTCGGTGGGGCCGACGAAGTCGACCGCTTCGGGTAGTGCGGCCGCGTCCATGAAGTTGGACCAGGTCTGGCCGGCCAGCCAGTTGTTCCAGTACATGTAGGCGTGGCGCAGGGTCACGCCGTAGGTATTGGTGGCGGTCTGGTTGCCCAGCGAGTTGCCGAAGAAGTCCATCTCGAAGAACGCACCGGCCTTGTTGCCCGATTCGCTGACGTTGTCGATGCCCAGGTTGAAGCGCGAGAACTTGGCATGGGCGTTGAAATCGGTGCCCGACCGCTTGCCGCTGCCGCCAGCGCCTTCCACCGGGGTCTGGCCCGGCAGGTACAGCGAGCGGCCGGTGGCGTCATCGGCCAGCTGGCCATCGCTGGTCTGGGTGGCCAGGAAGTCGGCCTTGATGAAGCCGCCGATCTTGACCGTCGTGCCCGGTGCCGCGCCCGGGGTGAGGGTGGTGACCTGGATCGGCTGCTTGCCGGCCGGCACCTGTGCGACCGGCTTCTGCCCGGCCTGCACCGTGCGGACTTCGGTCACCGCCTGCTGGGTCTGGCTGATCTGGGTCTGTTGTTGTTGCTGCGAAGACAGCAGCAGCTGGACCTGGCGTTCCAGTTCGGCAACGCGTGCTTCCAGTGCCTTCTCTTTGGCGGTCTCTGCGAACGCCATGCCCGGTGCGACCAGGGCGACCAGCAGGCAGGCCGCCAAAGGTGTGCGCACGGCTTTCAACGTACGGTGGCTCATGTTGCCCTCTCTCCCAAGTGGCAAGGTGATGCCGCGCGTGGGGCACGGTCGAGCCGAGACTGCGGGGCGATTATGTATAGCGGCTATTCGCCATTGGTCGAACCCGGCCCTGCAGGGCGCTCACTTTCGACCATGGTCTAACCAGGGTGGTGACGCGGCCGGGGGTGGATGGGGCAAACTGAGGGGGATTGGTCGTTGCGATGCTGCGACCGCACATACAAAGTCAACGTGCAAGTGAGGGTGCCATGGCTGATATCTACCCCGTCGATCCGCAGTTCGCCGCCAAGGCACGCATCGACAAGAAGACCTATGAACAGCAGTACCAGGCGTCGGTAACCGACCCGGATGGATTCTGGGGCAAGGCCGCCGAGCGCCTGCAATGGATGCGCAAGCCGACGAAGATCAAGAACGTCAGCTACGACCTGTCCGACTTCCACATCAAGTGGTTCGAGGATGGTGAGCTCAATGCCAGCGTGAACTGCCTGGATCGCCAGCTCGAGACGCGCGGCGACAAGACCGCCCTGCTGTTCGAGCCGGACGGCCCGGATGCACCGGCCCAGCACGTGACCTATCGCGAGCTGTATGAGCGCACCTGCCGCCTCGGCAATGCGCTGCGCAACCTCGGGGTCAAAAAGGGCGACCGCGTCACCATCTACCTGCCGATGATCATCGATGCTGCGGTGGCCATGCTGGCCTGCGCGCGCATCGGTGCGATCCACTCGGTGGTGTTTGGTGGCTTCGCGCCGAACTCGATCGCCGACCGCGTCAGCGACTGCCAGAGCAAGCTGATCATCACCGCCGACGAAGGCTTGCGCGGTGGCCGCAGGATTCCGCTGAAGGCCAACGTTGATGCCGCGCTGAAGCTGCCGGGCACGAACACGGTTGAAACCGTGCTGGTGGTGCGCCACACCGGCGGCGCGGTGGACATGCAGGCCCCGCGCGACCGCTGGTTCCACGATGTGGTGGACAGCCAGCCGGCCACCTGCGAACCGGAACGCATGAACGCGGAAGATCCGCTGTTCATCCTCTACACCTCCGGTTCCACCGGCAAGCCGAAGGGCGTGCTGCACACCACCGGCGGCTATCTGCTGTACGCGGCCTGCACCCATGAAGCGGTGTTCGACCTGCGCGAGGACGACATCTACTGGTGCACCGCCGACGTCGGCTGGGTCACCGGCCACAGCTACATCGTGTACGGGCCACTGGCCAACGGTGCGACCTCGCTGATGTTCGAAGGCGTGCCGAACTATCCGGACACCTCGCGCTTCTGGAACGTCATCGACAAGCACAAGGTGACCATCTTCTACACCGCCCCGACCGCCATCCGTGCGCTGATGCGCGAGGGCGAGGAGCCGGTGAAGAAGACCTCGCGCGCGTCGCTGCGCCTGCTCGGCAGCGTCGGCGAGCCGATCAACCCGGAAGCCTGGCGCTGGTACTACGAAGTGGTCGGCGACAGCCGCTGCCCGATCGTCGATACCTGGTGGCAGACCGAGACCGGCGGCATCCTGATCTCGCCGCTGGCCGGTGCGATGGACCTCAAGCCGGGGTCGGCCACCCTGCCCTTCTTCGGCGTGCAGCCGGCGCTGGTCAATGCCGATGGCGAGATCCAGGACGGCCCGACCGAGGGCAACCTGATCATCCGTGACTCCTGGCCGGGCCAGATGCGCACGGTGTACGGCGACCACCAGCGTTTCATCGATACGTATTTCCGCACCTACCCCGGCAGCTACTTCACCGGCGACGGTTGCCGCCGCGACGAGGACGGCTATTACTGGATCACCGGCCGCGTCGACGATGTGATCAATGTGTCCGGCCACCGCATCGGCACCGCCGAAGTGGAAAGCGCGCTGGTCTCGCATCCGAAGGTGGCCGAAGCGGCGGTCGTGGGCTTCCCGCACGACGTCAAGGGCCAGGGCATCTACGCCTACGTCACCCTGGTGGCCGAAGAGGCGCCGAGCGATGAGCTGCACAAGGAACTGATCGCCTGGGTGCGCAAGGAGATCGGCCCGATCGCCACACCGGACCACCTGCAGTGGGCGCCGGGCCTGCCGAAGACCCGCTCGGGCAAGATCATGCGCCGCATCCTGCGCAAGATCGCCGAGAACGCACCGGACCAGCTCGGCGACACCTCGACCCTGGCCGATCCATCGGTGGTGGCGTCGCTGGTGGACGAGCGCAAGGTGCGATGACGTACGACCCGGGGTCGGATCCCTTTGCTCAAGGAAAGGGCTCTGACCCCATCTGCTTTCCCCCACGGTTCCCCCCGACCATGACCACCCTCCTGATTGCCGATGACCACCCGCTGTTCCGCGAAGCCCTGCGCGGCGCCGTGCAGCGGGTCATCCCGGGCGTGCAGCTGTTCGAGGCCGACAGCGTGGAAGCGCTGTACGCGCTGGCCGACCAGCACAACGACGCCGACCTGGTCCTGATGGATCTCAACATGCCCGGTGCGCAGGGTTTCAACGCACTGGTGCACATGCGCTCACTGCACCCCCAGCTGCCAGTGGTGGTGGTGTCCGCGCGCGAAGAGGCCACGGTGATGCGCCGCGCGCTCGACCACGGTGCGCTGGGCTTCATCCCGAAGTCTGCGGATTCGGACACCATCGGCCATGCGTTGGGCACCATCCTCGATGGCGAGACCTGGGCACCGCCGGAAGCGCACAACGTGCCGCCCACCGGCAGCGAAGAACGCGAAGTCGGCCAGCGCCTGCGCGAGCTGACCCCGCAGCAGTTCCGCGTCCTGCAGATGCTCGGCGCCGGCCGCTTGAACAAGCAGATCGCCTACGACCTCAACGTCTCCGAAGCGACGATCAAGGCCCACGTCACCGCCATCCTGCGCAAGCTCGGCGTGACCAACCGCACCCAGGCCGTGCTGATGGCCGGCAAGCTGGCGATCGACGACGACGCCATCGTGCTGCCGCCGGAAGAAGACTGAAGGTGACGGACTGCGGAGCCGAGCATGGGCTCGGCTCTACAGACGTCATGATGCCCCTGTAGAGCCGAGCCCACGCTCGGCTGCTCTTTGCCTCAATACCAATCACTCCTCAAGCAACCATCGACTCCACACATAGGGGTATTCCCCGATGCGCGTGGCCAGCCCAGCACGCACGGGATTGGCCGCGATGTACATCGCCTGCGTGCGCAGGCACTCATCGCCGCGCAGCGCATGATCGTAGTATCCCGGCTGCCAGATCGGCGCGTTCGCCTCAGTGCGCCTGCCGATGGAACGCCCGCTCCGTGATTTGAGGATCTGCATGCAGCCGACGAGCGTGCCGGTACGGAGTTCGAACAGCCAGTGCAGATGATCCGGCATCACCACCCAGGCGAGGGAGGAGGTCCGCCCAGTCCGCTCTACGGTGCGCAGGGCTTCGATCAGCAGATCGACGTTGGCCTTGTCACTGAACCAGGGACGACGCGCATGCGTCACCGTGGTAAGTGCATAGACATTGCCGGTATGCGACCAACGACCATAACGGAGTGCGGGACTGGCCATGCGAAGAGGCTATGGCACGCATGCCAGTCTCTCCATCAGTGCAACACCGCAATGCTTGTCAGCCAACACCCTGATGTAGAGCCGAGCCCATGCTCGGCTGCCATGCAAAGCAGCCGAGCGTGGGCTCGGCTCTACAGGTTTCCCTGCTCACCCCACGCCGTGCAGGTGTTCGTACAGGATCGTCGCGCCGATGATCACCAGGATCACGCCACCGATGATCTCGGCACGCTTGCCGACCATGCTGCCCAGCACGCGGCCGAGCATGATGCCGGCGGTGACCATGGTCAGCGTGCACAGGCCGATGACCGCGGCCATCACGCCGATATGCACGTCCATGAAGGCCAGGCCGATGCCCACCGCCATCGCATCGATGCTGGTGGCGAAACCGGTCAACGCCAGCTTCCAGAAGCCGTGGTGCTGCGAGGGGCCTTCGTCTTCGTCAGCACTGTCCGGGCGCAGGCCGTTGTAGATCATGTGGATGCCCAGCGCGCCGAGCAGGCCGAACGCGATCCAGTGGTCGAAGGCTTCGACATACTGCAGGGCGGCGCGGCCGAGCAGCCAGCCGATGATGGGCGTGATCGCCTCGATGACGCCGAAGATGATGCCGGCACGCAAGGCATCGCGGAACACCGGCTTGCGCATGGCCGCGCCCTTGCCGATCGCGGCGGCAAAGGCATCGGTGGACATGGCAAAGCCGATCAGGAGGATCGAGATGGGGGACATTGGCGACTGCTGAAGGTCGGGCTAGGACGGACGCACGGCCGGCGCTCGCGCCCAACCTGACGTTGCGCGCGCGGGCCGCTGGTCTCGCCAACCATCATGGTTGTCCACGCCACGGCGCACTGGCCGAGTATGTTGACGTGGACGATTCCTGCGAAGGAATCCGGCTACTCCCCAAGGGGACGCGAAGCTTAGCATCGCGATCCACGCGTGGCGCATTTCCATCGAAACGCGCAGGCAGGGCTGGTTTGTATAGCGATGGCTATATCAGCACGTCGCTGCGCGCGGGCTCGGCTCTACAGAGGGCCCCCGCAACTGGATTTTTGTAGAGCCGAGCCAATGCTCGGCTGCTGTTCGTCCGGACCACGGAACACCATGCCGCGCGCAGGAGCCGAGCATAGGCTCGGCTCTACAGTCGCCCGTCAGGCGCCGCTGTTGCCGGCGTCGCGCAGCGCGCCGAGGAAGGCGCGCAGCGAGGCCGGCTTGATCGGCTTGGTCAGCACGCGGTAGCCACGCTCGCGTGCCATCCGCTTCAGTTCGTCGCGGCCATCGGCGGTCAGCAGCGCACCCGGCAGCGGATAGCCGGCCGCCTCGCGCAGCGCCACCAGCGCATCGAGGCCATCCATGCGATCGTGCAGGTGGTAGTCCACCAGCATCACCTGCGGACGCTCGGCAATCTTCTCCAGCGCCTGGTCGACGGTGGCGGCAGTGATCACCTGCACCTGCCAGCGGCCGAGCAGCGCGCGCATGCCGTCGAGGATTTCCTCGTCGTTGTCCACGCACAACACCCGCAGGCCCGCCAGCGAATCGCTGCGCACCGGTGCGGGCACGGCCTGCACCGGCGTGGCCAACTCGGTATACCCGGGTAGTGGCGCCACCCGCGGCAGGATGATCGAGAACATCGAGCCCTTGCCGACGCGGCTGCGTGCGTTCAACCGATGATCAAGCAGGCGCGAGATGCGCTGGCAGATCGACAGGCCCAGGCCCAACCCCTGCTCGCCCCAGTCGAACGGCTGCTGGTAGCGGTGGAACTCGTCGAAGATCTGCCGCATGTGGTGTTCGGGAATGCCCGGGCCGGTATCCCACACCTGCAGTTCCACCTCGTCGCCGCGCTGGCGCACGGCCAGCACGATGCGCCCCTGGCGTGTGTAGCGCAGCGCATTGGCCAGGAAGTTCTGCAGTACGCGGCGCAGCAGGCGGCGGTCACTGCGCACCCAGGCCGGACGCGTGAACAGGTCCAGGCGCAGACCGCGACCCGCAGCGACCGGGGTGTACTGCGCCGCCAGCTCGCGCATCAACGCACTCACGTCGAATTCGCCGATCACCGGGTGCAGGCCACCGGCATCCAGCCGCGACACGTCCAGCAGGCCATCAAGCAGTTCTTCGGCCGCACGCAGCGACGCATCCACGCGCTCGGCAAGATGCTTCTGCTCGTCGCTCACGTGATCACTGTCGCGCAGTGCCGAAGCGAACAGGCGTGCTGCGTTCAGCGGCTGCAGCACGTCGTGGCTGATCGCCGCCAGGAAGCGCGTCTTCGACTGCTGCGCGACCTCGGCCTCATGCGAGCGCTCGGCCACGCGCTGTTCCAGCGTCTCGTTGGCTTCAAGCAGCGCCCTTTCAGCGTGCTTGTAGTCGGTGATGTCGTTGTAGCTGGTCACGTAACCGCCGCCGGGCAGCGCCTGGCCGCGCATCTCGATCACCTTGCCGTCGCTGCGGGTGCGCTCGAACACGTGCGGCGAACCGGCGCGCATGTAGCCGATGCGGCGGTTGATCTGCACTTCGATATCGCCCTCGCCCAGCTCACCGCGCTCGGCGTTGTAGCGGATCAGGTCGGCCACCGGGCGGCCCACGTAGAGCATGCCGTCGGGGTAGCCGAACATGTCCTGGTAGCGGCGGTTCCACGCGGTCAGGCGCATGTCCGGATCGACCACGCTGACCCCGGCGCTGATGTTCTCCAGCGTGGTCGACAGGATCTCGCGGTTGAAGCGCAGTTCCTGCCCGGCTTCGTCCAGCACTGCCACCACTTCGCCCAGGTCCATGCCCGAGCCACGCAGCAGGCTGGTCAGCAGCAGGCGTGCGGACGCCGCGCCGATCGACGCGGCCAGCAGGCGCTCGGTGAACTGCACCCACGGGCGGTCTGCAGGCGCGGAGGATTGCAGTTCACGGCCCAGTGACTGCGCCTGCTCGAAGAACGAACGCCGCGCATGACGTTCGCCGACCACGCGCGAGGCCAGTGCCAGCAGGTCGCCCACATGCACATGACCGGGCCAGCCACCGGCCACCGACGGGCGCTCGGCATACGGGTCGAGGAACGGTGCCGCACGCAGGCGCTCGTCCACACCGGGGCGCCAGCGTGCGGACACCAGCATCATCGTGGCCGCATTGACCAGCAGCGACCAGAACGTACCGTGGGTCAGCGGATCCCAGCCGGACATGCCGAACAGCTGCTGCGGACGCAGCCACTCGATGCCGAACGGGCCGTGCTGCACCCAGGCGGCGTCGACCCAGCCGGCCATGGTCATCGCCGGCAGCAGCAGGGTGTACAGCCAGGTGGCGAAGCCCAGCAGCATGCCCACTTCGACGCCGCGCCGGCTGGCACCGCGCCAGTACAGGCCGCCGATCAGGCCGGGCGCGAACTGCGCCACCGCTGCGAACGCCATCAGGCCGTACGAGGCCAGCGTGCTGTCGTTGCTGCTGGTGCGGTAGTAGCTGTAGGCCATCAGCGCCAGCAGCAGGATCGCCAGGCGGCGGATCCACAGCACGCGCGAGGCGACGTCGGCGGCTTCCTGGTGGTCACCGCTCCGACGCAGCAGCACCGGCATCACCAGGTCGTTGCTGACCATGGTCGCCAGCGCGATGGACGAGACGATGACCATGCCGGTGGCCGCCGAGAAGCCGCCCACGTAGGCGATCAGCGCCAGCGTATTGCGGCCTTCGGCCAACGGCAGCGCCAGCACCATCGAATCGTCGGCGACGCTGCCGCCGGTGCCGAACAGGGTGACGCCGGCGGTGGCGATCGGCAGCACCATGCCCGAGATCAGCACCAGGTAACCGCCGAACATCCAGCGCGCGCGGCGCACGTCGCGCACGTCACCGCACTCGACCACGGCCACGTGGAACTGGCGCGGCAGGCAGATGATGGCGAGGAAACTGAGCAGAGTCTGCGAGATGAAGCCGACCGGCGGCAGGCCGGTGAACAGCGTATGCACCGACTCGACCACCGCGTCGGTGCGGTTGCTCAGCCACAGGTAGGCGAACACGCCCACCGCCAGCATCGCCAGCAGCTTGATCACCGATTCGAAGGCGATCGCCAGCATCATGCCGTGGTGGTGCTCGGTGGCATCGACCTGGCGGGTGCCGAACAGGGTGGCGAACAGCGCCATCAGCAGCGCCACGTACAGCGCCGGGTCGGTGAAGAAGCCGGTGGGGCCGGTGTTGCCGGTCAGTACCTGCAGGCTCATCGCCACCGCTTTGTACTGCAACGCCAGGTACGGAATGATGCCGATCAGCGCGATGATCGCCACCAGCGCCGCCAGCCGCCGCGAGCGACCGAAGCGCGAGGAGATGAAATCGGCGATGGAGACCACGTTCTGGCTGCGTGCGATCAGCGCCAGGCGCTCGATGATGCGCCAGCCGAACAACAGCAGCAGCAGCGGGCCGATGTAGATCGGCAGGTAGCCCACGCCATTGCGCACGGCGGTACCCACCGCGCCGTAGAACGTCCACGAGGAGCAGTACACGGCCAGCGCCAGGCTGTAGACCACCGGCCGCAGCCACGGCCGGTCGGGGTACATCGGCCGACGGTCGCCCCACCACGCCACGCCGAACAGCAGCGCGGCGTAGGCAACCGAGACCAGCAGCAGGATCCAGCTGGAGACCACGCGTGCGTTTCCGTGGGAAGAACCCGCAGTGTAGGCCAGGCGTGGCCGGGGGTGCGGGCGCGTTGGGGGCAACCACCCCCACCCGGGTGGGGGCCTACGCGGTGCGGGCCACGACCGTGGGTCGTGGCCGGCTTCTTACTGGGCCGCCACGCCCATTTCCTTCAGCAGTTCCGGCGCCGGGTAGACCTTGGCCAGCAGCCAGCGCAGGTAGCGCATGTCCACGTGCACGGCGCGCTTGTAGCGCGGGTCGAACCACCAGCTGGCGCTGACCGACTCCCAGTTGCTGTCGAAGTTCAGGCCGATCAGTTCGCCCTTGGCATTGAGCACCGGCGAGCCGGAGTTGCCGCCGGTGGTGTCCAGGTTGGTCAGGAAGTTGACCGTCTGGGTGTTCAGTGCCGGATCGGCGGTGCTGCCGAAGTCACCCTTGGCGATCGCGGCCAGCAGCGGCTTGGGTGCGTCGAACGGATAGGCGCTGGTGTTCTTCTCGACGATGCCGGCCACGGTGGTCACCGGCGAGTAGGTCACGCCATCGCGCGGGTGCAGTGCCTCGACCTTGCCGTAGCTGATGCGCAGGGTGCGGTTGGCATCCGGGTACACGGCGCGGCCCTGCTTGGTACGCCAGGCGAACAGCGCCTGCATGTAGGCCGGGCGCAGGCGCAGCTGCTCGCCCTCGCGGGTCTTGCTTTCGTTCTCGATGCGCAGCTGCGCGGCCACCAGCGGGCCGGCCACAGCGATCAACGGATCGGCGGCCAGGGCCTTGCCTTCGCGCGCGGCCGCGAAGCGCGACAGGCGCTGCGCCTCGTCACCCAGCTGGGTGCCGGCGTACAGGGTGTCCAGTGCCTTGGCCAGCTGCTGCGGGGTACGGCCGAAGGCGGCGTCGAACTCGGCCACGCGCTGCGCGTCCGGCAGCTGCTGGTAACGGGTCAGCAGGGTGGTCAGCAGGGCCTTCTCGACCTCCGGTGCGTAGCGGCGCTGGACCTGCTTGAGCACGCCTTCGATCATCGCCTGGTCGCGCTGCTGGTAACCGCTCTCGCGCTGCGCGTCCGGTTTGGCCGATTCGATGCGCAGGCGCTCCAGCAGCAGCGCCGAGCGCAGCAACTGGCTCTGTGCGGCCATCTGGTCCAGCAGCAGGTCACGCTCGCCCACCGCCGCGCCCTGTGACAGGTTGGCCAGCAGCGCCTTGATGTCGCCCTGGTACCTGCGGTCGGTGGCGGCCAGCATCGCGGTCTCGTCGGCGGCACGCTGGGCCTTGGCATCGCTGCGCAGCAGGCCTTCCAGCTCACCGGCGGCGCGCTTGCGGTTGTTCTTCAGCGACTGCAGCTGCGAAGCGTAACGGGTACGTGCCTGCGCGTCCTTGGCGGTTGCCGCCTCGATGGTGTCGATCATCTGCTGGAACACCGAAACGCGGCGCGGCAGCACGGTGTCGATCTGGCCGGCGAATTCTGCCGCGGTACGGTGGCGGTAGGTGATGCCCGGATAACCGGCCAGCATCGCGTAGTCGCCCTCCTTCGGGCCCTCCACCGACATCTGCAGGTGTGCCGGCGCCTGGTAGGGCACGTTGTCCTTGCTGTAGGCGGCCGGCTTGCCGTCCTTGCCCACATAGGCGCGCAGCAGGGTGAAGTCGCCGGTGTGGCGCGGCCACATGAAATTGTCGATCTCATCGCCATAGTTGCCGATCGCACGCGGCGGCGCGTACACCAGGCGCACGTCGCTCAGTTCCAGCTGGGCGATGCGGTAGAAGTCGGTGCCGTAGTACATGTTGGCCACCGAGCAGCGCACGCTGCCATCCTTCTCGCACTCGGCCACGATCTGCTTGCTGGCCGCATCGACGGCATCGAAGTAGGCACGGCCGGTCTTGCCGCGGGCCTGCGCCAGCACCTGGTCGGTCACCTTGTCGAAGCCGACGGTGACCAGCACGCGGAAGTCCGGGTTGGCCGGGCGCTCATCGGCACGGTCCCTGGCGATGAAGCCACCGTTGATCAGGTCGTGCTCTGGGGAGCTGTTGTACTGGATCACGCCCATCGCCACGTGGTGATTGGTCAGCAGCAGGCCGTCGCTGGACACGAACGAGCCGGTGCCGCCGCCCGCGCGCACCACCGCGCTCAGCGGCGGCGCGGTGACGTTGGCCAGGTCGGCCGGATTGCCCTTGAAGCCAGCGGCCTGCAGCGGCTTGGCCAGGTCCGGCAGCTGGGTCGGCATCCACATGCCTTCATCGGCGTGGGCACCAGCGGCAAGGGTCAGGCCCAGGGCCAGGGCGGTGGGAAGGGCTTTGCGTGGCGACATGAGGCAATCCGGTACGACAGAACAGCCCGGGACCATAGCCGCTGGGGCCGGATGGGGCAACGGCCAATGGTTGGGGACCTGACGGGGAGAGCCGAGCCCATGCTCGGCTGCTCTTCCTTCAACTCGCGCTGCGCGCAGAAGCCGAGCATGGCTCGGCTCTACAGGGATGCCACGGCGGGTTACTTCTCCCGCCGCCAGTTGATCGAACCACGGTTTTCCACCGTGCTCGATTCCACTTCCACATCAAACCCGCGGCGCAGCAGGTACTTCAGCGTGATCACCGAACCGGCGCCCACCAGCGACACGCCGTAACCCACGTAAAGCTTGGGCGAGATGTACTTGCCGACGCCGATCACCGAACCACCCAGCGCGCGCGACTGACTCACGCCTGCATCATCCAGGCCCAGCTTGGCACCCAGCTGCGAGGCGAGCAGGCCACTGCCAGCCGAGAGCGCCGCCGAGGCCGCGTTGACCTGCTGCGCCTGGTCGCTGCTGGCGCCGGTCAGGCTGCGTCCCAGCACCAGATAGGCCAGTGCCTCGGACTGCGACATCGCCGGATCGGACCACACGTCGGCACGCGGTTGCTGGGCACGCCCGGTCACGTCGATGCCGGCGGTGACATCACCGATGCGGCGCTCGGCGCGGATGTTGATGCGCGGGTCGGACACCGCGTTGTAGTTCCAGTTGAGGTTGCCGCGGGTGATGGTCAGGTCCTGACCATACGCCTTGTAGCGGCCGCTCACTTCCAGGCCGCCATTGGCGGTCATTTCGCGGCCGGGCTTGGCCCAGACCTGCATCTTGCCGGTCAGCGCGCCCTTCAGGCCGAAGCCGGTCATCTTGACCTTGTCGCCCAGGCTGACGGTCAGGTCCATGTCCAGCGGCGAGGTGCGCGACTCTTCCGGATCGGCCGGGTCGAGCACCACCACGTCTTCGGACACCGAGGTGCCGCGGTCCAGGCGTTCCAGGTCGATGTCGGCCTCGGGCACGTGCACGGTGCCGCGCAGCTCCATCGCCGCCTTGGCCAGGGTGAAGTCGAGGTTTGGGTTGGCGACGATGCGCAGTTCGCTGGTGTTGGACAGCAGCACGTTCTCGCCATGGATCTTCAGCTGCAGCGGCTGCGCATCGCCGAACCACGACAGGCCACCGTCCACGTACAGCGTGCCCTGGCCCGAGTTGGCCTGCGCGGTGATCTTGGCCGAACCATCGGGCTGGGCCACGAAGCTGCCCTTGCCCTGGTCGAAGGTCAGGCCCAGCGCCGGGAATTCGCCCTTGAAGTTGCTCAGCTGTGCGTCACCGCCCAGCGACGGCTGGCCTCGCGTCCCGCGCAGGCTGACGTGGCCTTCGATCAGGCCGGTCGGTCGCACGATGTCCGGCGAGAACAGCTCCAGCCAGTACAGCCGCGACATGTTGAGGTAGAGCTCACCATTAAGCGGCGCACTGGCTTCCCAGCCGGTCTGCATCCTGGCGTCGACGAAGCCATTGCCCTGGAAGCCCATGCCCAGGTAGCCCTTGATGCTGGCCGGGGTCATGTCGAGCTTCAGCGAGAACTGGTCATAGCGCACCAGCTCGCCGCGGGTGGTATCGCCCACGGTGTTGCGGTTCTCGCCCAGGCGCACGCCGCCTTCCTTCGAGCGCACTTCCACATGGCCTTCCCAGGCGTTGCCGCGCGGGCGGATCTGCGCGTCCAGGCTGACATCGCCGCGAAGGTAGATGCGGCGGCCGGACTGCGGCGGCAACCACGGCTGCACCAGCGCCAGTGGCAGCGCGTCGCTGCGCACCACCAGGCCTTCGCGCGGCCAGTTGGCCTGTGCGCACAGCGCGCCGCTGCTGGCCGCGGCCAGGCAGGCTTCGGACAGCGTGTAGGTGCTGCCGTTGATCGCGAACGCCGCCGGTGCACGCAGCGCCCAGGCATCGCCCTTCACCGGTGCGATGCGCAGCGACGCCAGCTCGCCACGCCACTGCGTGCCCTGCTGGCGCACGCTGCCCTGCAGCTCGACCGCACCCATCTCGTTGCGGGTCTGCGCAGCCAGGCGCAGGTTGGACACACTGCCCTGCGCGTCGATGTTCAGCCGCTCCAGCAGCATGCCCGCGTTGACCTGCTGGCCCTGCACCGCCAGCGTGCCGCTGTCGCCGCGCCACGGCAGGCGGCCCTTGATGCTCACGCTCTCGGCGCCGTAGCCATCCCAGTCGAGGTTGTTGCCGACCAGGTCGGCGGTGATGTCCGGCGCATCGCGCGGGCCCTTCACCTGTACCTGGCCACGCAGGCCACCGTCGGCGCCGGGCAGCAGGTCGCTCAACTGCAATGGCTCGAAACGCGCATCGATGTCGAGGCGGTCGCCGACCTTGCCCGACGCGGTCACCCGGCTGCTGCCCAACGCCAGTTTCAGGTCACCCTGGCCCTGCGCGCCCTGCAGCGCGAACTTGCCCTGTGCGTCGAGATTGCGCTGGCGCAGCATGCCCTTCAGCGAGGGCAGGTCCACCGTGGCTTCCAGCGTACCGGCGGTGCCCGGTGCGGCATTGGCCGGCGGCGGCAGCTGGCGGCCCTTGGAGGCCAGGTTGCCGGACAGGCGGCCATTCCAGCCTGGCACGAAATAGCCGGGGTCGAAGTCCTTCAGCGTGGCCTTGGCGTCCCAGTCCAGCTGCGGCGCCCACGCCACCTGGCCTTCCACCTGCAGCTGCCCACCCGGCGTCTGCGCCTGCAGCTGGTGGATCGACGCGGCCTGGTCGTTGCCACGCACATCGAAGTGCAGCTGCGCCTTCTGCTTTTCGCGTTCGACCTCGGCGCGGCCGATCGCCGCCCAGGCCTTCAGGGTACCGGCCAGGCCGAAGCGTGCTTCCTTCAGAGTGACCGGCACCGGCGCGCTGCCGGCGGTGTTCGGATCAGGCGCCGGTACATAGGTCAGGTCACGCGCGACCACCGAGAAGTTGAGCTTCTGCTGGTCTTCCTGGCTGAAATCGGCGGTACCCTCCAGGCGGGCTTCGCCACCGAGACCCTTCAGCAGCAGCGGCGAAACCTTCAGCACCTGGTCCTGCAATGACACCACGGACGGTGCCAGTTCCAGTTCCTGCTCGCCCTGCTTCACCTTGCCACGCAGGGTGGCATTGCCGCCCTTGCCAGCAGCAGTGAAATCCAGCGACAACGGCGTGATCGCCGAGCTCGCCAATGCCGGCGACAGCAGCGCCAGATCCAGCTCGTCGCTGCGCACGCTGGCATTCCACGTCGGGTCGGTGCGGCCATCGAACACCAGCATCGCGTGCAGCGGCTTCGGTGCACGCCCGGCCACCGCCACTTCCATGTGCGACAGGTCACCGCGGGCGACCAGGCCAACGGTAGCGGCCGTGCGCCCACGCGGTGCCGGCAACACCGCCGTCACCGTCACGTCGGTGTCGTAGTCCTTGGCCGGGATGTAATGGCCTTGGGCAGTGAAGTTGCCCATGTCACTGTCGACCACCAGCTTGTGCGCCTGGAACTCGCCGTTGGCGATCTCGATGCCGCCGCGCACGCGGCTGATGTCGATCACCGGTTCGTTGGCCTGGCTGATGCGGAAGCCATCGATGGCGATGGCATCGGCCTGGATCGCCAGCGGCATCTCGATCTGCGGCAGGGAATCGGGCCAGGACGGCAGCTTGAACGGCTCATCGCTCTTGGCCAGGTTCAACGTCGCGTTGGTCAGCTCCAGCTTGTCCAGCAGCAGCTTGCGGCCCAGCAGCGGGCGCAGGTCCGGCTCCAGGTGCGCACGCTCGGCGTGGAAATGGATGTCGTCATAGCGGAAGTCGACGTTGTACAGGGTCAGCGGTCCGGCCACCGGACCCTCCACCTTGTCCCAGGTGAAGCTGGCACCCACCGGCAGCCGCGCCACCACCTGGGCCAGCAGTACGTCACGTCCGGCCACGGTCTGCAGCAGCCAGTACACCGCCAGCAGGGCCAGCAGCACCAGGCCGATCACGCCGGCGCCGGACCATGCCCAGAAGCGGCGACGGCGATAGAAACGCACGCGTGGCGGCGGGGTGTTCGGGGTCGGTGCGGGCGTGCTCACAGGTCCGCTCCGATGTTCAGGTACAGCTGGAACTGCGAATCCGGGTTGTTCAGGCCGTGCGCCACGTCGATGCGCACCGGGCCCACCGGCGATTTCCAGCGCACGCCGAAGCCGACGCCGGTATGCAGGTCGATGGTGTTGTCGAAGGCACTGCCGGTATCGACGAACACCGCCGCACCCCAGGGGCCACCGTTGAAGTAGTGCTCGTACTCGGCCGAGCCGATCACCAGGTTCTTGGCACCCAGCGCGTACTTGTCCGGCTTCGGCGTACGCGGGCCGACCTCACGGTAGGCGTAGCCGCGGATGCTGCGGTCACCACCGGCGAAATAGCGCAGGCTCGGCGGCATCGCCACCAGATCGCTGGTCCAGGTGGTGCCGCCCTCGCCGCGCAGGATCAGGCGATTGCTTTCACCCACCGGGATGTACCAGCGCAACACGGCATTGGCCTGCACGAAGCTGGTATCCGAGCCGGCGCCTTCCACGCCGGCACGCACCGTCGCCGCGCCGCTGATGCCCTTGCGCGGGAACATCTCGTCGTCGACGTTGACGTAGTCGGCAACCATCTGCGGGTACACCAGCGTCGAGGTGTTGTAGACGGCGTCGGTGAATTCGGTGCCGGAGGCATAGCGCCAGCGCTCGCGCAGCGCGTTGATCGAGGCGATCGCGGTCCAGTGCTCGTTGATCTCGCCGCTGCGGCTGGCGATCAGCTTGAAGTTGCGCAGGTCGATGTAGTCGGTCTGCTCGTCGTACGCGCTGGCGGCGAAGGTGTACCAGCCATCAAGCCAGTTGAAGGCCGGAATGCGGTAACTGGTGACCAGGCTCTTGCGCTTCTGCGCATAGTCCAGCTGCGTGTTCATCTTGTGGCCGCGGTTGTTCAGGAACCGCCGCTCGATGCCACCGCGCACACCCGGGCCGCTCTCGCTGCCGTAGCTCAGGCCTGCGGTGTAGATGGTGCGCTTGGCCCGGGTCAGCTTCACGTCCACCGGCACTTCGCCGTTTTCATCGGCCTGGTCCGGGCGCGGCTGGATGTCGATCACGCTGAAGTAGTCCAGCTTGGTCAGCGACTCGCGCAGCCGGTCCAGCTTGCCCTCGTGGTAGTAGCTGCCCTGGTCCCAGTACACCAGTGGATCGAACAGCTTGTCGACGAAGTAATCCTGCTCGAAGCGCACCGGGCCCATGTTGTAGCGGCGGCCGCTGTCCCAGGTCAGGTCGATGTCGGCGGCGTTGTCGGCGCGGGTGATCTGCACCTGGCGCTGGGTGTAGTCGGCATCGAAGTAGCCACGCTCGGCCAGGCGCCGGGTGATGGTGATCTTGCTGGCTTCGTACTGGGTGTGCTCGAAGCGCTGGCCCTTGCGCGGCTTGAAGGCGGCCAGGTCGTCCTGCAGGTACTGGTCGTACATCGCCGGGCCGGTGATGTCGATGTGCTCGCGGCGCACGGTCACCGGGGCGCCCTTGTCGACATGGATCAGCACGCGCACGTGCTCATCCTCGCGCGGCGCCTCGACCTTGATCACCGGGTTGTAGTACCCGAATGGTTCCAGCGCCTGGCGGGTCTGCCGCTCGGCCTGCGACAGCAGATACTCCAGGCGCGATTCGCCCTGCTCCTTGCCGATCGTGTCGTACAGCGACAGCGATTCCTGGATGTTCTCGATGATTGCGGCGTCGTCGCCCTTGTCCAATCCCTTGATGTCCACCTTGTCGATGGTGCCGCGCGCATGGACCACGGAAGTGGCGGCCAGCGACAGGACCATCAGCGGCAGGGCGTATTTCTTTGGCTGCATGCGGCACAGCATACCGACCGGAGGTGACGATGCGAAATGCATCACGTCATTGCGGATCGGTTGTTAAGTGGCGGTCAAAATACACCGCAAAGTGTCGATTGTCGCAACCGACCAATCAGGATGCCGGCATCGTCCACGATGTCGGCAATGACCCCGATAGACAACGCCGGCGATGTTCCGGTAGTGCCGGCCGCTGGCCGGCACCCCACAGATCGGGGGCAATGCCGGCCAGCGGCCGGCACTACCGATACGGGCGTCAGCTCGACAGATGCTCGATCGCCGCCACCTTGCCCAGGCGCTCGCCCAGCATCGTCAGCAGCGCCAGGCGGTTGCCACGCAGTGCCGGATCTTCCGCGTTGACCATCACGCCATCGAAGAACGCGTCGACCTGCGGACGCAGGCGCGCCAGGCGTGCCAGCACCGCCACATAATCCTTCTGGTGCAGGCTGGCGCCGGTGTCATCGATGGCGGCGGTCACCGCTTCGGCCAGCGCGCGCTCGGCATCTTCCTGCAGCAGTGCCGCGTCGATCTGCGCCGGAATCTCGCCCTCGGCCTTGCGCAGGATGTTGCGGATGCGCTTGTTGGCCGCGGCCAGCGCCTCTGCCTCCGGCAACGCGGCGAAGGTGCCGATCGCATCCAGGCGGCGATCGAAGTCGTACAGCGAGGCCGGCTTCAACTCGGCCACCGCGTTGAAGTGCGTGGCCGGCACGCCCTTGTCGCCGTAGTAGCCCTTCAGGCGGTCGAGGATGAAGTCGTACAGCTCGCCGATATCGGCCTGCACGTTGCGCGCGGCCAGGCCGGCATTGGCGCTGGCCATCAGCGCGCGCAGGTCCAGTTCGAAGCCGCTTTCGATGATCGTGCGGGCCAGGCCCAGCGCATTGCGGCGCAGCGCGAACGGATCCTTGTTGCCGGTCGGCTTCAGGCCTGCAGCGAAACCACCGGCCAGCGTATCCACGCGTTCGGCGATGGCCAGCACCTTGCCCAGCGGCGACAGCGCGATGTCGTCACCACCGAAGCGTGGCTGGTAGGCCTCGTCGATGGCCAGTGCTACGTCGGCCGATTCACCACCGGCGACGGCGTAGTGGCGGCCGGCGATGCCCTGCAATTCCGGGAATTCGTTGACCATGCGCGACTGCAGGTCGTTCTTGGCCAGCTCGGCAGCCCGCCTGGCCTGCGCCGGATCGGCACCGACCTGGGCTGCGATCACTTCGGCCAGTGCGGCCACGCGCGCCACCTTGTCGGCCACGCTGCCCAGCTTGGCCTGGTAGGTCACCGTCTTCAGGCCGTCGCCCATCGACACCAGGCCCTGCTTCAGGTCCTCGTCGAAGAAGAACTTGGCATCGGCGAAGCGCGGGCGGATCACCCGCTCGTAGCCCTTGGCCACTTCGGCCACGTCCTTCGATTCGATGTTGGCGATGCCGATGAACTTCTCGGTCAGCGTGCCGGCGGCATCCAGCACCGGGAAGAACTTCTGGTTGATCTCCATCGTTTCGATCAGTGCTTCCTGCGGCACTGCCAGGAAGGCGCGTTCGAAGCTGCACAGCACCGCCGACGGCCATTCGACCAGGTTCACCACCTGCTCCAGGTTGTCTTCAGTGATGCGGGCGCTGCCACCGGCCCCGGCTGCAGCGGCCTCGACCTCGGCGACGATGCGCGCACGTCGCTCGCTCGGGTCGACCAGCACAAACGCGGCGCGCAGCGCTTCAACGTAGTCCTGCGGCTGCGCCAGCGACACGGCCTGGTCGTGGTGGAAGCGATGGCCACGGCTGGCACGGCCGGCCTGCAGGCCGAACAGTTCGGCCTCGACCACGTCGGCGCCGTGCAGCAGCACCAGCCAGTGTGCCGGGCGGGCGAAGCCCCAGGCGTGATCGCCCCAGCGCATCGGCTTGGGAATCGGCATCGCCGCGATCGCCTCGCGCAGGATGTCCGGCAACAGGCTGGCGGTGCTCGCGCCCGGGGTCACCGCGCGGTGCACGAAGCGCTCACCCTTGTTGTCGGTGGTCTTCTCCAGCGCGGTCCAGTCGATCCCGGCCTTGGCGGCGAAGCCCTGCAGGGCCTTGGTCGGCTGGCCTTCGGCATCCAGCGCGATGTTCAGGTACGGGCCCAGCACTTCGCTGTGCTGTTCCGGCTGTTCCAGGCCGACGCCCGGCAGCAGCACGGCCAGCCGGCGCGGGGTCGACAGCGGGCGGGCATCGCCCAGCTCCAGCGCGACGCCACGCTTGCGCAGGCCTTCGACAACACCGTCGAAGAACGCCTGGGCCAGGCCCGGCAGCGCCTTGACCGGCAGCTCCTCGGTGCCCAGTTCGATCAGCAGGGGGGACAATTGGCTCATCGGTTCGATCCTGTGGTGGGGGCGCAGCGCGCAACGCGTCCGGCGCCCCGGGTAGTTGATGAAAAGCGGGACGGTGCAGGAAGGCGGTCAGGCCTTCTTCGCACCCGGGAAGCCCAGCTTCTCGCGCTGCTCGTAATACGCCCTGGCCACCGCCTGAGCCAGCGCGCGCACGCGCAGGATGTAGCGCTGGCGCTCGGTCACGCTGATCGCGCGGCGCGCATCGAGCAGGTTGAAGGTGTGGCTGGCCTTCATCACCTGCTCGTAGGCCGGCAGCGGCAGGCCCACTTCCACCAGCTTCTGCGCTTCACGCTCGCAGGCATCGAAGCGGTGGAACATTTCGTCCACGTCGGCGTATTCGAAGTTGTAGGTGCTCTGCTCCACCTCGTTCTGGTGGTAGACGTCGCCGTAGGTCACCGGCTGGCCGTCCGGGCCGTAGGTCCAGACCAGGTCATAGACGTTGTCGCAGTTCTGAAGGTACATGCACAGGCGCTCGAGACCGTAGGTGATCTCGCCCAGTACCGGGCGGCACTCCAGGCCACCGGCCTGCTGGAAGTAGGTGAACTGGGTCACTTCCATGCCGTTGAGCCAGACTTCCCAGCCCAGGCCCCACGCGCCCAGCGTCGGCGATTCCCAGTTGTCCTCGACGAAGCGCAGGTCGTGCACCAGCGGATCGATGCCCAGTGCCTTCAGCGAATCCAGGTACAGCTGCTGGATGTTGTCCGGCGCCGGCTTCATCGCCACCTGGTACTGGTAGTAGCGCTGCAGGCGGTTCGGGTTCTCGCCGTAGCGGCCGTCGGTCGGGCGCCGCGACGGCTGCACGTAGGCCGCGTTCCAGCTTTCCGGACCGATCGCACGCAGGAAGGTGGCCGGGTGGAAGGTACCGGCGCCCACCTCCAGGTCGAGCGGCTGGATGAGCACGCAGCCCTGCTGGGCCCAGAACTGGTTCAGGGTCTGGATCAGGCCCTGGAAGGTGATCGGAACGGTCGGGGTCGCGGACATGCGTACGAGTCTTGGCCGGCAAGGGGGTGCGCTAGTATAACGGCCGACCTGCGGGGCATTCCGTACCCGGGAGGAGCAGGCAGATGGAACATCGGCTGCCGGTGGGCACGCCCGGCGAGCCAGGCGGCGTCCCGCTGCCTTGGGGCCGCCTGCATTTCGAGCAGGTCGGTGCGGCGCTGCTGGCCGACGGCCTGGTTGCCGAGCACGAGGGCGAGCGCATGCGGTTTTCCGCACAGGGCGCGCGCAATGCCAGTGAAGTGCACCCGCTGGTGCTGCTGTCCAACCTCAAGCTGGCCACCCGCGACGGCGGCGAACTGACCCTGGAACGCCTGACCGAATGGCTGGCCCAACGCACCGGCAGCCGCTACCTGCGCATCGATCCGACCCGGGTCGACGTCGCTGCGGTCACCGCGCTGGTCTCCCACGCCTATGCCCGTCGCCACCGCTTCCTGCCGCTGGCAGTGGATGCCGAACGGGTGCTGGTGGCCACCAGCGAGCCGCTGGTGCAGGAATGGCGCCGCGACCTGCAGCACCTGACCCGCCGCCGCATCGAGCTGGCGGTGGTCAATCCGCTCGACCTGCACCGCTACACCATGGAGTTCTACGGGGTGACCCGTTCGGTGCGTGGCGCGCGCGGCGACGTCCGCGGCGAGGCCAACACCACCTTGCCCAGCTTCGAGCAGCTGGTCGAGCTGGGCCGCACCGGCGACGTCAATGCCGACGACCAGCACATCGTGCACATCGTCGACTGGCTGCTGCAGTACGCCTATGAGCAGCGCGCCTCGGACATCCACCTGGAACCGCGCCGCGAGATGGGACGCATGCGCTTCCGCATCGACGGCGTGCTGCACAAGGTGTTTGAGGTGCCGCCGGCGGTGATGACCGCGGTGGTCAGCCGCATCAAGGTACTCGGCCGAATGGACCTGGCCGAGCGCCGGCGCCCGCAGGACGGCCGCATCAAGACCCGCTCGCCGGGTGGCCGCGAGGTCGAGATGCGCCTGTCGACCATGCCCACCGCGTTCGGCGAGAAGTGCGTGATGCGCATCTTCGACCCCGATGCCGCCTTCAAGAGCATCGACCAGCTCGGTTTCAGCCCGCAGGAGGCCGCTGGCTGGAATGCCCTGGTCGAGCGCCCGCACGGCATCGTGCTGGTCACCGGCCCGACCGGCTCGGGCAAGACCACCACCCTGTATTCCACGCTGAAGCGGCTGGCCACGCCGGACGTGAACGTGTGCACGGTGGAGGACCCGATCGAGATGATCGCCCCCGAGTTCAACCAGATGCAGGTGCAGGCCAACATCGACCTGGACTTCGCCAGCGGCGTGCGCACCCTGCTGCGGCAGGACCCGGACATCATCATGATCGGCGAGATCCGCGATCTGGAGACCGCGCAGATGGCGGTGCAGGCGTCGCTGACCGGCCATCTGGTGCTGTCCACCCTGCACACCAACGATGCACCGTCGGCGGTCACCCGCCTGCTCGACCTGGGCGTGCCGCACTACCTGCTGGCCAGCACCCTCAACGGCATCCTCGCCCAGCGCCTGGTGCGTACCCTGTGCCCGCACTGCAAGCAGCCGCACACCCTTGCTGCTGCCGACTGGGCGGTGCTCGCTGATAGCCAGGCTGCATATCCAGATGCCGCCACGCCCTGTCGTCCGGTCGGTTGCCTGGAGTGCCGGCGCACCGGATTCCTCGGCCGCATCGGCCTGTATGAGTTGCTGCCATTGGGCTCGCGGCTGCGCGGGCAGATCCGCGCCGACATGGATCTGGCCGGTTTCACCCGTGCCGCGCGCGCTGAAGGGCTGCGAACCCTGCGCCAGGCCGGGCTTGAAAAGGTGGCGCAGGGGCTGACTACAATCGAGGAAGTCCTGTCAGTGCTGCCGCCCCCGGATGAACCCAGCCCCCTTCCTGATCCTTGAAACCGGCCGCCCGGTACCGTCGCTGCGCCGCTACGGGCGCTTTCCGCACTGGATCCGCGTCGCCGCCGGGCTGGAAGAGCACGAGACGGTGGTGGTCGATGTCGAACACGGTGGCGCCCTGCCCGATCCGCACGGTTTTGCCGGCGTACTGGTGACCGGCTCGGCCGCCTTCGTTACTGACCACGCCGACTGGAGCGAGCGCAGCGCGGCGTGGCTGCGCCAGACCGTCCACGCCGGCCTGCCGGTGTTCGGCATCTGCTACGGCCACCAGCTGCTGGCGCATGCGCTGGGCGGTGAGGTGGCCTACAACCCGGCCGGGCGCGAGTCCGGCACGATCGAGCTGGAGCTGCAGCCACAGGCGGCACAGGATCCGCTGTTCCAGGGCCTGCCGCAGCACTTTGCCGCCCACGCCACCCACCTGCAGACCGTGCTGCGCGCGCCCGACGGTGCCGAGGTGCTGGCACGCTCGCCGCTGGATGGCTGCCACGCGTTCCGCTGGGGGCGCCAGGCCTGGGGCGTGCAGTTCCACCCCGAATTCGCCACCCACCACATGCGCGGCTACGTGCGCGCCCGCGCCGACTGCATCGGCCGCCACGGCGGCTGTGCGCGCAGCATCGAGCGCGCAGTCAGCGCCGCACCGCTGGCCCGCCAGCTGCTGCGCCGCTTCGTCCGACAGGCGCGGCTGTCTTCAGCCCAGCCGGCGGCAAAACAGGGATAATCAGCGGCACGGGCAACCGCCCGTCCCCTCCTGTCCTTCCCGGATGTCCATGAAAGAGATTCGCAAGCTGCCGGCCTCGGCGGGCGCCCAGTGGTTGCTGGATACGTTCTCGCTGTATCGGCGTGCGCCGCTGCAGCTGGCCAGGATCGGCCTGGCCTGGCTGCTGGTGAGCTGGGTGGTCACCCTGTTGTCGACGCTGATTCCCGGCGCCGCCGGCATGGCCGTGCAGCTGATGACCCTGGCCATCTCGCCGATCATGTTCGGCGGCATGCTCTATGCCGTGGGTGAGATCGACGAAGGCCGCCCGGGCCTGTCCTCGCACCTGCTGCAGCCGATCCGCGACCACCGTGTCAGCCACCTGCTGGTGCCGCTGGCGATCCAGGTGCTGGCGGTGCTGCTGCTGGGCGCGTTGCTGTTCATGATGATCGGCCGCGAAGGCTTCACCGCCTTCAGCGAGGTCATGACCAAGATGGAAGAGATCAGCCGCAGTGGCCAGCAGATCAAGCCGGACGATGCCGCGGCGCTGGTCGCCAACCTGCCGGCCAAGCGCATCGCGCTGTGGATGCTGCTGGTGTTCCTGAGCGCGGTCGCACTGTCGCTGGCAATGTTCACCCAGCCGGCGCTGGTGGTGTTCGACAAGCAGAGCGGCATGCACGCGCTGCGCCTGAGCCTGCAGGGCTGCATCGAGAACATCGGCGCGATGATCGTGTTCGCCGTGCTCGGCCTGATCGCCGCGTTCTGCATCTACATCCTGTTCGTGATCGTGATCCAGATCGCGATGCTGATCGGTGGCCCGCTGGCCGCCGCCTTCATCGCCCAGCTGGTGCTGACCACGGTGCTGATGCCGCTGTATGTCGGCGCGGTCTACGCCGCGTGGAAGCAGATGTTCGTGCACCGTGGCAGCCGCGCAGCACCGCCGGTCCCGACCACCCCGGCCTCAAGCGACATCTTCCACGCCTGACGAAAAAGGGGACGGAGGGGATTAAGTCGTTTGTGCCACTGTGCCGATAACGACTTAATCCCCTCCGTCCCCTTTTTTAGGCGGCGGGTTTCTTCACCGCCGACGATGGCACCAGCCAGCGTGCGGCGTGGATGCCCAGCTCGTAGAGCAGGCACATCGGGATCGCCAGCATCAGCTGCGAAACCACGTCCGGCGGGGTCAGCACCGCCGCCAGCACGAAGATGCCGACGATCGCGTAACCACGTCCTTCCTTGAACTGCTGCGGCGTCACCCAGCCCAGCAGGACCAGGATCACCATCGCCACCGGCAGTTCGAAACTGCCACCGAAGGCGAAGAAGATCGCCAGCACGAAATCCAGGTAGGCATTCGCATCCGGGGTGATCGCGATCACGTCCGGGCTGAAGGTGGTCAGGAAATGGAACACCGCCGGCAGCACCAGGAAGTAGGCGAAGGCACAGCCGGTGTAGAACAGCAGTACCGAAGACACCAGCAGCGGCACCGCCAGGCGCTTCTCACGCGCGTAAAGCCCCGGGGCGACGAAGGCCCACAGCTGGTACAGCAGCCACGGCACCGCCACGAACAGGGCCACGAAGAAGGTCAGCTTCAATGGCGCGAAGAAGGCACCGGCCGGATTGGTCGCGATCATCGTCTGCCCGTTGGGCAGCTGCGAGACCAGCGGTTCGGCCAGCGCGTTGTACAGCTTCTGGGTAAATGGCAGCAGCGCCAGCAGCACCACGCCCAGGCCCAGCAATGCGCGCACCAGGCGGCCGCGCAGCTCCACCAGATGTTCGACCAGCGAGCTTTCGCCGAAATCCTGTTCACTCATGGCTGGCGCTCCGGGCTGCTCTGCGGCGGCGGCGCACCGGCTTCAGGGGGTGTCGCCGGCGTCGGCTCGGGAGCAACGCTCTCCTGTGCCGGCGCATCGGCATCGGGCGCAGCGCTCATATGCGGCGGCAGATCCGCAGGCGCCGGTGCGCGAACCTCCTGCGCCAGCGTATCGCCCTGCTGCTGCGCCTGCTGCGCTTCGCGACGGATCGCTTCACCGCTGGCGCGCAGCTGGTTCTCGGTGTCCTGCATGCCTTGGCGCACGTCCTGCATCTGCCGCTTGATGTCCTCGGCCTGCAGTTCGCGCTCCAGTTCCTGTTTCACCGAATCCCACTGATTGCGGGCACGGCGCACCCACAGGCCGGCGAAGCGGGCCGCCTTGGGCAGGCGCTCGGGACCGAGCACCACCAGGGCGACCACCGCGATCACCAGCAGTTCGCTGAAGCCGATATCGAACACCGCAACCGCTCCGGATCAGCGAGCGTTACGGTCGTGCTCGTCCTGCGCGGTGCGCGAGGCGTCCTGGCTACGCGACTCATCGCCCAGCTGCGCGTTCGGCTTGTCTTCGTCGCGCATGCCCTTCTTGAATTCCTTGACCGCCGAGCCGAGGTCCTTGGCGCCACTGGTCAGGCGCTTGGTGCCGAACACCAGCAGGACGATGGCCAGCACGACCAACCAATGCCAGATGCTGAAACTGCCCATAAAGACGCTCGTTACGTTAGTGATCAGGCTGTCGAGCATAGCGCACCGGGTGTCAGCCGGCGCGCGTGACGAAAGTCAGTTTCCGCCCAGCGTTTCCGTACGGATTTCACCCTCGCTCACCGGCTGGAAGCCCTGCTGCTGCGCCGGTGGGTTCTGCGGCACATTCTGCAATGGAGCGGTGACGGCCTCGGCCGGTGCGGCCGGGGCTGCCTGAACAGGGGCGGACACAGTGGCGGGCGCCGGGCGCGGTACGTTGCCGCCATTGCCACTGCGGTTGTTGCGGGCAGCGTAGGTGGCCTCTTCCAGGCGATCCCTGAAGGCAATCACGTCCATCGAAGGCGCGCCCGCAGCGCGGCCTTCGAAGATCATCCGCGGCGTGGTGTTGCTGCCGTACGCGTCAAGGTTGGCGGCGTCATCGATCTGCAGCACCGCACCGTCCAGGGCAACTCCGGCAAACAGGCCACGGGCACGCGACCACGACCAGATCTCGGCCTTCAGCTGGCCATCCGTTGCGGCGGCCGCATTGCGGCCGACCGGGCCGGCCGCAACACCGGCGTCAGCACCCAAGGTGAACTTGCCATTCACCAGGTTGTCCAGGCTGCGGTCGTTGCGGAACACCAGCACCACGTCGGAGGATTGCACGCCGGCCTGGAAACCGATGCTGCCCCCGGTCAGCTTGACGAACACCGGATTGGACCAGGCGCCATTGGGCATGCGAACCGACATCAGGCCGTGGCCGCGGCGGCCACCGATGACCAAGCCAGCCTTGATCGTGTCGGGAATGACGATGACCGCGCGGCCTTCGTCGAGCAATTTATCCGGAATGCCCTGTTCAGGAATTTCCTGGATTTCAGCCAGCACGCGCACGGCGTTGCGGGCGCGCTGGTCTTCCTGCGGTCCGGCCATGGCCTGGCTGGACAGCAGGCTGGCGGCGATCAGCAGGGCTTGGATCGGGCGACGCATGGCAGGCTCCAGAAGTCAGTCCATAGGAAGATATAGCAAGTGACTGAAATTAGTGGTGTTGCCATGAATCCCCAATGAGCGTTCCCTGCCCGCATTGATGCGCGCTATGCCTGCAATCCGAACCCTGCATCCCGGTGCGGCGCCGGATAGGCGACAATACCGCCCATGCTCGACGCACCCGATACCGCCGTGCTGGCGGTCAACCTAGGCACGCCCGAGACGCCGACGGCCCCCGCCGTACGCCGTTACCTGGCCGAATTCCTGTCCGACCCGCGCGTGGTCGCGATTCCGGCACTGCTCTGGCAGCCGCTGCTGCGCGGGCTGATCCTGCCGCTGCGAAGTGGCCGGTCGGCGGCCAAGTACGCCCAGGTCTGGCTGCCCGACGGCTCACCGCTGATGGTGCATACGCGCCAGCTGGCGCAGGCCATGCAGGCCCTGCTGCCGACCCTGACGGTGCGCCATGCGATGCGTTACGGCGAACCGGCGCTGGCCGGCGAGCTCGACCGTCTGGCCGCCGACGGCGCGCGCCGGATCGTGGTGCTGCCGCTGTACCCGCAGTACTCCACCACCACCACCGCCTCGGTCGAAGACCGGGTCGATGCGTGGCAGCGCCGCAACCCGGGCGTGACCGTGAGCCTGGTGCGGGATTACTCGGTCGATCCCGGCTGGGTCGAGGCCGTAGCCGGATCGATCCGCCGCTACTGGGAACAGCACGGTCGCGGTCAGAAACTGATGTTTTCCTTCCATGGTATCCCGCAGCGCCTGGCCGACGCGGGCGACCCGTATCCGCAGCGCTGCGAGGCCAGTGCGCAGGCCATCGCCAATGCACTGGGCCTGGGCAAGGACGACTGGCAGATGGGTTACCAGTCGCGCTTCGGCCGCGAGCGCTGGTTGCAGCCGTATGCCGAGCCCAGCCTGTGGGCGCTGGCCGAGTCCGGCGTGAAGCAGATCGACGTGGTCTGCCCCGGATTTGCCACCGACTGCCTGGAGACGCTGGAAGAGGTTGCGCTGGGCTTCACCGAAACACTGGCCGAGCGCGGTGCGACGATGCGCTACATCCCCTGCCTCAACGCCGAGCCGGAGCATGCACGCGCCCTGGCACGGCTGGCCGTGTCCTCGCTGGCATGAGCCTGCAACGGTTTGAACTCCAGGTCGGGGGCGCACGCGTCGCCGGCCTGCGCAACCACGGCGGCGGCCCACGCGTGCTGGCCCTGCATGGCTGGCTCGACAACGCCGCCAGCTTCGTGCCGCTGGCGCCGCACCTGTCGGCGTTGCAGCTGGTTGCCATCGATCTGCCCGGCCACGGTCACAGCGCGCACCTGCCGGCGGGTGCCAGCTACACCACGGCTGCCGCGATCTGCCACGTACTCGATGTCGCCGACGCACTGGGCTGGGACCGATTCAGCCTGCTCGGCCATTCAATGGGTGCCGGCATTGCCAGCCTTACCGCCTCGGTCAGCGACCGTGTCGATCGGCTGGTGGCGATCGAAGCACTCGGCGGCCTGCGCGGTCCCGAGGAAGAAACGGCGCATCGCCTGCGCGAGCATGTGAACGCCACGCGGGCGTTGGCACGCAAGCAGCTGCGCGTGTTTCCCGATCTGGCAGCGCCGATCCGCGCGCGGATGATGACCAACCAGCTCAGCGAACCCTGCGCACGGCTGCTGGTCGAGCGCGGCGTGGAACCGGTCGAAGGTGGCTACCGCTGGTGCAGCGATCCGCGCCTGATGCTGCCCACCGCGATCCGCCTCAGCGAAGGCCAGATCGACAACCTGCTGCAGGCCATCGCCTGCCCGACGCAGGTGATCTATGCCACGCCGGCGCAGTCCTACTATCCCGAGCCGATGCGCAGTGATCGCCTGCAGCACCTGCGTGATGGACGGCTGGCCGTGTTTCCCGGCAACCACCACCTGCATATGGAAGACCCGGCACGCATCGCCGGGGTGATCCTGCGCTTCCTCAGCAACGACAACGCCGGCTGAGTCGCAGCGTCCGCGCACTTCATTCTGCGCAGTTGCGGCCGATACATCGGTTGCGGGCCACTGCGTCCGCAGCACGTGGGCCCGGTCGGGCCTGCGGCGTGTGTCTGGTCCTGCAAGGAAGTCCGCATGCCCGCTCCATTGCTCCGTCACCCACAGGATGTGGTCACGGCGCCCCGTCTGCGCGACGTTGATTGCGTCGCATTCCCCGAATTCCCGGTCCATGCCCTGGCCACGCACTCGTGCGTGCGCCACCGTGTGGCCGTAGCCGTCTGCTGATCCAGGAGTCGCCGATGTCCGCTGCATCCACTCGTCCCCCCGATACCGCCCGCCTGCCGCATCTGCAGCAGCTCGCCCACCGCGCTGACCGCCGATTGCTGATCGGCAGTGCGGCACTGGCGGTGGCCGGCCTGGTGCTGGCCCTGCGCGGGCCTCATGCCCTGACCGCCTCGCTGGTTGCGGCCGCTGTGCTGCCTGGCATATGGCTGGCCGGTCCCAAGGCCGGCCATTGCGTCACCCGCAATGGCCTGGCGCTGTTGTTGTCGCTGCAGCTGGCAGGGCTGTGCGCGATCACGGGCCTGTCACCGGCGTTGCCGATTGCACTGCTGCTGGGCGTGCTGTTGAGCCATCGTGATCGCCTGCCGGTATGGCTGGCCGGTGGCATCGGCACGCTCGCGCTGCTGGCGCCGTTGCAGGACGGTGCCGCGCTGTGGCCAACGCTGCTGCAGGCCAGCATGTTCGCGGGCCTGACCTTGTTCCTCGGCCAGGTCGCACTGCGCCTTCGGCAGCAGACCGAGGCCCTTGGCCACGGCCCGCGTCGGCTTGCCGCGCTGGCACGCGACATTGCCACCGGTGCCGATCTTGGTGCACATGCCGACACCAGCGCCTATGCACCGGGTTCACTCGCCCACGCCCTGGCCGACACTGCACGCCACGTGCAGACCCAGCGTGGACTCGAGGCGGCGGCGCATGCCGAGAATGCGCAGATCCGCCAGGCGCTGGATGCCTCGCGCACTGCGATGATGATCGCCGACAACGATCACGTGATCCGCTATGTGAACCGCTCGGTGGTGGCTCTGCTGCGCAACCAGCAGGCGACACTGCGCCAGGCCTTCCCTGACTTCGATGCCGAACGCCTGGTCGGCAGCAGCATCCATCGCTTCCATGCCAACCCGGACCGCATCCGCGCCATCCTCAATGGCCTGCAGACCAGCCACAACGGCAAGGTACAGATCGGCCCGGTGCACTTCGCCCAGGTGGTCACCCCGGTGTTCGATGCACAGGGCATGCGCCTCGGCTTCGCCGTGGAATGGCATGACCGTACCCAGGAGCTGGCGCTTGAGAACGCCGTGGCCGGCATCGTCGCTGCTGCCGCTGCCGGCGATCTGGGCCAGCGCCTGCAGGCAACCGAAGGCGCCAGCTTCCTCGATGGCCTGACCGGTGGCATCAACCAGCTGCTCGATACGCTGGGCAGCACCGTCGATGAAGTACGGCAGATGCTTTCGGCGCTGGCCAACGGCGATCTTGATCGGCGCATGCGCGGTGAGTACCACGGTGCCTTCGCCGCGATCCAGCGCGATGCCAACGCCACCGCCGGCCAGCTGGCGCGCATGGTGGGGCGCATCCAGCAGTGCGCAGCCTCGATCAGTACCGCCGCCAGCGAGATCGCTGCAGGCAATGGTGCGCTGTCCGAGCGCAGCGAGCGCCAGGCGGCGCACCTGCAGGAAACCGCTGCCTCGATGGAGGAGCTGACCGCCACCGTGCGCCAGAATGCTGCGCATGCGCGCGAGGCCAGTGAGCTGGCTGCGTCCACGCAGAGCGCCGCCAGTGATGGCAACACCGCGATGCAGCGGGTTGTCGACACCATGCAGGCGATTGAAGGCGCCTCGAAGCGGATCGGCGACATCACCGGCGTGATCGATGGCATCGCCTTCCAGACCAATATCCTCGCGCTCAATGCGGCGGTGGAAGCCGCGCGTGCCGGTGAACAGGGCCGTGGCTTCGCCGTGGTGGCCAGCGAGGTGCGCGTGTTGGCGCAGCGCTCCGCCGCCGCCGCACAGGAAATCAAAAAGCTGATCGATGAGGCAGGCCGGCAGGTGGGCGAAGGTGCCCAGCTGGTGGCCGACGCCGGCAAGCGGATGCAGGGCATTGCCGGCGGCGTGGAGGATGTCAGCCACCTGATGCGCGAAATTTCCGCAGCGTCGCAGGAGCAGTCGACCGGTATCGAGCAGATCAACCAGACCGTGGTGCAGATGGACCAGGCCACGCAGCAGAACGCGGCGCTGGTGGAAGAAGCCACCGCGGCCGCACGCGAGCTGCAGTCGCAGGCGGGGACGCTTACCGAGGCGGTATCGGTGTTCCGCCAGCAGGAACCGCACGAGGTCCCGCGGGCCGCCTGATCCGGGCCTGCAATGCGATCCTGGTCAAGACGGCGCCCGCAGGGCGCCGTTTTTTTGCCTGCTTCTGCGTGATGGGTCAGGAAAAGTCCGCTTCCGGATCTGCCGTGAGGAGCGGCCAGCCCTGTTTGGCGCCGCATCCACACACGGCGTGGATCTACCGGTAGTGCCGGCCGCTGGCCGGCAATCGATTGGTAGCGGCCAACCTTGGTTGGCGCAATGCTTCCTCGTGGACGGCATCCACGCATGGCGTGGATCCATCGGGCGATGTAACGCCATCGGGTTGCCGGCCAGCGGTCGGCACTACCCACGTTTCCTGCGCACAAAGAAAAACCCCGCTGCGTCAGCAGCGGGGTTTTGGGTATAAACCCTGGCGATGACCTACTCTCGCATGGCTTGAGCCACACTACCATCGGCGCAGCTGCGTTTCACTTCCGAGTTCGGGATGGGATCGGGTGGTTCCACAGCGCTAATTTCACCAGGGAGGCTTTTGGAGTGTCGCACTCGTCCCTGCGGACAAGGCGCCAGCCTCGCATAGTTCTTGTGACGTAGCGTGCACTTGGATGCTCTTACGACGCTGTCGCAAAGCCAAGGCAACTTGAGGTTATATGGTCAAGCCGCACGGATCATTAGTATCAGTTAGCTCAATACATTGCTGTACTTACACACCTGACCTATCAACCACGTAGTCTACATGGTTCCTTCAGGGGGCTTGTGCCCCGGGA
>NZ_JCAFUB010000006.1:0-212982 GCF_059370875.1 Stenotrophomonas sp. YJH_SMC_81 | reverse complement strand
GGCCGGGCTGGTGGAGTACATCAAGTACTACAACCAAGAGCGAATCAGATTGAAATTGAAGGGGCTAAGCCCGGTAAAGTACCGGGAACAGGCCCAAGCAGCCGCCTGACCCCACCGTCCAAGTCTCGGGGGTCACTTCAGAAGCGGGGTTTTGCGGTAGTGCCGGCCGCTGGCCGGCAACACCAAGGCCCTTGGAGGTTCCGTGGTTGCCGGCCAGCGGCCGGCACTACCCGTTGCACCCAGGGTCAGAGCCCGCCCCTTACGCCTTGGCGTACTTGCCGGTGCGGTAGATCAGCCAGCCGACCAGGAACAGCACGGCCAGGCCGATCCACTGTGCGCCCGGCAGGTGGAACGGCACCGCCAGCACGTCGGCACGGCTGCTGATCACGATCGGAATCGCGATGGCGATGCCCATCAGTGCCTCACCGGTGATCAGGCCGGCGGCAAACAGCACGCCCGGCTTGTGCACGCGGTCGCGGCCTTCTTCGTCATCGGCGCGCACCTTGTGGAAGCGCTCGACCAGATGGGCGATCAGGCCGCCGAGGAAGATCGGCACCATCAGTTCCAGCGGCAGGTAGATGCCGATGGCGGCGGCCAGCACCGGCACGCGGAAGCGCGCGTTGCGTGACTTCAGCCAGCTGTCGAAGGCGATGATGGCAGCACCGACCACAGCACCGATGCCGATGAAGGTCCACGGCAGTTCACCACCGAACAGGCCCTTGGCCACCGAGGCCATCAGGTTGGCCTGCGGCGCAGCCAGCGCGTTCGGGTGCAGCTCGGACTTCACGCCGATGCCGTAGGCAGTGGCCAGCAGGTTCAGTACCGGGGCCATGATCAGCGCGCACGAGAACGCACCGATGCCCAGCATCAGCTGCTGCTTCCACGGGGTGGCACCGACGATGTAACCGGCCTTGAGGTCCTGCAGGTTGTCACCACCGACCGCAGCGGCGCAGCACACCACCGCACCGATCATGATCGCAGCCACCGCACCCAGCGGTGCACCGCCGGCACCGACCGGCTTGAGGCCGTCAGCGCCCAGCAGCACGACCAGCACGGCCGAGGCGAACAGGATGGTCGAGATGGTGATGCCCGAGACCGGGTTGTTGGACGAACCGATCAGGCCGGCCAGGTAGGCCGAGACCGAAACAAACAGGAAGCCGGCGACGATCATGATGAGGGTCATCGGGATCGACACGTGCCACTGGCCGACGATGGCCTGATACAGGGCCAGCAGCGGCAGCACGAACGCCACCAGGGCGACCAGCATCCACTTCATCGGCAGGTCGCGCTCAGTGTGCGCCAGCACCGGGCCGCCACTCTTGCGGGCCGCGGCGAAGCCGCTCTTGACGCCGTTGAGCAGCGACTTGCGCAGCGAGATCAGGGTCCAGATGCCACCGATCAGCATCGCACCAACGCCCAGGTAGCGCATCTTCGCGCCCCAGATGGCGAACGCGGCCTCGGTGGAGGAAGCCGCGGCAACCGACGCGGCCAATGCCGGATCGGTGTTCATGAAGAACGCCTGGTAGATCGGAATGGCGATGTGCCAGGTCAGGATCGAGCCGGACACCACCACGATGCCGACGTTGAGGCCGACGATGTAGCCCACGCCCAGCAGTGCAGGCGACAGGTTGGTGCCGATGAAGGCGGTGACCTTGGAGCTGCCGACATAGGCCGAGGTGGCCCAGGCGTCCGGGATCAGGCGCATGCCGCTTTCCGCGGCCAGCTTGACGAAGGCGCCGATCACCGCCGACAGGCCCAGGATCTTCAGGCCCGGACCCGGGTTCTCACCGGCCTTGAGCACTTCCGCCGCCGCCTTGCCTTCCGGGAACGGCAGCGGGTCTTCAACGATCATCGAACGGCGCAGCGGCACCGAGAACAGCACGCCCAGCAGGCCGCCCAGGCCGGCGATGCCCAGCACCCACCAGTACTTGAAGTCCGGCCAGTAGCCCATGATCACCAGCGCCGGGATGGTGAAGATCACGCCGGCGGCGATCGACGAACCGGCCGAAGCGCCGGTCTGCACGATGTTGTTTTCAAGGATGGAGCCACCGCCCAGCAGGCGCAGCACGCCCATGGAAATCACCGCGGCGGGAATGGCGGTGGCGATGGTCAGGCCTGCGAACAGGCCGAGGTAGGCGTTTGCGGCCGACAGCACCACCGCCAGCACGATGGCCAGGGCCACTGCGCGGAAGGTGAGCTGCTTGGGCGCAGCGTCGTGGTTCATGGAAGCCCCTGCTGGCAAAAAATCCCTGCCACGCTAGCGTTCAGGGCAGATCAAGTCCAGCGTGCCAAAGGATGGGGGCGTGCGCTGCAGCGCAACGGGCCAACACGTGGCCCGGCAATCGACCGACCCGGCAAAGTCCGGATGGGCGCACCGCAAATGATATGTTATATCTTAATGCTACCTTGTTCTTACTGCATCGCATGCCCCCTTCCCCCTCCCCTCGCCTGGCCTCCATCGACCAGCTGCGCGGCACCGTGATGCTGCTGATGCTGCTGGACCACGTGCGCGAGACCTTCTTCCTGCAGCACCAGGTGAGCGACCCGATGGATGCAGCGACAGTCTCTCCTGCGCTGTTCGCCTGCCGCCTGCTGGCCCACCTGTGCGCACCCGTGTTCGTCCTCTTGACCGGCCTGTCGGCCTGGCTGTACGGCCAGCGCCAGGCGGATCCGCGCCGGGCCACGGCCGCGTTCCTGCTCAAGCGCGGCCTGTTCCTGGTGGTACTGGAGCTGACCCTGGTGAACTTCGCCTGGACCTTCCAGCTGCCGCCGGACACGCTGTACCTGCAGGTGATCTGGGCCATCGGGCTGAGCATGATCGCGCTGGCCGGCCTGCTGTGGCTGCCACGCCCGGCCCTGCTGATGCTGGCAATCGCGGTGGTGGCCGCGCACAACCTGTTCGACGGCATGCGGGTGCAAGGCGATGGCCTGCTGGCGGTGCTGTGGAAAGTGCTGCATCAGCGCGGCTGGATCGAGGCTGGCGCGCTGCGCCTGCGTACCTCCTATCCGGTGCTGCCGTGGATCGGGGTGATCGCACTGGGTTATCTGATGGGGCCCTGGTTCGCCCGCGAGCGCGCGCCGGAGCAGCGCCAGCGCTGGCTGCTGTGGACAGGCTTCGGCGCGCTGGCCCTGTTCGCATTGCTGCGGTTCGCCAACCAGTATGGGGATGCTCCCTGGTCGTACCAGACCACTACGCTGCGCACGTGGTTGAGCATCTTCAATGTCACCAAATACCCGCCGTCCTTGCAGTTCCTGCTGCTGACCCTGGGGGTGGGAATGTTGCTGCTGCGGCTGTACGAATGGCCGCCGCTGGCGCGGGCACTGCAGCCGCTGGCCGATATCGGCGCTGCGCCGATGTTCTTCTACCTGCTGCACCTGTATGTGCTGAAGGGGCTGTACCTGGGCGCGCTGGCAATCTGGGGCCCGACACACGGTGACCTGTACGCGCTGGATTCGGTCGCCGGCCTGCTGCTGGTGGCCTGTGTGCTGGCGGTGGTGCTGTACCCACCGACGCAGGCCTTCGCGCGGTTCAAGGCGCGAAGGCGCGATCTGCCGTGGTTGCGATACCTGTGATCGCCCAGGCCAGTCCGGCAATCCATGGCGTGGATCTACTGAAAGCGGATCAGGCCACAGGCCTATAATTCCGCGATGAATTCCACCGCTATCGCTTCCGACGATTTCCTGGGCCATCCCAAGGGCGTCTACGTCTGCTTCTTCACTGAAATGTGGGAGCGCTTCTCCTTCTACGGCATGAAGGCGCTGCTGCTGCTGTACCTGACCAAGTACCACCTGTTCGGCGACAAGGCCGGCCTGGACCTGCTCGGTGCCTATGGCGGCCTGGTGTACTGCATCCCGGTGTTCGGTGGCATGCTGGCCGACCGCTGGCTGGGCATGCGCCGGGCAGTGCTGTTCGGCGGCATCCTGCTGGTGCTCGGCCACCTCGGCATGGCCTTCGAGGGCCACGCCGCGTACCGGGTGAACGGCGAAGTGGTGCGCGACACCTCCGCACTGGCGGTGACCTACCTGTCCCTGGCGCTGATCATCATGGGCGTCGGCTTCCTGAAGCCGAACATCTCCACCATCGTCGGCAAGCTGTACGCCAAGGACGACCCCCGTCGCGACTCGGGCTTCTCGCTGTTCTACGCCGGCATCAACCTCGGCGCGCTGTTCTCTTCGCTGGTGTGTGGCTTCCTCGGTGAGGCCTATGGCTGGAAGTATGGGTTCGGTGCTGCCGGCATCGGCATGCTGGCCGGCCTGGCGATGTTCCTGTGGGGCCAGAAGTACCTGCAGGGCCATGCCGAACCGCCGCAACCGGCCGCGCTGAAGCAGAAGGTGCTGGGACTGCCGCGCGAATGGCTCATCTATCTGTGCGCGGTGCTGGGTGTGCTGCCGGTGGCGTGGCTGATGTGGGCTGCCGGCAACGGCGCGTTCGCGCTGGGCGGTGAAATCAGCCTGGCGCTGATGCTGATGCTGGTGGTGCTGGGCGGCGTGCTGGTCTGGTTCGCCTGGTTCACCGGCAGCAAGTGCACGCCGGTGCAGCGCCAGCAGATGATCGCGCTGATGGTACTGATCTTCCTGGCGCTGGTGTTCTTCACCATGTACGAGCAGTCCTACGGCTCGTGGGTGACCTTCACCGACCGCCTGTTGACCAAGGACATCGTGCCCTCGCTGGTGATCACGGGCGGCACGCCGCTGCCGTGGTCGATCCTCTCGCTGCTGCTGGCACCGCTGGGCTTCGTGATCAGCGCGCGGCTGTCCGAGCGCCGCCCGGGCTCGTCTGCACCGCGCACGTTCTTCGCCGCCATCGTCGTGCTGATGCTGGTGCTGCTGGTGCGCGACTGCCTGGTGATCCCGCAGACCGCCGGCTCGCTCACCTATCTCGGCGGCCTGTTCCTGGTGCTGCTGGCGCCCGTGTTCGCCGCGCTGTGGACGTGGATGGACCGCCGCGGCTGGGAGCCGGGCAAGCCGGTGAAGTCGGCCTGGGGCCTGGTGATCGGCGCACTGTCGTTCTTGCCGCTGGCACTGGCGGCGCAGCAGGTGGGCGCCACCGGCGAGATGGCCAGCGTGTGGTGGCTGGTGCTGGCCTACTTCCTGCTCGCCAGCGGCGAGATGTGCCTGTCGCCGGTCGGCCTGTCGGCAGTGACCCAGCTGGCCGTGCCGCGGGTGATGAGCCTGATGATGGGCACCTGGTTCCTGGCCACCGCATTCTCGGAGACGCTGGCCGCGCTGTTCGGCAAACTGGCCGCGATCGAGGTGCCGGAAGGCGAATCGCTGGACATGGTGGCCGCAGCCGGCGCCTACGCGCACCTGTTCTGGCTGCTGATGTGGATCGGCCTGGGTTGCGCACTGGCGGCCTTCATCGCCGCACCGCTGCTGAAGAAGATGATGCACGGGGTGAAGTAAACCCCGCGCTTGCGGAAAACCAGGGCGGCGGAACGTTCATCCGCCGCCCTGTCAGCTCAGGGCGCCTTGTCCTTGCCGGTCGCAGGCGCGGCCGTCGCGGTCTTGCCACCCAGGCTGCGCGCCAGGAAGGCCAGCAACTTGTCGTAGTACTCGCTGCGATGGGCCTCGGTGTAGAAGCCGTGGCCTTCGGTCTTGTAGTACAGGCTTTCCACCGGCGTGCCGGCGCGCTTGAGCGCCGCTTCCATGCGTTCGGTGTGCTGGATCGGCGCGCGCTTGTCCTCGCCACCGGCGGCCAGGAACACCGGCACCTTGATCCGTTCGGCCAGGTTCACCGGCGACACCGCACCCAGCTTGGCCGGATCCCCCAGCCATTCGCGCAGATAGGTCACGCCTGAACCCCGGTCCTGGATGTCGCCGCGGGTGTACATCATCGGCAGGTCGTAAACCCCGACATAGCCCGCCGCGCACTGATACAACCCGGGTTCGCGGGCGGCACCCATCATCGCCGAGTAGGCCCCGTAGCTGGCGCCGTAGATACAGATGCGACGGCCGTCGGCGATGCCTTCGCTGATTGCCCAGCGGGTGGCATCAGTGACATCGTCCTGCATTGCCGCGCCCCACTGCTGCGCACCGGCCTGGGTGTGGGCCCGGCCGTAGTTGCCCGAACCACGGAAGTTGACCTGCAGCACGGCATAACCGGCCGCGGCCAGCATCTGCGTTTCGCGGTCGTACTGGCCGGAATCGAAGATGTCGAACGGGCCGCCATGCGGCATCACCACCATCGGCAGGTTGCGCCCGTCGCTGCCGGCCGGCAGGGTCAGGAAGCCATGCAGCGGCAGGCCATCGCGGGCCTTCAGTGCAATCGGCTTCACGCTGGCACTACGGTCAACGTCGATCCAGTCGCTGCGGCTGATCAGGTGATCAGCCTTGCGCGCCACCGTGTCGTACACGTAGAAATCGCCCGGGTTCGAGCCCGACCAGGTTTCCACCAGCACGACACGGCCATCGCGGGTGCTGGAGGTGATGTAGACGGGCCCTCCGAAGGCGGCTTCCAGGCTGCGGTACAGGCGCGCCTCCGGCGACTTCTCGTCGAAGAACCGGGTACGCGGCGTATCGCCCAGATACAGCGCGCCCACCGGCACGTGGGTGCCGGGCCGATGGATGATGCGATACGGATTGACCACCTCGTCGCGCAGCAGCGTGGCACGCTCGCCGGTCTGCGGGTTCCAGCTGACGATCGCATCCGGGCCCTGGGCCTGCTCGACGTTGAGGTAGGCCAGGCTGTCATCGGCCGAGAAGCCGAGGGCGGTTTCGATGCGCTTGCTGACCGCCTCGTCGTTGATCAGCTTCCAGGTGTCGCCGCTGCGTTCGCGGAAATACAGCTTGTTGATGTTGTCGCTGCCCGAGCCGTGCACGAAGCGGACCTCGCCGGCGCCATCGGTGGTGAATTCGCCGCGCCGTACCGGCGAAGATGCCACCCGCGCACGGCGGCCGGTGGTCACATCCATGCGATCGACGCGGGTGAACGGGTCCTCGGCCAGCGGCCATACGGTCACCAGCACGTTGCGCTCGTCGCCCGGCAGGTCGTCGGCCAGGAAGGCGGCCACTGCTTCGACTTTCTTCGGCTGGATGCGGGTCCCCGGGCCCTTGCTTTCGACGCGATAGCCGACCAGCAGCTCGCCACGGTTGCCGTTGGCGTCGACGGCATAGAGTTCGCCGGTGGGATTGGGTTGGTCGAGCGAGCCCCACTTCTGGGCCAGGCCGATCAACAGGCGTTCGTTGCTGACCCAGTCGAATTCCTGCGCGTGGTTGCGGCTGGGTGGCCAGAAACTGCCGACCAGCTGCTTGTCCTTCAACCGCAGGATCGCGATCGCGGTGCTGTCTTCCCTCGGCACCGTTGCCGCTACGTACTCGCCCCCCGGCGAAATCTTGATGTCGGTGAAGGTCTCCCGGCGCAGGTACTGCGTCAGGTCCACCGCCCCCACGCTGCCTGCGGCAACGCCCCCGATGACGGCCAGTGCGGCCGCCAGAATCGTCTTGTGCATCCTTCCCCTGCTCCTGTGGACACCTTGTCCTGGTGGCCGATTCTAGGCAGGGCCATGCCTTTCCCGCCAGAGCCGGAAAAGACGACGGCACCGTTGCCGGTGCCGTCGTTGCCACTACCTTGGAGAGAGAGTCAGGACGTGGGTTCGGGGGGCGTGCGCCGGGTCAGTGGACCCCGCGCACCGCCAACATGAGGGCCAGGATGCTGAGGATCACGGCGATGGTGCCGTCGAGCACGCGCCAGGTGCTGGGCTTGGTGAACAGCGGCGCCAGCAGGCGTGCGCCGAGGCCCTGCGCGGTCAGCCACAGGCAGCTGGCGGTGACCACGCCGGCGGCGAAGGCCATGCGGGCGTTACCGAAGTTCTCGGCGATCGAGCCGATCACCATCATGTCCAGCCAGAAGTGCGGATTGATCAGCGAGAAGCCGACCGCGGCCATCAGCACCGCGCGGCGGCTGCCGTCGTCGCTGTCAGCCTCGCCCATGCCACCGCCCCCCGCGATTGCACGGCGTGCCGACTTCATCGCATACCAGGCCAGGAAGGCGACGCCGGTCCACAGCACGGCGCTGGTCAGCCACGGCAGCGCCGAGGTGAGCGTGCGCAGGCCGGCCACGCTGGCGAAGATGAAGATGGCATCGATGGCCGCGCAGGTGGCGACCACCGGCACGATGTGCTTGCGCAGGATGCCCTGGCGCAGAATGAAGGCGCTCTGGGCGCCGACCACGGCGAACAGGCCGATGCCGGTGGCTGCACCAGAGAACCAGGCACCGAGGCCGGTGCTGGCGGAGATGACCGAGAACATGGGATTCACTGCCTTGTATTGCTTGGGGGGACGGTGCCTCGCGAAGGCGGACAGCACCGGAACGGGCGCTATTGTCGCGCCGCAACATGAAAAAGACGAGCTAAACTTCCTAAATCAACATTAGCGGAGCTTAATTCGATGCGTATCGATCATGCCCAGCTGCGCGCCCTGGCCGCGGTGATCCGCGAAGGCAGCTTCGACCGCGCCGCGCAGTCGCTGAATGTCACGCCCTCGGCCATCTCGCAGCGGGTCAAGGCACTGGAGGACCGGATCGGCCGCCTGCTGGTCAAGCGCGGCACGCCGGCCACCGCCACCGCCGAGGGGCAGCTGCTGGTGCAGCTGGCCGAGCAGACCGCCCTGCTCGAACACGATGCGCTGCACCGGATGGGCCTGGCCGACGAGGATCTGCCCCAGGCCAGCATCCCGGTGGCGGTGAACCACGACAGCCTGGAAACCTGGTTTCCGCAGGCGGCCCACCAGTTCGCGCAGAGCACCGGCACCACCTTGGACCTGCGTGTGGAAGACCAGGACCACACGGTGGAGCTGCTGCGCCAGGGCACGGTGCTGGGCGCGGTGACCACCCTGGACGAGCCGGTGCAGGGCTGCCAGATCCATGCGCTGGGCAGCATCCGCTATGCAGCGACCTGCACCCCCGAATTCCGCGAACGCCACTTCGCCAAGGGCGTGACCGCGCAGGCGCTGGCGCAGGCCCCGGTGCTGGTGTTCAACCGCAAGGACGAAATGCAGTCGCGCTTCGCCCGGCGCATGGCCGGCGACGACCTGCCCAGCACCGCACCGACCTGGTGGATTCCCTCCACCCGGGCCTTCGTGCAGGCCAACCTCGGCGGACTGGGCTGGACCATGAACCCGCTGCCGCTGGTCAAGCGCCACCTGGACGCAGGCCGCCTGGTCTACGTGCGCCAGCGCGCGTGGGAAGACGTGCCGCTGTACTGGCAACACTGGAAAGGCGACGTGCAGACCATGGCTCTTCTGACCCGCGCGGTGCTGGATGCGTCCTCGGCGCTGATCCGGCGCAAGCGCTGAGCTGCACAGCGACAAGGGCGTGGAGGGATCAAGTCGCTTCCGCCGTGCAGGCCGTATGGCCTGATACGACTTGATCCCCGGCGTCCCCTTTTTCGGCGCGTGACCGGGGTCCGTTCCGGGGCGCCCGGTTGTGCCAGCATCGCAGCACCCGACACGGAGCGCCGCGATGCAGACCGATCCGCTGTTCCTGCACATCCGGGTGGTGATGGGCATCATCCTCGGCCTGTCGATTACCACCGTGCTCAAGGGCCTGGCGCAGATCATCGAGCATCCGCAGCGCCGCGGCTGCTCGGCCCTGCACCTGGGCTGGGTGGCGTGGACGCTGATATCGCTGGTGACCTTCTGGTGGTGGGAGTTCCGCCTCATCGAGGTGCACCGCTGGACGTTTGAAACCTACCTGTTCGTGATCGTGTACTGCGCGACCTGGTTCCTGCTGTGCGCGCTGCTGTTTCCCGACGACCTGCGCGAATACGGCAGCTACGGGAACTATCTCATGCAGCGCCGGCGCTGGATCTTCAGCGTGATTGCTGCACTGACCCTGCTCGACCTGGTCGATACCGCCATCAAGGGCAGCAGCCGCTGGAAGCTGCTGGGAGCCGCGTACCCGTTGCATGCCGTGTTGATGCTGGCGGTGGCGGTGCTCGGCTGGCGACTGCGCAGCCAACGCACACAGCTGCGCCTGGTGCTGGCAACGCTGGCGTACCAGATCGGCTATTTCGCCGTGGAATACTTCACCGTCGGCAGTGACTGACCCGGCTGCCTGCACTCCCGGGAAACGCCTTCGACGCCCCGCGGCCGGGCGGCATCGGCATCCGCAGGGACGGCCGCGTCGCCGGGCATGGCCTGGCGCTATGGTAGAGGACCGCCGACCGGATGCTGCGTTGCATCAAAAACGGACCGGATCCGGTTAGAATCGCACCTGGATGCGGCAAGGCGTTGTTTCTTCACGCCCTTTCCCTGCCCCACGCGCATCCTGACCCCTTCCCCTCCGCCAACGATCCCGCCCCCATGAAGAAATTTGGCAAGGCTCTTCTCGCCCTGCTCGTGCTGCTGTTGCTGGCCGCCGCGCTGTTCCTGTACTGGCCGCTGACCCAGCGCTCGGTGCCCGCCGCCAGCAACGACAAGCCCGTCGATGTGGTGCTGGTCGGCGCCGGCATCATGAGCATTACCCTGGCCACCTACCTGCAGGAACTGCAGCCGGACTGGAACATCCAGGTCTACGAACGCCTCGACGGCGTCGCCGGTGAAAGCTCCGACGGCTGGAACAACGCCGGCACCGGCCATTCGGCGTTCGCCGAACTGAACTACACCCCGGAACTGCCCGATGGCAGCATCGAGACCAAGCGCGCGGTCGGCATCGCCGAATCGTTCGAGGTCTCGCGCCAGTTCTGGTCGCACCAGGTGAAGGAAGGCCGGCTGAGCCAGCCCAGCGACTTCATCAACCCGACGCCGCACATGAGCTTCGTCTGGGGCGATGACAACATCGCCTACCTGCACAAGCGCCAGCAGGCGCTGGTGAAGAACCCGCTGTTCTACGGCATGCAGTACTCGGAAGATCCGGCACAGATCAAGCAGTGGGCGCCGCTGCTGATGGAAGGCCGCGACCCGAAGCAGAAGGTGGCCGCGACCTGGATGCCGCTCGGTACCGACGTCAACTTCGGTGTGATCACCCGCCAGCTGACCGCCGGCCTGCAGCGCAGCCCGAACTTCAGCCTGCACCTGAACCATGAAGTGACCGCGCTGCGGCAGAACGCCGACAAGAGCTGGAACGTGACGGTGAAGGATCTCAAGGCCGGCACCGAAACCACCACCCACACCCGCTTCGTCTTCATCGGTGCCGGCGGCGCCGCGCTGAAGCTGCTGCAGATGTCCGGCATTCCGGAGTCGAAGGACTATGCCGGCTTCCCGGTCGGTGGCCAGTTCCTCGCCTTCCAGGGCCAGGACGTGACCTCGCGCCATGGCGTGAAAGCCTACGGCATGGCCGAGACCGGTTCGCCGCCGATGTCGGTGCCGCACCTGGATGCGCGCAAGCTGGACGGCAAACCGGTGGTCCTGTTCGGGCCGTTTGCGCTGTACAGCACCAAGTTCCTCAAGCACGGCTCGTGGTGGGACCTGTATTCCTCGGTGACCCACAACAACGTTGGCCCGATGCTGGAAGTGGGCAAGGACAACCTGGACCTGGTGCAGTACCTGATGGGCCAGGCGCGCCTGAACGATGCCGACCGCCAGGCCGAACTGGTCAAGTACTTCCCCAATGCCAAGCCGGGTGACTGGAAGCTGGTCACCGCCGGCCAGCGCGTGCAGATCATCAAGCGCGATCCGCTGAAGGGCCCGGTGCTGCAGTTCGGTACCGAGATCGTGACCGACAAGGACCACACCATCGCCGCACTGCTCGGCGCGTCGCCGGGCGCGTCGACCTCGCCGCCGATCATGCTGGACCTGATGGCCAAGGCCTTCCCGGACCAGATGAAGGCCGGTTGGGAAACCCGCCTGCGCGAGATCGTGCCGTCGTATGGGCGCAAGCTCAACGACAGCCCGGCGCTGGTGAACGAGATCCGTACGCTGACCAGCCAGACCCTGCACCTGCCGTACCTGGAGGTGCCGGTGGATGCGAACGCGGCGGTGCCGGCTCCGGCCGCTGCGGCTCCGGCTCCGGCGAAGGAAAAGCGCAATGCCAATGAGGAACTGCAGGCTCTGTAAGCCCGCGCGTTCCTTCGATGCAGACGGACGGCCACCTTCGGGTGGCCGTTCTCGTCTGGGCGGGCCACCGGATGTAGAGCCGAGCCTGCGCTCGGCTGCTCTTCGCGGCTGCCAACAGCCGAGCATGGGCTCGGCTCAACAGGAAGCCTGCTGGATGCCGGAAAGCCTCTACGTAATGACGCGAATTGTAATCTTGTTAAGAATTATTTACATTTGAGTCCTGCGCAGTGATCGCGCCTCTCCAGAAGGACCTGACCGTGCCCGAAGCCGCCGCCCCGGGTGCTGGACGACTGTTGCCGCCCTTCCCCGTTTCCAAGCCTCGAGCCCACCATGCCCCTGCCTGTCCGTAACCGCCTGCCCCGCCGCGCGCTGCTGCCGGCTGCCCTGCTTTCGTCGCTGACCCTGCTGGTCACGCCCGCCGCGTTCGCCGCCACCGATGCCGCCGCCGATGCCAAGACCCTGGACCGGGTCAGCGTCCGGGCCGAGCGGTCCGCTCCGCCGGCCAGTACCACGCGCCTGCCGATCACCCTGCAGGAAACCCCGCAGTCGGCCACCGCGATCAGCCTGCAGCGCCTGCAGGACGAATCACTGTTCAGCATCAACGATGTGATGCGCAACGTGACCGGCGTCAGCGTGTCCTTCTATGACACGCAGCGCCCGCTGTACTACGCGCGTGGCTTCGCCATCACCGACTTCCAGGTCGACGGCATTCCCACCTACAGCGGCTCCACCAACCAGGAATACGACACCGCCTTCTACGACCGCATCGAAGTGATCCGCGGTGCCAACGGCCTGCTCAGCGGCGCCGGCGTGCCGTCGGCCACGGTCAACCTGCTGCGCAAGCGCCCCGGCAAGGAATTCGACGCGTCGTTCGCGGTCAGCGCCGGCAGCTGGGACTACCGCCGCATGGAAGCCGATGTCACCGCGCCGCTGACCGATGACGGCCGTTTCCGCAGCCGCGTGGTCGCCGCCTACACCGATCGTGGCCTGTATTACGACCGTTACGACGAGAACAAGATGGCCGGCATGGCGGTGCTGGAAGGCGATGTCACCGACAGCACCACCCTCACCCTCGGCTACCAGACCCAGGACAACAACCCGACCGGTTCGACCTGGGGCACCGTGCCGTTCTTCGACAGCCAGGGCAATTTCGCCCATCTGCCGCGCTCGACCAACCTGTCGCCGAAGTGGAGCTACTGGAAGCGCGAGAGCAACACCGCCTTCGCCAACCTGGAACAGCGCTTCGGCGACAACTGGCTGCTGAAGATCAACACCGCCTACACCCGCGGCAACGTGCAGAACGTGCGCCTGTACGGCACCGGCAACCCGGACCCGGTGACCGGCTCGGGCATCTTCCTGCGTGCGGCCGCCGGTGATTCGAAAGACACCCGCCGCAATGTCGATGCTTACCTGACCGGCAGCTTCCCGCTGTTCGGCCGCGACCACGACCTCACGGTCGGTGCCCAGTGGTCGGATCTGGAAGGGACCACGAACACCGTGGCGCTGAACTTCCCGAGCGACTGGGCAACGTGTGTCAGCGCCACGGGTGCACGCGAGCGCTGCTACTACATCCCCAACGTCTACAGCTGGAACGGCGATATCTCCGAGGTGACCTACCGCCGCACCGGCGCGCGCCGCGTGGCCAAGACCACGCAGAGTGGCGTCTATCTGGCCACGCGCCTGCACCTGGCCGATCCGCTGTCGCTGATCGCCGGTGCACGCCTGAGCCGGTGGGAAACCCTCACCCGCTCCTACAACGCCGCCGGCGCCTATACCGGCACCAGCGGTGCGTACAAGGTGAGCGATGAAGTCACTCCGTACGTGGGCCTGGTCTACGAGATCACCCCGAACGTGTCGGCCTATGCCAGCTACACCGAGATCTTCAATCCGCAGAACTACAAGGACCGCAACGAGAACCTGCTGGCGCCGGTGCAGGGCTCGAACCTGGAAGCGGGCATCAAGACGCAGTGGTTCGATGGCCGCCTGACCGCAAATGCCGCTGTGTTCGAGGCCAAGCAGGACAACTACGCGGTGCGTGACATGGGCGTGCCGGAGGGTTCGCTCAGCGACGGCAGCTCGGCCTACATCGGCGTCAACGGTACCAAGGCGCGTGGCTGGGAGATGGATATCAACGGCGAAATCCTGCCGGGCTGGACGGTCAATGCCGGCTACACCCACGTCAAGGTCACCCGCGCCGCCACCGACCTGCTGTACGCCAACCCGCCCAAGGACCTGCTGCAGCTCAACACGCAACTGCAGCTGCGCGGTGCGCTGGAACGCCTGAGCATCGGCGGTGGCCTGCAGTGGCAGAGCAAGGTGCAGGGCTACAACATCGCCTACCCGCTGGGCGGCACGGTGACCGTGAACCAGCCGGCGTACATGCTGGTGCAATTCAATGCCAACTACCGCATCAGCGACAGCTGGACCGCAACGCTGAGCGTGCGCAACGCGCTGGACAAGACTTACTGGGCCAACCTGGACTACAACAACTACGGCGAGCCGCGCTTCGTATCGGCCAGCCTGCGCTGGAAGTTCTGAGCCTCCTGCGAACCGGTGGGTGCCGACCGTTGGTCGGCACACCCCACACCCTGAATGGGCCCGCCTCCGCGCGGGCCCTTCTCTTTGCTGCACTGCAGGTTGTACCCACTTCGTAATTATGCCGTAATTATCCCAACACCCGTCGGAAGCCGGTCAATGAACCCGAGCTGGGATACGTTGGAACGCAGTCGCCAGGCCCGCCTGGAACGTGCCGCGCCGTGGGCCCGGGGACGCGAGGTCGCCAGCAGCGACGTCGGCGAGTTGCTGCACGCAGTGCTGGAGCCAGGCGACAAGGTCTGCCTGGAGGGCAACAACCAGAAGCAGGCCGATTTCCTCGCCCAGGCGCTGGCCGACCTCGACCCCGCCCGCGTGCATGACCTGCACATGGTGCAGTCGGTCCTCTCACTGCCCTCGCACCTGGACGTATTCGAGCGTGGCATCGCCTCGAAACTGGATTTCTCGTTCTCCGGCCCGCAATCGGTGCGACTGGCCAACCTGGTGGCCGAAGGGCGCATCCAGATCGGTGCCATCCACACCTACCTGGAACTGTTCGGCCGCTACTTCATCGACCTTACGCCGCGCGTAGCGCTGGTCGCCGCGCAGGCCGCCGACCGCCACGGCAACCTCTATACCGGGCCGAATACGGAAGACACTCCGGTGATCGTCGAAGCCACCGCCTTCGGTGGCGGCATCGTCATCGCCCAGGTCAACGAGATCGTTGACAGCCTCCCCCGCGTCGATGTTCCTGCGGACTGGGTCAACTTCGTGGTGCAGGCGCCGAAGCCGAACCATATCGAGCCGCTGTTCACCCGCGACCCTGCGCAGATCTCCGAAATCCAGGTACTGATGGCAATGATGGCCATCAAGGGCATCTACGCCGAGTACGGCGTGAATCGTTTGAATCACGGCATCGGCTTCGATACGGCCGCCATCGAACTGCTGCTCCCCACCTACGCCGAATCGCTCGGTCTGAAGGGAAAGATCTGCCAGCACTGGGCGTTGAACCCACACCCGGCACTGATTCCGGCGATCGAATCGGGCTTCGTCAGATCGGTGCATTCGTTCGGTTCGGAACTGGGCATGGAGAAATACATTGCCGCGCGGGGCGATGTGTTTTTCACCGGCGCCGACGGCTCGATGCGTTCCAACCGCGCGTTCTCGCAGACCGCAGGCCTGTATGCCTGCGACATGTTCATCGGTTCCACCCTGCAGATCGACCTGCAGGGCAACAGTTCCACTGCCACCCGCGACCGCATCGCCGGCTTCGGCGGCGCACCGAACATGGGCTCGGACGCGCGCGGCCGCCGCCATGCCAGCGAGGCCTGGATCAAGGCCGGCCGGCAGGCCGCACGCCCGGGCGAGATGCCACGCGGGCGCAAACTGGTGGTGCAGATGGTGGAAACCTTCCGCGAGCACATGGCCCCGGCATTCGTTGACCGCCTCGACGCCTGGGAACTGGCCGAACGCGCGAACATGCCGCTGCCGCCGGTGATGATCTACGGCGACGACGTCAGCCATGTGCTGACCGAGGAAGGCATCGCCAACCTGCTGCTGTGCCGCACCCCCGAGGAGCGCGAACAGGCGATCCGTGGCGTGGCCGGCTATACCGCCGTGGGCATCGGGCGCGACCGCGCGATGGTGGAGAACCTGCGCGACCGCGGCGTGATCCGCCGTCCCGGTGACCTCGGCATCTCCGTGCGCGATGCCAGCCGTGACCTGCTGGCGGCGCGTTCGGTGAAGGACCTGGTGCGCTGGTCCGGCGGTCTGTACGACCCGCCCAAGCGCTTCCGCAACTGGTAAGGGGCTGAGCATGGAAACCCTCGACTATCGATTCGAAGGCCGCACCGACGTCCCCTTCGCGCGCGATGCGGTGCTGGTGGGCGTGCTGGCGTCGGGCAACCTGGAAATCCTGCTGGAACCGGCGGCGCAGCAGGGCGCGATGACGGTGCGCGTCATCACCGCCGCGCAGGGCTTCGGCAGCATCTGGCAGGCGGTGATCAACGACTTCGCACAACGTCATCCGCTGCGCGATGTGCGCGTCTCGATCAACGACGCCGGTGCAACCCCGGCCGTGGTCAGCCTGCGCCTGGACCAGGCCGTGGAAACCCTGCTGGCCGGAGGCGCGCCATGAACCACGTACAGCGCCACAGCTATTACGAAGCCGATGCGCGCGAGCGCATCGCCGGGCTGGTCGACGCCGGCTCGTTCCACGAGTTCCTCGGCCCGGCGCGACGGATGATGAGTCCGCACCTGGCCCAGCTCGACCAGCCGGCCGCGTTCGACGATGGCATCGTCGTCGGCGAGGCCAGGCTGCAGGGCAAACACGTGCTGCTGGCCGCACAACAGGGTGAATTCATGGGCGGCGGCGTGGGCGAAGTGCATGGCGCCAAGCTGACCGGGCTGCTGCGCCGTGCAGCGCACACCCGCCCTGACGGCGTGCTGCTGCTGCTCGATACCGGCGGCGTGCGGCTGCACGAAGCCAATGCGGGCCTGATTGCGATCTCCGAGATCATGCGCGCCACCCTGGACGCGCGTGCAGCGGGCGTGCCGGTGATCGCGCTGATCGGCAGCGGCAACGGCGCCTTCGGTGGCATGGGCATCGTTGCCCGCTGCTGCACCACGGTCATCATGTCCGAGGAAGGCCGGATGTCGCTGTCCGGACCGGAGGTGATCGAAACCGTTCGCGGCGTGGAAGAGTTCGACTCACGCGATCGCGCGCTGGTCTGGCGTGTGACCGGTGGCAAGCACCGGTACCTGATCGACCAGGCGCAGGTGCTGGTGCCCGATGCCCTTGAAGCATTCGCGCTGGCCGCGCGCGACGCGCTGCACCCCGATGCGGGCAGCACTGACCCGGATGCTGCACTGGCCGCATTGCAGGAACGCCATGCGGCCTTGAAGGCGCGCGTGCGGGCCTGGGGCGATTGCCGCGATGGCCTGGAGATCTGGGCGCGGCTGGGCATTGCCCACCCCGAACGCCTGCCACTGCTCGACACCGATGAATTCCTCACCGCCACCGGCGACCGGAGCCTGCCATGAGCATGCCGTTGCAGACACTGCTCGATGCCCTGTTTCCGCATGGGCATGCCATTGCGGTGAGCGATTCGGTGCTGACCGGCAGCGCCACCACCGACAACGGCGATGTGACTGTGATCGGCACCGCCAACAAGCTCGAGGTGGGCGTGGACCACGCACTGGCACTGGCCGAGACGGTGCTGGCCAGCACCGCCGCGCATCCGCAGCAACCGATCGTGATGCTGGTCGACACCGCCGGCCAGCGCCTGGCACGCCGCGACGAACTGCTCGGCATCAACGGCTGTTTCGCGCACCTGGCGCAGACGCTGGATCTCGCGCGTCGACGTGGCGCCCGACTGGTCACGCTGGTCTACGGTGAATCCGTCAGTGGTGGCTTCCTCTCGTTCGGGCTGATGGCCGACCACATCCATGCCCTGCCGGATGCGCAGGTGCGGGTGATGGACCTGCGCGCGATGGCCCGGGTGACCAAGCAGCCGCTGGATAAACTGCAGGCGCTGAGCCAGACCTCACCGGTGTTCGCACCGGGCGTGGAGAACTACGTGGCGATGGGTGCGGTGGAATCGTTGTGGGAGGGCAATCTTGCCCAGCACCTTCTGCAGGCCCTGCGCACGCCCGCCCATGGCGACCGCCGCGCAGTGCGCGGAGCCGAACGTGGCGGGCGCATGCTTGCCGCACGCGTGGCTGAAGCCGTGAGCCAGGGCGATGCCTGAGCGGCTGCCCCGACATACGCTGGTCTGGCTGTCAGCGCACGCCGGCTGGCAGGCGGACATCGCCGCGCATGAGTCGCGCTTGGCCGACTGGTTTGCACAGGGCCGGCCGGCCATCGTCGCGCGACGTGCCGCCGACGATGCCGATCCACGCCTGCGTCTCGGCGTGCCGCTGCCGCCCGCCGAGGGCAAACTGCGCCTGGGCCTGCGCGTGCCAGCACACGATGTGCTGCGCACCACACCGCCGCCGGCACTCCAGGCGGTGCTGAAAGGCGACGTTCCGCAGGACTGGCGGCGGCCCCTTGAAGTGCTGCAGAACATCGCTGAGGCGCGCGTATTCGGTGCCTTCGCGTGGCAGCACCTTACTGGCCTGCGCTATGTGCACGCGCGCTCGGACGTCGATCTGCTGTGGCCGATCGACACCACCGCGCAGGCCGATGCCCTGGCTGCACGGCTACAGGCATGGGAAGCCGAACACGACCGGCGGGTCGATGGCGAGCTGTGCCTGGGCGGCGACGCCGCCGTGAACTGGCGGGAGTACGCCGGACGCAGCCGCGAGGTACTGGTCAAGCGCCTCGATGGTGCCGCACTGGAACTACGCGATGCGATGTTCGCCTCCGCCGGGGTGAGCGCATGACCGCCGTCGTGCAATCGGCAGTCAGGCCGGCAGCTGCCGTGGACAGCGCGCGCCTGGGGCGCCTCGCCGTCGCCAGCCTGCATGCGGAGCTGGCGCTGGCGCCCAAGCCCGGACTGGTCACGCCATTCGACAGCGGCAGCCATCACGACATGGACGCCGGCACATTCCTGCGCAGCCTGTTCGCGCTGCGCCACTATTTCACCGCCGTGGCCTGCCTCGGTGCAGCCGGGGCGGACTTCGACGCCTTGCGCCGATGTGGCATCGCAGCCGAAATCGCGATGCTGCGCGCAACCGCCGGCGTCAATACCCATCGTGGCGCGGTCTTCAGTCTCGGCCTGCTGGTGGCGGCCGCCGCGGCCTGTCGCTCCCGCCTGGGCCATGCCGCCACGGGTGAGCAGGTCTGCCAGGAAGTGCGCCGCTGGTCTGCCGAGCTCGCCGACGCACCTCTGGATGCGAACAGCCCTGGCCAGCGCGCGCGCGCACGGCACGGCGTGCAGGGTGTGCGCGAACAAGCGGCCGCCGGCTATCCGCTGCTGCGCGGCGTGGCATTGCCTACCATGCGTCACGCGCTGGCCAGCGGCCTGCCACGCGAGGCCGCGATGTGCCAGACCCTGATGCAGCTGATCGCGTGCGTGGATGACCTCAACCTGCTGCACCGTGGCGGCACCGACGGCCTGCGCTGGGCCCAGCGGCAGGCCCGCACCTTCCTGGACGCGGGCGGCACCTTCGCGCCGGACTGGCGGACACATCTGCGTCGCATCGGTGATGGCTTCGTCGCGCGCCGGCTGAGCCCAGGCGGCAGCGCAGACCTGTTGGCCTGCAGCGGGTTCCTGCTGCTGCAGGAGCGCGCATGAGCCTGGCCCTGCTCTGCCCCGGCCAAGGCGCGCAGCACGCAGCGATGTTCGACCGCGTGCGCGATCTTCCGGCCGCGCGCCACACCCTTGATCGGGCCAGCACGGTGCTCGGCCGCGATGTGTTTTCCGCCGCGGTGGCCGACGACCGTTTCGACAATGCGCAGGCGCAACCGCTGCTGTGCGCGGCCACTCTGGCTCAGTGGCAGGGGTTGCGCGACAACGTGCCAACGCCGACGCTGGCCGCCGGCTACAGCATCGGCGAGTTGGCTGCGCATGCCATCGCCGGCAGCTTCGATGCGGCCACCTGCCTTGCCCTGGCGGCGCAGCGCGCGCAGTTGATGGACGGCGCCAGCCCCGCCGATGCAGGCCTGCAGGCGGTACTTGGCCTGGAGCGCCATGTACTGCAGCCACTGTGCGATCTGCACGGTGCGTACGTGGCCATCGCCAATGGGCAGGACCATTTCATCGTGGGCGGCACGCACGCCGCATTGCAGCGGCTGGCCGGTGCCGCACGGGCGCAGGGTGCCGGCATCCGTCCGCTGGCGGTGCACGTGCCTGCCCACACGCCGTTGCTGGCGGCGGCGGTCGCACCGTTCGCTGCCGCACTCGATGCCTCGCCGCTGCAAGCCCCACGCCTGCCGCTGCTGGCCGGCATCGATGCGCGGCCTGTGCGTGATCGTGCCACGGTGGTGCACACGCTGTCGGCGCAGCTGGCGCAGAGCATCGAATGGGCGCAGGTGATGCGCCAGGCCTTCGAGCGCGGCGCGCGGGTGTTCCTGCAGCTGGGCCCGGGCAACGCACTGGCGCGCATGGTCGCGCCGTCCTATCCGTGCTGCGAAGTGCGCGCGGTGGAAGAGTTCCAGAGCCTGGAAGGCGCCGCGGCGTGGGTCCGCAGTGCGCTGGAGCGGCTGCAGTAACGGGTTCCAGCAGTACGTATCACGCATCACGCAGTACGTCGCCTTAACCCGGGATGGCGGGTCTCCATCCGCGCTGTACGTGAGCCACGTGTCTGGGAGGGCGCATGAGTCCACAAATCGCAACGATCATCGGCCTGGTGATCATGTTCATCGTCGCCACGGCGATGCCGATCAACATGGGCGCGGTCGCCTTTGCGCTGGCCTTCATCATCGGCGGGCTGTGGGTCGACATGGGCGGCAAGGAGGTTTTGGCCGGCTTTCCCGGCGATCTGTTCCTGACCCTGGTCGGCATCACCTACCTGTTCGCCATCGCGCAGAAGAACGGCACCATCGACCTGCTGGTGCACTGGGCGGTGAAAGTGGTGCGTGGCCATATCGTGGCCATTCCGTGGGTGATGTTCGTGATCACCGCGGTGCTCACCGCGTTCGGTGCGCTGGGCCCGGCGGCGGTCGCGATCATCGGCCCGGTCGCGCTGCGCTTTGCCAAGCAGTACAACATCAACCCGCTGATGATGGGCCTGCTGGTCATCCATGGTGCGCAGGCCGGCGGCTTCTCGCCCATCAGCGTGTACGGCAGCATCACCAACGGCGTGGTGCAGAAGGCTGGGCTGGAAGTGACCGAGATGGCAGTGTTCCTGACCAGCCTGGGCTTCAACTTCATGATGGCGACGATCTGCTTCTTCGCCTTCGGTGGCATCGCCCTGCTGCGTCGCGGCTCGATCACCGCGGCAGGAACGATCGGCAATGCCGAACTGGCGATGGCCGGTGGCCCGCAGGCGTCGTCGCGCCAGTTCGCGATCGAAGGCCATGGCGCGCTGGTCGCAGCAGGCGGCGGCACGCTCAGCAATGATCCGGCGGCACTGGATGCGGTGGGCCTGACCCGCGAACGGTTGTTCACCCTGATCGGCCTGCTCGGCCTGGGCGTGGCCGCGCTGATCTACAACCTCAACGTCGGCCTGGTCTCGATCACCGTCGCGGTGGCGCTGGCGCTGCTGTCGCCACAAAGCCAGAAGGGCGCGGTCGATGGCATCAGCTGGTCCACCGTGCTGCTGATCTGTGGCGTGGTGACCTACATCGGCGTGCTGGAACATGCCGGCGCGGTGGACTTCATCGGCAATGGCGTGTCCGACATCGGCATTCCGCTGCTCGGCGCGCTGCTGGTCTGCTACGTCGGCGGCATCGTCTCCGCATTCGCCTCGTCGGCCGCAGTGCTGGGCGCCACGATTCCGCTGGCGGTGCCGTTCCTGATGCAGGGTCACCTCAGCGCCGCCGGCGTGATCTGCGCGCTGGCGGTGTCGTCCACCATCGTCGATGTCAGCCCGTTCTCCACCAATGGCGCACTGGTGGTGGCCTCGGCAGCCAAGGAGGAACGCGAGACCCTGTTCCGCCGCTTCCTGGTCTACAGCGGACTGGTGGTGGCGCTTGGACCGCTGCTGGCCTGGCTGGTATTCGTGGTGCCGGGCTGGATGTAACTACCCAACGGTAGTGCCGGCCGCTGGCCGGCAATCCCATGAAGCCATCCAGCGATCATGGGTTGCCGGCCAGCGGCCGGCACTACCTGGCGGTACACTTCCTCCATGGCCATTGCCCCTGCCCCGCGGTCACCGAAGAAGCGCGCACCTCTGTATGAAGAGGTGGCCGACCACGTGCGCGAGCGCATCTACGACTATCGGCTGCCGCCGGGCGAGTGGATCGACGAGCCCGCGCTGTGCGAAGAACTGGGCATCAGCCGCACGCCGCTGCGCGAGGCGTTGAAGCTGCTGGCCGCCGAAGGCCTGGTACAGATCGACGCAGGTCGTGGCAGCCGGGTCACCCGGTTGACGCTGGAAGACCTCAACCAGCTGTTCCCGGTAATGGCCATGCTGGAAGGCCGTTGCGCGCATGAGGCGGTGCAGCACATCGACGATGCCGGTGTGCAACAACTGGAGGCCCTGCATGCGGCGATGGAAGCGGCGGCGGCCGAGGGCAACATTGCCGAGTACTATCGCAACAACTACCTGATCCACGAAACCGTGCAGCATTACGCGGGCAATCCGTGGCTGATCCGCATCACCCACGACCTGCACCGCATCCTGAAGATGCATCGCGGCCGCCAGCTGCTGACCCCGGGCCGCACGGCGCAGTCGCTGGCCGAACACCGCGAGTTGATGGAGTGCTTCCGCCGCCGCGATGCGCAGGCTGCCGAACGCACCATGGAGCGCCATCTGCTCAGCCAGGGCCAGGCATTGGCCGCCTATGTGGCAGCGGGCGGGCTGTTGAACGTGCCAGCGCCCTTGCCGACCAAAGGCGGCGGTTGAGCGGATGAGGTTGCCGGCCAGCGGCCGGCACTACCCAGCCGAGGTCACGCCCTGGTAGTGCCGGCCGCTGGCCGGCATCCTGGAACATCTCGTCAATCGCCACCACCGCAGCTGCCGCCGTCACCGCTGCCACCGTCGCTGGCGCAGTCGGAGCTGCTGTGGCTGTGATGGCTGTAGCTGTCGCCGGATTGGCCGCCCGGATGATCGTAGCCACCGCCGAAACTGTTGTCGCCCCGGATCCCGGAGCCATCGGCCGTAGCCACCGCCATGCACAGGATGGCGCCGACCAGCGGCAGCAGCCAGACCATCAGCAACTGCACCGTCCGACCGCCCGTCGACAGCCCATCACGCCTGCCGATCACCACGGTAGCCACCACGTTCAAGCCCAGCACCAGCAGGACCAGCAGAAGGGCAACGATCAGCATTCGGCGACACCATGCCTGGACTGGGGGCATTATGGCCTGCCACCCCGGCAATGGCCCTGCCTGTCATGAAGATGGGACAATGTGGGGGTGTGCCGGCCTGCCCCTGGCCGCCGGCGCCCCTCGCACCACACGGAAGAAGAAGAACAACAACATGCTGAAAGTCATTTTCGATACCGACCCGGGCGTCGACGACGCCCTGGCCCTGCTGTACCTGCACAAGCACGCCCAGATCGACCTGATCGGTGTCACCACCACCTTCGGCAATGCCTCGGTGGAGTCGACCACGCACAACGCGCTGTACCTGAAGCAGGCCTGGGGCTTCGCCGCCCCGGTCGCGCGCGGTGCCGACGGCCCGCTGCAGCCGGAAGCCACCCCGGAAGCGTGGCCGGTGCACATCCACGGCCACAACGGCCTGGGCAACCACCCGGTGCCGGCCAGCCTGGACGTGGCCGCCGATGCCCGCCCGGCCCATCAGCTGATCATCGATCTGGTCCGCGCCCATCCGGGCGAAGTGACCCTGGTCGCGGTCGGCCGCATGACCAACCTGGCCCTGGCCCTGCAGCAGGCCCCGGACATCGCCGGCCTGGTACGCGGCGTGGTGATCATGGGCGGCGCCTTCCACGTCAACGGCAACATCACCCCGGCCGCCGAGGCCAATATCTGGGGCGATGCCGAAGCCGCCGACGTGGTGTTCACCGCCAGCTGGCCAGTCACCGCGATCGGCCTGGACGTGACCACCCGCGTGGAAATGGACCGTGACGGCCTGGATAAGCTGGCCACCATCGGCGGTGCCGACGCCGAGCTGGTCCGTGCGCTGTCGCAGGATTACGTGGACTTCTACCTGCAGGCCGGCCACAAGGGCATGGTCGTGCATGACTGCTGCGCGTGCATCGCGCTGACCCGCCCGGAACTGTTCCAGTTCGAGCGCGCCAGCGTGCGCGTGGCCACCGACGGCGTCGCCCGCGGCATGACCATTCCCAAGCCGGAAGGCCTGGCATTCGGCCCCAGCGTGTGGGACGGCCACGTGGTGCAGTCGATCGCCATCGGTGTGGATGCGGCCGCGGTACTGGCCGACATCGAGCAGACCCTGAAGGTCTGACCGGCTAGCGTCTGGCCCTGCCCGGGACCGTCTCGGGCAGGGTCCACAGCACCGGCAGCACCAGCACCGCCACCAGCGCGATCATCGCGCCCGGCGCCGCCGCCCAGCCGCTGCGCTCCACCCACCATTGCGCCAGCCATGGCGTTGCCCCGCCGAAGAAGGCAGTGGCCATTGTTACTCCCAGTGCCAGGCCGCTGACCCGGCCTTCGCCTGGGAACTGCTCAGCCGTGGCCGGGGCCGCCACCGCGCTTACACCGCCGGCCACGCAGGCCAGCAGCACCGCCGCCAGCACGATGCCCAGCGCCGTTGCCTGTGCCATCCACGCAAACAGGGACAGCGGCAGCAGCGCTGCCAGCACGGTCAGGCCCAACAACACCGGACGTCGTCCGATGCGGTCCGACAATGCGCCACACAGGGGCGTGATCGCGATCACTGCCACCGCCGCGATCGTCGACAGCCACAGTGCGTCACCCTCATCGTGGCCCTGCGCGTGCAGGAATGCAGGCACATAGGTGATGCCCACGTAGTAAGTGATCGATCCCAGCGCCGAAATCGCGAACGTGCGCGCCACCGCCAACGGATGATGCTGCAGCACATGCCGCAGTGGTGTGGCGGGAATGCTGCCTTCGCGGCGCTGGCGCTCGAACTCCGGCGACTCGTGCATGCCCGAACGCGCAATCAGGATCACCAGCGCAAGCGCAGCGCCGACGAGGAACGGAATCCGCCAGCCCCAGCTGTCCAGCTGCGGTGTGGGCAGCAGCGCGACGGTAAGTGCAGAGATCGCCACCGCCAGCAGGGCGCCCACTTCGCTGGCGGCCGAGGCCAATGACGTAACCAGGCCGCGTCGGCGCGCCGGTGCGCTTTCCAGCAGGTACGCCACCACGCCGGTATATTCGCCGCCCACCGAGAACGCCATCACGCAGCGCAGCACCAGCAGCAGCACGCCGGCCGTGGCGCCTGCGGTGGCCGCGGTCGGCAGCAGCGCAGTGGCCAGCATTGCCGCTGCCATCAACGCCATCGACGCAAGCAACATCCATCGCCGGCCGAGCCGGTCACCCAGGTGACCAAAGCACAGCGCGCCCAGCGGACGCATAAGGTAGGACACGGCGAATCCGGCCAAGGTGACCAGCAGCGCCTGCTCGCCACCGCCGAAGAACACCCGCGACAGCACCGTGGCGAAGTACAGGTACAGGGTGAAGTCGTACCACTCCACCACCGTGGACAGGCCGGCCACCCACATAGAGCGCTGTCGCGCCACAGTCATCGCGTATTCGCCTTCAACAGCCTCGATCCCGGTTGGGCAGGTTCGGCGCAGCGTGGCATGGATGGGGTGAAATACCGGTCATCGGCTATCGGTTGCCTGCATGTACTGGGCTTCATGGCCGCTGAAGCGCTCACTGTCAAAGCCGAAGCAGAAGCGTCCTTGCTGGAACACAAGGCCGAGCAACTCAGCCCGGCAGCTGCAGCTCCGCCCGCAGGCCGCCGCCCTCGCGGTTGTGCAACCGCAGCGAGCCACCCAGCGACTGCGCCAGCTGCACCGCGATGGCCAGGCCCAGGCCGGTCCCGCCGGTATCGCGGTTGCGCGAGCTTTCCAGCCGGTGGAACGGCGCCAGCACTGCCTGCAGCTGGCCCTCGGGAATACCGGGGCCACGGTCGGAAATGCTGATCCACACCCTTCCGGCCTCATCGCGACCCGCCTCGATCTCGGCGGCGCCGGCGTAGCGCAATGCGTTGTCGACCAGATTGCCGACCACCCGGCGCAGCGGCTGCGGCCAGGTCTGTACGACCAGCCCAGCGGGCGCACCGCCAGTGACCGGCTTGCCCATGTCCTCGTAGTCGCCGACCACACTGGCGAGGAACGCGCCCAGGTCCATCGACACCGGCGCGCCAGCGGCGACGTGGCTGCTGCGCGCATAGGCGACGCCCTCGCGCACCAGTTGCCCAAGGTGATCGAGATCATTCAGCAGGCGCTGCTGGGTAGCGTCTTCCGGCAAGGTCTCCACCCGAAGCTTCATGCGCGTGATGGGGGTCTGCAGGTCATGCGAGATCGCGGCCAGGATCTGCAGGCGTTCACTGACATGGCCACGAATGCGTGCCTGCAGTGCATTGAGTGCGGCCGCCGCGCCGCTTACTTCCGCAGGACCATCTTCAGGCAGTGCAGGCCCGTCCTTGCCCGGCTGCAGATGCTCCACCGCATGCGACAGCTGCTGCAGCGGGCGCAGGGCCAGGCGCACGGCCAGCCACGCGCACACCAGCAGCAGCGCCAGCTGCACCAGCAGCACGGCGGGCAGCCAACGTGCCAGCGGCAGGCCCGACGGGGTGACTTCAATGGTCAAGGGTGTGCCGTCGTGCAGGCGCAGTTCCACCTCAAACCGCTCCGGCAGGCGAGCCACCTGGCGCGCCTGCAACCGATAGCGGTGCCGCAGGCTGTCGTCGATGATCGCCGTGACCTGGCGCGCACGATCGGTCTGCAGCCCCGGCCCGGGCGCGGCTGGACGCAACAGGTAGCGGTAAGTGCGTCGTTCCAACCGTGGTACCCAGGCATCGCGCTGGTCTGCGGGCAGGTGCTCCAGCAGTGCGACACTCACCGCCACATCCTCGTCGAGGTTGCGCAGCATCATGCTGCGGGTGGACTGGTAGCGTTCGAAAAAGAGCAAGCCGAAGGACAGCGCGTGGGCCAGGGTGAGTCCGCCCAGCAGGACCAGCAGCAGCCGCGCCGACAGCGTGCGCGGCCAGCGTGGATGGCGTGCGCCGGCGCTCATTCGTCCGGCCCCAGCAACTGCACCGGCACGCTGAACACATAGCCTTCGCTGCGCACGGTCTTGATGTAAGTCGGCTCGCGCGCGTCGTCACCCAGTCGCTGGCGCACGCGGCTGACCAGCAGGTCAATCGAGCGATCGAACAGTTCGGCATCGCGGCCCTGGGTGAGGCTGAGCAGCTGGTCGCGGCTGAGCACCCGATTGGCGTGGTCGAGGAACACGCGCAACAGGCGGAACTCGGCGCCGCTGAGCGGATACGCGGTCCCCTGTGCGTCCAGCAAGTGGCGCGCGGTGGTATCCAGGCGCCACTCGCCGAAGGCGAGCTGGCGCCCGGCCTCGCTCACCTGCAGGTTCGGCGGCAGCATCTGCGTGCGACGGATCACCGCATTGATGCGTGCCAGCAGCTCGCGCGAAGAAAAGGGCTTGGTCACGTAGTCGTCAGCGCCCATTTCCAGGCCGATGATGCGATCGGTTTCGTCATCGCGGGCGGTCAGCAGCACGACCGGCACCGCACGATGCTTGCCGGCGCGCAGGTTGCGGCACAGGCTCAGGCCGTCCTCGCCTGGCATCATCACGTCCAGCACCACCAGATCCACCGCATGGGTATCCATCAGCGCGCGCATGGCCCGGCCACCGTCGACCTGGCTGACACGCAAACCGTTGCGCAGCAGGTAGTCGGCCAGCATCTGGCGGATCTCGCTGTCATCGTCGACGACCAGGATGTGCGGTACATGGTTCATTGCGTTCTCGATGAAGACGGAGGTCAGGGCCGCGCTGCGCGGCCATGGTAGCGCGGCTCAAGGGCTGGCCAGCAGGCGCTGGATCTCGCTTTCGGTACGTGCGTAGTCGCCCTCGCCGTAATGGCGGTAGACCACCCGCCCCTGCCGGTCGAGCAGGTACAGTGCGGGCCAGAAGCGGTTGCCCCAGGCGTTCCAGATCCGGTACTGGTTGTCCTGCACCACCGGCCAGGTGATGTCCAACCGTGCGATGGCCCTGCGCACGTTGCCGGGCAGCCCTTCATGGGCGAACTCCGGCGTATGCACGCCGATCACCTTCAGGCCCTGCGACGCGTACCTGGCATTCCACTGGTGGACATACGGCGCCACGTTGAGGCAGTTGCTGCAGGTATAGGTCCAGAACTCGACCAGCACCACCTGCCCCCGCAACTGCTTCAGTGTGAGCGGTGGGCTGTTGTGCCAGGGCCCGCCACCGTCGAACCCGGCAGCGGGAAGGGCCTGTGCCGGCTGCGCATCGGCCTCCGGGTTGGGCCAGGCCAGCAACAACGCTGCTCCGCCGAGCAGGCCCAGCAGCAACGGCAGTGCGTACCCTCGCAGTGCGGTCATCGTTCAGCCCCCCTGCTCGGCCAACGGCAGTTCAGCGGGCTTCACCCCTGCCGCCTCCAGGATGCTGTCGGCTACCTGCGCCGGATGCGAAAGCAGCGACACATGGCTGCTCCCGATCGATTGCAGCTGTGCACCGATGCGACGTGCGGTCGCGGCCTGCAGCTGTGGCGACAGCATGCGGTCATCACGGCTGAGCACGTACCAGCTCGGCTTGCTGCGCCAGGCCGCCATGTTCACCACCTCGCCCAGCGCGCTGGCCTTCAACGGGACCTGCGTGCTGTACAGCAGTGCTGCCGACTTTTTCATTACGTCCGGCGCGAAGTCCTGGGCGATGGCATCGGCCGGCAACGTCAGGTAGCCATCCCTCTCCTGCAGCCGGGCCAGGCCCGGCCCGACCGGGAAGCCTTCGCCCTGTTGCGCCGAAGACTGCCCTGCATCCGGTGCGAAGGCCGCCACGTACACCAGCGCCTGCACCTTCGGGTCATTGCCCGCTTCGGTGATGACCGTGCCACCCCAGCTGTGGCCGACCAGCACCACCTTGCCGGGCGCGGCGGCAATCGCGCGGCGGGTGGCGGCCACATCGTCGGCCAACGACGTGAGCGGGTTCTGCACCGCCACCGCCGGCAGCTTCCAGTCGTGCAGCGTGGTGATGACCTTGCTCCAGCTGGAGCCGTCGGCGAAGGCACCGTGCACCAGGATGACGGTGGGCGGTGCAGCGGTATCGGCCTGGGTGGCGAAGGCCGGGGCGGCAGCTCCGGCCAGGGCGAGAGCGGCGGCAAGCGAGGAGATACGGATCACGGGTGACACTCCGGTGTTGGGAGTGGTCATTTCCGCCTGCCGGTGTATCGGCGCTGTTTCTTCGCGGCGCGGAGTTGTAACGGACTGTAGGGCGCAGGCGGGTTTCTACAGTGGGATACATTCTGGCGCCGGCCTGGCCGGGCGCTACTGGGTGGATACCGTTCCACGCACGCGTGCGCGCAACGCATCGATGTGCATCCACGCATCGTCTTTGTATCCGACTGTACGAAACCCCGGCTGCGGCCACAGTCGCTGACAAAACCCCGGGCAACGGCACACGTTGCCGATACCTGCGCCGCCTGGAATGGCCTCCATCGACCACTGGCCCGCAGGAAACCACCATGATCAGCACCGCCTCTTCCGTGTATACCCCCGCCTGGACGCCGTCGGCCGCTGGCTCTCGCCATTGGCGCTTCGCACGCTGCTGGCCTGGGAGTTCTTTGAGTCCGGCCGCGAGAAGCTGGGCGGCCAGAACTGGTTCGCCGAGCTGGAAGGTCGCTTCCCGTTCCCGTTCTCCACCCTGCCCGCATCGTTGAACTGGCAGCTGGCCACCTGGCTGGAACTGGTGGGTGCGGTGATGCTGCTGCTCGGCCTGGCCACGCGCTCGGTGGCCTACGTCTTCTGGGTGTTGACGGTGGTCGCCATCGCCGCCGTGCACTGGCCCGACCAGTGGAGCGGCCTGGGTGAACTCTGGCAGGGCTATGCGATCACCGACCAGGGCTATGGCAACTTCAAGCTGCCGTTGCTGTTCCTGGCCATGCTGCTGCCATTGATCCTCAACGGCGGTGGCGCGCTCAGCGTGGACCGGCTGCTGGTCGGCCCACAGCATGCCCCCGTCGGCGATGACGGCCTGGGCTGGGGCGTCAGCCTGATCGCCCTGTTGCTGCCGGTTGCCGCGCTGTTGCCCGGCATCGGCTTCGGCGGCGCCCTGCTTGGTGGCGTGCTGCTGCTGGGCTACGCGCTGCGCCGTCGTCGCACCGCCTGACCTGCTTCGCCCCTTCCCGCGCTTCCTCCTTTCGTTTCCGTCGCCTTCAGGCGACGTCCATCCCGCACGCCTGGCGTGCCATCCCCAAGGAGTCACTACCATGTCCGTCTCGACCAAGAACACCCCCTCCTCCCGCCTGCCGCGCATTGGTGCCATCGGCATCGCCCTGGCCGGTGGCCTGCTGCTGGCCGGCCAGGCCGCAGCGATCCAACCGCTGGCGATCAGCGCCGTCGCCATGAGCGCCGCCGCCGAAGGCAAGTGCGGCGAAGGCAAGTGCGGGGCCAACAAGGCCACCACCGGCAAGCCCGCCGGCAAGGCCAAGGTGGCCGAAGGCCAGTGTGGCGAAGGCAAGTGCGGCGATGCCTCGTTTGCCCGCACCGACCGTGACCACGACGGCAAGGTCTCGCGTGCCGAGTTCAACGCGGTGGCCGCCAAGTGTGCCGCCGAGTTCGACCGCATCGACACCGACCACGACGGTTACATCAGCGAACAGGAAGCGCACGACTACCTGCGCAGCGTCTACACCGCCAACGGCAAGCCGATGCCGAAGGGCCTGTTCTCCCGCGTTGCCGATTGATCGACGTCCAACCGGCGCTGCCTTCAAGGCGGCGCCCTCTCTCTGGAGCATCCGCCATGTCCCTGCCCTTCAATGCCGCCGGCCTTGGCCTGCGCCGTGGCCTGATCGACGAACTGCTGGCAATGCCGGCCAGTGCCATCGACTTCCTCGAAGTCTCCCCTGACAACTGGATCGGCGTCGGCGGTGCACACGGCGCCGCGCTGCGCCAGCTCAGCGAGCGCCATCCCCTGACCTGCCACGGCCTGTCGCTGGGAGGTCCTGATCCGCTGGACCGCACCCTGCTGGCACAGACCCGTGCCTTCCTCGACCTGCACCAGGTGCAGCTGTACAGCGAACACCTGAGCTACTGCGCCGCCGGCGGACATGTCTACGACCTGCTGCCGCTGCCGTTCACCGCCGAAGCCGTACACCATGTCGCCAGTCGCATCGCCCAGGTGCAGGACATGCTGGGCCGGCGCATCGCCGTGGAGAACATCTCCTACTACGCCGTTGCCGGCGCGGACATGAGCGAGATCGACTTCATCAACGCCGTGCTCGCCGAAGCCGACTGCGACCTGCTGCTGGACGTCAACAACGTCTTCGTCAACGCCTGCAACAACGGTTACGACGCCTTCGAATTCCTGGCCTGCGTGCCGTCCCACCGTGTCGCCTCGCTGCATGTGGCCGGCCATTTCGATGAAGACGATGGCTTCAAGATCGATACCCACGGTGCCCCGGTGAAAGGCGTGGTCTGGGCGCTGTTGCGCGAGGCCTATGCGCGGGTCGGCGTGCGCCCGACGCTGCTCGAACGCGACTTCAACTTTCCGCCGCTGGCGGAGTTGCTGACCGAGGTTGCACAGATCCGCCAAGCGCAGGTCGAGGCACGTTCACCCGAGGTGGCCCATGGCTGAGTCGCTGGCTACCCTGCAACGGCGCTGGGCCGATCATGTGCGGGACCCAGCAATTGCCGCACCCGACGGCGTCGAGGCGGGCAGGCTGGCGGTATACCGCCGCCTGTGCATCGACAGCCTGGACACCCTGCTGGCCGGCAGCCTGCCGCGCCTGCAACAGCAGTTGGGCATGCCACGCTGGCGCGACACGGTGGAGCACTACTACGCCCGCCACGCCTGCCAGACCCCGTTGTTCCCACAGATCGCCGGCGAGTTCGCGACCTGGCTGGCAGTACAGGACACGCTGGCACTCCCGGCCTGGACAGCGGAACTGGCGCACTACGAGAGCTCGCAGCAGTCGCTGCACATTGAAGCACGTGACGCCGGGCGGTCCCTGCACCGCGTTCCCGAGGGCAGCGATGTGCTGGCGGTTTCGCCGCTGGTGCGGGTGCTGGGCTACCAGTGGCCGGTGCATGAGGACGAGGCCCTGGAACCGGTGCCGAGCGCTGCGCCCACGCTGCTGCTGATCCAGCGCCGCGCCGATTTCAGCCTGCAGGTCGAGCAACTGTCACCGCTGGCCTACGCGCTGCTATCAGCCTTCGGTGACGACGGCGCGCCGGTGGATGAGGCACTGCAGACGCTGTCCGAAACGCATGGCGTGGCAACGGACGCATTGCGCGTGGCCTGCGTGCCCGTTCTGGGCGAGCTGTGCATGGCGGGCGTGCTGGTTGTGCCGAACGATTGTTGAGGGTGCCGGCCAGCGGCCGGCACTACCTACTCATTGGCCGGCCAGCGGCCGGTGCTCCCCATTCCTGCTTCGAGGTCTCACCATGGCTGCTTCCAACACTTCCTTCCTGCACGGCTGGCGCCTGTTCGTGGCCATCGCCGTGGTCCTGATCGCATTCGCGCTGGCGGCCTTCGCCCTGTATCCCGATGCAGCCGAAGGCAGCCGTGCGGCGATCCGGATCACTGCACGCACATCGTTCCTGCTGTTCCTGGCGGCGTTCACCGCATCGTCGTTCGCCAGTCTTCTGCCCGGCCCGTTCACCCGGTTCCTGCTGCGCGAACGGCGCACCGTCGGTTTGTCCTTCGCGTTCTCGCACCTGCTGCATGCCATCGCCATCACCAGTTTCGGCATCCTCAACCCGGCGTTCTGGCCAGCACGATCCGCGCTGGCCAATCTTCCGGGCACGGTGGGCTACATCGCCATCCTGGCGCTAGCCATCACCTCGCATCGGGGGATCGCCCGCCGCATGGGCCCCACTGCTTGGCGTCGCCTGCACCTGTCCGGCATGTGGATCATCGCGGCGGTGTTCACCTACTCGTACTTCAAGCGCGTGCCAGGCAACTTCTGGTATGCGGTGCCGTCGGCACTGCTGTTCACCGCCTTCGTGGTGCGCTGGATCACCAAGCGGGCGCAGTCACTGCGCCGAAGCGCGCGTGCGCGGCCACCGCTGCGGAGTTCTCAAGGAGGCGGTTACTTGTAGAGCCGAGCCCATGCTCGGCTGCCTCTGGTTCAGCCGAGCATGGGCTCGGCTCTACAGAGGGATCCCAGCACGATCGGCATCGAATCCCCTGCGGAAAGGGATCTGCCCCACTTCAGGTCACGGCGCGCGGCGCAATGTCACCAGGGTGATCTCCGACGGCACGCCGATGCGTGCCGGGAAACCGGCCCAGAGACCCGCACCATTGCTCACGTAAAGGGTCATCCCGTCCACGTCGTAGCAGCCGGAGACGAAGCCACCATTGGCCCGCTTCACCAGTTGGTCCATGCCGATGATCTGCCCACCGTGAGTGTGCCCGGACAATTGCAGCTTCACGCCGCGCGCCGCCGCCTCTCGCGCGTTGCGCGGGCGGTGGTCAAGCAGGATCACCGGCGCAGAGGGATCGGCGCCGGCCAAGGCGGCGTCCAGATCCGGCAGCGGCAGGCCGTAGCGTGCGGCCACCGGATCGGTGACCCCGGCAATGGTCAGCGCTGCATCACCGCGTCGTACCTGCAGGTGGCTGTTCTCCAGCACCTGCATGTGCAGCGCGCGGAACGCCTGCATCCATGCCTGGTACTGCGCGTAATACTCGTGGTTGCCGGTAATGGCGACGACACCGTCCGGCGCCCGCAGATCGGCCAGAGGACGCGCGTCGTCACGACGGGCCTCGACACTGCCGTCGATCAGATCGCCGGTGATCACGATCAGATCCGGCGCCAATGCGTTGCTCTCATCCACCACCCTGCGCACCCAGTCGCCGGTCAACAGGCGGCTGGCATGGATGTCGGTCAGCTGCAGCACGCGATAGCCGTCGAACGCCGCTGGCAGCCCGGCAACGCTCACCTCGATCTGCCGGGGCTGGGGCACTGCCATGCCCTGACTGACACCATAACCACTGACCAGCAGGGCCAGCACGCCGGCCGCCGGCCGCAAGCGCCGCGTGCGCAATGCGGCTACCGCACGTGGCCAGCGCAGCAGGCGGGACGCGAGCAGGCCCACATCCATCGCCAGCATCAGCAACGCCAACAGCAGCACCGCCGTGGAGCCGGTGACCAGCGTGGCGATGGCCAGTTTCGGAATTTCCGGCGACGCCATGGTGCCCCAGAAGGTGGCGACGATACGCAGCTGCACGGCTACGCCCACCAGCAGCAGCGACAGCACGACCTTCAGCCAAGTGGGCATGCGCTGTGGCCAGAACAGGCGCCAGGCGACATACAGGCCCATCAACAAACCGATCGTACTCAGCACTGCAACCATCCTGGAAAGAAAGTGGGCCGCCATGGTGACGGCTGCAGGCGGTGTTGTGTAGCACCGAGCCCATGCCCGGTATTTCAATCTGCAGCCGAGCATGGGCTCGGCGCTACAACAACAGGGGCGTCAAGCCATTCCGTCGAGGCGCTGCACCCGCAGGCGGGCAATGCGGCGCTTCTCCATCGCCAGCACGGTGATGCGCACACCCGCCACCTCCACCGCATCGCCGGTGTCCGGCAGCCGGCCCAGCTGCTCCAGCACGAGCCCGGAGATGGTCATGTAGTCGGCACTGCGTGGCAGCGATACGCCGGTCAGCCGCTGCAGGTCGTCCAGGGTCAGCGCACCGTCGGCCTCCCACTGGTCCTCGCCCTGCGCGACCACGCCATAGCGCTCGTCCTGGGTATCGACCAGATCGCCGGCAATCGCCGCCAGCAGATCGTTGGCGGTCACCAGGCCTTCCACGCTGCCGTACTCATCCACCGCCACCGCCAGCGGTACCGGATGCTGGCGGATCAGTTCCAGCGCCTGCAGCGCACTGGCGCTGGACAGCACGTACTGCGGCTCGCGCAGGTTGCCTTCCAGCTGCAGCGGCCTGCCCTGCAGCAGGTCAGCCAGCAGGTCGCGGCTCTGCACCACGCCACGTAGGCTGTCCAGGTCACCCTCGCCCACCAGCAGCCGGGTGTGTGGCGATGCCACCAGGCGGGCCACCACATCCTCCTGGCCCCGCGCCAGGTCGATCCACTGCACATCGGCGCGCACGGTCATTACGCTCGACACCGGCCGGTCAGCCAGGCCCAGCACGCTACGGATCATCTCGTGCTCGGCCGGCTGCAGGCGCTCTTCGGCATCTACCGGCTCGTCCACGCCGTCATCGGCATGGCCGTTGGCCGGGCGCGCCCCGAGCATGCGCAGCACCGCATCAGCGGTGCGCTGGCGGAACGGCTGGCGGCGCTCGTTGCGCTCACGATTGAAACGCACCCACTGGTTGAACGCCTCGACCAGGATCGAGAAGGCGATCGCCGCGTACAGGTAGCCCTTCGGGATCTTGTAGCCCAGGCCCTCGGCCACCAGGCTGAAACCGATCATCAGCAGGAAGCCCAGGCACAGCACCACCACGGTGGGATGCTTGTTGACGAAGCGGGTCAACGGCTTGCTCGCCAGCAGCATCAGCGCCATCGCGATGGTGACGGCGGCATACATCACGCCCAGGTTGTCGACCATGCCGACCGCGGTGATCACCGAGTCCAGCGAGAACACCGCATCGAGCACCACGATCTGCGCCACCACCATGGCGAAGCTGGCGTAGACCTTCTTGCCGTCTTCGTGGTGCGCGCGGCCTTCCAGCCGTTCGTGCAGCTCCATGGTGCCCTTGAACAGCAGGAACAGGCCACCGCCCAGCAGGATCAGGTCACGCCCGGAGAAGCTGTGCTCGAACAGCGTAAGCAGCGGCGCGGTCAGTTTCATGATCCAGGCCAGCGCCGCCAGCAGCACCAGCCGCATCAGCAGGGCCAGTGCCAGGCCGATCACCCGCGCGCGGTCGCGCTGGTGTGGCGGAAGCTTGTCGGCAAGGATCGCGATGAACACCAGGTTGTCGATGCCGAGCACGATCTCAAGCACGACCAGGGTTGCAAGGCCCATCCAAATCGAGGGGTCAGCCAACCATTCCATTTCAGGTCCGTTTCGTCAGTGGGTAAGGGAGAAGAAGAAACACTCAGTCTGCTTCCTGCGCCCGCACCGGGTCGTACCCGAGCAGGTCGCCAGGCGTGCATTGCAGCTCCCGGCAGATCGCATCCAGCGTGGAAAAGCGGATGGCGCGCGCCTTGCCGGTCTTCAGGATCGACAGGTTCGCCAGGGTGATGTCGATGCGACCGGCCAGCTCGGACAGGGTCATGCCCCGTTCCTGCAGCACGCGGTCCAGGGTGATGACGATTGCCATCAGATGACACCGTCGAGGTCATCGCGCATCGCCGCGCCCACGGCGAAGACGCGTGCCAGCACGAACAGCATCAGCACCGCCACCAGCCCGGTGATCGACATGCCGCCGCCCACCTCCATCCAGCTGAAGTCCGGGCCCATCCAGGCCGCGTAGGCGCCGATCAGGATCGACAGCAGCTCCATCGCCAGCATCAGCCACGCCATGCGTTGCAGGCGCTGCGCATTGGCGTGGGTGAACGGCCTTTCACGCGCCGCCGATTTCAGCAGCCGCAGCAGATGGCGCAGGAACAGCAGGCACAGCACCAGCAGCGCGACGATCACAGCCAGCCCCAGGCAGAAGTGCAGGAACAGCGCGTTGCCGTGTGCAGCAGCGGCAGCGGCATCGTGGACGCTGTCGAGCAGCCAGCGACGGTCGTGCGCGACCAGCGGCACGGCCAGCAGTGCGGCCAGGATGCCCAGCCAGCACATCGCCCGGACGGCCTGGACGGCGGCCTGGGCCAGGGTGAACAAGCCTCGCGCGGGTCTGGCGCGGGCGGGACGAGCGGTCAAGCGGCCTCCGGCATTGGGGCGGCCTCGCCGCCCCGGGGTGGATTTATCGATAAACGATATATCACAACGTGCGTGAAAGGCTGAATCGCGGGCCTGGGCAGCCTGCGCGGCACGGGGCCAGCGTTATTGGCTGGGTGCAGTCTGCTCCAGCATCGCTTCGCCCGGCGTCACCGAGGCCATCGCCTGCACGCCGGCCTCGGCCGCCTGCCGCGTGACCAGCCGGAAACGCACCTGCAGCTTGGCCTGCCCGGGCGTGGCCCAGCCGTACTGGATCGCCACCTGGTCCGCCGACAACGGCCCACGGCCTGGCAGCGAGCGCGCCTGCAACGGCGTTGGCGCCGCCTGCACCAACCGGGCAAAGCCCTTCTGCACGACCGCCGCGTCGGCCTTTTCGGCGTAGACCGTACACGTGCCATCGTCAGCCCAGCTGACCGCATAGCGGCCGCTGGCCAGCGGCACCATCCAGGCCACGCCCGACTGCCCCTGCAGCAACGTTGCCGCCTCGGCAGGCTGCAGGGGTGACAGCCCGTTGGATTCCATCAACGACTGCAACCGCGCCGGTGCGCCGATGTGCTGCATGCAGGCGGTATCGAACAACTCACTGAAAGGGTCCTGCGCCTGTGCGCTGGCCTTCGGTGCACGTGCAGGCTGCGCCGCCGCCAGGGCAGGCAGCAGGGCCAGGATCAGCCAGGAGGCAGGGCGCATTGGAACTCCACGGTACGGAAAACAGCAGGGAGGATGGCAAAGCCCGGGCGCGGCGCGCAACGGCCGCGTTGCCGCCGGCCTCCCCGCGCCGGGATCAGGTTGTGATTTCGCCCTCGTCCTCGCCATCCCAGTAGTGGATACGGCTGGCGCGCACATGGATCAGTACCAGTCCCGGTGTATCCACTCCCTGTTCGAACCACCGTTCCAGGTCCTTCACCCAGTGCTCGCGCATCGTGGCCCGATCGCGCACCAGCGCCGCCCTTCCCTGCACGTGCACGAACAGCGGCGGCTTGCCCAGCAGCGACTTGCTGCCGGAGAAACCCAGTGCGACGGTGGGGTCAGCCTCGATCTCGCGCACCATGTCGGTGTCTTCCATGGTGAAGAACCAGCTGTCACCGTCATAGTCCACGTCACCGTTGTTGCTCATGGGGCGACCGGCAATTTCTCCACCGGCGCGGGTCTGCAGCATCGTGAAATCGATGCCGGCCATTTTCTTGGCAAGTTCTGGGAGGGTGAGCTGGGTCACGGCGCGGTCCTTGATCGGAGGGACGCCCAGCGTCTGCGCAGAGCGGTGACCGGAAAGTGCATGAGCACTTGCGGCCTCTTCACGGGAAACGAGATACGGCGCATGGTCCATGCGTGACGCACTCCACACCACCATGCTTACGTTAAAGGCAGATAGAGGAACGCCCCTGCGGAGCACTACACCCAGCTAACAGGGGCGTGCCCGAGAATCGCGCAACCCCGTGGCACGACCGGCATGGCAGCCGGCGTGCACGCGGCGACTCCTCCCCCAACCGCACGGCCTCCACATGGATCTGTTCGCCTGGCTCGCGTTCGGCTGCTACCTGTTGGCGTTCTTCATTGTCTCGCTGTTTGCTGCGGCCTATCTGAAACGTTCCGACTTCATGCCCTACCACGCGCAGGCCGTGGGCATGTCGTGGGCGGAGATCGAACCGCGCATGCAGGTGCTGCTGATGGCACTCATCCGCGTGGTCGGCGCCGGGTGGATCGCACTGGCCGGTGCCGGCGTGATGCTGGCCTGGTTGATCTTCTTCGGTGGTCACTTCGCGCTGCCACAGCTGCTGGCGTTCCAGTTGTTCTGCCTGGTCGCCACCGCGCCCCCGGTGCTGGTCGCCTCCGGCGTGCGGCGACGCACCGGTGCGCGTACCCCGGTATCCACCGGCGCGGTCGTGGTGCTGCTGTCGCTCCTCGGCCTCGCGCTGGCCGTGCTGTCACTGTCCCGGTGAGTTCCCTTGCCCCCTCCCCACGAGGCTCCGCCATGAACCCCGAATCGATCTTCTACAGCGTGGTCAACGGTAATCTTCCACGTTCCCAGGCCGGCACCCTGCTCGGCTGGCGCTTCGTCGGGTATGACGATGCACTGCGTCGCATCCAGGTCGAGTTCGACGCCGGGACGGTGCTCACCAATCCGATGGGCAACGTGCAGGGCGGATTCCTGTCAGCGATGCTGGACGACTGCATGGGGCCGGCGATCTACGCCACCCTGCCAGCCAACCGCATCGCGGTCACGGTGGAATCCAAGACCAGTTTCGTCAACCCGGCACGGCCGGGGCGGATCATCGGCTGGGGCGAAGTCGAGCACAGCAAGGGCAGCATCGCCTTCACCCGTGGCTGGCTGACTGACCCGGCCGGCAAGGTACTGGCCACCGCCAGCGCCACCTTCCGAGTGGGTGCGCTGCGCTGGCGCGGTCTCTCGGTGCCGCGTCCCATCGCGAGGCGGATGATCGCGCGCACGCTGCGGCGCGTGCATGCGCGCATCGGCTGATGCGTGTCCTCAACGTGCGTTGCGGCCGCCGCCGGCCACCCGCACGCGGTCGCGGCCCTGCGCCTTGGCCTGGTACATGGCCGCGTCGGCGGCACGCAGCAGGGTGCGCCAGCCCAGCGCATCGGTGCCCCCCTCGGCTACGCCGAAGCTGGCAGTGACCCGCAGTACGTTGCCTCCGGCCAGTGCGATGTCCAGCTGCCGCATGGCCACGCGCAGCGACTCGGCCAACTGGCGGCCGCCGGCCAGATCGCCGTCGGCGAGCAGCACCAGGAATTCCTCGCCACCGTAGCGGGCGATGCTGTCGCTGCGGCGCAGGTGGCGCTGCAGCAGCTGTGCCACCTGCACCAGCACCTGGTCGCCAGCAGCATGCCCATGGCCATCGTTGATGGCCTTGAAGCGATCGATGTCAAGCAGGATCACCACCGCGCTGGTGCCACCGTCGGCATGGCGCTGCTGCACCCTCTGGTCCAGCGCGCGCCGGTTCAACAACCCGGTCAGTTCATCGGTGCCGGCCAGCTGGCGCAGCTCGCTGGTCAACGCCGAGCGCTCGCGCGACTTCTCGCGCAGCACTTCGATGGCATCGAACAGGCGCTGCATCTCGGCCAGCGGGTGGGTCACGTGCTGTTCCGGGCCCGGCGCTTCCGAGGCGATCTGGATCACCTGCTTCTGTGCCTGCAGCAGCGGCCGCAGGATCTGCAGATGGGCAATGCGCAGCGCCACGCCGAGCACCACCAGCGTGCCAAGCACGGTCGCCACCAGCACCACCAGGCGCGTCGCTTCGCGGTTGCGGGTGCGCTCGAAACGGGCGATGGACACGCTCAGGTAACCGTCACGCAGCGCTTCCAGCGACCGCAGGGTCGGTACGTAGCGCGTGGTGAACTCGGCGGCGGTCCACGGCGGCGGCACGCCACGCCGTCCATCTTCGATCAGCTGTTCGATCATCGGCAGCGATTCGCCGAAGAACTGGCGGCGTGCCATGTCCCAATGCCAGGACAGCGTCGGATCGCTGCGGAACACGGCTTCATGGCTGCCTGCCAGCCGCCACAGTTCCAGCAGGCGGCCTTCGGTCTGCAATGCCGCCCGCACCTGTTCGTCACGCCAGGCCCCCGGTACCGCCACCGGCGCCATCACGTTCGAGGCCAGGCGGCCGCCATGCTCGCGCAGGTCGATCAGCACCTGGCCCTGCATCGCCGGGATCGCCGCTTCGCGGTCGGCACTGACCAGCACGCTGATCTGCGCCGAGGTCAGCACGTGCAGGCGATCGACCACGGCGAACATGCTGCTGATCGCGCGGTCCACGTCTTCCACCCGGCGCACTTCGTGCGGCTGTGCCGCCACCTGGTCCACCGCGGCCCGCGCCGACTGCAGGCGACGTTGCGCGTCGGCCAGCAGCCCATGTTCGTCGACCACGCCCGGATCGGCCTTGAACACGGTGTCCAGTTGCAGCAGGGCGGTGTCGACCCGCTTGCGCGCAACCGCCAGCTGCGCGGCCAGCCGCGCCTGTTCGGCCGCATCGGCCGTATTGACTCCCAGCAGGCTGTTGGCGGGGCCGCGCTCGGCCGACACCCGGTTGGCCAGGTCGAAGGTCTGCTGCAGTCGGCGCAGGCTGACCAGGTTGTCCTCGGCAGCGGTGAAGCGCAGCGTGCCCTGCACCAGTGCGATGGCCATCAGCGGCAGCGTACAGACTACGAACAGCCCGGCCAGGATCCAGACCCAGGTCCGCAATCCGATGGGCGACGCCTTGCGGGCCATGCACATTTCCCCTGTCGTGCGGAACACTGTAGCGGCCGCCTGCACAGGCGCCAAGCCGCTAGCGGGCCAACCGTGGCCGTCGGTACACCGTGCCCGCCGCGAACGCACCGACAAGGCCGCGCGGACACTCGAATCGGGACAAATACGTCATGCCCCGCCGCGTCAGATCCAGCGCTGGTCGACCAGTTCGCGCTTCACGTAGGCATAGAACACCGGCGCGGCGACCAGGCCCGGCAGGCCGAAGGCCGCCTCCATCACCAGCATGGCCAGCAGCAGCTCCCAGGCCCGCGCCTGGATTTCGCCACCGACAATGCGCGCGTTGAGGAAGTACTCCAGCTTGTGGATCACGATCAGGTACAGCAGCGCCGCCACCGCCACGTAGAACGAGACCGACAGTGCGACGATGGTGATGATCGTGTTGGAGATGATGTTGCCCACCACCGGCAGCAGGCCGGCCAGGAAGGTGATCAGCACCAGGGTCTTGGACAGCGGCAGGTGCACGCCGAACAACGGCAGCACGCCCAGCAGGAAGATCGCGGTGAACACGGTGTTCAGCAGCGAGATCTTCACCTGCGCGAACACCACCTGGCGGAACGCGGTGGCCAGGCGGCTGGTGCGCCCGATCAGCTCCTGCGCCAGCGGACCCATCTTCGGCAGCGGCAGTTCGTCATACAGTGCGATCATCGCACCCAGCACCATGCCGATCAGCACGCGCACACCCACCTGGACCACCGAGGTACCGGCCACGCCCAGCTGGCGCTGATGCTCGGCGGCCCAGTCGTTCAGCGCCGCGCGCAGCGCCGGCATGTCCTCGGGGATGTAGGGTTGCAGCAGCGCCGGTACCTGATGCCGCGAGGTGTTGAGGATCTCCATCAGGCGCGCCAGCAATGCGTCCGGGCCGCCGGTCTCGTTGCGGAAGAACGAGGCCACGCCGATCCCGGCCAGCACCAGCGCACTGATGATGATCGCCGACAGCACGATCACGGCGATCGCCCGTGCGCGTCCCGGCGGCAGCCTGCCTTCCACGGTGGAAGCCAGCAGGTGGGTCAGCTGGAACACCAGCAGGCCGGACAGAAGGGTGACCACCAGGCCCAGTTTCAGCGCCAGCCACATGCCCAGCAGCATCATCAGCCACGCCGCGATCCTTGGAATGGGGGGCTTGGGCTGGGCAACGAGAGCGTCTTGCATGGGAGCGCGTCCGGGCGGGGTGGCCCATGGTAGAGGATTGGCGTGCTGATTCCGCGTGCAGGATGAATGGGCATTTCATCCTCGTTCGGCGGCAGCCGTGCCGTCCCCACGCGCGCTCACTCGCCATAGCTGGCGGTGTTCTTGCCCTGGCGCTTGGCGTGGTACAGCGCGCGGTCGGCCAGTGCCAACCAGTCCTCGACACTGCCGCCACGCGGCGTGGCCGCAATGCCGATACTGACGCTGAATTCCACACCCGGCGTGGCCTGCCGCGCGGCCTCGAGCAGGTGCAGGCGCACCCGCTCGGCCACGTGCATCGCGTCAACAGGCGTGCAGTCGCGCAGCAGCACGACGAACTCATCGCCCCCGAGCCGCGCGGGCGTATCACCGGGCCGGGCAACGGTGCGCAATGTCGCCGCGATATGCCGCAGCACCTCGTCACCGGCGCGGTGGCCATGCGAGTCATTGATGCGCTTGAAGTCGTCCACATCGAGCATCAGCAGGCAGGCAAACCCGCCCTGGCCCTGTGCCCGGTCCAGCGCCTGCTGCGCACGCAGGATCAGGAAGCCACGATTGGCCAGTTCGACCAGCGGGTCCATCCGGCTGAGACGTTGCAGCTGGCGGTTCTGCGATTTGACCCGGCGCGCCAGCTGCCAGCTGAGAATGCTCAGGCCGATGCCATACACGAACAGGAACGGGACACTCAGCACGATCGTGCGCTGCGAGGTGACCGGCTGGTAAGGGAAGCCGAGCGCCCACCAGGTGAGCGCGAAGCCCAGCATCAGGGCCAGCGTGGCGCGCATCGCCAGGCGAACGCCACCGGCAGCGATCTTGTCGGCCACCAGCAGTGCGGCGAACAGTGCACTGGGCACCGCGCTCAACGCCATGAAGGCGATCCAGCCACCACCGAAAAAGGAGTCGGCCACCATGCAGCGGAACTGGACGAGCGCGGGCTGGCCGGAGCGCTGGGTCAGCATCAATGCCAGCGCAGGCCACGCCAGCGCGTTGAGCAGCAGCAGGACCCACGCCAGCGGCCCATCGTGGCGCTCGAGGATGATCGAAGCGATGGGGATTGCCCCCAGTCCATTGCCGACGAAACGCATCCAGCCGATGCGACGTGCCGCGCCAATGCCTTCGACCGCGCCTTCCGCCGAATCGGTGAAGAATGGCATTGCCCCCCCCTTGCGCGATCGCACCTGCTGCCACGGCCCTTGCCGGGCTGCCTGCGATGAGTCTGACAGCTTTGCGTCAATTCGGGATCAAGGTCGCGGCACGACGCGCGGGCCGGCCGCCCTGCTCCGACTGCCCTGCCTCGCCTGCGCTACCGCCGAGGCGCCGCTGTCGAACCGCGCAGCATGAAGCTGAACTCCAGCGTCTGCTGAAGCGGTACATCGATCTGTTCGATGATGGCGAGCAGCAGGTTGACCGCGCGCTCGCCGATTTCACGCATCGGCTGCCGGATGGTCGTCAGCGGCGGGGTGAGATAACGCGAAGAGGCCAGGTCGTCGAAGCCGACGATGGAGAGCGCTTCCGGAACGCGGATGCCCCGGTCGCGACAGGCCGCCAGTGCCCCCAGTGCCATCTGGTCGCTGAAGCAGAACACCGCGGTCGGCACGGGCGTGCCGTCCAGCAGCGCCATCACCGCCGCATGCCCGGACTCAACGGAAAAGTCCCCGGGCACGATGCTCAGCTGGCGCAGGCGACCCCGCGCCTTGCCGGCGGCCCGGACCCCTTCCAGCCGCTGCTGGTGCAGGGGGTTGTCAGGTGGCCCGCCGACCACGGCGATCCGTTCGTGCCCCAGGCCGTACAGGTGCTCCATCACCGCGCGTGCGGCGGCCGCGTTGTCGATATGGACGCTGGGGATGCCCAGTGCGGGGTCGAACTCACATCCATTGACCACCGGCGCAGCTGCGCCGCGCTGCTCGACGATTTCGCGCGCGGTCGGTGGCAGGCGATGGCCCAGCACGATCATGCCGTCGGCCTCGTTGCGCCGGAGCATCTGTGCGTAGCGCTCCTCACGATCGGGTTGATGCTGGGTATCGCCCAGCAGAACCGCGTAGCCGACCGCCTGCGCGGCCTCCTCCGCACCCTGCAGGATCTGTGCGAAGAACGGATTGGCGATGTCCGGGACGGTGACCAGGATCTTGCCGCTGCGCTGGGTCTTGAGCGTGCGGGCCACCGTGTTGGGCACATAGCCCAATGCGGCGGCGGCCTGCTCGATGCGCGCACGGGTGGCCGGCAGCACCTTGTCCGGCCGGGAAAGCGCCCGTGACACCGTGCCTGCGGAGACGCCGACGTGCCTGGCGATGTCGTAGATGGTGGCCATGGCGTTAGTTCTCCTGTCCGCTGTGCAGTGCACAACAGGTCCTGCGTGCGCCCCTGCTAGGATAATGCAATCGATTGCATCGAGGGCGAATCACGTTGAAGACGCTCAAGGGTCCAGCGCTGTTCCTGGCGCAGTTCATCGGCGACACAGCTCCTTTTGATCGGCTGGACACGCTGGCCGGGTGGGCCGCGGGTCTGGGCTATTCTGGCGTACAAGTTCCCACCTCCGCGCCCCACCTGTTCGATCTGGCCGAGGCGGCGCGCAGCCAGGCGTACTGCGACGATGTTGCCGGCATGCTGGCCGGGCACGGCCTGCAGATCACCGAACTGTCGACGCATCTGCAGGGGCAGCTGGTCGCGGTCCATCCCGCCTACGACAGCCTGTTCGACGGATTCGCCCCCGCCGACGTGCGCGGCAACCCGCCCGCGCGCCAGGCTTGGGCCGTGGAGCAGCTGCGGCTCGCCGCGCAGGCCAGCCAGCGCCTGGGGCTGACCGCGCACGCCACGTTCTCCGGTGCGCTGGCCTGGCCCTACTTCTATCCGTGGCCGCAGCGCCCGCCGGGCCTGGTGGAAGAAGCCTTCGCCGAACTCGGCCGCCGCTGGCGCCCGATCCTGGATGTGTTCGATGCCTGCGGCGTGGACCTGTGCTTCGAGATCCACCCGGGCGAGGACCTGCATGACGGTGCGACATTCGAGCGCTTCCTCGATGAGGTCGACCATCATCCCCGCGCGAAGATCCTGTACGACCCCAGCCACCTGCTGCTGCAGCAGATGGATTACCTCGGTTTCATCGACCGTTACCACGCCCGCATCGGCATCTTCCACGTCAAGGACGCGGAGTATCGCCCCAGCGTGCGCAGCGGCGTGTATGGCGGCTACCAGGACTGGATCGATCGTCCGGGCCGGTTCCGCTCACCCGGTGACGGCCAGATCGACTTCAAGGCGATCTTCTCGAAGTTCGCCCAGTACGACTTCCCCGGCTGGGCGGTGCTGGAGTGGGAGTGCTGCCTGAAACACCCGGAGGACGGCGCGCGCGAGGGTGCCGCCTTCATCCGCGATCACATCATCCATGTAACCGAACGCGCCTTCGACGACTTTGCCGGGAGCGCCACGGACGCTGGATCACTGCGCCGCATGCTGGGAATCTGAGCCACGACCGCCCCGGGAGGGCAAGCCATGACGCACGCCATGTCGCGCCTGGGCGCGATGATGTTTCTGCAGTTCTTCATCTGGGGGGCGTGGTTCGTCACCCTGGGCACCTACCTGGTACAGGGCCCGCTGCAGGCCAGCGCAAGCCAGGTGGCAACGGCGTTTCTCAGCCAGTCCATCGGTGCCATCGTGGCACCGTTCCTGGTCGGCCTGATCGCAGACCGCTATTTCGCGGCGCAGCGCATCCTGGCGGTGCTGCACCTGGCCGGCGCGGTGCTGATGTGGCTGGCGTCCACCGCCACCAGTTTCAGCGTGTTTTCCGCGTGCGTCATGGGCTACATGCTCCTGTTCATGCCGACGCTGGCACTGGCCAACAGCGTCGCCATGCGGCACATGCAATCGCCGGAGAAGCAGTTCCCGCTGGTACGCGTGGCCGGCAGCGTCGGCTGGATCGTTGCAGGCGTGCTGATCGGCTGGCTGGGCTGGGAACAGGCGCATCGGCTTGAACTGACCTTCCGCATGGCCGCATTGGCATCGCTGGTGCTGGGCCTGTATGCGTTCACCCTGCCGCACACGCCGCCACTGGCGCAGCAGCGCGATGCCGGGCTGGGACAGATCCTGGGGCTGGATTCACTGCGGTTGCTGAAGTCGCGCGCCTACCTGGTGTTCTTCCTGGCTTCCATCGCCATCTGCATCCCGTTGTCGTTCTACTACAACTTCACCAATCCGTATCTCAACGACCTGGGCGTGCAGGGCGCGGCCGGCCTGCAGTCGCTGGGCCAGGTGTCCGAAGTGCTGCTGATGCTGGCCATGCCGTTCCTGTTCGTGCGGCTGGGGGTGAAGACCATGCTGGCGGTCGGCATGGCAGCCTGGGTCGTGCGCTACGCGCTGTTCGCCTTCGGCGATGCGGGCAGTGGCTTCTCCCTGCTTGTGATCGGCATCGTACTGCATGGCATCTGCTACGACTTCTTCTTCGTCACCGGCCAGATCTACACCGATGCCCACGCCGGCCCCGCCGCGCGCAGCAGCGCGCAGGGCTTCATCACCCTGGCCACCTATGGCGTGGGCATGCTGATCGGCACCTTCCTGTCCGGCGCGGTAGTGGAGCACTTCACCACCGAGGCCGGCCCCGATTGGCAGCAGATCTGGCTGTTCCCGGCCGGCGTTGCACTGGTGGTGCTGATCGCCTTCCTGCTGCTGTTCCGCGACCGCCCGGTAGCGGCGGCCGCGTCGTCCACACCCTGAGGAGACCGGCCGATGCCCCTGCTTGGAATCGCCATCGTTGGTACCGGCATGATCGGCGCGGTGCATCGCCGCGCGGCACTGCTGGCTGGCGCCGAGGTGCGCGGCGTGGCCGCCTCGTCGCCGCAGCGCGCGCGCGAGGTGGCGCATGCGTGGAATGTCCCGCGCGCCTATCGCGATATCGAGGACGTCGTCGCTGATCCCCAGGTACAGGTCGTGCACATCTGCACGCCCAACCACCTGCACCGCGCGATGGCGCAGGCCGCACTGGACGCCGGCAAGCACGTGATCTGCGAGAAGCCGTTGGCGACGACGCTGGACGATGCGCAGGCGCTGGCGGCGCTGGCCGCCTCGACCGGACTGGTCGCCACCGTCCCCTTCGTCTACCGCTACCACCCGGTGGTCCGCGAGGCACGCGCACGCATCGCGCAGGGCGATCTGGGGCCACTGCACCTGATCCATGGCAGCTACCTGCAGGACTGGCTGCTGGACCCGGCCAGCAACAACTGGCGGGTTGACCCTGCACTGGGTGGCACATCGCGCGTGTTCGCTGACATCGGGTCGCATTGGTGCGACCTGGTTGAATGGGTCAGCGGCGAGTGCTTCGCCGAAGTGAACGCGGCGTTTGCCACAGTGATCGCCGAGCGCAGCGCAACCACCTCCCAGAGTTTCAGCACGCCGGCGACAGACGGCGCAAAGCAAGCGGTCGAGAGCGAGGACGTGGCCGCAGCGATGTTCAGGACCGGCGCGGGCACGCTGGCGTCATTGACGGTCAGCCAGGTCTCGGCCGGACGCCACAACCGGCTCTGGTTCGAGATCGACGGCGCCAACGCCAGCGTGGCGTTCAACCAGGAGGATGCCGAGCGGCTGTGGATCGGCCTGCCCGAGCAGCGCGAGGAAATCTTCGTGCGCGGCCCGGGCGCCGGCAGTGCCGAACAACGCCGGTTGTCGCCGCTGCCAGCGGGGCACGCACAGGGCTACGGGCAGTGCTTCGAAGCGTTCGTGGCCGACACCTATCGCGCCATTGAAGGCGAGCGGCCGCAGGGCCTGCCCACCTTCGAAGACGGCCTGCGCTCGGCGCGGATCGTTGATCGTGTCATTGCATCGGCCAGGTCACGCACCTGGACCACCATCGGTTGAATCCCGGGAGGATCTGTTGATGAACATCCCTGTCCGTAGAACTGCAACCCTCGTCCTGCTGCTGCTCGCAGTCCTGCCCGCCTTCGCAGGAAACACAGCCGGTGCGCAGAAGCCCATCGCCGTGCAGATGTACACGCTGCGCAACGCCGGCCCGCTTGACCAACAGCTGAAGATCGTCCACGACGCGGGCGTGCGTGCGGTGGAGACCGTCGGTACGCAGAATGCAAGCGCTGCGGAGCTGAAACAGTTGCTGGACCGTTACTCGATCAAAGCGGTTTCGTCGCACGTTCAGCTGGCCGAGCTGCGCGACAACCTGGATGCCGTGGTGGCCTTCAACCGCTCGATTGGCAACAGCACGCTGGTGGTGCCCTATCTGGACCAGAAGGACCGTCCGCGCGATGCCGCCGGCTGGACCGCGTTGGGCCGGGAGCTGGGCCGGATTGCCAAGCAGATGCGCGGCAAGGGGATGCAGCTGGCCTATCACAACCACGACTTCGAGCTGGTCGACTTCAATGGCAGGACCGGACTGGAGCTGCTGTTCGACGCCGCCGGCCCCGAGCTGCAGACCGAACTGGACCTGGCCTGGGTCGCGCGCGCGGGCCTGGACCCGGCCGTGATGCTTGGCAAGTTCCGCGGCCACATATTTGCGGTACACGCCAAGGACAATGCGCCCAAGGGCGAGGCCGAAGACGAAGGTGGATTCGCTGCGGTCGGCCAGGGCGTGCTGGACTGGGACGCGATCCTGCCGGCCGCCGCCACCGCTGGCGTGCAGTGGTACATCGTCGAACACGACCAGCCACGCGACCCGGCCAAGGTCATCCAGGCCGGCGCGGACTACCTGCGTGAACACCTGACCACCAACCTGCCCACCCGTGCCCACCGCTGACGCATCAAGGAGCCCCACATGAAAATGATCCTGGCAGTGGCCGTGGCCCTGGGCGGCATGAACGTTGCGACGGCAGCGTGGGCCAAGGACGACCCGGCCGCCGGCGCGAAACTCTACGCCCAGCACTGCACCGCCTGCCACGGTGCTGAACGCACCGGTGTACCGCCGACGTTCCCGGCGCTCACCGATGTCGGCAAGCGGCTGCAGCCCGCCCAGGTCAAGGACAGGATCAGGAAGGGCGGCGGTCTGATGCCCCCCTTCCCGCAGCTGTCACAGCAGGAGATCGATGACATCGCCAGCTACCTGGCGAAGTAGCGGGTGGGCGCTACAGCTCGCGCACCCAGATGTTGCGGTAGCTGACCTTGGAGTCATGTTCCTGCAGATACAGCGGCGCGCACCCATGCGGTGCGTACGAAGGCGCACCGATGTATTCGGTCCTGCCCGCCAGCACGGTGTCGTCCTGTACCAGCACGCCGTTGTGCAGCACGGTGATCCGTGCGGGCGACGTCAGGCCGCCGCCCGGCGAGAAGCGCGGGGCCTTCCAGAGGATGTCGTAGACCTGCCACTGGCCCGGTGCGCGCGAGGCGTTCACCCGTGGCATGGCCTGCTTGTAGATCGAACCCGCCTGGCCATTGGCGTAGGTCGGGTTGTGGTAGCTGTCGAGTACCTGCAACTCATACAGTCCCTGCAGGAAGATCCCGCTGTTGCCCCGGTTCTGGCCGTCGAAGCCCTTCGTTTCGGTGGGCGTACGCCATTCGACATGCAGTTGGACATCGCAGAAGGGTTGCCGGGTACGGATGCCCTTGCTGCCCGGAACAACCGTCATGGCGCCTCCGGCAACCTTCCAGGGCACGCGGCCACCCTGCTCCGATTCCCACGCGGAGAGATCCTTGCCATCGAACAGCACGATCGCATCGGACGGTGCCTTGCCGGGTGGCGTTGCCACGGTCGCGGGCACAGGGGTCCACACTTCCGTCTTCTTCGGGTCACGCACAGCGTCGGCACTGTCCTGTGCGAACGCAGATGCAGCGGCCAGCAGGCCGGCGGTGATCAACGCAGGGCGGATCATCAGGTTGGTGTCCATCAGCTGGTCCCCCAGGCAGGTGTGCCGGGGACATAGGCGAGGTCACCGTCGTAGCGCCCCGGCACGGCGACGTACTGCAGCACCCCGGTCGCACCGACCTTGGAGGTGAAGAAGCCGAAGATGGCCAGCTGCTTGATCATCGTGAAGTAATGCGGCATGGCTTCGCCCTCTTCGGGCGTTCCAGTTTCGGTCACGTCTGCATTGCGCGCCTTGGCTTCGGCATCCAGTGTACGCAGCAATCCGGTGCGCGCCTCCGCCGTGAGCGACACGAAGCGGCCACCGGCGCGCTTGTCGATGTCCGCCAGCCCGGCGCGGAACACCGCCTGCTGCCTGGCGGTGTAGCAGTCGCTGACGAACGTCGCCATGAACGCACCGGCGCCCGCGTCCTTCGCCCCGGGTGTCCGGGTCCGCGGTAGGATGGTCTCGGCGATCTCGTCCAGCGTGCTGATTTCGGCATCGGAGAACGCGGCCATCGCCCCGGCCGCTGGCGCTTTGCCCTGCACCAGCGCAGGCAGGCCGACCATGGCCGCACCGGTGGCGGCGACGATCATCTTCAGCAGTTCGCGGCGATCCATCACAGGTTCCCCGCTTTCAGTTCGCGTACCGCGTGGTCGGCCGCGCGCGCGGTCAGCGCCATGTAGGTCAGCGACGGATTCACGCAGGCGCTGGAGGTCATGCAGGCACCGTCGGTGACGTACACATTGGGGGCATCCCAGACCTGGTTGTGCGCGTTCAATACCGAGCTCTTCCGGTCCCGTCCCATACGCGCAGTCCCCATCTCATGGATGCCCTTGCCCGGGGCGTAGTCGTTGTCGTGCATCTTCACGTCCTTGACCCCGGCCGCCTCCAGCATCTCGGCGGCATCGGCGGCCATGTCCTTGCGCATCGCCAGTTCGTTGGCGCGCATGGACACGTCCATCGCCAGCACCGGCAGCCCCCACTTGTCCTTGCGCTCGCGGTCCAGGCGGATCGTGTTGTCGTGGTGCGGCAGCATCTCACCGAACCCGGTCATGCCGATGCGCCAGTCACCGGGCACGGTCAGCGCTTCCTTCAGGTCGGCACCGATGTTCAGCTCGGCGATCTCGCGCGACCAGCCGGTGCGGCTGGCACCGCCTTGGTAGCCGAATCCGCGCAGGTAGCCACGCTTGTCGGCGGCGACATTGCGGAACCGCGGAATGTAGAAGCCGCAGGGACGGCGGCCGAAGTAGTACTTGTCTTCGTAGCCCTCGACCCGGCCCGAGGCGCCTGCACCGAAATGATGGTCCATCACGTTGTGCCCCAGCTCGCCCGACGAAGAACCCAGCCCCCCCTCCCAGACATCGGTGGCCGAGTTCATCAGCAGCCAGGTCGAGTTGAAGGACGATGCGTTGAGGAAGATGACCTTGGCCGTGTACTGGTAGGTCTGCCCGGTCTCGGCGTCGATCACCTCCACGCCACGCGCGCGCTTGCGATCCTTGTCGTAGAGCACTTCCTTGACGATCGAGAACGGGCGCAGGGTCAGGTTGCCGGTTTTCATCGCCGCTGGCAGCGTCGCCGCCTGGGTCGAGAAGTAGGCACCGAAGGGACAGCCCAGAATGCACTTGTTGCGATACTGGCAGTTCACGCGCCCCTGCTCGGGCATCGGCTGGGTGATGTTGGCCGTGCGCGAGTGGATCATGTGCCGCGTGCCGCCAAAGGCCTTCTTGATCCGCGCGGCCACGTCCTTCTCGACGATGTTCAACGGGATAGGCGGCAGGAACTCACCATCCGGCAGCACGTCCAGTCCCTCGCGCGTGCCGGCGATGCCGGCGAACTTTTCCACATGGTCGTACCACGGCGCGATGTCGGCATAGCGGATCGGCCAATCGGTGGCGATGCCCTCCTTGAGGTTCGCCTCGAAATCCAGGTCGGAGAAGCGGTAGCTCTGACGGCCCCACAACAGCGAACGGCCACCGACGTGGTAGCCGCGGAACCAGTCGAAACGCTTGGTTTCGATGTAGGGTGAGTCCTGCTCGTTGGCCCACATTCCTTCCAGGTTCTCGGCGAGGCCGTAGTCGCGCATCAGCACCGGAAAAGCGGCCTTCATCGCCTGCGTCGGCCGGTTGCGATGCGGGAAGTCCCACGCTTCCTTCATCGCATTGACGTAGTCCTTGACGTGCTCGATGTTGCGCCCGCGTTCCAGCATCAGGACCTTCAGGCCCTTCTCGGTCAGCTCCTTCGCTGCCCAGCCGCCACTGATTCCCGAGCCAACAACAATGGCGTCGTAGTGATTATCTGCCATGGGTCTCTCACCTGGGTGGATATCGTTTCAGACGTCGCAGAGGCGGATCGCCTCGCGCAATGAAGCAACGGGATCGGGCGCGGCAGGCATGAACTCCTGCGCCAGATACCCCTTGAAACCGGTGTCGCGGATCGCGCGGCAGATGGCCGGATAGTTGAGCTCCTGCTGGTCTCCGATCTCGTTCCGGCCGGGCACGCCTGCGGTGTGGTAATGCTTGAAGCAGGCGTGGTGCTTGCCAATGGTGGCGATGATGTCGCCCTCCATGATCTGCATGTGGTAGATGTCGTAGAGCAGGCCGAAATTGTCCGAGCCGAGCCGCTGGCACAGCTCCACACCCCATGCGGAGTGGTCGCACAGGTAGTCGCGATGATCGACCTTGGAGTTGAGCAGCTCCATCACCAGCACCACGCCGCGCTTCTCGGCATGCCCGAGGATGCGCTTGAGGCCGGCTTCGGCATTGGCCATGCCATCCTGCGGGTCCATACCGTTGCGGTTGCCGGAGAAGCAGATGAGGTTGCGGTAGCCGGCATCGGCGACCAGGTCGATGTGCCGCGTGTAGCGCTCCACCAGCTGGTCGTGGAACTCGCGGCCGGCGAAACCCTTGGTCAGGCCCAGCTCCGCGCCGTTGCACATCGAGCTGTAGACGCCGTGGGCCTTCAGCGTGGGCCAGTCTTCGGGACCGACCAGGTCGATCGCGGCGAAACCGATGTCCTTCACCGTCGTGCAGAGCTGGGCGACCGACAGCTGCGGGAAGGTCCAGCGGGCGACGGCGTGCTTCAGGTTTCCTTTGAGGGGGGCATCGGCGGCGAATGCAGGGAGCACACCTGCAGCCCCCAGGCCAATGCCGCCGGCAACCGCAAGGCGTAGCGCGTCGCGTCGCGTGATGCCCATCGCCGGGGCCGGTCTGATCGAATGGATGGACATCCACCTGCCGGCCTCCCAACCGACATCAAACACTGAGGATTCACTGCAATGCAATCGATTGCACCATAGGGGAGGAATTTGTGTGTTTGCAAGTCGCAGTGCACGAAAATCAATGCTGCGAGGCACAACTCCGCAGCCGACCTGGAAAACAAAAGCCCCGCGTGAGCGAGGCTTTCCTTCTGGCGGTGGGAGCAGGACGACGCCTGTTGGCTACAGCGTCGAAATCGTGCCGCCGTCGATCCGATACTCCGTTCCGGCAATCGACGCCGACCGGGGAGACGCCAGGAACACAATCAGATCGGCCACCTCCTGCGGTGCCGCGGGCCGTCCCACCGGGATCCCGCCGAGCCAGTCCATGACCAGCCTCTTGCCACCTTCATAATCGGTTCCCGCTTCTGCCGCGATCCGCTCTGCAAATTCCCGGGATGCTTCTGTCTCGATCCAGCCCGGCGCTACGCTCAACACCCGCACGCCCTTGGGAGTGACCTCTCGTGAAAGCGACTTGCTGTAGGTCGTGAGTGCCGCTTTGGCGGCGGCATACGCGGTGGTGGACTCCGGCAGAGGCAGCATGCGCTGGATCGAACTGACGTGGATGATCACGCCAGCGCGCTGCGCGAGCATGGATGGCAGCAAGGCACGATCCAGACGGACCGCCGGCATCAGATTCAGGTTCAGCTCGGCAAGCCAGTGCGCATCACTGATCGCTGCGAAGCCGCCGCCAGGTGTCTTTGATCCCCCCAGCACATTGACCAGGATGTCTGCGCCGCCCCATGCCTGCAGCACGGCGTGGGCGAAAATGCCGGTGCCCTCGGCCGTCGACAGATCGGCGGCTACGTAGGCGACTCCTTCCACCGGGCGTGCCGGCAGGCTGCGCGCCGACGTCATCACCCTGGCCCCGGCCTCGGCAAGGGTCCTGACCACGGCCGCCCCCACACCGGCCGTGCCGCCGGTCACCACGGCCCGCAGGCCACCGAGTTGAAGATCGAAGCTCATGCGGTGATCTCCAGCGATGCGATCAGGCCCCGTTCCAGTTCGAAACGGTAGCTCAGCAGAATCGGACTGCCGGGGAAGTTGCCGCTCACGATGGCACGGACAACGTGGTGTTTCCCCTGCCGTTCGATGGCGCTCGGCACGCTGGTGGCGCTGTATTTGGCGGATGCCTCGGCCAGGAAGGCTTTGATGGCGTCGACGCCGACGAGGGTGTGCCCGTCGTCCTTCAGCACAGCCTGGGCGGCAAAACAACGCGCCAGCACTTCGGGGTCATGTTCGGCCGCGAAGTACGCGGCGATGGGTTCTGGGAGAGTCAACGCATTCATTCCTGGCTCCTGCAGTGGTGAGGCGCTCAGGATGTGCACGCAGGTCGGTTAAGTGAATGCCCTATAATCCGAATGGGTTATGTCAAGAATCTTACATAATGCGCGGATCCGAGTTCGCTGAACTGAAGGCCTTCGTGGCGGTAGTGGAACGTCAGAGCTTCGCGCGGGCGGCGGAACATCTGGGGGTATCGCCCTCGGCCCTGAGCCAGACCATCCGTCAACTGGAAGGCCGTCTCGGCACCCGCCTTCTGAATCGCACAACACGAAGCGTGGCACCCTCGGCAAGTGGCGGACGACTGTACGCGCGCATCGCGCCGCTGTTCCAGGAGTTGGCGGTAGCGGTCGCTGAAACCAGCGAAGCGAGCGGACGGATCAACGGGACCCTGCGCATCAATACGCTGGGCATCGCCGCAAGAACACTGATTGCCCCGCGGCTTGCCCGCTTCCACCAGGCCTACCCTGATGTCGTTGTCGACATCGTGGTCGACGACGCGCTCAGCGACATCGTCAGTGGGCGGTTTGATGCAGGCATCCGCGTGGGTGGGCAGCTCGAGAAGGATATGGTGGCCATCCGCCTCACTCCCGACCTGAACATGGTGGCCGTGGCGTCACCGGATTACCTCGCACGCCGTGGAACGCCGCGAACTCCGGCGGACCTGCAGGATCACGCCTGCATCAACTGGCGGCTGCAGAGTGACGGCAGGCAGTACCGATGGGAGTTCAAGAAGCGAGGCCGCCACCTGGAGGTCGCCGTGGACGGTCCTGTCGTCACCAATCACGCTGACGTCGGGATTGCGGCGGCACTGGCCGGCCTCGGAATCGCCTATCACTTCGAGCAGGATCGCGTGGGGGAACTGCTGGCCCAGGGATTGCTGGTGCGGGTACTGGCGGATTGGTCGGTCTCGCGCCCCGGGCTTTTTCTCTACTACCCGAACAGGCGGCACCGCCCCGCCCTGCTGGGTGCGTTCATTGATTGCCTGCTGGACCAGGGCGTGTTCGGTAATCGGTGACAACATCGAGGAACGTCCGCATCGGCCGCCGCCGGACAACAGGATCCCGGCAGTGCCTCAAGAACGACATGGGCCCCAGGCAGGCATGCCAGGAGCCCTTGTCGGGATGCACCGAAGATGCGCTTAGAACGGAATATCGTCGTCAGCGAAGTCGTCCATCGGCGGCGCCTGCTGCGGCTGCGGACGCTGGTTGCCACCCTGGTTGCCGTAGCCGCCGCCCTGGTTGCCGCCCTGGTTGCCATAGCCACCGCCCTGGCCACCACGCTGGCCGCCGCCACCGCCGCCGTACTCCTGGCGCGGCGCCTGCTGGCGCTGCGGACGATCGCCGCCGTAGTTGCCGCCACCACCGCCGCCGCCTTCACCGCGGCCGCCCAGCATCTGCATTTCATCAGCGATGATATCGGTGGAGTACTTCTCCACGCCGTCCTGGCCGGTGTACTTGTCGTAACGCAGGCTGCCTTCGACGTAGACCGAGCTGCCCTTGCGCAGGTACTCGCCGGCGATCTCGCCGAGCTTGCCGAAGAACACCACGCGGTGCCATTCGGTGCGCTCCTGCTGGTTGCCATCCTTGTCCTTGCGGACGCTGGTGGTGGCCAGGCTGATGCGGGTGATCGCCATGCCGCCCTGGGTGTACTTCACGTCCGGGTCGTTGCCGAGATTGCCGACCAGGATGACTTTGTTGATGCCGCGCGCCATAGGTACCTTCGTCCGTTGTCCAGGGGCAGACCGCCAGTGATAGCACAGCCCCGGGCGGGGTGCAGTACGCTGGGCCGCCCCTGGTGAAATTTTGGGGAATGCGAGAACGACGCATCTTACCATTGCCGCCGCCGTCCGCCCGGTCAGGAGACCCCGACCGCACCGAAGGATCAGGCTGATTTCCTTGTCCGGCAATGACTTACCTTCGCCCCGACCGACGTCCAGAGAGGCATTCGCGTCTGCGCATGGCATCATGCCCGGGCACCTTCCACCTGCCCGCTCCGCCCGCCCATGACGATCAAAGGCAAAGCCACCTCCCTCGACATCGCCCACCTGGCCGGGGTCTCCCAGCCGACCGTGTCGCGGGCCCTGCGTGGTAGCCCGATGGTCAACGCCGAGACCCGCGAGCGCATCCTGCGCATCGCCCGCGAGCTGAACTACAAGGTCGACAAGAACGCCTCCAGCCTGCGCCTGCGCAATGCCGGCACGCTGGCCCTGCTGTTCTTCGAGGACCCGACCAACGACGATTCGCTGATCAACCCGTTCTTCCATTCGATGCTGGGCTCGATCACCCGCGCCTGCGCCCTGCACGGGCAGGACCTGCTGGTGTCGTTCCAGCAGCTGTCCACCGACTGGCAGGCAGATTACGAAGACAGCAACAAGGCCGACGGCATCATCCTGCTCGGCTACGGTGACTACCACGAATCGCGCGACCGCCTGCAGCGGCTGGTCGAACAGGGCACGCACTTCGTGCGCTGGGGCGCCGCCCTGCCCGGCCAGCCCGGTGTCTCGATCGGCAGCGACAACTTCCAGGGCGGGCATGACATCACCACCCATCTGCTGCTGCAGGGCTGCCGCCGCATCGCCTTCCTTGGCCATGCCTCCAGCCACTACCCCGAATTCCAGGAGCGCTACCGCGGCCATGTCGCGGCCCTGCAGGACCACGGCCTGGCCGCCGAACCGGCGCTGCAGCACGATGCGATCACCACCGAGGCCTCCGGCCAGGAGGCCTGCCAGGCCCTGCTGGCGCGCGGAGAGCCGATCGATGCGATCTGCGCGGCCAGCGACCTGATCGCCATCGGTGCGATGCGCGCCCTGCGCGAGGCCGGACTGCGGGTGCCGCAGGACGTGGCGGTGACCGGCTTCGACGACATCCCGCTGGCCGCTTCGGTGTCCCCGGCGCTGACCACGGTGCAGCAGGACACCAAGCAGGCCGGGCAGCTGCTGGTGGAACGCCTGCTGGCGCTGATCGGGCGGCAGCCGGTGGACAGCCAGAGCATCCCGGTGAAGCTGGTCGTGCGCGAATCATCCCTGCGCGGGTAGGCGCCGCAGGGCGGGATCGCTCTTGGCCTCGCCCTTGTTGTTTGGCTTGGTCTTACCCTAGTGCCAGTGCCGAGCCGTGCTCGGCAAACTACCCGCGACAGGCGCGCAGGTTCAGCGTGCCCCGGCCTTCGGCCCCAGCAACGCCAACAGCACATAGACCACGATCGAAGCGACGGTACCGAGCACCGCCGGCAATCCGTAGCCCCACGCCGAACGGCCCTGCTGGCGTGCCCACTGGGCCAGATACCAGGCCGAACCCAGGTTGATCAGCCAGGCAATGGCGAATGCCGGCCACTGCACGATGCCCACCGCGCGCAGCAGGGGCACGGACACCAGCGCGGCAACGATGGCTGCGATCAGGAAGATCAGTGCGGAGCGGGAATGGCGTGATCGTGCCGGTGAGCCGACAGGTAATTCCTTCAATTCCACAGCAGAGCCTCGATCCTGGTGTTATCCAAAAGGAACCACGTACTGCACCCGAAGGGAAGCGTTCTGTAGGGTCGGGCCGTGCTCGACTGATCCGGCATGGCGCGAACGGCAGCCGAGCATGGGCTCGGCTCTACATGACAATCAACCCTGGGCGAAGTCCTTCAGGATCTCGCCGACGCCGCTGGGCGAGATCTCGAAGCCCAGCGCGGTGCCGGGGTTGATCACCACGCCGTAGCCACCCGGCACGCGACGCAGCACGTCCAGCATCAGCCAGCGGATCTGGTGTTCGGCCTGCTGGCTGTAGATGCCCACCCGCGATGGGTCGGTAAACACGGCCACGTGCAGGGTGCCCTGCTTGTCAAACAGCAGCGGGTCGAAGCCGCTGCCGTCGGGGGTCACCAGGCTGCCGGTCTGCAGCACCACCTCGGAGGCGACGAAGGCTTCCATGAAGGCGCGGATCGGCACCGCCCCGTCCATCGCCGCCTTCAGCAGGGTTTCGATCGGGGTCTGCGGGGCGAGGTCGGTCATGGCGGTGCGGCACGGCGTGAGGGGTGCCTATTGTGCCGGATGTGGTCCCCCCGGTAGTGCCGGCCGCTGGCCGGCACCTGAAGGGACCATGGATTCATGAGTTGCCGGCCAGCGACCGGCACTACCGCCCCAGGCGCTGGTCCCGTGCCCGCTGGTCAGCCATCGCCTTGTCCAGTTCGGCCTGCAGTGCCGGCTGCTGCACGGTGGCGTCCAGCACATAGACCTTTACCCCATGCGCCGGCACGTTAGTCTTCAGCTGCCGCTCGACCTTCACCGTGCCGCCATCCAGCGCGTCACGCCACGTGCCGGCCTGCAGGTAGCGATCCACCTCGAAGGTGCGCGCCACATCGCCCTTGTTCAGCAGCACCAGCGCCGTCTGCGCCAGATCTTCCTGCTGCAGCACGCGCAGGAACACCGCTTCGTCGCCGTGCAGGCGCTCGTTCACCTGCAAGCCACGCTGCAGTGCCGGGGTCGCTTCACGCAGTTTGGCGATGCGCTGCAGCGGCGCGAAGATCGGGCTCTGCGGCGCAGCGTCCACACTCGGCTGGCCGAAGTAGGCACGGTTGCCTGCGTGCTCGGCGCGGCCACGCATGAAGCCGGTCTCCGAGCCGTAATAGACCACCGGAATGCCGCGCGCGGTGAACAGCCAGTTGTGCGCGTCGATGAAGCCGTTGTCACTGGCCTGCAGGCGCGGCATGTCGTGGTTGTCGTAGAAGCTCATCAGCTCGTACGGATTGGCATACGGGCCACCGCTCAGGTGCAGCGGCTCGGCCAGCGTCTCGAAGCCCTTGCCGGCGGTGCCGAAGGTCTGCTCCAGAGCACCGCGCAACGGGAAGTCGAGCACGCTGACATTGGCGTTGGCCGGCCAGGTGTGCTCGGCAATGGTCGCCGCGTTGTAGTCGAAGGCTTCGCCGAACATGAACATGCCCGGATGCTCGGCGCGGATGCGCTTGACGAATTCATGCCACCACGGGTGCGGCAGCCAGCCGATGGTGTCGATGCGCAATGCGTCCACGCCCTGCGCGGTCCACTGCAGGTAAGCGCCGACCAGGTAATCCATCACCGCCGGATTGTCCTGGTTGAAGTCGGACAGCTCGGCCAGGTTGCCGTCGAAGATCGAGCCGTCCTTGCTGTCGACCGGACCGATGTTGTTGTAGAACGCGTGCAGCGGGTTGTGCTCCGGGTCCAGCTTCTGCGGCGGCAGGTTCTGGTGGTCGGCGATCAACTTTCCATCCTTGTCGAAGATCTGACCGAACTGCGGTTGCCGTGTCGGCATGGTCCAGGCCGGCGAACCGTGGTTGCCTACGATGTCCAGCACCACCTTCAGGCCGGCACCGTGCAGGCCCTTGGTCAGTCCGGCGAAGTCCAGGTCCCTGCTGGGCAGGTGCTCATCGAGTCTGTAGAAGTTGATGCCCCAGTAGCCGTGGTAGCCGGTCTTGCCGCGGTCGGTCAGCGTGCTGGTGCAGCTGATCGGCTTGCTGCCGGTGAAAGCTTGGTCGGGGTTGTCGATGATCGGCGTGATCCACACCGCGCCGAAACCCAGGTTGCGGATGTACTGCGCATTGTCGAGCACGCCACGGAAGTCGCCGCCGAGGTAGCCAATGTTGCCGTCCACCTTGTCCGGGCATGGCACCGGGATGTCGAAGGTGCGGTGCGCGCCACCCTGGTCGCGATGGTCATTGGATGGATCACCGTTGACGAAGCGGTCGGTGACCACGAAGTACACCGCATCGCTGGCGAACGGTTCGGTGGTGCCGACGTAGTCCGGGCGCGGCGTGGCCACGGCCTGGCCGGCGAACAGGGCAAGGGAAACGGCAACAGCCAGGACACCACGCATCACACCACCTCCGGACGGGACGGAACCCGCAGCACGCACAGGCCGGCGACGAACAGGCTGCAGCCGCCCAGCACCAGCACATGCATCGGCTGGCCACCCAGCCATGCGCGCAGGGCAAAGCCAAGCGCACTGGCCGCCACCAGCTGCGGGATCACGATGAAGAAATTGAAGATGCCCATGTACACACCCATCTTCGACGCAGGCACGCTGTCGGACAGCAGTGCATACGGCAACGACAGGATCGATGCCCAGGCAAAACCCACACCCACCATCGACAGCAGCAGCCAGTGCGGGTCGCGGATGAACATCAGCGAGACCAGGCCGGCAGCGCCCAGCCACAGGTTGACCAGGTGGCTCCAGCGCAGGCCGATCGCACGCACCATCGGTGGAATCAGCACCGCCGCCAACGCAGCGAAGCCGTTGTAGGCGCCAAACAGCACGCCAACCCAGTTGGCACCTTCGTTGTAGGCCGCCGACTGTGGATCGGTCGAACCGAAGTGGGTACCGGCCACCGCAGCAGTGGTGTAGATCCACATGGCGAAAAGCGCGAACCATGAGAAGAACTGCACCCACGCCAGGCGGCGCATGGTCACCGGCATCGCGCGCAGGTCGCCGACGATGGCGGCCAGCATATGCGTGGCCGGCAACACGCGCGCGGCCGCCAGCAGCAGGCCGTAGCCGGCGCACAGGCCTGCCAGCACGTACAGCATCCTGTCGCCTTGCCGCCAGGTGATCAGCAGCGCCAACAGCACACCCAGCCCTAGCCACAGGGCCACCCGCGTCCATGGCGCCGGGCCGTCGATCACCGCTCCCGCATGATGCGCCGGCGGCTCGGCATCATCGAAGGCAGCCAGTTCTGCTGGTGAATATTCGCGGGTGCTGACCACCGTCCAGGTGATTGCCGCCAGCAGCACCGCCGCGCCGAAGTAGAACGCATAGCGCACGGTGTCCGGCACCTCACCGGCGGCGGCCGTATTGGCAACGCCGAAATGGGCCAGGATGAACGGCAGGAAGCTGGCGACGATGGCGCCCACACCGATGAAGAAGCTCTGCATCGCATAGCCGGCCGGACGCTGGCGTGGCGCCAGCTGGTCGCCGACGAAGGCTCGGAACGGCTCCATCGATACGTTGATCGAGGCATCGAGCACCCACAGCGTGCCGGCCGCGATCCACAGCGTCGGTGAATTCGGCATCACCAGCAGGGCCAGCGTGGTCAGCACCGCACCGATCATGAAGAACGGACGGCGCCGCCCCCAGCGCGTCCAGGTGCGATCGGACAGGTAACCGATCACCGGCTGCACCAGCAGGCCGGTCAGCGGCGCGGCGATCCACAGCCCCGGTACCGCGTCGATGTCCGCGCCCAGCGTCTCGAAAATGCGGCTGGCGTTGGCATTCTGCAGGGCGAAGCCGAACTGGATGCCGAGAAAACCGAAACACATGTTCCAGATCTGCCAGAACGACAGCTGGGGTTTGGCGGGGCGATTCATCGCGCGCCCTCTACGGCCACGGGCGCCACCGTCAGCGCCTGCACCTGCGCCTGGTTGAGCACGCCGTCGCGCCCGCCCTTGCCCCCGGTGTAGTGCGCGAAGTGCTGCAGTGTGCTCATGTTGAAGCCCTCTTCAAGCGTGACCGCGCATCGGCCCTTCGGCACCGGAAACGTCGCCGAGGTCGAGTCCTGCACGGCCACGCTGTGCGGCAGGGTGACGGTGTGCCGCTGCAACGGCTGGCCCGGGCACTGCAGCACCAGCTGCTTCACCGCGGCGGTCACGCCCGTGTTGATCGGCCCATTCGCGTTGCTGTACTGCAGGCGCAGGCGCACCTGCCCCGCCTTGGCCGAGGTGAACTGCCAGCGCTCGGCACCCTTCAATCGCTGCTGCGGACCGACGCAGACCATCGGACTGTGCAGCGATTCCAATGCGCCGTCGCGCCGGGTCAGGCTCAGGCAATGCTGCAGGCCATCGTCACCGATGCGTGCCAGGCCATTGCTGGCGGTGAGCGCCCGGCCGTCCTGCCACAGCACCTGGCCGGCAGCGACCTCGACATTCCAGCCCCTGCCCTCGCGTCGCGCCTGCGGTGCGGCCGGCGTGGCCGGTGCGCGCGCATTGGCGTCGGCCGTCGTCGCCACGCTGCGCGGTGCCGCTGCGGTGGCCACCAGCTGCACGGTGGTGGTGGCACCACGCGTCTTTACCTCGCCCGCCACCAGCAGGCCATCACCCACCTGCTTCGGTCGCTCCAGCACATAGCGCTTGCCATCGGCCTCCAGGGAGATGCGGCGCTGCTTGCCGAACAGTTCGGGGACCAGCGCGGCTGGCAGCTTGGGCTGCACGCGGCCATCGTCCTGCACGCCGAACACGCCCTCGACCACCATCGACAGATATCCAGCCACCGACCACAGCTGGCGCTCCGAATTGACCACCGGCCCGCTGAGCGCGCCTTCATCCACATGGACGGCCTGGGTGACCAGTTCGTAGTTCTCCATGTTGGAGCCGGCCAGCGCGGCACCGCGCATCAGCGAGCGGATCTCGGCGGCGATGCGCGGCGCATCGTCCAGCTGCCGCGCCGCACGCAGCGAGTAGGCACTGACGAACGGCCAGATCGCCCGGTTGTGATAGATCGGCTGTTGTGCTTCCTGCGGCCAGACCACCGGGCTGCCAGCCGGGCCCATCGGATACGCCGCCAGCGCACGCCGCGCGCGCTCGGGCGGCAGCACCTCGGCGAGGATGCCCAGCGAGAGGCCGAGCAGATCGACCTTGGCGTACGGTACCGGGTGCGCGGCTTCGCCGATGTAGCTCATGTACTGGCCGATATCCTCGCGCCAGAAGCGCGCATCGATCTGCTGCGCCAATGCATCGGCCCAGGCCTTGTAGTCGGCCGCGCGGGCATCGCCGTGCTGCCCGGCCAGGCGTTCGGCCAGGCGCAGTGCCTGGTAGTGCAGCACGTTGGTGGACAGTGCGTAGGAATCACCGATGAAACGCACATCCTCGCGGGTCCAGTCTGGATAGGTCTGCTCGCGCCAGTCCAGGAAGGAGGTCTCGCCGCGGTACAGGCCCATCTGCACGTCGAACACCATCGCGCGGTCCTGCGCCAGCGTGGCCTGCAGCGCCTGCCAGACCTGGTCGGCAAACGCGCGATCCTGCAGCAGGTGACGCGCGGCCAGGAACCACACCACGCGGTCGCTGCTGATCGGCCAGCTGCCGCCGGAGCCGGTGTCCTGCGCAACGAACAGGCCGGGCGTATGGCCATCGCGCGCCGCCGACAGCTTGAACTGCAGCGACTGCCGGGTGCGCTTCGGGTCCAGGCGTGCGAGCGCCAGATCGGCGGCAAAGCTGACATCGCGCGTCCACACATAGGGCCAGCGCGCGCCGGTCTGGAAGCACTCGCAGGGCACCGGCCGGCCTTCGTCGAAGGCGGGATCACGGATCGCATCCACGCGGTCCTGGTCCATCTCCTGCTGGGCCAGTGCGAACAGGGCATCGAACATCACGCTGCCGGTCTGGCAGCGCATCGGCATCGGCGCGATGCGCACCTCGCGCTTCGGCGCATGCAGCACGAAGCTGCCCTTGGCAGCGGCTTCGGCGCGCGCATGGCGGCCGTCGAATTGCAGGTCGGCCGCCTGCGCGGTCGTCCCCAGCGCTGCCCCCAGGGCAGCGGTCAGGCAAATGATCTTCAGCATCGAAGCGGCGGACCGGCTCGCGCCCGTCGGCCTCCCTCCCTCTCTGCACGCGTTGTAGGTCCGCACCGTCGTTGCCGGCGGGCGGGCGCGGCCCCTCCCTCAAGGTGCCCTGGCGCCATGGTAGACGCGGGGCTGTCGGCTGCGTCCAGTTGCATACGTATTCATGGCGTCGCGCGGTAGCGCACCCGACGCGCTGGCTTATGGTCTGGGTCTGCCAACGGCGCCTTGGGAGGGGAATTGCCGATGTCACCCACTGCTGTACGCGCGGTATTCGCGCACATGCTGGGCCTGGCCCTGATCGGATGGGCCACGCTGGTACAGGCCGCGCCCCAGGTGGCCAGCGTCGAATCGCCGGGCAAGGTGTTGAAGGTCAGCCTGGTGCTGGACGGCGGCACGGCCCGCTATCGGGTCGAGCGCCTGGGCGACACTGTGGTGGAGGATTCGAAGCTCGGCTTCGCCCTGCGCGACGGTCGCCTGGACCGCGATTTCACTCTGCTGGGCCAGCAGCGGCGCAGCGTCGATGACACCTGGGACCAGCCGTGGGGCGAACGCCGGCTCACCCGCAACCATTTCAACGAGCTGATCGTGCAGCTGGCCGAAACCACCGGCAGCAAGCGCCGGCTGGATATAGTGTTCCGCGTCTACGACGATGGCCTTGGCTTCCGCTACGTATTCCCCGAACAGCCGAATCTGCACGAGGCCATCATCGATGACGAGCTGACCGAGTTCGCCATCGCACAGGACTCCACCGCCTGGTGGATCCCCGCCGGCGAGCCGATCCACTACGAGTACCTGTACCAGCGCACCCCGCTGCGCGAAGTACCGCTGGTGCATACGCCGATGACCCTGCGCAGCCGCGATGGCCTGCATGTGGCCATTCACGAGGCCGCGCTGGTGGACTACGCCGGCATGTGGCTGCGCCACAGCGAGGGGCAGCGCCTGCGCGCGCAGCTGTCGCCCTCGGCTGAAGGCTGGAAGGTGCGCCGCACCCTGCCCTTCGCCACGCCGTGGCGCACGCTGCAGATCGCCGACCGTGCCGGCGGCCTGGTCGAATCGGACCTGATCCTCAACCTCAACGAACCCAACGCGCTGGGCGATGTCAGCTGGGTGAAGCCAGCCAAGTACCTGGGCGTGTGGTGGTCGATGCACCTGGACAACGAGAGCTGGGCGACCGGGCCGAAGCACGCGGCCACCACCGCCAAGACGAAAAAAGTCATCGACTTCGCCGCGGCGCACGGCTTCCGCGGCGTGCTGGTGGAGGGCTGGAACCCAGGCTGGGACGGCATGTGGGTGGGCAATGGCTACGACTTCGATTTCACCCGCGCCACGCCCGATTTCGACATCGAAGCGCTGTCGGCGTATGGCCTGAAGAAAGGCGTGCACCTGATCGGCCACCATGAAACCGGCTGCGCCATCGAACATTACGAGGCCCAGCTGGACGCCGCGCTGGACCTGTACGCACGGCTGGGCGTGGACCAGTTCAAGACCGGCTACGTCTGCGACGACGGCCAGGTCGACCGCCGCAATCCCACGGGGGGCCCACTGTGGCGCGAGTGGCATGACGGGCAGTTCATGGCCCGCCACCATCTGAAGGTGGTGCAGGAAGCCGCGCGCCGGCACCTGTCGGTGAACCCGCATGAGCCGATCAAGGACACCGGCCTGCGCCGCACCTATCCCAACTGGATCTCGCGCGAAGGCGCACGCGGCATGGAGTACAACGCCTGGGGCCAGCCACCGAACCCGCCGGAGCACGAGGTCAACCTGGTGTTCACCCGCATGCTGGCCGGGCCGATGGACTACACCCCCGGCATCCTCAGCCTGAAGGGCCGCCACGGCCAGGCCATCCCCAGTACGTTGGCCCGCCAACTGGCGCTGTACGTGGTGCTGTACAGCCCGATCCAGATGGCCGCCGACCTGCCCGAACACTACCTGCAGCATCGCGAGGCGTTCCGTTTCATCGAGGGCGTGGCGGTGGACTGGGAGCAGAGCCGCGTGCTCGATGGCGAAGTGGGTGACTACGTGACGATCGTGCGCCGCGACCGCAACAGCCGCGACTGGTTCCTCGGCAGCATCACCGATGAACACGGCCGCGTGCTGCCGGTGTCACTGGGCTTCCTGGAACCTGGCGTGCGCTACCGCGCCGAGATCTACCGTGATGGTGAAGGCGCAGATTTCCGCAGCAACCCGTTCGCGTTCGTTCGCGAAACCCGCGAAGTGACCAGCGCCGATGCACTGACGCTGGTGCTGGCACCCGGCGGTGGCCAGGCCATTCGCTTCACGCCGATCCGCTGAACGTTTTCCTGCCTGCGCCCCCGTAGCGCCCGAGCCCACGCTCGGGCGGCGGTGCGTAGCACCGAAATGCAGCCGAGCATGGGCTCGGCTCTACAGAACGAGACACTTGAAAGCGATTACATCCCTGCAGACGCCATTGAATACGTATGCAGGGTGATTCCCGCGAAGAACGCGCTGCCTACCATAGCGGCGACGACAGCGGCCACCGCGTCGCACGTTCACGGCCCCGCCGGAACGCTCACAAATCGATCTGCAACATTGCCTGGGAGGGGAAAATGTTGAACCACAAGCGCAGCGCGCTGAGCATCGCGCTGGCCGTTGTCCTGGCGCCGACACTGGCGTCGGCACAGTCCACGCAGAACACCACCACACCGGCCGGCACCGCCGCCACCAACCTCGATACGGTGCAGGTCACCGGCATCCGCCGCGGCATCGAGAGCGCGATCGCGGTCAAGCAGGACGCCACCTCGGTGGTCGAAGCGATCTCCGCCGAAGACATCGGCAAGCTGCCCGACGTCAGCATCGCCGAGTCCATTTCGCGCCTGCCCGGCCTGGCCGCCCAGCGCGTGGCGGGCCGCGCGCAGGTGATCAGCGTCCGCGGCCTGTCGCCGGACTTCGCCACCACCCTGCTCAATGGCCGCGAAGTGGTCAGCACTGGCGACAACCGTGGCGTCGAGTTCGACCAGTACCCGTCCGAACTGGTCAACGGCGTGACCGTGTACAAGACCCCTGACGCGGCACTGGTCGGCCAGGGCCTGTCGGGCACCATCGACATGCAGACCGCGCGCCCGCTCAGCTTCGGCGAGCGCGTGATCGCGGTCAGTGGCCGCTACCAGAAGAGCTCGCTGGGCCGCGCCGCCAACACCGATCCGTACGGCAACCGCTTCAGCGCCAGCTACATCGACCAGTTCCTGGACAAGACCCTGGGCATCGCCATCGGCTATGCGCACAGCGACATGCCGATCCAGGAGAACCAGGTCGGCCTGTACGAACCGTGGACCACCGAGCACACCGACAAGGGCGACCGTCCGGGCGTGGGTGCCGGCACCTACTTCTCCGATGGCATCAAGGCGCTGCGCCGCACCGGCAACAACAAGCGCGACGGCGTGATGGCCACGATCCAGTTCCGGCCGAACAACAGCTGGACCAGCACCTTCGATGCGTTCCACACCGAAGCCGAGCAGATCGACACCGCCAACCAGTTCGAGCTGAACCTCAGCAACTACAACGGCAACTACACCCCGGGCCTGCTGGTCAGCAACCCGCAGGTCAACGCCAATGGTTCGTTCACTGGCGGCACCGCCAGCGGCGTGTACCCGCTGGTACGCGGCATGTACAACAAGCGCAAGGACAAGATCGACGCGTTCGGCTGGAACAACGAGTTCAACTTCAGTGGCGTCAAGCTGGTCGCCGACCTGAACTACTCCAAGGCCACGCGCGACGAGCTGAACCTGGAAAACAACCTGCAGCTGACGCCGATGCCGCAGCTGGATACGGTCGGCGTGTCGATCCGCCAGGACGGCTTCTCGCAGATCAGCCCGGGCCTGAACTACTCCAACCCGGATGCGTTGTTCCTGACCAACACCATCTATGGTTCCGGCTACGGCAAGGTGCCGAAGGTGGAAGACCGCCTGAAGGGTGGCAAGCTGGCCGCCACCATCGCCCTGCCCGACGCCGTCGCGTCGTGGGCGCCGGACATCGACATCGGCGTGAACTACGCCGACCGCCGCAAGGTGAAGACCCAGTCCGAAGGCAACATCCTGCTGGGTGCGCAGGGCGACGCCAACATCGCCTCGGACCTGCAGTACCGCCCGGTCAACCTGGGCTTCGCCGGCCTCGGCACCATCCCGGCCTGGAACGTACCGGCCGCGGTGGGCCGCTACATGACCTTCAACCCGGTCGACAACCTGGACTACCTGATTCCCAAGTCGTGGACGGTACAGGAGAAGATCACCACCGCCTGGGCGCGCCTGAACATCAACGCCGACATCGGCGACGTCGGCGTGCGCGGCAACATCGGCGTGCAGATGCAGCACACCGACCAGAGTTCGGATTCGCGCTACTTTGACCGCTCCCGCCCAGCGGGCGAGAACGTTCTTCCTATCGCCAGCGGGAAAACTTATAACGATTGGTTGCCGAGCCTGAACCTGGCATTCCTCTTCCCGCACCAGCAGACCCTTCGCTTCGCCGTCGCCAAGCAAGTCGCGCGCCCGCGCGTGGATCAGATGCGTGCCGGTCTGGACTTTGGTGTTGCCCGAGAAACCGGCAAGCCCGGGGCCAGTGGCGGCAACCCTCTGCTGGATCCCTGGCGTGCGACCGCGGTCGACTTGTCCTACGAGAAGTACTTCGGCGAGAAGGCCTACGTGGCGGCGGCGATCTTCTACAAGGACCTGAAGAGTTACGTCTATACGCAGACAATTGATGGTTATGATTTCAGCGATCAAGTGGCCAACTGGGTTTCTCAGCCAGGCGATGCACCGGTGCTGACCACCGGCACCTTCTCCGCCCCGCAGAACGGCAAGGGCGGCACGCTGAAGGGCCTCGAACTGACCGCATCGTTCCCGCTGGAGATGCTGACCGACAGCCTGCGTGGCTTCGGCGTGCAGGCCAGCGCGACCTTCAACAAGAGCGACATCACCATCCTGGACCCGGAGAGCGCCTCCAGCGTGGGCAGTGATCCGATCAGCCTGCCGGGCCTGTCCAAGCGCGTGTACAACTTCACCGCGTATTACGAGCGCAGCGGCTTCGAGGCACGGGTGAGCCAGCGCCGCCGTTCGGACTTCATCGGCGAGATCGGCAACTTCAACGGCAACCGCAGCCTGCGCTACGTGGTCGGCGAGAACGTGACCGATGCGCAGATCAGCTACACCTTCAGCGACAGCAGTGCCCTGCGTGGCCTGACCCTGCTTCTGCAGGGCAGCAACCTGACCAACGAGCCGTACCGCACCTACGCCGGCAGCAAGGACCGCCCGCTGGAGTACATCGAGTGGGGCCGCACCTACATGCTGGGCGTGAACTACAAGTTCTGATCACGGCCGGGTCGTGCCGGCCGCTGGCTGGCACCCCGAATCCGGTAGCGCCGGCCGCTGGCCGGCAACACAAAGGGAGCAGGACCGGAAGCCCGCTGCGCAGGCAGCGGGTTTTCTTATGCGCGGATGCCAGCACGTGATCGGCAAGGCCCATGCAGCGACGTTCCAACCCGTAGATCCACGCCATGCGTGGATGCCGTTCTCTGGAATCCCACCCACAAAAAAGGGACGGGGCGCTTCGGCCCCGTCCCCGCAAGTACCGCCACCGGAGAAAACGGTCAGCTGCGTCGGGCGCAATACACCGCGCGCGGCGGCAGCTGGAGTTCGTTGCCCTGCACCGTGCCCGCATCCGGGCCCGGTACCGCCACCTGCTGCCAGTTGCCCGGCGGCAGCGGATGGGTCACCGCCTCGGCCGACAGGTTGAAGGCCAGCAGGAGGGTTTCATCTGCAAGCATACGCTCGAACAGCAGCACAGGCTCGGCGCTTTCAAGGAATCTGATGCTGCCATGCAGAAGCGCCGGCTGGGTATGCCGCCAGGCCAGGAACGCGCGGAACGCCGCCAGCACCGAGTGCGGGTCGCGTTCCTGCACGGCCACCGCCGCCGCCCGGTGCTCGGCCGGAATCGGCAGCCAGGGCTGGCCGCTGGTGAAACCTGCTAACGGCGCATCGGTCCATGGCAGCGGGGTGCGGCAGCCATCACGGCCCTTGAAGTTCGGCCAGAAGGTGATGCCGTAGGGGTCCTGCAGTGCCTCGAACGGTACCTCGGCCTCGGCCAGGCCCAGCTCCTCGCCCTGGTACAGGCAGACCGAGCCGCGCAGCGAGCACAGCATCGCCACCAGCATCCGCGCCAGGCGCGGATCGGCCGGGTGGCCGCCCCAGCGGCTGACCGCCCGCTCCACGTCGTGATTGGACACCGCCCAGCACGGCCAGCCTTCGGTCATCGCCGCTTCCAGCCGCGAGACCGTGTCGCGGATATAGGCCGCGCTGTAGTCATCCACCAGCAGCTCGAAGCTGTAACCCATGTGCAGGCGGCCATCGCGGGTGTACTCGGCGGTGGTCGCCAGCGAATCCTCCGAAGAGATCTCGCCCAGGCTGACCGCGCCCGGGTACTGATCCAGCAGCGCGCGCAGGCGCTCCAGGAACGGCAGGTTCTCCGGCTGGGTGTTGTTGTAGTAGTGGTACTGGTAGGCGTACGGGTTGTCCGGGCTGAAGCCGCGCCCCACCCGCTTCTCCGCCGGCTTGGGCGGGTTGTCACGCAGCTGCGCATCGTGGAAGCAGAAGTTGATCGCATCCAGGCGGAAGCCATCCACGCCGCGATCGAGCCAGAAACGGACATTGTCCAGGGTGGCCTGCTGCACGTCCGGGTGGTGGAAGTTCAGGTCCGGCTGGTCGACCAGGAAGTTGTGCAGGTAGTACTGCTCACGGCGCGGCTCCCACTGCCAGGCGCCGCCACCGAACAGCGACAGCCAGTTGTTCGGCGGGGTGCCGTCCTCGCGCGGGTCGGCCCACACGTACCAGTCGGCCTTCGGATTGCTGCGGTCCTGGCGGCTCTCACGGAACCAGGCATGCTCGATCGAGGTATGGCTCAGCACCTGGTCGATCATCACCTTCAGGCCCAGGCCGTGGGCCTTGGCCAGCAGGCGGTCGAAGTCGTCCAGGCTGCCGAACAGCGGGTCGACGTCGCGGTAGTCGGCGATGTCGTAGCCGAAATCGGCCATGGGGGACTTGAAGAACGGCGAGATCCAGATCGCATCCACGCCCAGCGCGGCAATGTGGTCCAGGCGCTCGATGATGCCCGGCAGGTCGCCCACCCCATCGCCGTTGGCATCGAGGAAACTGCGCGGGTAGATCTGGTAGATGACGGCTCCGCGCCACCATGGATAGTGCGACATCGACAGCCCCCCTCCGGGCATGCGGGACCCGCCGGCAGCGGGCCGAAATCCTGATCCGGCAAGCTTAGCGGTGGCCTCGCGGGCATGGCGCAACCTGCATACGTATTCACGCGAAGGGCCGCGCAGGCCGGGCTGGAATTGCCGCTCGGGCCGGTTTGCGCCCGAATTCACGGCCAGCGCCTATAATCGATGGTGAGCCTGAAAGCCTGATCGCATGACCATCACCGAAGACACCCGTCCCGCCCTGGGCCTGCCCCAGATCCAGTCGCTTGCCGCGGCCGACATGGCCGCCGTCGACGCCCTGATCCGGCGCCGGCTGTCCTCGGACGTCGTGCTGATCAACCAGATCGCCGACCACATCATTTCCGCCGGCGGCAAGCGCCTGCGCCCGATGCTGGTGATGCTGGCCGGCCACGCGGTCGGCCACGCCGGCCCGGAGCACCACCAGCTGGCGGCGATCATCGAGTTCATCCACACCTCTACCCTGCTGCACGACGACGTGGTGGACGAGTCCAGCCTGCGGCGTGGCCGCAGCACCGCCAACGCGCTGTGGGGCAACGCGCCCAGCGTGCTGGTGGGCGACTTCCTGTACTCGCGCAGCTTCCAGCTGATGGTCGAGCTGGAGCGCATGCCGGTGATGCAGATCCTGGCCGATGCCACCAACCGCATCGCCGAGGGTGAAGTGCTGCAGCTGCTGCACGTGCACAACCCGGATACCGACGAAGCCGCCTACCTGCGCGTGATCGAGCGCAAGACCGCGGTGCTGTTCGCCGCCGGTACCCGCCTGGGCGCGCTGGCCAGCGGCGTGGATGAAGCCACCCAGCAGGCCCTGTTCGACTACGGCATGCACCTGGGTTACGCATTCCAGATCGCCGACGACGTGCTGGACTACTCGGCCAACGCCGAGGAGCTGGGCAAGAACCTGGGCGACGACCTCGCCGAGGGCAAGGCCACGTTGCCGCTGATCCACGCGATGGCCCACTCCGATGACGCTACCCGCGAGCGCCTGCGCACCATCGTGCAGGACGGCGACGCCTCGGCAATGCCGGAAGTGCTGGCCGCGATCCGCGCCACCGGCGGCCTGGAGTACAGCCGCCGCCGTGCCGAAGAGTACGCCGAAGCCGCCGAGCGTGCCCTGGATGGCCTGGCCGACAACGATGCCGTGGCCGCCCTGCGTGGCCTGGCCCGCTACGCGGTGCAGCGCTCGCATTGATGGGTTGAGGTGTGCCGACCAACGGTCGGCACCCACCCACCGGCATTCCGGTGGGTGCCGACCGTTGGTCGGCACGGAAACGCTCGCATTGACCGCATCTGGTAGTGCCGGCCGCTGGCCGGCAACCTCATGATGCTGCGGGTGTCACGGGAATGCCGGCCAGCGGCCGGCACTACCACTGCACGGCTCAACGCTTCTCGAAGCGTTCCTCGAAGAATTCATCCAGCGCCTTCCACGCGCGCTTGGCCGCCCGCTCGTTGTACTGGCAGCCCGGTGGGCTGTTGGCGTCGCGCTCGGCGAAGCAGTGCACGGCACCGCTGTAGTTGGTGAACTCCCAATCGACCTTGGCCGCATCCATTTCCTTCTGGAAAGCGGCGATGTCCTCGGCGGTCACGCTCCTGTCATCGGCCCCGTTGAGCACCAGCACGGACGGATGGGCGCCACCGGCCTGCGCCGGCAGCGGCGAACCCAACCCACCGTGCAGGCTGACCACAGCGGCCAGCGGCGCACCGGCGCGGGCCAGCTCCAGCACCGTGGTGCCACCGAAACAGAAACCGACCGCACCGATCCGGCTGGCATCCAGCGGTACCTTGCCGGCCTGCGCCTTGAGCACGTTCACCGCTTCCAGTGCACGCGCACGCAGCAGCGGCCGGTCGTTGCGCAGCTTGCTGGCCACCGGTCCCGCCTCCGCATCGCTCTTCGGCCGCACGTCCTTGCCGTAGACATCAGCCACCAGCACCACGTAGTCATCACCGGCCAGCTGCTTGGCCTTCTCGATGGCCGACTCGTTCACGCCCTTCCAGTTCGGCACCATCACCAGGCCGGGGCGCTTGTCATGCTCGCCATCGTCATAGACCAGCACACCACTGAAGGTCGTGCCCTGGTGCTTCCACTCCACCGGCTGCGTCTTCATCGCCGCCCACGCCGGCATCGCCGCCAGCCCCAGCATCATCGCCACACCGCATCGCCAACGATTCATGCGCCTGCTCCGCAAGAAAAAGGGGACGGAGGGGATTAAGCCGTTTTCGCCCCTCCCGCGTCGCATTCTGCATTGGCGGCGTGACGCAGGTGTGGTTGGATACGACTTAATCCCCTCTGTCCCCTTTTTTCGCATGAATCCTGTTGATCGCTTTCTGTCTGGCCTGATCCCGCGTTTGCCTGCCGAGGATGCCCCGCAGTGGGCACATGTCCAGGGCGCCAGCGCCGAGGACCTGCAGCGCCTGCGTGTGCAGTGGCCGCAGGTGCCGGACAGCCTTGTGGAACTCCTATCGCGCGTGGATGGCACCCACTACCGGGAGTACCCCGGCGGCAAGGTCTGCGTACTGATGCTGGGCTCGGACGTGGAGGACGGTGGCTACCCGTACTACCTGCGATCAGTCGCGCAGATCTTCGAGGACCAGCAGCAGTGGGACGACAGCATCCGTTCCATCTACGAAGAGTGGCTGGATGACGAGCCGGAGATCCTGGGTAAAGGCATCGACGGTGATCTGCCGATGAGCAGGCGCCTGTGCTTCTCGCACTGCATGAACAACGGCGGCACCTCGATGCTGTACCTGGATTTCGATCCGGCACCGGGTGGCACCGTCGGCCAGGTGGTGCGCTACCTGCACGATCCGGACAGCTATGCAGTCATTGCGCCGAGCTTCGATGCGTACCTGCAGCAGCTGATCGATGGCGATTACGCGTTCATCGACGAAGACGAATGAAGGCAGCCGAGCATGGGCGTGGCTCTACAGTAGAGCCACGCCATGCGTGGATGAATTTCCCCGCAGGTTGCCGGCCAGCGGCCGGCACTACCCGCGTTCGATCCAGTGCAACGTGCCCGGCTCGAACGCCAGCAGATCCGACGCCGCCAGATGCGCGCGCGGCCAGCGGCGTTCCGGCGGCTTCGGCTGCCGGGCACCCACCGGACCGTCGTAGTCGCGCACCAGCAGGCCGATGCGCGCGGCCCCAGCCTGCAACAGCGCATCGATACGCTGCAACCACTGGCCGGCATCGTCCAGGGCTTCATCGCGGCGTGCCTGCTGATCCTGTTCATGCCGCGCCAACTGCGCCGCCAACGCGCGCGCGATCTTCGCTTCGCTCCAGCCCTTCCTGCGCCAGCGTTCGGCATCGCCGTTCCACGCACGAACCGCCTGCGCCGAGGCCAGCGACGTGCCGCAATCGCAGTGCACGGCACTCAACCACGGCTGCCAACCGGGCCCGACCGCTGACTGCAGGCTGGGCGAATCCTGCGCAAACAGGCGCCGGCCACTGCGCTGCATGATCGCGGCGGCTTCAATGTGCGATAAGGATGCGGGCAGGAACAGGGTAATGAAGGTGCACACGCGGCTATCCGGGTCCGTCCGGGGATGCGCCCATGGTAACTCGCCGGGGTCAGAGCCCTTTCCTGAGGAAAGGGATCCGACCCCGATCCGGCGGATCAGGCGATGCCCAACCCCGGAATCGCGCTGATGCTGTCCGGATCGAACCCAGCCAGTTCGGCGAAATGGCGTCCGCGCGCCACGTAATCGCGGTAGGCCCCGAAGCTCGGCGCACCCGGCGACAGCAGCACCACCCCGCCCTGCGCGCCCAGCGCCGTGCGCGCCAACGCCATCGCCTCGGCAAGATCGCCCGCAGCGTGCAGGCCGAAGCGGCTGGCGTCGGCCAGCGGCTGCAGCATCGCGTGGATGCGCGGGCCGTTGCTGCCCATGGTCACGATCTCCACCGGCGGCACATCGTGCGCCATGTGCTGCATGAAGTCGGTCCAGTCCAGGCCACGGTCGTGCCCGCCCACCAGCAGCGCGATGCGCTGCCCGGCGAAGCACTCCAGCGCAGCCAGGCTGGCATGCGGCGTGGTGCTGATCGAATCGTTGACGTAGGTCAGGCCATCGGCCACGCCGATGCGCTGCAGGCGGTTCGGCAGCGGGCGGAAATCCTGCACCGCCGGTGCCAGCGCCACCGCGTCCAGGCCCAGCGCTTCCAGTGCAGCCAGCACCGCGCACAGGTTGCCGCGGTTGTGGCGGCCCGGCAGCGGCGTGTTGCGGGTATCGAACACCGCCTGTTCGCCGCGATGCACGATGTCGCCCCGCATATGCCAGCCCTGCGGCTGGTTGAACCAGACCACCTCACTATCGGGCAGCGACAGTGCCGCCAGGTGCGGATCGGCGGCATTGAGCACGGCAATGCGCGGTGCGGCTTCCGTCACCAGCCGCAGCTTGTCTTCGATGTAACGTTGTTCGCTGCCGTGCCAGTCCAGGTGTTCCGGGAACAGGTTCAGCACCACTGCCACCTGCGGGTGGGCGCCACTGCGCGCCACTTCACCGGTCTGGTAGCTGGACAGCTCGACGGCCCAGTACTCGGGCGCTGGCTGCGGGTCCAGCACTTCCAGCAGCGGCAGGCCGATGTTGCCGACCAGTCCGGTGCGGTGGCCGGCCGCGCGCAACAGGTGCGCGACCAGCGCGGTGGTGGTGCTCTTGCCCTTGGTGCCGGTCACGCACACGGTGTCGTGCACGATGCCATCGTCAGCCGCATGCTCGGCGAACCACAGCGCAGTGCCGCCGATGAAGGTGGTGCCCTGCGCTGCCGCCGCCAGCGCGATCGGCTGATAGGGACTGATGCCGGGCGATTTGATCACCACGTCGAACGCGGCCAGCGCTTCAGCGGAAGGCTCGCCACGCACGTCCAGGGCGCCCTGTGTTTCCACGCGTGCGGCCCCGACTTCGGCCGCCGGGCAGAACAGGCTCAGCGGCAGCGTGGGCAGGCGCTCACGAAGTACCGCAAACGCGGCGCGGCCCTCGCGGCCCCAGCCCCACAGCGCGACGCGCTTTCCTTCAAGCTTCGAAATCTTCACGCACCCGGTCCCACAGCGCAGCCGGAACGCGGTGCTCGCCCTGCAGCTGCAGCAGCGGCGCCAGTTCCAGTTCGGCGGCATCCAGCTGCGGCTGGATTTCATTGCAGAAGCGCTTCACCAACACGTCTTCCTTCCATTCCGGGCGCTGGGCCAGGGTCGCCATCGCCGCACGCGATTCGCGGCCTTCGCCCACGCACTCGAACGGCTTGTGGTCCTGGAACTCCAGCAGCGCGTCGAAGCCAGCGGCCTGCTCGGCATCGTCCAGCAGGTTGCGGCCGAAGATGCGCACCAGGCGCGTCTTGGGCATGAACGGAGCCAGCGCCAGGAACACGAAATGGCACTTCGGGCAGACGCCGCACCAGCGGTTCACCGGGCGCTCGCCAAGAATGTGGAAATTGCGGTTGCAGCTGGAGAAGTGCGCGTCGTAGAAATCGGTCTTGGCGAACTGGCGGGCCACCGCCAGCTCGGACAACGGGCGCAGCAGCGAGTAGTACTGCAGGTCCGCCGCAACGTGCGCCTGTACATGGCTGCCGAAGGCCTGTTCAAACACCCAGCCCTTGGACCACTGGTGGTTCACTTCGCCGGTGCCTGGAATCTGGCTGCCGTAGCTGGCCGAACGCTCGTTGGAGAACACCACCTGGTCCACGCCCTGCAGCAACGCGGCCAGCACCATGATTGCCGAGTTCACCGCAGTGACCGGGATGTGGCCGTTCCAGGCGCCCTGGCGGTTGAGCTCGAACAGTTCCGGCGCCAGCGCACGGCCCAGGTTCAGTGTCGGCAGGCCGGTGCGCTCGGCACAGGCGCGGATCAGCTGCGAGCCACCGATCCAGGTCACCGTTTCGTCCACGCCGGCACGGCGCAGCGCTTCGATGCTGACCAGCGAATCCTTGCCGCCGCCGATGGCCACCAGTGCGTGCGGCTGCAGGCCCAGCGCCGGCGCCTGCACGGCCTCGCCCTGCACCGGCAACCGGAACCGGCCGCGCAGGTTCAGGCCGTTACGGTAGGCGAATTCGCCCAGGCCATTGAGGTAAATGGTCTCCACCAGTGCGGCGGTATCGGCATCGATGCTGTAACTGTCGATGCTGACCGTATCCGGTACGCCGGCCTTGTAGTAGCTGACGCCGGCGATCAGGTGCAGCAGCTGCAGCGCACGCTGCACGGCAGCGGCGCGCGCCTCGTCCAGCACGAACGGGGCACCCGGCACGGTGATGGTCTCCACCATCTCCGGGCCGTCGTCGAAGGCGTAGACCAGCCGGGCCACGCCGGTATCCGCTGCGAAGTCGCAGCGGACGAAGCGGAAGCGGGAAACCTGGTGTTTGTCGAAAGCAGTCATGGTGTATCCGGTCAGGCACGGGCCCGCGCGAGGGCGCGGGGCGTGTCGGTGGGCGGGTGCAGGGCGCGCGCGGTGGTCATTCGATCACGTCTTCGCGCGGCAGCATCCGCTGGTTGTAGGTGTTGGCCATCACATAGCCGTAGGCACCGGCATCGGCGATCAGCATCACGTCGTCCGGCGCGGTCGACACCGGCAGCTTGCGGCGCTTGCCGAACACATCGCTGGATTCGCAGATCGGCCCGACCACATCGAACGCCGCTTCGGCATAACCGCCCTGGCGGCTGAGATTCTCGATGTCATGCCAGGCGTCGTACAGCGCCGGGCGCATCAGTGCGTTCATGCCGGCGTCCAGGCCGACACGGCGCACGCCGTCCTTTTCCACCACCTGGGTGGCATGGGTCAGCAGCACGCCCGATTCGGCCACCAGGTAGCGGCCCGGCTCGATCGCCAGGCGGAATGCCGGGTGCAGTGCCTTGACCTCGGCCAGGCCCTCGGCCCAGGCGTCCAGGTCGAAGGGTTCGTCTTCGTCGCTGTACGGAATCGGCAGGCCACCACCGATATCGATGGTCTGTACGCTGCCGATGCGGCGAGCGAAACCGGCCAGCTCATCGCACATCAGCCGCCAGTGCTGCGCGGTTTCCACGCCGCTGCCCAGGTGCGCATGCAGGCCCACCACGCGGCTGCCCAGTTCGGTGGCCGCGCGCACGAACTCGTCGACGCGGGCGATCGGCAGGCCGAACTTGGACTCCTTGCCACCGGTACGGACCTTGGCGTGGTGGCCCTCGCCCCGGCCCAGATCGACGCGCAGCCACAGCTCGCGGTTGCGGAACAGGTCCGGCCAGCGCTGCAGCGCTTCCACGTTGTCGACGGTCACGGTCACGCCCAGCGCGAACGCCGCCTCGTACTCGCTGCGCGGGCAGAAGCTGGGGGTGAACAGCACGCGCTTGGGCGACAGTTCCGGCAGGTGCTGGAACACATGCTTCAGCTCGCCGTGCGACACGCACTCCAGGCCGAAGCCTTCGGCTTCCAGCAGCTGCAGGATGGCCGGGTGGCTGTTGGCCTTGATCGCGTAGTAGCGCTGGTCGATCGGCTTGATCGCGGCCAGTGCACGGGCGCGGGCGCGCACCGTCGGCAGGTGGTAGACGTAGCGCGGCGTACCGGCATCGGCCAGCTGCAGCAGGTGCGCACGCTGGCCGCGCCACCACGGCGTGCCGCGCGGGCGCACGGTGCCGGCAATCTCGCGCCAGCGCGGGCCGAACACTTCGGTCTCCTCCACCGGCATCGCGCCGCTGTCGATCAGCTCTGCGTGCAGGATCGGCAGCAGGCCATCGGCATCGGCCTCGTCGATGACGAAGGTCAGGTTCAGGTCGTTGGACGACTGCGAGATCATGTGCACGCGCTCACGGCCGAAGGTCGCCCACACGTCCGACAGCTTGTGCAGCAGCGACCGCATGCCACGGCCCACCAGGGTGATCGCCGCGCACGGCACGATCACCTTCACCTTGCAGATCTGCGACAGGTCGGCCGACAGCGCGGCCAGCACATCGGTGTTGACCAGGTTCTCGGACGGGTCCAGCGACACGGTGACGTTGGTCTCGGCCGAACCGATCAGGTCCACCGACAGGCCGTGCTTCTTGAACAGGTTGAACACATCGGCCAGGAAGCCGACCTGCTGCCACATGCCGATGCCTTCCATCGACACCAGCACGATGCCATTGCGGCGGCTGATCGCCTTCACCCCCGGCACCGGTGCGGCGCTGCCATCGATGCTGGTGCCCGGCAGTTCCGGGCGCTCGGTATCGAGGATGGCCATCGGCACGCCGGCATCGCGGCACGGCTTGATCGAGCGCGGGTGAAGCACCTTGGCGCCGGTGGTGGCGATTTCCTGCGCTTCGTAATAGTCCAGGCGGGTCAGCAGGCGCGCGTCCGGCACGTCCTTCGGATTGGCGCTGAACATGCCCGGCACATCGGTCCAGATCTCCACCCGGCTGGCGCCGAGCAGCGCACCGAAGTACGCCGCCGAGGTATCCGAGCCACCACGGCCGAGGATGGCGGTACCACCATCGGCATGCCGCGAAATGAAGCCCTGGGTGATCAGCAGGCGGGTCGGCTGCGCGCGGAAGCGCTGCATCCACTCCGCGTCGGCGCGCCACTGGCAGTTCACCGACAGCCGCTGCGACCAGTCGCTCTGGTTCGGCTGCGGCGGCATCGCGTCCAGCCACTGGCGGGCATCCATCCAGCCCATGTCCAGGCCCGAGGCGCGCAGATAGGCCGCGCCCAGGGTGGAGGACAGCAGCTCGCCCTGGCCCAGCACTTCGGCCTGCCAATCCAGCGGACGGGTGGCCGCCCGCGCATCGTCGAGCAGGCCCTGCAGTGCCGCCAGCCGTTCGGCCAGCACCTCGCGGCCCAGGCCGAGTTCGGCCAGGAAGCCCTCATGCCGCTCGACAAGCGCTGCCACGCGATCACCGCTGTCCGGCGCGCCGTCGGCAATCGCGGTCAGTTCGTTGGTGACCCCGGACAGCGCCGATACCACCACCAGCACGCGCGATCCGGTCTCTTCCGCGCGTTTTTTCGCCAGCTTCCCGATCGTGTCCCAGCGGTGACGACGCGACACCGAGGTGCCGCCGAACTTCAGTACGATCCAACGATCGACAAGGGGGGAAGCTGACATGGATTGGCTATGTAGAATGTGGGGAAGCCGCCCTCGGGGGCGGAACCTTCGATTCTAAGCGCAATATCCCCGTAGATGGCCGTCCTCCGTTACCTGCAGCTCGATGTCTTCGGCCCCCGCCCCGGAACCGGCAATCCACTGGGCGTCATCCTGGACGCCGACGCGCTCTCCAGCAGCCAGATGCAGGCCCTGGCTACCTGGCTGAACCTGTCCGAGACGGTGTTCTTCCTGCGCCCCACCGCGCCCGGCGCCGATTACCACATCCGCATCTTCACACCGACCCGTGAGCTGGCCTTCGCCGGCCACCCCAGCGTCGGTGCCGCCTGGGCGGCGGTGACCTGCGGCCTGGCCCAACCGCGCGACGGCGCCCTGCTGCAGCAATGCGCGGCAGGGTTGCTCCCAGTACGGGTGAGCGGCCCGGCCGAGGCACTGGAGATCCAGCTGGCCTGCCCGCCGGCACGGCAACTGGACACGGAGGCAGGCGGAGCGCCCGCCGCGCTGTTGGCGCTCGCTGCCGACGGGCAGGCGCCCGAACTCTGGGACAACGGCGCACGCTGGTGGCTGCTGCCACTGCGCGATGCCGCCGCCGTTCGCGAGCTGGCACCGGACATGGCCGCGCTGGCCGACTGGAGCCTTGCCACCGATGCCACCGGCGTGGCGGTGTTCGCCGACGAAGCCGGCGCCGGCCATGCCCGCGTGGTGCGTGCGTTCTGCCCCGCCGATGCCCCCAGCGTGCCCGAGGACCCGGTCACTGGCAGCGCCAATGCGCTGATCGGCGCCTGGCTGCGGCAGCGCGATGCCCTGCCCGGCGGCGAAGGCCGCTACGTGGCCAGCCAGGGCCGCGAAGTGGGCCGCGATGGCCGCGTGCAGGTGCAGGTCGACGCGCAGGGCACGGTGTGGATCGGCGGCCAGGTGCAGCCGGTCATCGACGGCCAGATCCGTTGGCTGTAGAGCCGAGCCCACGCTCGGCTGCTTCTTCTCACACCCCGACACAGCCGAGCATGGGCTCGGCTCTACAACCGCGCGTTAAGCTGCGCGCCACCCGATCCTGGAGTTTCGCCCCGATGACCACCCGCCGTTTCCTGCAGCTGGATGTGTTTTCCCCGCGCGCCGGCGCTGGCAACCCGCTGGCCGTGGTACTCGATGCCGACGGCCTGGACGATGCCAGCATGCAGGCCATCGCGCGCTGGACGCGCCTGCCCGAGACCACCTTCGTGTTTCCGCCCCAGGCCGACGGTGCCAGCTACCGGCTGCGCATGTTCAGCCCGCAGAAGGAAGTGCCGTTCGCCGGTCACCCCAGCGTCGGCACGGCGCATGCGGTGCTGCAGGCAGGCCTGGCCACACCGGTCGACGGCGTGCTGGTGCAGGACGGCATTGCCGGTGCCCTGCCGCTGCGCGTCAGCGGTGAGGGCGCGCAGCAGCGCATCGCCATCCGCACACCGCGCGCGCAGTTGGCGGAGATCGCTGAAGCCACCGATCCGCGCCTGCTGGCAGCACTGAAGGACTGGCCACTGGGCTCGCTGCCGCCGGCGCGCATGCAGGGCGGACGCAGCTGGTGGGTGGTGCAGGTGGCCGATGAAGCCGCATTGCGCGCCCTGCATCCGGACTGGGACGCGGTGGCTGCGCTGGCCGAGTCCACCGACAGCATGGGCGTGTTCGCCTATGCCTTCAGCGATGGCAGTGAGGGATTCGATCTGGCCGTGCGCGCTTTCGTCGGCAATGGTCGGCGCTTCGAGGACGCCGCCTCCGGGGCCGCCAATGCAGTGCTGGCCGCGTGGCTGGACCTGCGCGACGCGCTGCCACGTGGCCGTGCACCGTTCGAAGTCAGCCAGGGCCGCGAAGTCGGCCACGATGCGCGTCTGACCCTGCGGGTCGATGAGGACGGCGAGGTCTGGTCCGGGGGACAGGTGCAGACCGTCATCACCGGCACCCTTGATTGGTAAAGGGGTACTGTAGAGCCGAGCCCACGCTCGGCTGCTCCTCGGCCAGATCACGGGACCTGCAGAAGCCGAGCATGGGCTCGGCTCTACAGATGCGCCGGCTCAGCCCAGCTCGGCTTCCAGGCTGATCGGCACCGCGCTCAGCGCCTTGGATACCGGGCAGTTCTGCTTGGCATCATCGGCAATGGCACGGAACTGCGTCGCATCGATGCCGGGCACCACCGCCCTGACCTTCAGGCGGATCTGCGACAACTGCGGACCGCCTTCCAGCGACAGGTCGACCTTGGCTTCGGTGTCCAGCGAGGTCGGGGTGAAGCCTGCTTCGCCGAGCTTGGCTGACAACGCCATGGTGAAACAACCCGCGTGCGCGGCGGCAATCAGCTCTTCCGGATTGGTGCCCTTTTCGTCGCCGAAGCGGCTGTTGAAACCGTAGCGGGTCTTGTCCAGCAGCCCACTCTGCGGCGTGCTCAACTGCCCCTTGCCCGTCTTCAGATCGCCTTCCCAGTGCGCGGTGGCGTGTCGCGAGATTCCCATTGTGCTGCTCCTGCGTGGCGGTGATGAACGGCTACCCTCGCACGCCACGCGTTAGCCCTGCGTCGCTCCGCCGCACGCCGGACGTCGCCCCCGAGTCCGGCGCGTGGACACTTCCTCGCCAGCCCGGAACGCATTTTCCTCTTGTTTTCAGTGGTTTCGCGCACCCCACCGATCGGCGGGCGCCGGCGATCGAACACGCTGGCGTGCCCCCATCCCCCACCGCCGACCATGTACTGAATCGGCCTGGATATGAAAAAACATGCACTTTCCGCGCTTCGGGCTATTGGCGGCGCCCAAGAGTTGCCCTACATTGCGCTTGCCGACGGGGTTCGGCGCCGACCAAACAACCAACCGTTCACGGAACAGGAAACCATGGCAAAGACCGCTAAGAAGGCTGCCCCGAAGAAGGCAGCGAAGAAAGTCGCGACGAAGGCAGCCGCCAAGCCGGCCGCTCCGAAGCCGATCAAGGAAGTGCTGACCAAGTCCGGCCTGGTTGCACACATCGCTGAAGCCTCCGGCGTCGTCGCCAAGGACGTCCGCGCTGTGCTGGCCTCGCTGGAAAGCGCCGTCGCCTCCTCGGTGCACAAGAAGGGCGCTGGCTCCTTCACCCTGCCGGGCCTGCTGAAGATCACCACCGTCAATGTGCCGGCCAAGCCGAAGCGCAAGGGCATCAACCCGTTCACCAAGGAAGAGCAGTGGTTCGCCGCCAAGCCGGCCACCACCAAGCTGAAGGTGCGTCCGCTGAAGAAGCTGAAGGACGCCGCGCTGTAAGCGCGCGCCCCAACGTGGATTCCGACGGGACGGCTCTGGCCGTCCCGTTTTTTTTGCGTGCCCGGCGGTAGATCCACGCCATGCGTGGATGCGTCGCGCTGTGGCAATCCGCAACACAGCGTTGCCGCCTCCCCGGGAATGCCCGTACAGGCCCGTCGCCACTGGCCGAGCGCGGCCTGGGCAGGTGCTGGAACGTACCGGGTGGAACACTGCGTGCAGCGCCGGCCGTCGCCTCAGGCCGTGGCCTTGCCTATGGTGGGCACATCCTCCACAGCTACGGCGAGCACACCCTCATGGCCAGCCCCTCCACCCGCTACCGGATCTCGGTGACCCCCATCGAAAAGGACGGGCTGCAGTGCACAGGGCGCTGCACCATCGAACTGGAGCATCGCGCCAGCCGCGACCTGATGCGCCTGCTGGAGGCGGCCCCGCGTACCGCCGGGATCAGCGGCGACGAGCGTGCGACCCTGGTGATCGCCACCCAGCTGCTGCGCGATATCGTGCAGCGCCATGCCGAGACCGGCGGCCACGCATTGGCGGCCATCGCCGGTCAGGTCCTGCCAGCGCTGGACGCTCTGGATCAGCTGCCCTCCTCCCGCTGATCCCGGCGCAATCGCTACACTGCCGCCCTCCAGGTTGCCTCGGGGAGGAGGCAGACATGCGCAGGATCCCGTTGCTGATCGCACCCTTGGTGCTGCTGGGCTGTTCACGCCCGGCAGCACAGACGACCGGCGACATCGCGGCAGCGTCCGCTCCCGTCGCTGCCACCGCACCCGCGAACACTCGCACCGGCCCCGATCCCGCAGCAGTGCAGGCAAGTGAAATGTCGGTGCTGTCTGCTGTCGCCGACGGTGCCGAGCCGCCATCGACGATGCTCAACCGCTACGTAGCGGCGTTGCTCAACCGCGACCGCGCCGCCAGCGATGCCGCCTGGACGATCCCGCCCAGCGACCCGCGGCATGCGGACGACGCCGCGCTGCGGCAGCTGCAGGACCTGCGCACCCTGCGCCTGCACAGCGATCCCCCGCTCGCCCGCGACGATCGGCAGCCACCGCAGCTGCTTGAAGTGCCGGTGCAGATCCGCGCGGTCACCGCCAACGGTACGTTCCGCTTCGGTGGCTGGTACCGCGTGCAACCCAGCAGCGATGGCAGCGCCTGGCAGATCCAGTCGGCGCAACTGCGTCCGATGCTGGACTGAACCGTTACAGCCGCATGCACGCGCGATTCAGCCTGCACGGCTACTCTTTGATCCATCCATTCCCTGCCATCGGTCACCGCCATGCGCCTGCGTTCCCTGATGACCCGCCTCGCTGCCTCCACCGTACTGATCGCCGCTGCGATCGGCGCGCAGGCGGCTCCCTCCATTTCCGGCCGCGAACTGTCGGTGGGTGCCAGCGACGTGCAGCAGTACCTCGATGGCAGCTTCCCGCGCACCCAGGATGCCCTTGGCGGCCTGATCTCCCTGACCATGAGCCATCCTCAGCTGAGCCTTCCGGCCGGCGAGCGCTTGAACCTGGGCATGGACGTGGCACTGGCCACCGCCGGCGGCAACCCGGCCAAACTGGGTACGGTGAAGCTCAGCAGCGGCCTGCGCTACGACGCGCAGACCCAGGGCTTCCACCTGCAGCAGCCCAGTGTGGACGACTTCACCCCGGCCAACCAGGGCGGCCGCCTCGACTCACGCACCCGTGGCCTGCTCAATGCCTGGCTGAGCGACTACGCCCAGCGCGAACCGATCTACAAGCTGGACCCGGCGGTGGCCGGGGTGCTCGGCGCGCTGCAGGTGCAGGCGGCACAGGTCAAAAACGGCAAGCTGGTGGTCACCTTCAACCAGAACCTGGGCAACCTGGTGCCGGCAGGCCTGCTGGGCAAATAAGGTAGTGCCGGCCGGCGGCCGACAGCGCAGACTGCATCTGCCGGCCAGCGGCCGGCACTACCGGTATAGCGGATCACGCGGCAAGTGCCTTGACCACCGCCTCGCTGAAAGCAGGAATGTCATCCGGCTTGCGGCTGGTGATCACGTTGCCGTCTACCACGACCTCGGCGTCGCGCCAGTTCGCACCGGCGTTGGCCAGATCCTGCTGAAGGGAGGGCCAGGAAGTCAGCTCGCGGCCATCGGCCAGCCCGCTGTTGATCAGCAGCCACGGGCCATGACAGATCGCGGCGACGGGCTTGCCGGCTTCATCCACTGAGCGGATGAAGCTGAGCACCGCGTCGTCGGTGCGCAGTGTGTCCGGATTGATCACACCTCCCGGCAGCACCAGGGCATCAAAGCCCGCCGGATCCGCCTCATCCAGCGGGATGTCGACCGCGACGGCGTCGCCCCAGTTCTTCTCTTTCCAGCCCTTGATGGTCGCCTCCTTTGCGGGCGACACCACGCTGACCCGCGCGCCTTCCGCTTCCAGCAGCCGTTTGGGCTCGGTCAATTCGGACTGTTCAAAGCCGTGGGTCGCGAGGATGGCGATCTGTTTGCCCTTCAATCGCTCTGCCATGGGTGCACTCCAGTTGGGGGAGTGCACAGCGTGGACGAACGGCCCTTGCACGGCGGTGACCCTGCCGTGCACGGCAGGTGGAGAGCCTCCCGCTGGTGCCGGCCGCTGGCCGGCTCCTGCATCGCGCCATGCCGGCCAGCGGCCGGCCCTACCCGGTACCGGTCAGCGCTTGGGCTGCAGCATGGTGCCGGTGCACTTGGGCGAGCCGCAGCGGCATTCCCAGATCTTCTTCAACTTGGCGGTGTGGCGCTCGGCCAGGGTGATGCCGTAGTTGTAGGTCAGCTCTTCGCCAGCCTTGATATCGCGCAGCGCCTCGATGAACACCTTGTCGCCACGGCTGTCGCCGTCCTCATCTTCCTCGATCACCGCCTCGCAGTTCGGGTCGCAGCTGTGGTTGATCCAGCGCGCGTCGTTGCCCTTGTAGTTGGCATCGATCACCCAGTCGTCATTGAGGGTGAACAGGAAGGTATGGCCGCTTTCGACGTCGCCGCTGTCATCGGCATCAACGTCGCCATGGCTGCGCAGCAGGCCCTTGTACTGGATCACGCGCTCGCCCTGCTTGATCGGGGCGACGGCGAACACGCCGTTGCCATGGATGGCGGACTTGCGGGCTTGGATCTTCTTCGGCATCGGCACGGGCTGTTTGCAGCGGATGGAACAGGGATTCTCGCCCATTCCGGGTGATTGCGAAAATCACCCGGTTGGCGCAGCATGGCGCCCCGGGCAGCGCCCGCTGGCAGAGCCTCCCGGCCCGGCCCCAGCGCCGGCTGAATGCCCGGGTTGGATGGTGGCGAATAAAAGCGTACAATTTCAGTCCGCTTTAAGAACCACTCGCATCCCCATGTTGCGCGTCACCAAGCTCACCGATTACGCCACCGTCGTGCTGACCGTGCTCGCCGCCCGTCCGGGCGAGGTGCTCAGTGCCACCGAACTGGCCGAATTCACCGGCCTGGAGCCGCCCACCGTCAGCAAGGTACTCAAGCCGCTGGCCCAGGCCGGCCTGGTCGAAGGCCTGCGCGGCGTCCGTGGCGGCTACCGGCTGACCCGCCCGGCCATCGAGATCTCGCTGTTCGAAGTGGTCGAAGCGATGGAAGGGCCGCTGGCCCTGACCGAATGCAGCCACGACCACCACCAGTGCGGCATGGCACCCAAGTGCGGCGCGCGCAGCAGCTGGCGGTTGATCAACGACGTGGTCTCCGAGGCCCTGCGCGACGTCAGTCTTGCGCAGATCCTGCCCCCCCTTCCCCTTGCCGATGACGAACAGCGCCGCACCATCGCTGTCGACGTCGTCTCCTGATCCACAGGCAGCCCCCCATGGCCACCGAAACCATCGAAAACGTCGCCCACGACGACACCCCCAACCGCGAGATCCACGAGCAGCTCGGCCGCAAGTATTCGGCTGGCTTCATCACCGAGATCGAGTCGGACTCCCTGCCGCCGGGCCTGGACGAGGACACCATCCGTGCCCTGTCGGCCAAGAAGGACGAGCCGGAGTGGATGACGCAGTGGCGCCTGGACGCCTACCGCCACTTCCTGACCATGCCGATGCCGGACTGGGCCAAGCTGGAGATCGCCCCGATCGATCTGCAGGCGCTCAGCTACTACTCGGCGCCGAAGGGCCCGAAGTACGCCTCGCTGGACGACGTGCCGAAGGAACTGCTCGACACCTACGACAAGCTGGGCGTTCCGCTGCACGAGCGCGCCAAGCTGGCCGGCGTGGCGGTGGACGCGGTGTTCGACTCGGTCTCCGTCGGTACCACCTTCCGCAAGGAACTGGCTGAGAAGGGCATCATCTTCTGCTCGATGTCCGAGGCCATCAAGGAACACCCGGAGCTGGTGCGCCAGTACCTGGGCACCGTGGTGCCGGTGGGTGACAACTACTTCGCCGCGCTCAACTCGGCGGTGTTCTCCGATGGCAGCTTCGTGTTCATTCCCAAAGGCGTGCGCTGCCCGATGGAACTGAGCACCTACTTCCGCATCAACGCCGGCCACACCGGCCAGTTCGAGCGTACCCTGATCGTGTGCGAGGACAAGGCCTACGTCTCCTACCTGGAAGGCTGCACCGCGCCGATGCGCGATGAGAACCAGCTGCACGCTGCGGTGGTCGAACTGGTGGCACTGGAAGACGCGGAGATCAAGTACTCCACGGTGCAGAACTGGTACCCGGGCGACGAGAACGGCGTCGGTGGCATCTACAACTTCGTCACCAAGCGTGCCGAATGCCGCGGCGCGCGCAGCAAGGTCACCTGGACCCAGGTCGAGACCGGCTCGGCGATCACCTGGAAGTACCCCTCGTGCGTGCTGCTGGGCGACGACTCGGTCGGTGAGTTCCACTCGGTCGCGCTGACCCATCACCGCCAGCAGGCCGACACCGGCACCAAGATGATCCACGTCGGCAAGCGCACCAAGAGCAAGATCGTCAGCAAGGGCATCAGCGCCGGCCGCGGCCAGAACACCTACCGCGGCCTGGTCAAGGTCGACCGCAATGCTGATGGCGCGCGCAACTACACCCAGTGCGATTCGCTGCTGATCGGCAAGCAGTGCGGCGCCCACACCTTCCCCTACATCGAGGTGAAGAACCCGGGCGCCACCGTCGAGCACGAGGCCACCACCTCGAAGATTTCCGACGACCAGCTGTTCTACTGCCGCGCCCGTGGCATCAGCCAGGAAGACGCGGTGTCGATGATCGTCGACGGCTTCTGCAAGCAGGTGTTCCGCGAACTGCCGATGGAGTTCGCGGTGGAAGCCAAGAAGCTGCTGGAAGTCTCGCTGGAAGGTTCGGTGGGCTGACCGCCCGCCCCTGCCCCTCGCAAACGCATTCTCTTTACCGGCGGGCCCAGGCCCGCCCCACGGAAACCCCCACCATGCTGAAGATCGAAAATCTCCACGCCCGCATCGGCGACAAGGAAATCCTCAAGGGCCTGTCGCTGGATGTGAAGCCCGGCCAGGTGCACGCCATCATGGGCCCGAACGGCGCCGGCAAGTCCACCTTGGGCAATGTCCTGGCCGGCCGCGACGGCTACGAAGTGACCGAAGGCAGCGTGCAGTTCGACGGTGTCGACCTGCTGGAGCAGGACCCTGAAGCGCGTGCCGCTGCCGGCCTGTTCCTGGCATTCCAGTACCCGGTGGAGATCCCGGGCGTGAACAACACCTACTTCCTGCGCGCGGCGCTGAACGCCCAGCGCAAGGCACGCGGCGAGGACGAACTCGACTCCATGCAGTTCCTCAAGCTGGTGCGGCAGAAGCTGGCCGTGCTGCACCTGAAGGACGAGCTGCTGCATCGTGGCGTCAACGAAGGCTTCTCCGGCGGCGAGAAGAAGCGCAACGAGATCTTCCAGCTGGCCGTGCTGGAACCGAAGCTGGCGATCCTCGACGAGACCGACTCGGGCCTGGACATCGACGCGCTGAAGAGCGTGGCCGACGGCGTCAATGCGCTGCGCGCCGCCGACCGTTCGTTCCTGGTCATCACCCATTACCAGCGCCTGCTGGACTACATCAAGCCGGACATGGTGCACGTGCTGGCCGATGGCCGCATCGTCAAGAGCGGCGGCCCCGAACTGGCGCTGGAACTGGAAGCGCACGGCTATGATTTCCTGAAGGACCGGGTCGTGCCCGAGGCGGCGGTCTGATGAGCGCCCTGCTCGACTCGATGGCCCAGGCCTTCTGCGGCAGCGATGCGCGCCGCGGAGTGCTGGATGCGGCCCTGCGCGACGGCCTGCCGGCCGCACGCAATGAAGCCTGGAAGTACACCTCGCTGCGCCAGCTGGAACGCCGTGCGTTTGCTGCGGCACCGCTGCAGGGCCCGGCGCTGGACGCCGCGCTGCTGGACGACATCCCGGCACCGCGCCTGGTGTTCGTCAACGGCCGCCTGGATGCCGCGCTGAGCGACGTGCAGGCCCTGCCGGCCGGCGTGCAGCTGCAGCCGCTGTCGGCCGCACTGGCCTCCGGCGAAGACGCCGTGCGTTTCCTTGGCCGCCGCTACGAGCGCAGCGAGGAGATCTTTGCCCGCCTCAACGCCGCACTGGCCGATGAAGGCGTGGTGCTGCGCGTGGACGAAGGCGTGCAGGTCGAAGCGCCGCTGCAGCTGGTATTCGCCAGTGTGGCGGGCGAGACCGACCTGGCCTGGCATCACCGCCACCTGATCGAACTGCGTGCCGGCGCCAGCCTCGGCGTGGTCGAGCACCGCTTCAGCGTGGGTGACTCCGCCCACCTGGACAATACCGTGCTGCATGCCCATGTCGCCCGCGATGCCGTGCTCAAGCACGCCCGCGTGCAGGCCGGCAGCGCGCGCCAGACCAGCTTCCTGCGCACCGACGCGGTGCTGGCCCGCGGCGCGCAGTACCACCGCGTGGACCTGGAACTGGGCGCCGCGCTCAGCCGCCATGAACTGAACGTGCGCCTGGAAGGCGACAATGCCCAGCTGACCGCCAACGGCGTGCTGCTTGGCAATGGCCGCCGCCACGTCGAAACCCGCCTGGGTATCGACCACATCGCCCGCGATACCGCCTGCGAACTGCTGTGGCGCGGCGTCGCCGCCAACCGCAGCCGCGTGGTGTTCCATGGTGGCATCCAGATCCGCGAAGGCGCCGATGGCACCGACGCGAACCTGTCCAACAAGAACCTGCTGCTGTCGGCCGATGCCGAGATCGACACCCAGCCGACGCTGGTGATCGACGCCGATGAAGTGAAGGCCGCGCACGGCGCGACCGTCGGCCAGCTCGACGCCAACGCGTTGTTCTACCTGCGCTCGCGCGGCCTGCCGCAGGCCCAGGCGCAGGCACTGCTGAGCGCCGCGTTCTGCCACGAGCCGCTGAAGATCCTGCCGGACGCGCTGCGCGAACAGCTGGCACGCCGCCTGGACAAGGCCCTGGCCGAGGCGGGTGTGGCATGAACCTGTCCACGCCGCGCCCGATCGAAGAACGCACCGGCGCTCCCGACTGGGACCGCGTCCGCCTCGACTTCCCGCTGCTGATGCGCGAAGTACATGGCAAGCCGCTGGTCTATTTCGACAATGCCAACACCGGCCAGAAGCCGGTGCAGGTGATCGGCGCGGTGGACGAGTTCTACCGCCGTTACAACGCCAACGTCAGCCGCGCGGTGCATGCACTGGGCAGCGAAGCCACCGATGCCTACGAAGGTGCGCGCAACACGCTGGCGCGCTTCCTCAACGTGCGCCCCAGCGAGCTGGTGCTGTGCAGCGGCACCACCTTCGCCATCAACCTGGTGGCGTATTCTTGGGCGCTGCCGCGGCTGAAGGCCGGCGACGTGATCCTGGTGTCGCGCATGGAGCACCACGCCAACATCGTGCCGTGGCAGCTGGTCGCGCAGCGTACCGGTGCCACCATCCGCGTGGCCGAGATCACTCCCGATGGTGCGCTGGACCTGGATGCGCTGCGCGCGGCGATGACCCCGGAGGTCAAGCTGCTGGCGGTCACCCATGTCTCCAACGTGCTGGGCACGGTCAACCCGGTGCGCGAGATCTGCCGCGAAGCGCGCAAGCGCGGCATCATCACCGTGGTCGATGGCTCGCAGGCCGTGCCACACCGCAAGGTCGACGTCGCCGCGATCGGCTGCGATTTCTACGCCATCACCGGCCACAAGATGTGCGGTCCAACCGGTACCGGCGCGCTGTGGGCGCGTCGCGAGCACCTGGACGCGATGCCACCGTTCCTCGGCGGCGGCGAGATGATCAAGGAAGTCAGCTTCGACGGCACCGTGTTCAACGATGCCCCGCACAAGTTCGAAGCCGGCACCCCGAACATCGCCGGTTTCATCGGCCTGGGCGTGGCCGCCGACTACCTGCAGCAGCTTGGCCAGGACAACGTGGAGGCGCGCGAAGCCGAACTGCTGGCGCACTTCACCGAAGAGCTGCGCCGCGTCGATGGCCTGCGCATCATCGGCCAGGCACCGGAGAAGGCCGCCGTGGTCTCGTTCCTGATCGATGGCGCGCATGCCCACGACCTGGCCACCCTGCTCGACCTGGAAGGCGTGGCCGTGCGCTCGGGCCAGCACTGCGCACACCCGCTGCTGCAGTACTTCGGCGTCGCCGCCACCTGCCGTGCCTCGCTGGCGTTCTACAACACGCACGCCGAGATCGAGCGGTTCATGACCGCGCTGACCAAGGTACGCAAGCTGCTGGGGTAAGACTCACAGCGCAGCCGGAAGCAACGAGAACGCCGCGGGAAACCGCGGCGTTTTTCAAGGCGCCGCCAAGGGCAGGATCGAAGACACGCAGAGCTCCGCAGGCCATTGCCCAAGGTGCCCCTTGCCGTAAGGGAACGCGGGTTGGCCCGCCGATACGATTCCGGTGAGTTCAACCGCCTGCTCCGACGGCAGCGCCGTGACGGGAATTCCATTCACCCACACGCCGTCGGCCGCCCATGGATCCTGCACCGGTGGCCCCGGGTGCAGCGCAGACATTTCGAAGCTCTCAACGTAGGCACCCCGTACGCGCACCAGTCTGCCGTGATAACGCATGGGATCGGCACGCAGCGCCTCCACCGTCACTGGCAACGCACGGGACGCACTGAAACGCGGGCACCCCAGGCCGTTGGGCGCGATGCCGCCACTCTCCTCGTGCGCCGGCAGGCAAGCCAGAAGAGCCACAAGCAGGACAGTTGCGGCCAGCGCGATTCCCTTCGGTATGCCCACCCCTGCACTCCGCCTGGCATTTGAAGAATGCACGAGCATAGCGGTTGCCAGGACCGTCAAGGGTCTCCCCCATTTGCGCCCGCCCACTGCCCACCTAAAATGCCCCCATGAGCACCCTGACCTTCCGCGCCGCCACGCCGGCCGACATCCCCGCCCTGATCGCCCTCGTCACCTCGGCCTACCGTGGCGACGCCAGCCGCGTGGGCTGGACTACCGAAGCCGACCTGCTGGATGGCGCCCGCATCGACGCCGAAGGCATCCAGGCCGACCTGGACCGCCCCCGCTCCACCATCCTGCTGGCCGAGCGCGAAGGCGTTCTTGTGGCCTGCGCCCACGTTGCCGACGTTGAGGGCAAGGGCTACTTCGGCATGTTCTCGGTCGACCCCGCACAGCAGGGCGGCGGCGTCGGCAAACAGCTGATGGTCGCCGCCGAAGCCCACGCCGCACGCGAATGGAACGTGCCGGTGATGCAGATGACGGTGATCGACGTACGCGACGAACTGATCGCCTTCTACGAGCGTCGTGGCTACCAGCGGACCGGCATCAAGAAACCCTTCCCGTATGGCGACGAACGCTTCGGCATCCCCAAGCGCGACGACCTGCGCTTCGAGATCCTGGAAAAACCGCTGGCCGGAGCGGCCGCGTGAGCGATACCTGGACCTTCGTGTGCGCCAGCAACGAGCTGCTGCCCGGTGAAATGAAGAGCGTGTTCGACGAGGTGACCGGCACCCCGATCGTGGTGTTCAACCTCGACGGCGAGCTGTACGCGCTGGAAGACCAGTGCACGCACGAGGAATTCGAGCTGTCCTCGGGCGAATTCAACACCGCCGAAGGCAGCGTGGAGTGCGTACTGCACGGTGCGCGCTTCGACGTGCGCGATGGCCGCGCCCTGTGCGCCCCGGCCTATACCCCGGTGCCCAAGTTCCCGGTGAAGCGCGAGCACGACGCCGTCTGGACCCGCGACGACCGCGATTGAGGCGGCGCACGGTCTGGGGGTATCCACCCTGGGCTGGATCTGCAGGAGGCCCCGCAAGGGCCTTCGCAGGGCGTTCCCCGGCCGCCCCGGCGTCCCGCAGCACCCCGTACATGCGAATCATTATCGTTGATGTTATTCTACGTAACATCTTCGTAACGACTTCGCCCTCGCGCCATGGTCTCGCCCGCGCCCACTGCCACGTTGTGCCAGCTCGCCCGCCAGGGGTGGCCACTGGCCGTGGCCGTGCTGCTGACGCTGCTGCTGGGCTGGTCGGCGCTGCACGAAGGACGCAGCAACGCCCCGACTACCCAAGGGTGGCAGGCACATGCCGAAGGGTTGCGCCAGGTCATGCCATTGCCGGCGCCGTCGGCAGACGAATGCCCGCAACATGCTGCACCTGCACCGGAGCCGCCGCTTGAGGGTGAGGGCAACACGCCCTGCACCGGAGTGGCACCCCTGCGCGCGCCCCTGGTCGCACATATCCCGCTATGGCGCTCCGACGCCCTGCGCCGGCAACTGCACGATCCCGCACTGCGCTTGAACCCCGGCCACGCACCGCCCGCACCGCACGCCAGCTGAGGCGCCCTGCGGCTGTTGCCGTGCGCCTGAAGTCGTTCGCCGCATCGCCGGGCATCAGCTCGGCTCTACAGAAGACGCTCCCTCCCTGTCGTCGCGCTGTCTGCGCTTCGGCCTTCGCCGTTTCCCGATCCACGCCACTACCCAAAGCCATGACCCACATCACGTCCCGCAAGCACGCCCCGCGCGTTTCCCTGCTCGCCACCGCCACCCTGGCCGCAGGCTTCGCGCCGCTGGCCGCGCAGGCTGCCGACAGCGCTGATGCCGCATCCAGCAAGGCCACCGACCTGGACAAGGTGCAGGTGCGCGGCAGCTGGTTCAATCCGTCCTCGCCGAAGTTCACCGCCGAACTGCTGGACACCCCCAAGTCAGTGTCGATCGTGTCGGAGAAGCTGATCGCCGAAACCGGTGCGACCAACCTGCAGGATGCGCTGCGCATGGTGCCGGGCATCACCTTCGGTGCCGGCGAAGGCGGCAACCCGACCGGCGACCGCCCCTTCATCCGTGGCTTCGATTCGCAGAGCAACGTCTTCGTCGACGGCCTGCGCGACGTCGGCTCGCAGACCCGCGAGATCTTCGATCTGGAGCAGGTGGAAGTGGTCAAGGGCCCGAGCTCGGCCTACGGTGGCCGTGATTCCGGTGGTGGCAGCCTGAACCTGGTGAGCAAGACGCCGAAGCTGAAGAACGAGACCAACGCCAGCATGGGCATCGGTACCGACAGCTACGCACGCGGCACCGTGGACGCCAACTACGTCCTGGGCGACGGCATCGCCGCGCGCCTGAACCTGATGAAGCACGAATCGGACATCGCTGGCCGCGACGCCGCCAATGTCAGCCGCTGGGGCATCGCGCCGTCGATTGCATTCGGCCTGAACGGCCCGGCGCAGCTGATCGCCAGCCACTACCACATGCAGAGCGATGACCTGCCGGACGCCGGTGGTTTCCCCTACGGCAACCCGAACGGTGCGCCGGCCTCGAAGTGGGTCGACGGCCGCCCGATGGTGCCGGACCGCAACAACTACTACGGCCTGGTCGACCGTGACTTCCAGCGCACCCGCGCCGACATCAGCACGCTGGATGCCAGCTACGATTTCGGCGGCCACAAGCTGCGCAACATCGCGCGCCTGGGCAACACCAGCAACGACTACCTGTGGACCCAGCCGGACGACAGCCAGGGCAACCCGAACAACTACGGTACCCTGTGGCGCCGTACCAACGCCCGCGCCGTCGACGTCAAGAGCTTCGCCGACCAGCTGGGCCTGACCGGTGCCTTCCAGACCGGCGCGCTCAAGCACAGCTACAGCGCTGGCGTGGAGTACAGCGACGAGAAGATGACCCGCGGCAGCTATCTGATGACCCCGGGCACCAGCAACCCGCTCACCGGCAACAGCAAGTGCCCGACCACCGGCGCGGCCACCGGCTACAACTGCACCGATTTCGCCAATCCGGATCCGCGCGATCCGTGGGCAGCCACCCATTCGGTGTACCGCAGCGACAAGGCACTGGACGTCGAGCAGCGCACCAGGACCACCTCGGCCTACGTGTTCGACACCATCGAGCTCAATGAGCAGTGGATGATCAACCTCGGCCTGCGCTACGACGACTTCCGCACCACCCTGACCACCCCGGTGGCCGGCAAGGCACCGACCCGCGTGCGCAACAGCAACGACTTCCTGAACTACCAGGCCGGTGTGGTGTTCAAGCCGGCCGCCAACGGCAGCATCTACCTGTCGTGGGGCACCTCCTCGACCCCGCCGGGCATGGACGGTGGTGACGGTTCGGACGGCCTGAGCGCCGCCGTGGCCGACCTCAAGCCGCAGGACACGAAGAACCTCGAACTGGGCACCAAGTGGGACCTGTTCGACCAGCGCCTGAACCTGACCGCAGCGATCTTCCACACCGTGATGAACAACGCACGCGTGACGGTCGACAACGGCACCAGCCAGAACGCCGGCAAGAAGGAGATCAACGGCTTCGAACTGGGCTTCACCGGCCAGCTGACCGACGCCTGGAGCCTGTACGGCGGCTACACCTACCTGGACTCGGAACTGAAGGACAACGGTTTCGTCTGTGGCGCACCGGTGGGCCGCACCTGCCCGTCCAACGTGTACGTGCCGTCGCCGTACAACGGCAACGTGTTCCCGAACACTGCCGAGCACAGCGCCAACCTGTGGACCACCTACCGCTTCCCGATCGGCCTGACCCTCGGCGCCGGCGCGTTCTACTCGGACAAGCAGTACGGTGATGTCGCCAACACCAAGTGGATCCCGAGCTACACCCGCTTCGACGCGATGGCCAGCTACGCGATCCAGGACAACATCAGCCTGCAGCTCAACGTGCAGAACCTGACCGACAAGACCTACTTCACCAAGGCCTATGCCTCGCACTACGCGAGCATCGCCCCGGGTCGCTCGGCCACTCTGGCACTGAACGTCAAGTTCTGATGTAACCGCGCTCCACCACGGCGGCAGGCGCTCCTGCCGCCGTTTTTGTTTCCGGCGATACTCACCCCATGGCAACCCGTACCCCCATCGACAGCGACGCCCTGGCCGAGCTGCTCCAGCACGATCCACAGGCTGCGTTCGCACGCGTGCGCGACGCCGCACAGGCCGGGCAGGTCGAGGCGCAGCTGCTGCTCGCGCAGATGCACATGGAAGGTAAAGGCACCGCGCAGGACGCCTCGGCTGCGCTGCTCTGGTACGAAACCGCCGCCAACAACGGCGCGCCGATGGCGATGAACATGCTCGGCCGCTGCCATGAGCTGGGCCAGGGCACCACGCCCGATCCCACGCTGGCCGCGGTGTGGTACCGGCGCGCGGCCGACACCGGGCTGGACTGGGGCCTGTACAACCTGGCCAACCTGCTGGCCACCGGCCGCGGCGTGCCCCAGGACCGCGCGCAGGCACTGGCCCTGTACACCCGTGCCGCGCACCTGGGCCATGCCAAATCGATGAACCTGCTGGCCCGCCACCTTGAAGACGGCCTGGAGATCGAGCGCGATCCGCAGGCCGCCCTGGGCTGGTACCGGCGCGCGGCCGAGACCGGCGATTTCCGCGGCCAGGCCAACTACGCCTCGATCCTGCTGCACGCCGGCCAGGTCGAGCAGGCCGTGCACTGGCTACGGCTCGCCCTGGCGCACGGCAGCCCGGCGTTCATGGCGCACATCGTGCCGGAACTGGCCGCGTCGCCGCATCCGCAGGTGCGCGCCCTGGTCGCACCGCCGTCCCTCTGAGGAGCCCCGCATGCTGCTGCACATCCCCGACATTCTCAGCGCCGACCAGGTGGCCGACTTCCGCCGCCGACTGGATGCCGCCGACTGGACCGATGGCCGCGAGACCGTCGGCCATCTGGGCGCGCAGGCCAAGCACAACCAGCAGCTGCCCGAGGCCTCGCCGCTACGCCGCGAACTGGGCGAGATCATCCTCGTCGCGCTGGCCCGGCACCCGCTGTTCTTCAGCGCCGCGCTGCCGCTGAAGTACCTGCCGCCGCGCTTCAACCGCTACAGCGGTGGCGGCGCCTATGGCTACCACGTCGATGGTGCGGTGATGAACCTGGCCAATGGCGAGCAGCTGCGCTCGGACATCTCCTGCACCTTGTTCCTGTCCGCGCCCGAGGAGTACGAAGGCGGCGAGCTGATCATCGGCGACACCTACGGCGAGCACGAAGTGAAGCTGCCGGCCGGCGACCTGGTCGTGTACCCGTCCAGCAGCCTGCACCAGGTGCGGCCGGTTACCCGTGGCGCACGCGTGGCTTCTTTCTTCTGGGTGCAGAGCATGATCCGCGACGACGTGCAGCGCCGCCTGTTGTGGGAAATGGATGGCTCGATCGAGCGCCTGCGGCAGACCGGCGGCGACGCCGAGGCGATCCTGCAGCTGACCGGCGTGTACCACAACCTTTTGCGGCGCTGGAGCGAAGTCTGAGCCTTGCCGGGCCGGCCTGCGGCATTTTGGCAATCATTCTCATTTGCAACAGCTAACGGCTCTCATTACAATCACGCCCCGTTGATGCCGGCCGCTGCCGGCAGACCCTTGGGGACCCCTGCGTGCTGCGTCCGCTTCGCCCTCGCCCACTCATCCATCGCAAGATGGGCACCGCCATGCGCGGCCAGCGTCCGGCGCTGGCCAGCCTGCTGGCATGGGTGGCGATGCTGGCGTTGCTGCTGGGCACCCTGCCACTGCTGCCACAGGCCCAGGCCGGAATGGCCATGCAGATGCCGCTGGAAGAGCGCGGTGGCGAAAGCCCCCTGCAGGAAGAGGCGCCGGCCAAGCTGCGCCGCTGTGCCGCCACCCCGGTGAAAGCGGCCGAGCAGGCACACCCGCCGTTGCTGCTGGCCAGCCACTGGCTGCGCACTGAACTCGAACTCGTACCCGCCACGCCGGCCATGCCCGGCGTGCGCCCGGACTGGCCGCTGGCCGCTCCGGACACGCCCTGGGCCGATGCGCCCGGGCGCCGCCAGCAACGCGGCCAGGCGCCGCCGCTCGCCTGATCCACGGCCTGGCGTGACCGCCTGCGCGGTCGCGCCTGCACGCCGCTGTCTGCTTCATCCCTGCCGCCCCTGACCGGGCCTTCCGTGCCTGCCGCGCCCTTCGCGCACGGCATCGCGCCACCCTGCATCCTTCGAGGTAACTGCCATGGCCCAGCGCCATCGTGTCCGTTCGTCCCTGTCCCGTACCCTGCTGACCAGCGCCGTGCTGGCGGCTTTCGCCAGCCCCGCCTTCGCCCACGGTGACGCCGCCGGCGCACCGCAGACGCTGGACAAGGTGGTGGTCACTGCCTCCGGCTTCGAACAGAAGGTGATCGATGCCCCGGCCAGCATCAGCGTGGTCAGCCGCGAGGAACTGAGCAAGCGCCCGTATACCAGCCTGGTCGACGCCCTGCGCGACGTCGAAGGCATCGACGTGGGCCTGGAAGCGACCGACAAGAACGGCCGCGCCACCGTGTCGATGCGCGGCCTGCCGTCCGAGTACACCCTGGTGCTGATCGACGGCCGTCGCCAGAGCAATGTCGGCCAGATCTACCCGAACAACTTCGGTGGCGGCCAGTTCGCCTACGTGCCGCCACTGGAGGCGATCGAACGCATCGAAGTCGTGCGCGGGCCGATGTCCACGCTGTACGGCTCCGACGCGATGGGCGGCGTCATCAACATCATCACCCGCCGCAACCAGGACAGCTGGCACGGCTCGGTGACCCAAGGCTTCACCGTGCAGCAGGACGACCAGTTCGGCGATGCGCGCACCACCGACCTCTACCTCAGCGGCCCACTGCTGAAGGATCGCCTCAGCCTGGCGGTACGCGGCAGCTACTACGATGCCAAGGCCTCGAACCCGGAATGGGGTGCACTGACCCTTCCCGACGGTACGCCGTGGGAGCGCAGCATCGGCTTCGGCGGTGGCGGCAAGTCGATCGCCAACACCAACTGGAACACCGGTGTGCGCCTGGACTTCCGCATCAACGACGATCACGAACTGTGGCTGGACTACGACGTGTCGCGGCAGAAATACGACAATAGCGAAGGCCAGACCGGCACCCTCGACAGCCTGGCCAGCCTGTGGCGCGTCGGCAATGCGATCATTCCCAACCCGAACGGCAGCGGCACCGTCACCCGTCGCGTGGTGCAGCCGCGCGTGGGCTACACCGCCTACCAGCGCTACGAGCGCGATCAGCTGTCGCTGACCCACCAGGGCCGCTACGGCTTCGGCACCTGGCAGACCTCACTGACCCACAGCAAGAGCAACAACCTGGGTCGTTCGCTGCCGCTGACCCTGGACGAGCGTGCCAACCTGCAGACGCTGTGGAATGACGTCTGCCGCCGCACTGGCGCCGCCAACCACTGTGCGGCCAGCCGAGGCAACGCCCTGGCCGCCCTCAACCCGAGTGAGACGGCGCGCCTGCAGGCGTTCCTGCCGCGCCCGCTGCGCAGCATGGAACTGGAAGGCTACGTGCTCGACACGATGCTCGACCTGGACTTCGGCGCGCACAAGCTGACGGTGGGTGGCCAGTACAACAACACTGACATGGTCGACGGTGTGTTTGGCATGGATGGCGCCGGCTACCGCAGCAACGTCAAGCAGAAACACCGCATGTGGGCGCTGTTTGCCGAGGACAACTGGGCGCTGACCGACACCCTCACCGCCACCTTCGGCCTGCGCTACGACGACCACAACGTGTTCGGCAGCCACGTCAGCCCGCGTGGCTACCTGGTGTGGAACGCCAGCGATGCGTGGACCTTCAAGGGCGGCGTCAGCACCGGCTACAAGACCCCGCGACCGGACCAGCTGTTCCCGGGCATCACCGGCTTCGGTGGCCAGGGCGTGCTGCCATTGGTCGGTTCGCCGAACCTGAAGCCTGAAACCAGCACCAACTACGAGCTGGCCGCCTACTACGAGGGCCAGCGCTGGGGCTTCAACGTCACCGGCTTCTTCAACACGTTCGAAGACAAGATCGCCAGCGGCGGCACCTTCCCCAACTGCGAAGTGGCGCGCGCCGGCAGCGGCTACTGCGTGGACATCGGCCCGGGCTGGGCCGCACTGGGCTACAGCACCTTCACCCAGAGCGTGAACATCGACAAGGCTGAAACGCGGGGTGCCGAACTGGCCGCCCACGTTGACCTGCTCGACACCCTGCAGCTGCGCGGCAACTACACCTGGACCAGGAGCGAGCAGACCAGTGGCGCACAGAAGGGGCTGCCGATCAGCGGCACCATGCCGGCAAAACACATGGCCAACGCCAGCCTCAATTGGCAGGTCAACGAAGCGGTCAGCCTGTCGCTGATCGGCGAGGGCCGCTACGACCGCTACCGCGACACGCTGCTGGACGCCAACGGCGCCAGCCACACCCGCTACTACGAGGACTACACGATCTTCCATCTCGGTGGCAGCTGGAAGGCCACGCCCTGGCTGACGGTGAACGCACGGGTCAACAACCTGTTCGACAAGGATTTCGTCTCGCAGTCGTGCCTGTTGATCAGCCAGAGCGAGTTCAACTGCGTGGACGACTATGCGACCAAGGACCAGCGCCGCAGCTACTGGATTTCGCTGAACGCGAAGTTCTGATCGCCGCGCCCTGCTCCTGCTCCACGCATGGCGTGGATCCACCGATCGGTAGTGCCGGCCGCTGGCCGGCAACCCGAAATAGCTCCGGGATACAGAACGATACGCAATTGCGAGCTATTCTCATCAATGATGTAATGGGCAGTCCCCGTCCGCCTCGAACCGTGCCGTGAGCCGTCCCGCCCTTTCCACCGTGCAGCAGCAACAGAACCGTGGCTTCTGGCTGCGGACGCTGCACCAGTGGCACTGGATCAGCTCGGCGGTGTGCCTGATCGGCATGCTGCTGTTCGCGGTGACCGGCCTGACTCTCAACCATGCCGCGAAGATCGAGGCCAAACCCCAGGTGCAGAACCAGCATCTGGAACTGCCGGCCGAGCTGCTGGGCCAGCTGGGCACGCGCGAGGACGGCAACGCGCCGATTCCGCGCCCGGCCCGGCACTGGCTGGACACGCAGCTGGGCATCGCCATCGGCGGCCGCCCGGCCGAGTGGTCGGCCGAGGAGATCTACCTGTCGCTGCCGCGCCCCGGTGGCGACGCCTGGCTGAGCATCGACCGCGAAACCGGCGCGGTGGAGTACGAATCGACCTCGCGCGGCGTGGTCTCCTACCTCAACGACCTGCACAAGGGCCGCAACGCAGGCCCCGCATGGGGCTGGTTCCTGGACCTGTTCGCCGTGGCCTGCCTGGTGTTCTGCATCACCGGCCTGTTCCTGCTGCACCTGCATGCGCGGCAACGGCGCATGACCTGGCCGCTGGTCGGCCTCGGCCTGATGATCCCGCTGTTGATCGCCCTGCTGCTGATCCACTGACTTCCACCGTGAATTCCATCCGTTCCTCCGGAGCCGCCCCATGCGCGTCACCCTGACCATCGCCCTCAGCGGCCTGCTGGCCACCTCGCCGGCCTATGCCACCACCCTCGACATCAACGTCGAAGTGCCCAAGCTCAACGTGGCCGAGTACCACCGCCCGTATGTGGCGGTGTGGCTGGAAGGCGCCGACCAGAAGGTCGCGGCCAACCTGTCGGTCTGGTACCAGCAGACCAGCAACAGCGAGGGCCACGGCACCAAGTGGCTGCCCGACCTGCGCCAGTGGTGGCGCAAGAGTGGCCGTACCCTGCAGGTGCCGGTGGACGGCGTGACCGGCCCGACCCGCCCGGCCGGCAAGCACACACTGTCGTTCAGCGACAGGCAGCCGGCACTGAAGCAGCTGGCCCCGGGCAACTACACCCTGGTGGTGGAGGCGGTGCGCGAAGTCGGCGGCCGCGAACTGCTGAAGATCCCCTTCACCTGGCCGGCCACCGCCGCGCAGAGCGGCAAGGCGCAGGGCGCCACCGAACTGGGTCAGGTCACCCTGTCCGTCAAACCCTGAAAAGGGGACGGAGGGGATTAAGTCGTAATCCCCTTCTCCTTGCCGCATCACCCCGCATCCACTGGAGTCTTCCGCATGAAGCGCACGCTCGTCCTCGCCGCCGCCCTGGCCGCTGCCCTTCCCTTCTCCGCCCTGGCCCACAAGGCCTGGCTGCTGCCCTCGCAGACCGTGATCGCCGGCAACGCACCGTGGATCACCGTCGACGGTGCGGTCTCCAACGACCTGTTCTACTTCAACCACGTGCCGCTGCGACTGGAATCGCTGGTGATCACCGCGCCGGACGGCAGCACCGTGCAGCCGCAGAACGCGACCACCGGCAAGTACCGCAGCGTGTTCGACATCGAACTGAAGCAGGCGGGCACCTACCGCATCGCCTCGGTCAATGACGGCCTGTTCGCCACCTACGAGCAGAACGGCGAGCGCAAGCGCTGGCGCGGCAGCGTGGCGACCCTTGGCGAACTGCCCAAGGACGCGAAGAAGCTGGAACTGAGCCAGTCGATCGGCCGCGTGGAGACCTTCGTCACCAACGGTGCACCGAACGATACCGCGCTGAAGCCGACCAACCGGGGGATCGAGCTGGTCGCTGTCGGCCACCCGAACGACCTGTTCGCCGGCGAGGAAGCCACCTTCCGCGTGCTGGTCGATGGCAAGCCGACCGCTGGCCTGGAGTTCGAGATCGTGCGGGGCGCCACCCGCTACCGCAACGCACAGGACGAACTGAAGCTCACCAGCGACGCCAAGGGCGAGATCAAGGTGACCTGGCCGGAAGCCGGCATGTACTGGCTGGAAACCGGCACCGAAGACAACAAGACCTCGGTGAAGCAGGCCGCCAAGCGCCGCCTGAGCTACGTCGCCACGCTGGAAGTGCTGCCGCAGTGATGTGGACCACGATGCCGGGCACACCCCGGCATCGCCGCCACGACGCATCACCATGACTGATCCCCAGCTCGACATCGCCCGCCTCGGCGGCACCACCATGGGCACCACCTGGAGCGTGTCGCTGGTCGCGCCGCGCCAGCGCGACCTGCATCCACTGCATGCCGGCATCCAGGCGCGGCTGGATGCGGTGGTGGCGCAGATGAGCACATGGGAGCCCGGCTCGAACCTGAGTCGCTACAACCGCGCCAACGCTGGCCAATGGTGCGTGCTGCCGGCCGAGACCCGCCACGTTCTGGCCTGCGCACACGCCATCGCTGCCGCCAGTGACGGCGCCTTTGACCCCACCATCGGTCCGCTGGTTGCGCTGTGGGGCTTCGGTGCACACGCCGGCGAACGCCGCCCGCCCGACGACGCTACCCTGCAGGCCACGCGTGAGCGTTGCGGTTGGCGGCGCCTGCAGTGGCAGGGCGATGCGCTGCTGCAACCGGGTGGACTGGAACTGGATCTCTCGGCGATCGCCAAGGGCTTCGGCGTCGATCACGTTACGGCTTGGCTGCGTGAGCAAGGCATTGCGGCAGCGCTGATTGAAGTCGGCGGCGAGCTGGCCGGCTACGGCCGCAAACCGGATGGCCATCCCTGGCGCGTGCTGGTGGAATCCGCACCCGAAGAAGACGCGCACAGCGAAACACCACTGCGGGTGCTGGCGTTGGATGGCAAGGCGGTCGCCACCTCCGGCGATCGCTGGCATCAGTACCAGGCCGATGGCGAGGTCTACAGCCACAGCCTCGACCCGCGCAGCGGCAGGCCGGTGCGCCAGGTCGCCGCAGCGGTCACCGTGGTGGCAGACGACGCGATGCATGCTGATGCCTGGGCCACCGCACTGACCGTCCTTGGTCGCGAACAGGGCATGGCACTGGCCGAGCGCGAAGGCCTGGCTGCACGCTACCTGCAGCGTGCAGCGGACGGCGCGCGGGAGTTCCTTAGCAGCGCCTTCCAGCGCCTGCTCGACGAGCAGGATGCATGAGCACCCGGCCGTCACGCGCCTGGCTCGGCAACGCCCTGGTCCTGCTTCTGCTGGCGCTGATCGGTTCGGCGTTGCTGCGCCTGCATCTCGGCGAAGCCTGGTGGCAGGGCGCGCCACCGGCGCGGCAGTCGCAGATCGCGGTGCTCGCTACGGCGTTGTATGCGCTGACCTGCGCCGCACTGTGGTGGCGTGGGCGCCCGCGCGACGATGCCGCCTCCGCTGACACCGCGCCGATCCTGCTGGTCTGGTCCAGCCAGACCGGTTTTGCCCGCGACCTGGCCGAACGCAGTGCCGAGGCATTGCGTGGTGCCGGCGTGCCGGTGCGCGTGCGCGGTCTGCACGACGTCGACGCCGCGTTGCTGGCCGACAGCCAGCGCGCGCTGTTCATCGCCAGCACCACCGGCGAAGGCGATCCGCCTGACCACGCGCTGCCGTTCCTGCGCGATGTCATGGTCTCGCCGCCTTCACTGCAGCACCTGCACTACGGCGTGCTCGCACTGGGCGACCGCAGCTACGGTCACTTCTGCGGATTCGGCCACCAGCTTGACCAATGGCTGCGCCAGCACGGCGCGCATCCGCTGTTCGATGCGATCGAGGTCGACAACGCCGATCCGGCAGCGCTTCGTCATTGGCAACAGCTGCTGGGACAACTCGGCGGCGGCGCCAGTGAACTGCCCGACTGGAGCCCGGCCGAATACCAGCCGTGGACGCTGCTGCAGCGCGAACATCTGAACCCGGGCAGCCCCGGCGGTCCAGTGTATTGGTTGCGCCTGCGGCCACCGGCCGGCGCAGATGTGCAGTGGCAGGCCGGCGACATCGCCGAGATCGGCCCGCAGCATGCGTCGCACACCGTGCGTGCCTGGCTGGACGCACAGCGCTTCGATGCGGACAGGGTGCTGGATGACGGGCAGACGTTGCTGACACGCGTCGCGCGCTCGCACCTGCCTTCATTGGTTCCCCCGGGTGATCTGCCCGCATTGCTGGCGACCCTGCAGCCGCTGCCGCATCGCGAGTACTCCATCGCCTCGGTGATGGCCGACGGCGCGGTGGAGCTGCTGCTGCGTCGCCAGCTGCGCGCGGACGGCACGCCTGGCATCGGCAGCGGCTGGCTGTGCGACCACGTGGCCATCGGCGAGCCGGTGCAGCTGCGCCTGCGCCGCAATGACAATTTCCATGGCGTGCCCGCCGATGTGCCGCTGCTGCTGATCGGCAACGGCACCGGCATCGCCGGCCTGCGCGCCCACCTGCACGAACGTGCCCAGCAGGGCGCACGCCGCACCTGGCTGCTGTTCGGTGAGCGCACCGCTGCACACGACTTCCATTTCGGCGACGAGCTGCAGGCAATGCTGGCGAGCGGAACGCTGGCGCGGCTGGATGCTGTGTTCAGCCGCGATGGCGGTGCGCATCGCTACGTGCAGGACCGGCTGCTGGCCGAAGCAACAACGCTGCGGCAGTGGGTGGATGACGGCGCGACGATCCTGGTCTGCGGCAGCCTGCAGGGCATGGCCCCGGCCGTGGATGGGGTGATCGAGCAGGTGCTGGGCGCCGCAGGCAAGGAAGCGCTGCTGCTGGCCGGTCGTTACCGGCGCGATGTGTATTGAGGTTGCCCCATCCACGCATGGCGTGGATCTACAGCGGGTTCGAGCCGCCTTCTGGTGGGTGCGAACCTTGGTTCGCACCATGACGCGGTGTCGGTGGCCCCATCCACGCATGACGTGGATCTACTGAACGGCGTCAATGCGTGCGAACCGCCTCCTGGTGGGTGCGAACCTTGGTTCGCACCATGGCGCGGTGTCGGTGGCCCCATCCACGCATGGCGTGGATCTACTGAACGGCGTCAATGCGTGCGAACCTTGGTTCGCACCATGGCGCGATGTCGGAGGCCCCATCCACGCATGGCGTGGATCTACTGAACGGCGTCAATGCGTGCGAACTGCCTCCTGATGGGTGCGAACCTTGGTTCGCACCATGACGCGGTGTCGGTGGCGCCATCCACGCATGGCGTGGATCTACTGAACGGCGTGTCCGGGCAGCGTGGCAATCGCACACCCGTAGATCCACGCCATGCGTGGATAGCGCCCACCGGCGCCGAGGAATCATCCCGCCGCCGCACTGACCCGGATCGCCAGCAACTCGCCCCCGCCCTGCAACGCATGCCTTTGCCGTTCACCGGCCGCCAACCACGCGGTATCGCCAGCGTGCATCGGCGGCAGACCGCTGTCAGCCCCAAATTCGGCATGACCGGCCAACAGGTAAAGCGCCCAGGCCACGCCTGGTTCGCAGAAGAAGAACATCGAGCCCACCAGCGGCCGATGCAGGAGTTCGGCCTGCAGCAGGTCGCGCTTCCACATCAGGTTGAAGTCGTGGGTGGTGCCGTCGACCAGTTCGCCGTGCAGCGTTTCCTCGCCCGCAAAGCGCACGCGCCCATGCGGCGGCAGGACTTCGGCCACGCGGCCATCCTCGAAGCGCAGGCGCACGCCATTGCCCTGCAGCAGCACCAGCTCGCGCTCCACGCCGGGAAACGCGGAGAACGCCGCGTCCAGCTCGATCTCGGCCACCGACAGGCGCAGCGCCCAGTCGTCGCCCTGCGCAGGCAGGCGCAGGATCTCGCGCGTCCAGCCCAGGCCGTTGCGCCAGCGTTCGCGGCGGTAGTCCAGGCGGGAGATGACCTGGCTCGGAGTGTGCAGCAGGGAGTCGACGTTCATCGGCGCATTGCATCACGCCGCGCGCCATCGTGCATCACCGCGTGGCCAGCGTGCCCTGGCCGCCGCACCCGCCGGCCAGCAGCTGCGAGTGTTTCAACCAGTCCTGGTCGGGGTAATAGGCGAACACCATCGTGCCGCCACGCAACGCATCGATCAGTGGCTTGGCCACCGACAGGCGCACCGCCGGACAGCCCAGGCTGCGGCCCAGCCGCCCCTGCAGCTGCGCGGTGGCCGGGTTCACATATGGCGCGCCGTGGATGACGATCGCGCGTTCGCGCGCGCGGTCATTGAAGCCCGGTTCCAGCCCGGCCAGGCGCAGCGAATACCCGTTGCCGCCCATGTAGGTCTCCTGCGCGGTGAACGCGCCGAGGCTGGACATGAAACTGCCATCGCGGTTGGAGAAGTGCTCGGTGCGGTTCTCGCCGCTGTTGCGGCCATGCGCCACCCATTCCTCGAACAGCAGGCGCTGGTGGGCCAGGTCGAACACCCACAGGCGCGGCTCGGTGGACGGCCGCGAGTAATCGATAACGCTCAGTCGATCACCGTTGATGCCAAGCTCCGGCCGCTGCAACGCACAGCGCATGGCGTGCGCCGCCAGCTGCAACACGTGGCGGTCGGCCTTGGGCGCACTGCGCGACAGCAAGGCAGCCAGATCATCGGCACTGGTGGCGAGGGCGGGCGTCTGTGCCAGCGCCGGGGCGCTGGCCGAGGTCGCCAGCAGGCCGAACGCGGCCAGCCGGCACAGGCGGGATGCAGTCATGGGCACAACGAAGGGACTCAGTTGCCCTTGAGGGTGGACCCTGGCGGCTCGGATTCCAAGACCGGCTGCATTCCGGATTCAGCCGGGCTTGGGCGGACCGCCGGCAGCGAGGTCACCAGCAGGGTCGTGCCTGGCACCAGCACCCGGTACAGCTGGCGGGCGAACTCGGCCGGCAGCGCCATCGGCAGCGAGGGGGTGGCCAGCAGGTCCGGCGTGGCCTGGGCACGGTCCTGGCCCAGCAACGGGTAGGCCGTCCACTGGTGCAGGCGCTGGTTCGCGTCCAGCGGGCTGGGCGTATCGCTGTAACCCTGCCCCATCACGAACAGGGTGGTGCCCTGGAAGGCCGGCAGCGCGTCGGCCTTCAGCGGCGACTCGCCGATCATCACGCCATCGCGCAGCACGTACAGGCGCTGGTCATGCAGGCTGACCAGGATGCCGACCTGCCCGGCCGGCGCCGCGCTGTCGTTCCACCAGGCCTGTGCCGACGCCCCACCCTCCGTCTCCGGCAGGGCCTGGCCGCGTGCATTGACCGGCGCCAGCACTGACGGATAGGCCAGGGTCATCGGCGAGCTCTTGGCATCGGCCACCACGACGGTATCGCCACGCTGGGTTTCGCTGAACAGCTTCTGCGCGAAGGCCTGCGGCAGGCGCACGCAACCGTGCGAGGCCGGATGCCCGGGCAGGCTGCCGCCATGCAGGGCGATGCCATCCCAGGTCAGCCGCTGCATGTACGGCATCGGCGCGCTGTTGTAGAGGTTGGACCTGTGGTCCTTGTCCTTCTGCAGGATGGTGAACACGCCGGTCGGTGTCTCGTGCCCGGCCTTGCCCGAGCTGATCGTGGTCAGGCCGATGGCAATACCGTTGCGGTAGACGTAGGCACGCTGCTCATCGAGGCTGACCACCAGCACGATCGGGCCGGTCGGCGAGATTTCCGGATGCCACAGGTATTCGCCCGGCTTCAGGTCGGTCGGCCCGCGCACCTCGGCGGTGCCGGCGGTGGCAGCTGCGGGCTTGGCAGCCGGTGTCGTCGCAGCGGCATGGGCCAGCAGCGGCAGGGCCAGTGCAAGGGCGAGCATCAGGGTCGTGGGGCGGTGCGGAAGCATCCAGCGGGGGTCCTTTCCATGCAGAGCGGCCAACGTACACCATCGGCCCGTGGTGGCCGCGGCAAAACCAGGCGCCGGAAATGAAACTGCCCGGCGACACAGCCATGTGTCGTACCGGGCAATCGTTACGTCCTTGTCGGCCTGCTGCCGCCCCCTCGCATCCTGCGCTGTGGGGGTAGCGTTGCATCCTGCACGCGGCCGCGTCTGTCCTGTTTGTATCTCAGCCCCTTCCACAGGTCTGTGATGCCACCATCCTGGTGATTGATGCCGCGTCCTGCGGCGGTCGGTGGTCACGGCCTTCCTGTCCGCGACCGGTGAACCAGCCTCCTGCCGGTTCCGACGATTCCTGCTGTCAGCGCCTGGGTACGGTCCGCACCGGTACCGATCCGGGTACCGGATCCGCCGGCAACAACCTGTTGCCTACGGTGATCCGCTGTCGATTCCGTTCGACGATCGCTTTCCCTATCCCCTTCACCTGCGCCAGGTCCTCGACGCGATGAAACGGGCCGTGTCTGCGCCGGTGCTCGACGATCGCCTCGGCCTTGGCGGCCCCGACCATCGTCAGTCCCTGCTGCAGCGCCTGCGCATCGGCGCGGTTGATGTCGATCGGTTCGGCGGCATGCGCCCCAGCGATCCCCACTACCAGCACCAGTGCCCTCAACACGACACTCCAAGGCACGACGTGTATCTCCCTGTGATTCTGGCCGCCCCGACCGGCAATCCCGTCGGCAGGAACAGTGTCCGTCACCACATGTGCACAGCCTATCGGTTTCCCGGATTTCCGTAAGCCAGCCAAATACCCGACGTGATGTAGGAAAAACCCTACCCGCGGCACAGGCGTAGAATGGCGCGATCACAGCCCATGCAACCGGAGTATCAGATGGACAGCGCCAAGCTCGGCCAATTCGTCAATGACAAGTGGGACAGCGAAATCGTCCCGCAGTTGGTCGACTACATCCGCATTCCCAACAAGTCGCCGATGTTCGACGCCAATTGGGTGCAGAACGGCTACATGGAACAGGCGGTCACCCTGATGGAGAACTGGGCCAAGGCCCAGCAGCTGCCCGGCCTGACGGTTGAAGTGGTGCGCCTGGAAGGCCGTACCCCACTGATCTTCCTGGAAATTCCGGCCACCGGCGCCGAGACCGGTGACGACACCATCCTGCTCTACGGCCACTTGGACAAGCAGCCGGAAATGACCGGCTGGGACGACGATCTCGGCCCGTGGACCCCGGTCCTGCGTGGCGACAAGCTGTATGGCCGCGGCGGTGCGGACGACGGCTACGCCATCTTCGGCTCGCTGGCCGCGGTGCTGGCGCTGCAGGCCCAGGGCCTGCCGCACGCGCGCTGCGTGGTGCTGATCGAAGCCTGTGAAGAGTCCGGCAGCTACGACCTGCCGGCCTATGTCGACCACCTGGCCGACCGCATCGGCAAGCCGTCGCTGGTGGTCTGCCTGGATTCGGGCTGCGCCAACTACGACCAGCTGTGGTGCACCACCTCGCTGCGCGGCCTGACCGGCGGCAATTTCACCGTGAAGGTGCTCAACGAAGGCGTGCACTCCGGCGATGCCTCCGGCGTGGTGCCGTCCAGCTTCCGCCTGCTGCGCCAGCTGCTGTCGCGCATCGAGGACCAGGACACCGGCCGCATCCTGATCGACGGCATGAACGTGGAGATCCCGGCCGAACGCCTGGAACAGGCCAAGCGCGCCGCCGAAGTGGTCGATACCGAGATCTTCGAGAAGTTCCCGATGGTCGACGGCCTGCGTCCGATGAACGAGGACCTGACCGAGCTGGTGCTCAACCGCACCTGGCGCCCGGCCCTGTCGGTCACCGGCGTCGGCGGCATGCCGCCGCTGGAATCGGCCGGCAACGTGCTGCGCCCGCAGACCTCGGTGAAGCTGTCGCTGCGCCTGCCGCCGACCGCCGATGGCAAGACCTGCGGCGAACTGTTGAAGGAAGCGCTGCTGCGCGATCCGCCGAACGGCGCGCAGGTCACCCTGGACCTGGAAAAGGCCTCTACCGGCTGGAACGCCCCGGCGATGGCGCCGTGGCTGACCCAGGCCATCGAGGACGCCAGCCAGGCCTTCTTCGGCAAGCCGGCAATGTACATGGGCGAAGGCGGCTCGATCCCGTTCATGGGCATGCTCGGTGAGAAGTTCCCGGGTGCGCAGTTCATGATCACCGGCGTGCTCGGCCCGCACTCCAATGCGCACGGCCCGAACGAGTTCCTGCACATCCCGATGGGCAAGAAGGTCACCGCCTGCGTGTCCAAGGTGATCAGCGAGCACTACGCCGCCAGCCTGCGTGGCGAGACCAGCGGTTCGCCGGTGGCTGCCGACAGCGGCACCCGCCACGGCGACCACGGCTGCTGCTGATCCGGCACCGGTGACGGACGCAGCCTGGCCTTGCTAGGCTGCGTCCACACTCAAGCGGAATCCGCGCGCATGAATGGTCTGTTCGGCAGCAGCAGCTGGTTGTACATCCTGCTGGTCGGCTTCTTCGTCGGCCTGCTCGGGCGTTTCTTCATGCCCGGCAACAACCGCATGGGCTGCCTGCTGACCATCGTGCTGGGCATTCTCGGTGCACTGCTGGCCGGTTGGTTCGGCCAGTACATGGGCTGGTACGCCCCCGGCGAACCGGCCGGTTTCCTCGGTGCGGTGGTGGGCGCGGTGGCCGTGCTGGCCGTCCTGCGCCTGTTCAGCGGCCGCCGCTGACCCCGTACCTCCTTCCCCTCCTGTTCCCGACGTTGGCGCGCCCGGCGCGCCCGGATATGCCCGCATGACCGAACCCGCCTCCGATCCCCAGCGCAGCGCGCGGCGCCTGCAGTGGGCCCGTACCCAGCTCGACGATGCCAGCGCGGTGGTCGAGCGCGCTTCGGTCGATGCCGGCATGCGCAGCTACTGGCGTACCACCAGCACCCGTGGCAGCCACATCGTGATGGACGCCCCACCGGGGCTGGAAGATCCGCGGCCGTGGCTGCGCATGCGCGGCCTGCTGCACGACCACGGCCTGCGCGTGCCCGCACTGTTGGCGCAGGACCTGGAGGCCGGCTTCCTGCTGCTGGAAGATCTCGGCGGCCCGACCCTGGCCAGGATCCTCGACGAGCGCAATGCCGATGAATGGTTCGGCCGCTCGATCGAACAGCTGCTGCGCCTGCAGGCGATTCCGGTACCGGCCGACTTCGGCCAGTTCGGCGAAGCGCTGCTGCAGCGCGATGCCGGCCTGTTCGACGAATGGTTCCTGCAGCGTCACCTGAACCTGGAACTGGACTGCGGTGAGCTCGAGGGGCTGCAGCTGGTGCATCGCCGGTTGATGGACAACGCGCTGGGCCAGGCCCAGCTGATGACCCACCGCGATTACATGCCGCGCAACCTGATGCCGGTCGACGACGGCCCCGCGGTGCTGGATTTCCAGGACCTGGTGCGTGGCCCGATCGCCTACGACGCGGTGAGCCTGTTCAAGGACGCCTTCCTGAGCTGGCCGCTGCAGCGCGTTGACGCGTGGCTGGCGCAGTACCACGAACGCGCGCGCGACGCCGGCCTGCCGGTGCCCGACCGCGCCACCTTCCTACGCGATGCCGACTGGATGGGCATCCAGCGCCACGTGAAGATCCTCGGCCTGTTCTGCCGCCTGCGCTACCGCGACAACAAGGGCCATTACCTGGACGACGCACCGCGCTTCATCGGCTATCTGGATGAAGTGCTGCCACGCTATCGCGAGCTGGCGCCTCTGCAGCAGCTGCTGGAAAACCGCATCAAGCCGGCGCTGGCCGAACTGGGCGCACCGATGCGCGTGGCCCGATGAAGGCGTTGGTCTTTGCCGCCGGGCTCGGCGAGCGCATGCGCCCGCTGACCCTGCACACACCCAAGCCGCTGCTGGAAGTGGCCGGCAAGCCACTGATCGTCTGGCACCTGGAGCGCCTGGCAGCGCTCGGCGTGCGCGAGGTGGTGGTCAACACCGCGTGGCTGGCCGAGCAGTTCCCGGCGACGCTGGGTGATGGCAGCCAGTGGGGCCTGCGCCTGCATTTCCTTTACGAAGGGCAGACCCCGCTGGAAACCGGCGGCGGCATCCTCAATGCACTGCCGGTGCTGGGCGATGCCCCGTTCCTGGTGGTGAACGGCGATATCTGGACCGATTTCGATTTCGCCACGCTGCCGCGCGAGCCGCAGGGCCAGGCACATCTGGTGCTGGTCGACAATCCGGTTCAGCACCCGAACGGTGACTATCGGCTGGATGCACAGGGCCTGCTGCACCACGACCGCGCAGGGCCATGCCTGACCTATGCCGGCATCGGCGTGTACCGCCCCTCGATCGTGGCCGACTGGCGCGCGGTGATCGGCGATGCGCCGGGCAGCGAGCGGCTGCCGCCGAGGTTCTCGGTGGTGCCGCTGCAGAAGCATTTCATGGCGCAGGGGTTGATGACGGGGCAGCACCATCGGGGGCGTTGGACCGATGTCGGGACCGTGGATCGCCTGCGCGCGCTGGATGTGGAGCTGGCGGCGAACGGCTGAGCCCCTCGTGGCTGGACGCCCACGGAAGAAAGGAAAGAAAAGCAAAAGCGGGTCGCTTCGCTGCGCTTGCTCCGGTGACGACCAACGGTCGTCACCCACCAACAGCAGTCAACAGTCAGCAGTGCAGTACGCAGTCCCGGCAGATCGCGGGAACCTGTCGAAGGCGGGGTGGCTCAGGTTGCGGGGGCGTGAGCGCCATGGATGGCGCGATCGAGGCTACATGGACGTACTTGCGCCGTCCCCCGCAACCTGACCCACCCCGCCTCCCCTCAGGAAGCCAGCCTTTGACGTTGACGTTGCTTCTGCGGGTGCAGGGCGCAGCCCTGCCAACAAACCCCGCCCTCAGTAACGAGGCCGGCCTTCTTCCAGCACCTGGCGCAGGAACGGCACGGTGATCCGCCGCTTCGCCGCCAGCGATTCGCGGTCCAGCCAGTCCAGCAGGGTGATCAATCCACCCAGCTCACGGCCGGTGTGCGACAGCAGCCATTCGATGGCCGCTTCGTCGATGGCCAGGCCGCGTCGCAGTGCACGCTCGCGCAGCACCGCAGCACGACCTTCCTCATCCAGCGGCTGCAGCAGCACGCGCACGCACTGGCCCAGGCGCGAACGCAGGTCCGGCAGCACCAGGCCCAGCTCGCCCGGCGCCTTCTGCGCCGTGTACAGCACGGTTACACCTGCAGCGCGCGCGCGGTTGTGGAAATCAAACAGCGCGATCTCGTCCTCGCGATTGCCGGCAACCTCGTCCAGCCCGTCCAGCGCCACCAGTTCGCGTGCGTCCAGCCCATCCAGCGCTGCACGAACGCGGCCGGCGGCGCTGGCCAGTGGCACGTACGTCGGCAAGCGCCCGGCCTGCTCGGCGCTGGAGCACATCGCCAGCGCCTGGTGGGTCTTGCCGGTTCCCGCCGCACCTTCCAGGTAGACCCAGTCGTGGCTGGCGCCAACCGCGATCGCGCGCAGCTGCGCCAGCGCGCCATCCGGCGCGCCGATGAAGGTCTCCAGGCGCTGGTCCCGCGGGTAATGCAGGGCCAGCGGCAGTTGCGGCACACCCATCACTTCAGGTCGGGGCCCTTGTCGTTCGGAACGATGATATGGGGGGCGTCCACTACGCCATCAAGCACGATCGCCGGCTTCTCGCCCACGTACAGCTCGCTCTGTCGGTAGCGCTGATGCGCATAGCGCAGCAGAACATTGGTCACCGCCGCCACCGGCAGCGCCAGCAGCATGCCGAGGAAGCCGAACAGCTGGCCGCCGGCCATCACCGCAAAGATCACTGCCACCGGGTGCAGGCCGATCTTGTCGCCGACGATACGCGGGGTCAGCACGTAGCTTTCCAGCAGCTGGCCCACGGTGAACACCACGCCCACCAGGATCAGCAGCTTCAGGTCGAAGCCCTGCGCCTGCACCAGTGCCGCGATCACCGCCATCAGCACGCCAGTGGTCGCGCCCAGGTACGGTATGAAGCTGATCAGGCCGGCAATCAGGCCGATCAGTAAGCCCAGCTTGAGGCCGACCAGCGTCAGGCCGCCGGCATAGATCACGCCCAATGCCAGCATCACCAGGAACTGTCCGCGGATGAACGCGCCCAGCACCTCGTTGGACTCGCGCGCCAACGCGCTGATGGTGCCGATCTGGTTGCGCGGAATGACCGACGCCACCCGCTCGACCAGCTTGTCCCAGTCGCGCAGGAAATAGAACGCCAGGATCGGCAGCAGCAGGATGTTGACCACCCAGGTCACCATCGCAAAGCCCGAACGCGAGACGTAGCCCATGAATGTGGTGGCGAAGCCGCCGGCCTGCTGCCAGTGGCTGCGCACCCATTCGATCAGGCGGTCCGGATCCAGCCACTGCATCACTTCCAGGCCGGTCTTCTGCTCGAACCAGGGGATCCCCTTCTCCATCAGCCACGCCTGTGCCTGCGGCGCGACCGCGATCAGGGTGGTGATCTGGCGCTCGATCATCGGCACCAGCACCAGCAGCAGCGCCACGATCACCAGCACCATCGCCGCGAACACCAGCACCACGCCGGTCATGCGCGAACGGCCGGTGGCCTCGATGCGGTCCACCAGCGGGTCGCCCAGCCACGCCAGCGCCAGCGCCAGCACGAACGGGGTCAGGATCGGTGCCAGCAGCCACACCACCCAGCCGACCAGGCCGGCGAACAGGATGTACTTCAGGCGGCGCAGGAACTGCGCGATTTCGGCTTCCGGGGTCAGGGTCATCGCAAACGGTACTCGTTGCTGACCGGCACGGCCACCGGGGCACCGGTGGTGTCATCGATCGGGGTCGGCAGGGCCGGCAGCGTCGCGCTGGGCACCAGCACGCCGTTGTCGCCCAGCATGCGGTTGAAGCCGGCCAGGCCGGTGGTCATCTCCAGGCTCAGCTCCAGCTGGCCGGCCGAGGCGTGCAGCGGGGTGACATTGCGCACCACCGGCACCTCGCGCAGCCCGGCGGCAAGGCGCAGGTAGTCGTCGGCACTGTTGATGCCGGTGACCACCACGCGGTAGGTCCCGGCCTGGCCGACGGCGGCACCCGCCTTGGCATAGCGCCTGACCAGCGCGTCGGCGGCGCCGTCGGCACCGGCGGCCATCGCGCGCATGGCGTTGGCGTCCTTGCTGGTCCACTTGTTCAGCTCACGGCCGTTGTCGACGAACACCCAGTCCGCCTGCCAGCCGCCGTTGGCGCGGTAGAGCTTGCCGATCAGCTGCATCGGCGGCGCGTAGCGCGACGAGGCGCGGGCCACGGCGGCACTGTCCTGGCGCCAGATGGCACCGGCCAGCGCCTGTTCGGCGGCACCGCCGCTGGGCAGGCCGAGCTTGTAACCCCGCTCGATGGCGCGGTTCAGCAGCGGGCGGGCGGCGTTGGCCTGCTGCACGCTGACCAGGCGCGGGCCACTGCCGTCGTCGACGGCCAACCACACCACCGGCTTCGGCCGCGGCTGCGGCCACAGCGGCAGACCCAGCGCCGAGACCAGCGAGTCAACGTCATCCTCGCGGAAGCGGGCCACCAGCAGGGTCCTGAAGCTCGGCGCGCCGCTGGCGCCCACGCTCTGGTCCTGCTTGTAGTCGTAGCTGGCCACGTAGTCCTTGGCGTTGCGCAGCGCCTGCACCACGCCGGGGCGGGACATCACGTTGCGGTCGCCCGACAGTTTGCCCAGCACCACGCTCAGGGCACGGGCCAGGGCGCCGTTGCGATCGGCTTCGGCCTGGCTGTTGACGGGCACTTCGGCCTCGTACGCACCCGAGGCGGTGGCAACATCTCCCTCGGTGCGCAGGCCGCTCTGGGCCATCGTGGCCACCGGCAGGCTCAGTGCAAGGAGCAGGGTCAGAATCAGGCTGCGGCGCATCAGGACATCCATTGGCTCGACGAATCCGGGGGAATTGTTGCCCGAATACGGCCTTTGCGCCAATGCGGCCTGTTAAAATCGCTCGTTCAACCCCTGCCAGCGCCGACGCCCGTGACCAACACCCCGTCTTCCGCCCCCTCCCCCCTCACCTACCGTGACGCGGGTGTCGACATCGACGCCGGCAACGCGCTGGTCGAGCGGATCAAGCCCCTGGTCAAGCGCAGCTTCCGCCCGGAAGTGATGGGCGGCCTGGGCGGCTTCGGCGCCCTGTTCGACCTGTCCAACAAATACCGCGAGCCGGTGCTGGTGTCGGGTACCGACGGCGTGGGCACCAAGCTGAAGCTGGCCCACCAGCTGAACCGCCACGATACGATCGGCATCGACCTGGTCGCGATGTGCGTGAACGACGTGCTGGTGCAGGGCGCTGAGCCGCTGTTCTTCCTGGACTACTTCGCCACCGGCAAGCTGGACATCGACACCGCCGCAGCGGTGGTGGGCGGCATCGCCAACGGCTGCACCGAGGCCGGCTGCGCGCTGATCGGCGGTGAAACCGCTGAAATGCCCGACATGTACGCCCCGGGCGAGTACGACCTGGCCGGCTTCACGGTCGCTGCGGTCGAGAAGAGCGAGCTGAAGGACGGCGCCAGCGTGGCCGCCGGCGACGTGCTGATCGGCATCGCCTCGTCCGGCCCGCATTCCAATGGCTACTCGCTGGTGCGCCGCATCTACGACCGCGCCGGCCGCCCGGCCGACCTGGAACTGGAAGGTGGCGTGAAGCTGGTCGATGCGCTGATGGCACCGACCCGCCTGTACGTGAAGCCGATCCTGTCGCTGCTGAAGTCGCACGGCGACGCCATCCACGGCATGGCCCACATCACCGGTGGCGGCCTGACCGAGAACATCATCCGCGTGGTGCCCGACGGCCTCGGCCTGGACATCCAGGCCTCGTCCTGGACCCTGCCGCCGGTATTCCAGTGGCTGCAGAAGCAAGGCGCGGTGGCCGACAGCGAGATGTGGCGCACTTTCAACTGCGGCATCGGCTTCGTGCTGATCGTCGCGCCGGACCAGGTGGCTGCGGTGTCCGAGGCGGTCAAGGCGCAGGGCCTGGAGCACTGGACCATCGGCCAGGTGGTCACCGCCGAAGGCGCCGAGCGCGTCCGCATCGGCTGAACCCGACCCCGAGGAGCCCGCATGGACGCAACGCCCCCCCTGGCACCCACCCCGGTACCGCCGCCGTTGGCGGCCGTGCCGGTCTTCAGCAGGCAGGACGCTGACCACCTGCGCGCGCTGTCCATCGCGCACTACGTGTTCGGCGGCCTGATCGCGCTGCTCTCGCTGTTTTTCATTCTGTACATCGTGCTCGGCATCAGTGCGCTGAGCGGCCATCTGCCGATGAACTCCGGGGGCCAGCCCTCGTCGCCGGCCGAACAGCGCCTGTTCGGCTGGGTGTTCACGGTGCTGGGGACCGTGTTCGTCGCCGGTGGCCTGGGCATGGCCGCATTCGTCATCCAGGCCGGACGCTGCCTGGCCCAGCGTCGTCGCCACCTGCTGTGCCTGATCGTGGCCGGCCTGCTCTGCCTGTGCGCGCCGCTGGGCACCGTTCTGGGGGTATTCACCCTGGTTACGCTGCTGCGCCCGCAGGTCAAGGCCGCCTTCGATGCAAGGGGTGCAACGACATGACGACACCCGGCGCACCACCGCCACTGCCGCAGCAGACCCTGGCGCAGCTGCAGCTGGCCAGCCACCTGCAGACGCTGAAGGTGCTGTTCTACGCGCTGGCGGTTTTCCACTGGATGGCCGCGCTGGCATTCCTCGGTTTCATCGGCCTGGTCGCCAGCTCACGCGGGCTGGCCGATGGCGCGGTACTGGCCACGGTGTACGGGGTCATTTCGCTGCTGGCTGCCGCGCTTGGCGTCGTGCAGCTGCACACCGCACGCCTGCTGTCGCGCCGCACCGGGCTGGCCTGGTGCCAGCGCGCGGCCTGGCTGGCGGTACTGGCTGGCCCGCTGGGCATGGCCCTGACCGCCTATGCCTGGGTGTTCCTGTCCAAGCCTGACATGGCCGCACTGTTCGACCGTGGCGACCATCTCAGCGTCTGAGCTTGCCGGCAGACGCCCCCTCCCCTGATCGACTCCCCATGTCCGCGCCTGCCCTCTCCACGACCGCCTCGCCTGCCGCTTCCCGTTTCACGGGCCCCAAGAAGCTGGCCTTCGCCGCCGTGCTGGCGGTGTTCGCGATCAGCTGGATCCACCCGCTGTGGCCCACCGAGCAGGCCCTGCACAGCACCCTGACCGTGATCGGGCTGGCCGCACTGCTATGGGTCGACCGCCGGGGTGGCTGGCTGGGCAACGGTGCCTTCATCGCGATCTGCGGCTTCATTGCACTGCACTGCGTGGCTGCGCGCTGGCTGTACTCGAACGTGCCCTACGACGCATGGGCGCAGACGCTGACCGGCTGGTCGCCGAATGTGGCGTTTGGCTGGCAGCGTAATCATTTCGACCGGCTTATCCACTTCCTGTTCGGCGTCTGCTTCACGCCTGCGCTGCTGCAGCTGGCACGCCATGCCTGGCCGGCGCTGCGCCGCGGCCAGGCTTTCACCCTGGCGGTGATGGCAGTGATGTGCGCCAGCCTGGTCTACGAGTGGTTCGAGTGGGCCATCGCACTGGCCCTTTCGCCCGACGCCGCCGAGGCCTACAACGGGCAGCAGGGCGACATGTGGGACGCGCATGCCGACATGCTGCTGGCGACCGTGGGCAGCCTGCTGAGCTGGCCGTTGATCCGCCGGAGTGCCCGGCAATGACCACGCCCACCCGCATTGCCGTGCTCGCCTCCGGCCGCGGCAGCAACCTGCAGGCCATCCTTGATGCAATTGCCGACGGCCGCCTGCCCGCCGAGGTTGTCGGCGTGTTCTCCGACCGCCCAGCCGCCGCCGCGCTGCAACGGGTCGGTGCACGCCTGCGCTGGGCACATGCGCCGAAGGAATTCGACGACCGCGCCGCCTACGAGCAGGCCCTGGGCGATGCACTGGCCGCGGTCGCGCCGGACTGGATCGTCTGCGCCGGCTACATGCGCATTCTCGGCGCAGCCTTCGTGCAGCGCTTCAATGGCCGCCTGGTCAACATCCACCCCTCCCTGCTGCCACTGCACAAAGGGCTGGATACGCATGCGCGGGCGCTGCACGCCGGCGATGCCGAGCACGGGGCCAGCGTGCATCTGGTCGTTCCCGAACTGGATGCCGGCGCCGTGCTGGCCCAGGTACGGGTACCGGTGATGCCCGGCGATGACGCCGACAGCCTGGCCGCGCGCGTGCTGGCGGTGGAGCATCCCCTGTTGATCGCCACCCTCCAGCTGCTGTGCGCCGGCCGCCTGACTGAACGGGAGGGGCAGCCGCACCTGGACGGTCACCCCCTGTTTAGCCCACTGGCCCTAGATTCCGCCGGGAACCTGAACCGGTAACGCCCACGCACACGCCCCGCTGACTGCGGGGCTGGCATCCTGCCCCCCTCCTGCAGCTCCTGTCCTCCATGAAGACCACGACCCTGCTGTCCACTTCATTGCTGCTGTCGCTTGTCGTGCTTCCCGGCGTGGGTTGGGGCCAGGTGCAAGCGCCTGCGGCCCCTGCGCAGCCGGCGCCCGTAGTACAGCCGCCCGCAGAACCGGCCGTGCCGATGCCCCCGGCGCTGGCCTGGGAGCCGCCGCCGCTGCAGCCGTTCACCGCGACCTACCAGGCCTTCTACAAAGGCAAGGAGGCCGGCGACGCCAGCATGCAGGTCACCCACACCGGCGGCAACCAGTGGCGGGTGGACATGCAGGTGGTCGGCCGCCGCGGCTTCGCCAGCGTGCTGGGCCTGAACATCGAGCAGAGCACGGTGTTCGAAGAGCGCAGCGGCGTCTATGCGCCGCTCAGCCAGAGCACGGTGCGCAAGGGCCTGTTCCTGGGCAAGAAAGCGGTCGGCACGTACAACTGGCAGGCCGGCACCGCGCAGTGGAGCGGCGACGTCAAGAAGGAACGTGCGCAACCGATCGCGCTGCAGCCGGGCGACCAGAGCGCGCTGCTGATCAATCTGGCGATCATGCGTGATGCCCGCCCGGGCGCCACCATGCACTATCGCTACGTGGACATGGGCAAGGTCCGCCAGCACGACTACCAGGCCGCGCCGCAGACCGAGAATGTCGAGGTCGGCGACCTGTCCTACAACGCGCTGCGGGTCTACCGGACCAACGGCGGCAACAACGAGACCATCCTCTGGATCGCCAACGGTGTCCCCACCCCGGTGCGCATCCTGCAACGCGAAGACGGCGAAGACCGCGTCGATCTGCGCCTGATCGAGTACCAAGGAGTCTGAGCATGAGCACCCTGACCCGCCCCCTCACCTGGATCGCTGCAGCCGCACTGTCGGTGGCCAGCCTGCCGGCCATGGCCCTGCAGCCATTCAAGGCCGATTACCTGGCCAGCTACATGGGCATGCAGGCCAATGGCAGCATGACGCTGAGCAGCGAGGGAGCCAACAAGTGGCGCTACACGCTGCAGGTGAAGAACCAGCTGGCCGACCTGAGCCAGAGCACCGTGTTCGAAGAGGTGCGTGGCCAGCTGCGCCCGCTCAGCAGCCAGGACCGTTCGGCACTGCTGGTGAAGAAGCGCAATGTGCAGGCCAACTACAACTGGACCAGCAACCAGGCCACCTGGACCGGCGACATCAAGCCGGACCGTGCGGGCCCCATCGCGTTGAAGACGGGCGACATGGACGCGCTGCTGATCAATCTGGCGATCGCCCGCGACCTGGCCGCCGGCAAGCCGCTGACCTATCGCATGGTCGACGAAGGCCGCATCAAGAACATGACCTACCGCGTGATCGGCAAGGAATCGATCACCGTGGGCGGCAAGAGCTACGAGGCCACCAAGGTCTCGCGTGCCGACGGCAACAAGGAGCTGATCGCCTGGATCGTGCCGGAATTCCCGGTGCCGGCGCGCATGCTGCAGCGTGAGAGCGGCCGCGATGCGCTGGACCTGACCATCAAGGCGATGAACTGACGGGCAAACCGGTAGTGCCGGCCGCTGGCCGGCATTTGTGCGGTGCTCCACGAGGTTGACGGGGTTGCCGGCCAGCGGCCGGCACTACCAAAAGAAAACGCCCGCTTTCGCGGGCGTTGTTCTTACTTCTTTTCCTCGGCCGCGGCCGGCTTGAACTCGGTGCGGCAGTCCACGCGGATCTGCTCGCCGGTGCTGCGCCAGACGAAGGTGCGGCAATGGCGGTTGCCGTCCTGGCTGTCGTTCACCGCGACCGCGTAGAACGATTCGATGATCTCGTCACGCGAGACCGTGCCGTCGCCGTTCCAGTCCATGTCCTTCTGCTCGATGCCCTGGGTGATGGCGATGTTGGCGTACCAGGCATAGCCCAGCCACGCCAGCACGATCAGCACCAGGGCCAGCAGCGCCTTGCGGCGCGGGCTGAACTTGCCGCGCAGGATCATGGCACGCGCCGGATGGTGGCACCGAGCGAAGACAGCTTCTCTTCGATGTTCTCGTAGCCACGATCAAGGTGGTAGATGCGGTCGATGGTGGTCTCGCCGCTGGCCATCAGGCCGGCCAGGATCAGCGACGCCGACGCACGCAGGTCGGTGGCCATTACCGGTGCGCCACTCAGGTGCTCGCTGCCACGCACGATGGCGGTGTGGCCTTCAACCTGGATGTCCGCGCCCAGGCGCAGCAGTTCATTGACGTGCATGAAACGGTTCTCGAAGATCGTTTCGTTGATCACGCCCACGCCGTCGGCCACGCAGTTGAGTGCCATGAACTGCGCCTGCATGTCGGTCGGGAACGCCGGGTACGGCGCGGTGGTCAGGTTGACCGCCTTCGGCCGCTTGCCCTGCATGTCCAGGGTGATGGTGTCTTCGGTGGTCTCGATCTTCGCGCCGGCCTCGACCAGCTTGGACAGCACCGCGTCCATGGTGTTCGGGCGCGCACGGTTGACCGTAACCTTGCCGCCGGTCATCGCCGCAGCGACCAGGAAGGTACCGGTTTCGATGCGGTCGGGCAGCACTTCGTGGCGGCCGCCGGACAGGCGCTCGACGCCTTCGATGACCAGGCGGGCAGTGCCCAGGCCTTCGATCTTCGCGCCCAGCGCGATCAGGCAATGCGCCAGATCGGTCACTTCCGGTTCCATCGCGCAGTTGTCGAGGATGGTGGTACCTTCGGCCAGCACCGCGCCCATCAGCACGTTCTCGGTGCCGGTGACGCTGACCATGTCGAAGGTGAAATGGCCGCCCTTCAGGCGCTTGGCGCTGGCCTTGATGAAGCCGTTCTCGACCACGATCTCGGCACCCAGCGCCTGCAGGCCCTTGATGTGCTGGTCGACCGGACGCGAACCGATCGCGCAGCCGCCGGGCAGCGACACTTCGGCCGCGCCGAAGCGGGCCAGCAGCGGGCCCAGCACCAGGATCGAGGCGCGCATGGTCTTGACCAGCTCGTACGGCGCAACGTGCTGGTTGACCGAACGCGGGTCGACCACGATCGCACTGCCACGCGACAGCGTGCCCTGGTCGATGGTGACCTTGGCACCCAGCTCGCCCAGCAGCTTCACCGTGGTGACCACGTCGTGCAGGTGCGGCACGTTGGTGATCTCCACCGGCTCATCGGCCAGCAGGGTCGCGCAGAGGATGGGGAGGACGGCGTTCTTGGCGCCGGAGATGCTCACTTCACCGTGCAGCGCAGCGCCGCCGGTCACAACGATCTTGGCCATGTATTCGGGATCTTCTGCGGTTCAGCCGGCTTCGGCCGGGGTCACGGTTTTCAGTGCCAGCGCGTGGATCGCGCCGCCCATCAGGTCGCCCAGCGTGGCATAGACCATGCGGTGGCGGGCCAGCGGCATCTTGCCGGCGAAGGCCTCGCAGACCACGGTCGCTTCGAAATGCACGCCATCATCGCCCTGCACATCGGCGCGGGCGCCAGGCAGGCCGGTTTCGATCAGATTGCGGATGGTGTCGGCGTCCAACGGGCTTTCCTAATAAAATGTGCCTCCATTCTACTTCCGCTGCGTGGCGTCCGCATGGCCGAATCCCTGTTGCCCCCCCGTTCCGTCGACCCTGCCGGCCTGGTCGCCAGTGGCCGCCGCGTGTTCGAGATCGAGCGGCAGGCGCTGGATGCCGTCGCCGACCGCCTTGGCGAGGCCTTCCAGCAGGCCTGCGAGGCGATCCTGGCCAGCCGCGGCCGGGTGGTCGCCACCGGCATGGGCAAGTCCGGCCACATTGCCCGCAAGATCGCCGCCACCCTGGCCTCCACCGGCACACCGGCGTTCTACGTGCATCCCGGCGAAGCCGGCCACGGCGACCTGGGCATGATCACCGAAGCCGACGTGGTGCTGGCCCTGTCCTATTCGGGCGAGTCCGATGAGGTGCTGATGCTGCTGCCGGTGCTCAAGCGCCAGGGCAACGTGCTGATTTCCATGACCGGCCGCCCGCAGTCGAGCCTGGCCACCGCCGCCGACATCCACCTGGATGTAAGCGTGCCGGCCGAGGCCTGCCCGCTGGCGCTGGCGCCGACCTCCAGCACCACCGCCTCGCTGGCGATGGGCGATGCGCTGGCCGTAGCCCTGCTTGACGCACGCGGCTTCACCGCCGACGACTTCGCCCGCTCGCACCCGGCCGGCAGCCTCGGCCGTCGCCTGCTGCTGCACATCACCGATGTCATGCATACCGGCGAGGACCTGCCCAGCGTGAGCGCCGATGCCAGCCTCAGCGAGGCGCTGGTGGAAATGAGCCGCAAGCGGCTCGGCATGACCGCCGTGGTCGACGCCGATGGCGTGCTGATCGGCCTGTTCACCGACGGCGACCTGCGCCGGGCGCTGGACAGCGCGCTGGACGTGCGCACCGCGAAGATCGCCGATGTGATGACCCGCAACCCGCGCACCATCGGTGCCGACCAGCTGGCCGTAGAGGCCGCGCGGCAGATGGAGACCCAGAAAATCAACGGCCTGATCGTGGTCGATGGCCAGGGCCGTGCGGTCGGCGCCCTGAACATTCATGACCTGTTGCGGGCCCGGGTGGTTTAACCGACAGTCCGTAGACCCCATTCAGTCTGTAATGCCCCACACGCCCCCACCGAGCCTGATCGCCTGATGCCCTGGTCCCCGCTGCCCGCGTTCCCCGCCCACCTGCATGCCGCTGCGGCCCGCGTCCGCCTGGCCTGCTTCGACGTGGACGGTACCCTCACCGACGGTCGGCTGTACTACGACAAGGACGGCAACGAGAGCAAGGCGTACTTCGTGCAGGACGGTCTGGGCCTGAAACTGCTGCAGCAGCACGGCATCCATCCCGTGCTGATCACCGCGCGCAACAGCCAGTCCGCGCTCAAGCGCGGCGCCGACCTCGGCATCGACACCCAGATCGCCGTGGGCGACAAGCTGGCCAGCGTGCAGGCGCTGTGTGCGCAGCATGGCATCGGCCTGGAGCAGGTGGCCTTCATGGGCGACGACCTGCCGGACCTGGCGCCGCTGGGCGCGGTCGGCCTGGCGGTGGCGCCAGCCAACGCCCACCCGTGGATCGCCGAGCGCGTGCACTGGCAGACCCGCGCCGATGGCGGACGTGGCGCCGCCCGTGAACTGTGCGACATCCTGCTGGCCGCCCAGGGCCATGTGGACGCGGTCCTGGCGAGGTTCGGCGCATGAACCTGCCCACCCTGAACTGGCGCACCGTGCTCGGCATCGGCCTGCTGCTGGCGGCCCTGCTCAGCAGCTGGGCCGCCCTGCGCAACCGTGACAAGGGCCCGGCCACTGCCGGCCAGGACGCCGGCGTGGACTACATCCTGCACGACTTCCAGATCGTCGCACTGGATGAGCAGGGCAAGGAATCGACCACCCTGCGCGCACCGCGGCTGGAACGGCAGCGCGGCGACCAGACCATCAACATCGCCACCCCACTGTTCGAGATGCCGGACAAGGATGGCAAGCACTGGACCCTGCGCGCCGAGACCGGCTGGCTCAGCGCCAAGGGCGACGAGATGAAGCTGCGCGGCAATGTCGCTGGCGACAGTCCGGCCGATCCGGGCGTGGTGCCGACCACGTTCCGCACCGACCACCTGGACGTGTTCCCGAAGGAGAACCGTGCCCGCACCGATGCGCGGGTCACCATGACCCGTCCCGGCATGGAACAGTCCGGCGTGGGCTTCGAGGTGGATTCGAAGAACAACACGTATCATTTCCTCAGCCAGTCCAAGGGCCGATACACGCCCCGACGCTGATTCCGCCACCCTCCTGCGACGTCCCCGGACCGGCGCAAGGAAGGCGGCCCACCCACCCGCCGCCGGTTTCCCGGACGGCCCCACCGGTAGAACGGACCCCGATGAAGATTCCCTTTGCAGCCGTACTCGCGCTCGGTCTCCTTGTTCCCAGCGTTGGCTTTGCCAAGTCCACCGACCGCAACGAGAACATGACCATCGACTCGGGCGCTCAGTCGGGCGTGCTCACCGGCGATGGCAAGACCGTGCTCTCGCAGGGCGTAACCGTTACCCAGGGCACGCTGGACATCCGCGCGTCCGAAGCGGAGATCTACCTCAAGGACGGCGAGGCCGTGCGTGCGGTATTCACCGGCAAGCAGGCCACGATGAAGCAGCAGCTCGACGACGGCACCTGGATGGACGCGGTGGCTGATCGCATCGACTACGACATCAAGACCGAGATCATCACCCTGACCGGCAGCTACAAGGTCACCAGCGCGCGCGGCACCAATGCCGGCCAGCGCATGGTCTACAACACCCGCACCGGGGAGATGAACTCCGGTGGCGATGGCAGCCGCGTGCGCACTGTCATTCCGCCGAAGAACAAGAACGCGGCGGCACAGCCGGCCGCCGCACCCAAGGCGGCGGCTCCGGCCAGCACGCCGGCCAAGCCGGCGGGGAGCAAGAAGTAATGCTCGTCGCCAAGGGCCTGCGCAAGCGCTACAAGCAGCGCGAAGTCGTCAAGGACTTCGGGCTGACCCTCGACGCCGGTGAAGTGGTCGGCCTGCTCGGCCCCAACGGTGCCGGCAAGACCACCTGCTTCTACATGATCGTCGGCCTGGTCGCCGCCGATGCAGGCAGCATCGTGCTCGACGGCAAGGACATCACCAGCGACCCGATGTACACCCGTGCCAAGCAGGGCGTGGGCTACCTGCCGCAGGAGCCGTCGGTGTTCCGCAAGCTGACCGTGGCCGACAACCTCCGCCTGGTGCTTGAACTGCGCGAAGACCTGGATTCGGCCGGCCGCGAGCGCGAATTGAACAGCCTGCTCGACGAGCTGCAGCTGGGCCATGTCGCCGACCAGCTCGGTGCCAGCCTGTCCGGTGGCGAACGTCGTCGCTGCGAGATCGCCCGCGCACTGGCCGCGCAGCCGCGCCTGATCCTGCTCGACGAACCGTTTGCCGGTGTCGACCCGATCTCGGTGGGCGAAATCCAGCGCATCGTCACCCATCTCAAGCAGCGTGGCATCGGCGTGCTGATCACCGACCACAACGTGCGCGAGACCTTGGGAATCTGCGACCGCGCGTATATCCTCGCCGAGGGTACCGTGCTGGCCCAGGGCTCGCCGGAGGCGATCCTGGACAACGCTGACGTACGTCGCGTCTACCTTGGGGATTCCTTCAAGCTGTGACCGCAGGTGCTGGGTCCCTTTCCTTCCATTCGGCACAGGCATGAAGACTCGGCTGCAGACATCGTTGGGACAGCAGCTGGTGCTCACCCCCCAGCTGCAGCAGGCGATCAAGCTGCTGCAGATGTCCACGACCGAGCTGGAGCTTGAAATTGCCCAGGCCGTGGAAAGCAATCCGCTGCTGGACTGGGCCGACAGCAACGACAGCAGTGCCGCCAATGAAGGCGGCGACAACACGGACGCCGACACGCCGGCCGAACGCACCGACAATGGCGACGACTGGGCACCGGCCGAGCTCGACTGGAGCGCTGCCGGCAGTGGCGGCAGCTTCGACGATGATGATGACGCCGGCAGCGCCGCCGAGCGCGTGGCCGAAACCGAGACGCTGGCCGACCACCTGCTGTGGCAGCTGCACCTGTCGCATCTTTCCATGCACGACCGCAGCATCGGCGCTGCGCTGATCGATGCGTTGGACGACGACGGTTACCTGCGCGAACCGCTGGCCACCATCGCCGAAACCCTGCTGCCGTCGGTTCATGCCGATGAGGATGAAATCCTTGCGGTGCTGCATCGCATCCAGCGCTTCGACCCGGTCGGCGTTGCCGCGCGCACGCTCGGCGAATGCCTGCAGCTGCAGCTGGATCTGTTGCCTGGCGACACCGCGGGCCTGGCGCTGGCGCGGCAGATTGCCGCAGGCCCGCTGGAACGACTGCCACGCAGTGGCGTCGCCGGTCTGGCCCATGAACTGAAACAGCCGCTGGACGAGGTCGAGACAGCGGTCGCCCTGCTGCGCTCGCTGGACCCGCGTCCGGGGACCCAGATCGCGCCGCTTTCGCAGGATACCTACGTGGTGCCCGACGTGGTGGTGTGGCGGCAGAACGGCATCTGGCGCGCGGCGCTGGCCGCCCATGCCGGGCCGAAGGTGGTGATCCACCGTGGCTACGAACAGCTGATCCGCCGCTGTGGCGAGGCCGACGCCGGCTACCTGCGTGGCCAGCTGCAGGAGGCGCGCTGGCTGCTGAAGGGCCTGCAGCAGCGCGGTGAAACCCTGCTGCGGGTGGTACGCAGCCTGATTCTGCAGCAGGCCGGTTTCCTCGAGTTCGGCGAACAGGCGCTGCGTCCGCTGACCCTGCGCGAGATCGCCGCCGAACTGGGCCTGCACGAGTCGACGGTGTCGCGCGCGATCGCCCGCAAGCATGTGCGCACACCGCGCGGCACGTTGCCGCTGCGTGCCTTCTTCGCCTCGGGCATCGATACCGAAGGCGGTGGCGAGGCGTCCAGCACCGCCATCCAGGCGATGATCCGGCGCCTGATCGACGACGAAAACCCGCGCAAGCCGCTTTCTGACGCCAAGCTGGCTGACCTGCTCAAATCGTCGGGAATTCCAGTAGCGCGACGCACCGTGGCGAAGTATCGTGAAGCCATGAACATCTCCGCCTCGCACGAAAGGGTCAGAATCGCTTGACGCACCGCCGCGCCCGGCGGAGAGGTTCATTGGCACATCCGAACACAGGAGAAACCCGATGCGCATCGAAACGTTTGGCAAAGACGTCGAAGTCACCCCGGCCCTGCAGTCCTATGTGGAGGAGAAGCTGGCCCGGATCGGAAAACACTTCGACCAGCACTGCGAAGCGCGGGTGACCCTCAAGCTGCAGAAGACCGAACACCACGTCGACGCCAGCCTCAACATCCCGGGGCAGACCCTGCACGCCGAGGCCGGCGGCCAGACCATGTATGCCGCGATCGACCTGCTTGCGGACAAGCTTGACCGCCTGGTCATCAAGCACAAGGAGAAAAAACAGCAGCACGCACCGCTGCCGGTGGGTGACAATGGTGGCTGATCGCCACCGTTCCCCGCAGACATGCCCCTGACTGACCTCCTGGCGGCCGTGCAGACCCAGCTCTGCGCGGCCACCGACCGCGACAGCGTCCTGCAGGCCGCCGCCGGGTTGCTGGCCTGCCGCCAGGCCAATGCCGAACAGATCTATCTGAACCTGTGCCAGCGCGAAGCCCTGGGCAGCACCGCGATCGGCCACGGTATCGCCATCCCCCACGGCCGCGCGCCGACCCTGGACCGCCCCCGTGGCGCCCTGCTGCGTCTGGCGAGCCCGGTCGACTTCGGCGGCGATGAGCCGGTGGACCTGGTGTTCGCGATGGCCGTCCCCGCCCACTACACCCACCAGCACCTGATGCTGCTGTCCGAGCTGGCCGAGCTGTTTTCCGCGCCGGATATCCGCCAGGCCCTGCGTGAGGCCGGCGATGCCCGGGCCCTGCGCGAGGCGCTGGACATGACCCCACCTGCGAGCGCCGCATGAATACCAGCATCACCGCCCGTGAACTGTTCGAACAGCAGCGCGAGCGGCTGGGGCTGCGCTGGGCCGCAGGAAAATCCGGTGAGAAGCGCGAGCTGGAGGCCGGCAATACCGTCTCGCGGCGTCCCTCGCTGGCCGGCTACCTCAACGCCATCTATCCCAACAAGGTGCAGATCCTGGGCACCGAGGAACTGTCCTGGCTGGATGCGCTGGAACCGCGCCAGCGTTGGGAGACCATCGAAAAGATCATGCAGTCGCACCCGCTTGCACTGGTGCTGACCCGCAACCAGGCCTGCCCGGAAGACCTGCGCGCCGCCGCCGATGAATCCGGCACGCCGCTGTGGTTGTCGCCCAAGCGCGGCCACGAACTGCTCAACCACCTGTCCTACCACCTGGCGCGCACGCTCGCACCGAGGGTGATCCTGCACGGCGTGTTCATGGAGATCTATTCCATTGGCGTGCTGATCACCGGCGAGGCCGGGTCGGGCAAGAGCGAGCTGGCACTGGAGCTGCTCAGCCGTGGTCACCGCCTGGTCGCCGACGACGCCCCCGAGTTCACCCAGATCGCCCCGGATGTACTCGACGGCACCTGCCCCGAACTGCTGCAGGACCTGCTGGAAGTGCGCGGCCTGGGCGTGCTGAACGTGCGCGAGATGTTCGGCGACACGGCTGTAAAGAAGAACAAATACCTTCGGCTGATCGTCCACCTGACCAAGCCGATGACCGAACCCACCCCGCATGGCTACGAGCGTCTGACCGGCGACTCGGGCACCCGCCATGTGCTGGACCTGGACGTTCCGCTGATCACCCTGCCGGTGATGCCCGGCCGCAACCTGGCCGTGCTGACCGAAGCCGCCACCCGCCTGCACATCCTGCGCACCAAGGGCATTGACCCGGCGGCCATGTTCATCGCCCGCCACAGCAACCTGCTGGAACGGCGAACACCCTGATCCTCCTGCCCCTCGAAGAGCCTGTCCATGAGCACCGCAATCCCCACCGCCCCGACCCTGATCATCGTCAGCGGCCTGTCCGGCTCGGGTAAATCCGTCGCCCTGAAGACCTTCGAGGACCAGGACTACTACTGCTCGGACAACCTGCCGATCCACCTGCTGCCGGACTTCGTGCGCAGCCTGCTGGCCAACCACGACGGCAGCGCACCGCGCCGCCTGGCCGTAGGCATCGATGTCCGCGGCCAGGCCGACCTGAGCCAGCTGGGCGACTGGCGGCAGCTGGCCACCGACGCCGGCGTGGAAGTGAAGGTACTGTTCTTCGAGGCCAGCGACGAAACGGTGCTCAAGCGCTACGCCGACACCCGCCGTCGCCATCCGCTGAGCCAGCTGGGCCTGTCGCTGCCCGAAGCGATCGCCCGCGAGCGCGAGCTGACCGCACCGTTGCGCCGCGAGGCCGATGCGGTGATCGATACCAGTACCCTCAACGTGCACCAGCTGCGGCGGCGGATCATCACCGAGTTCGCGATGGACCATGCCACCGGCCTGTCGCTGCTGTTCGAATCATTCGCCTACAAGCGCGGCGTACCGGCCGAGGCGGACTTCGTGTTCGATGCGCGGGTGCTGCCCAATCCACACTGGGACCCGGACCTGCGCGCGCTGAGCGGCCGCGAGCCGGGCGTGCGCGACTATCTGGAAGCGCAGCCCGACGTGCAGCGTTACCTGGCCCAGCTGATGGATTTCCTGGATACCTGGCTGCCGAAACTGGGGGATGGCACCCGCAGCTACGTGACCGTGGCGTTCGGCTGCACCGGCGGCAAGCACCGCTCGGTGTTTCTGGCCGAGCGCATGGCCCGGCACGCCCGCGAGATGGGCTGGCAGGACGTGGCCACCTACCACCGCGAACAGGATTGAGGGTGGTCGGCCGGGCTGCGCCCGGCACCCGTTGGTAGTGCCGGCCGCTGGCCGGCAACAGCAACAGCAAAAGCAAAAGCGGCATTCCGTGGGATGGCGGGGCGGTGTGGGTAGGTGTCGACCTTGGTCGACACGGTAGATCCACGCCATGCGTGGATGAATCGCTGCCAGGCATCGAAAAACGCATGGGGTCGGATCCCTTTTTCAATGAAAAAGGGCCCCGACCCGAGCAACACTGAATACGGGACACAGTACCCCTCATCTGCTGCTATCGCCGATTCACCTTGACCTGTTAACGTGCAGTAATGACCTGTGGCATTCTCCTCGTAACACATCCCGGGGTCGGGACCGCCCTGCTTGACGTGGCGACCCGGCTCCTGCGGCAGTTGCCGCTGAAAACCGAAGCTTTCGAAGTACCGTTCGACGCAGACCTGGACGCCCTGCTCCCGCTCGCCTCGGCCGCTTTGCGGCGGGTCGATGGAGGTGACGGCGTGCTGATCCTGACCGACCTGTACGGCGCCAGCCCCGCCAACCTTGCCGGGCAGCTGGCCCGGCTGGGGACCCCGGTTCGCCGGGTATCGGCGCTGAGCCTGCCGATGTTGCTGCGGGTGATGAATTATCCGGAACAGGGACTGGATCAACTGCCCGCCACAGCCGCGGCGGGTACCCGTAATGGAGCGATAGTCGACGATGCTTGAACGAGAACTCACCGTCAGCAACCGCCTGGGCCTGCATGCCCGGGCCACCGCCAAGCTGGTGCAGACCCTGGCACCGTTCCGCTGCAACGTGACCATGGCCGCCAAGGGCCGTGAGATCAACGCCAAGAGCATCATGGGCGTGATGCTGCTGGCCGCCGGCCAGGGCACCCCGGTCACCGTGCGCATCAACGGCGAGGACGAAGCCGCCGCGATGGAAGCGGTGGTCGGCCTGTTCGAACGCCGCTTCGACGAGGACAGCTGAGCGTGCCGCGCGCACGCGCCAGCCAGGTCCCTTCCGGCCAACGGCCGGTACAGCTGCTGGCCGGCCACGGCGCCGCGCGCGGAACGGCGATGGGCCGGGCACGCGTGCGGCTGCCGCATGCGCTGGAGGTGGCCGAGCAGCGCGTGGCCGCCCACCAGGTCGAGGCCGAACTGGCGCGCCTGCACCGGGCGCTGGATGCCGCGCGTACGGAAATGCACGAGCTGCGCCAGCGCCTGCATGGCGCCCTGAACCAGGAAGCGGGCGAGTTCCTCGACCTGCACGCGCTGCTGCTGGACGACCCCGAGCTGCTGCACGGCCTGGACGAGCTGATCCGCAGCGGCCCGTACAGCGCCGGCTATGCCTTGCGCCTGCAGCGCGACCGCCTGGCCAAGGTCTTCGATGGCATGGACGATGCCTATCTGAAGAGCCGCATGGACGATCTCGACCATGTGATCGGGCGCATCCACGCCTTCCTGCAACCCGAACGGCCGTCGGCGGTGAAAGGCCTGGCCGGCGAGATCCTGGTCTGCGACAACATCGCGCCCTCCGAGCTGGCGCAGCTGCAGGCACAGGGCGTGGTCGGCATCGTCACGGCCGCCGGCAGCGCGCTGTCGCACAGCGCGATCCTGGCGCGCAGCCTGCACCTGCCCCTGATCGTCAACGTGCCGCAGCTGCTCAGCCGCATCGCCGATGGCGATGTGCTGATCATCGATGGCGCCGACGGCAGCATCACCGTCAACCCGCAGGCCGACAACCTGCGGGACTACCGCGTCCGGCTGAAGGAGCACGCGCGCGAGCAGCGCGAGCTCGGCCGCCTGCGCAGCAAGCCCAGTCGTACCCGCGACCAGGTCGACATTGCCCTGCTGGCCAATGCCGAATCACTGGAAGACGTGACCCAGGCACATGCACTGGGCGCGCAGGGGCTCGGCCTGTACCGCACCGAATTCCTGTTCCTGCAGCGCAATGAGCTGCCGGACGAAGAAGAGCAGTTCCAGACCTACCGCGATGCCGCGCTGGGCATGAGCGGGCGGCCGGTCACCATACGCACGCTGGACCTGGGCGCGGACAAGGCCGACCGTACCGGCCTGACCCTGAGTAACGAAGAGAACCCTGCACTCGGCCTGCGCGGAGTGCGCCTGTCGCTGGCACGGCCGAAGGTGGCCGACACCCAGCTGCGCGCGATCCTGCGCGCGTCTGCGTACGGCAAGCTGCGCGTGCTGGTGCCAATGGTCAGCACCCGCGAGGAGCTGCTGGCCGTGCGCCGGCGCATGCTCAAACTGACCGAACAGCTGCGCGGCGAAGGCCACATGGTGTCCGACCATGTACCGCTGGGCGCGATGATCGAAGTCCCCGCCGCTGCGCTGGCGCTGGAGAGCTTCATCGACCTGGTCGATTTCCTGTCGATCGGCACCAACGATCTGGTGCAGTACCTGCTGGCTGCCGACCGCAACAACGAGGCGCTGGGCGAGTTGTATTCACCGTTGCACCCGGCCGTGCTGCGGCTGCTGCAGATGGTGATCGAGACCGGCGCGCGTCACCGCGTCCCGGTGGCGGTCTGCGGCGAGATGGCCGGTGATGCCCGGATGACCCCGCTGCTGCTGGCGCTGGGCCTGAGCGAGTTCAGCCTGCACCCCGGTACGTTGCTGGAGGTACGCCGCGCGATACGCGACGCTGACCTGGGCGCACTGCGCGCCCGTGCACCGAAACTGCTGGCCGCGCGCGACCGCCGCGCCATCGAACGCTGGCTGGCGCTGGTGGCGGAAACGGCCTGAGCGCCAAGGGTGGTGCCATCCGGCGGCTATGCGCTGAAACATCGCCTTGCGATAATGACGCGCTGAACACCCCTGTTGCCGCATCCTTGCCGGGATCGCGGCTTTTCTTATCCCGCGGGAGCTGCGATGGCTGAAGCTGTACGCCACGACAAGACTGCGCGCCAACTGCGGATGCTGTCCGATGCACTGGACAGCGGCCGGCTGGGCCCGGTACGTCGCCTGGTCAACACCCTGGCCCCGGCCGAGATCGGCAACTTGCTTGAATCGCTGCCGCCGGGCAAGCGCGAGGTGGTGTGGGGCCTGGTCGATCCTGAAGACGACGGCGAGGTGCTGGTCCACGTCGGCGAAGACGTGCGCGAAAGCCTGCTCGCGGACATGGACCCGGACGAGATCATCGCCGCGGTCGAAGACCTGGACATCGACGATCTGGCCGACCTGGTCGAAGACCTGCCGGATACGGTCATCGATGAAGTCCTCAAGTCGATGGACCGCGAGAACCGCGAGCGGCTGGAACAGGTGCTGTCCTATCCCGAGGACAGCGCCGGCCGCCTGATGAACCCGGACGTGGTGACCGTGCGCGCCGACGTCAACGTCGACGTGGTGCTGCGCTACCTGCGCCTGCGCGGCGAATTGCCGGACCACACCGACCACCTGTTCGTGGTCAGCCGGCGGCACCAGTATCTCGGCCGGGTGTCGCTGGCGGCACTGGTGACCCATGAGGACACCACCCCGATCAACCGCCTGATCGACGACGAGCAGCCGGCCATCGACGTCGGCGAGAGCGACCAGGAAGTGGCACGGCAGTTCTCCGACCATGACTGGATCTCCGCACCGGTAGTGGACGAGAACAACATCCTCGTTGGCCGCATCACCATCGATGACGTGGTCGACATCATCCGCGGCCAGGCCGAGCACCAGGCGCTGGGCGCCGCCGGCCTGGACGAGGACGAGGACCTGTTCAGCCCGGTCTGGCGCGCCATGCGCCGCCGCCTGATGTGGCTGTCGATCAACCTGTGCACGGCCTTCCTGGCCTCCAGCGTGGTCGGCCACTTCGAGGGCACCATCGACAAGCTGGTGGCGCTGGCGGTGCTGATGCCGATCGTGGCCGGCCTGGGCGGCAATGCCGGCACCCAGGTGCTGGCGCTGATGGTGCGCGGCCTGGCGTTGGGCCAGGTGGGCGCCTCCAACGCGCGCACGCTGCTGTGGAAGGAAGTGCGGGTGGCCGCGCTCAACGGCCTGCTGCTCGGCTCGATCCTGGGGCTGATCGTGCTGGTCTGGTTCCACTCGCCCGGGCTGTCGGCGGTGATCGCCATCGCGCTGACCTGCAACCTGCTGTTCGCGGCACTGGCCGGCGTGCTGGTGCCGCTGACCCTGAAACGCTTCGGCTTCGACCCGGCGCTGGCCAGTGGCATCTTCCTGACTGCCGTGACCGACTCGATGGGCTTCTTCACCTTCCTCGGCCTGGCCACGCTGGTGCTGCTGCATTGATCCCTGCCGGGCCGGATCCCCGCAACGCGGAGCTCCGACCCACACCAAGACCCAGGGTCGGATCCCCGCAGCGCGGGGCTCTGACCCGATTCCAACTGGACCCTCATGGCCACCACGATCGAAAACTATTTCCAGCCCGGCTGGCGCGACCAGCAGCACACCTGCCCGGCCTGCGAATGGAAGGGCTGCTCGCGTGCCATGGAGATGGAGCTGGACGAGGACGCCACCGAGTACGACTGCCCGGTCTGCGAAAACCCGTTGCTGGTGGTGCTGCACCCGGACATGGCGCAGGTGCAGGCCGCCGCCGCCAGCGGCAATGCCGAAGCCCAGGAACAGCTGGATATCATCGCCAGCTTCCCGCGCCCGCAGTGATGCGGCGCATGATGCCGCGTTGACCTGCGGCGGACTAGGATGCGGCTGAACCCACCGCTCCGGGAACGTCGATGGTCCGTACGATGATGCGCTGGCTGCCGATGCTGGCGATCCTGATGATGGCCGGCTGCGCCTCGCACCCGGACAGCACACGTGGCCGCTTCGAATCGCGTGCGGTGAAAGTGGATGGCCGTACCGCCTATTACCAGGTGTTCATTCCGGCAGCCGCGGCGCGCACGCCTGGCGCACTGCCGGTGGTGCTGTTCCTGCATGGATCCGGCGAGCGTGGCGGCGACGGCGTCAAGCAGACCCATGCCGGGCTGGGGCCGCACCTGCGCAGGCACGCGGCCGACTTCCCCGCGTTGGCCGTATTCCCGCAGGTGCCGGGCCGCCAGGAATGGAGCGGGCGCAACAACCGCGTTGCGCTGGCCGCCCTGGACGCCACCATCGCCGAGTTCGGTGCCGATCCCTCGCGGCAGTACCTGACCGGGATGTCGATGGGCGGCTATGGCAGCTGGAACATCGCGCTGGATCAACCCGGGCGCTTCGCCGCGATCGTGCCAGTATGCGGCGCAGTGCTGGCGCCGCGCGCGGTGCGTCCGACCCTGTTCGTCGAAGAGGTGGCCCAGGAATCCGATCCTTATGCCGTGATCGCCAAGCGGCTTCGGCACACACCGATCTGGATCTTCCATGGTGCGCTGGATGACGTGGTGCCGCCGGATGACGACCGCCGGCTGCACGCCGCATTCCAGAACGCCAACGCGCGTGACGTGCGCTACACCGAGTACCCCGAAGGCAACCACAATGCCTGGGACGCCACCTACGCGGACCCGGCAATGTGGGCATGGCTGTTCGCGCAGAAGCGCTGAACCGCGGCTTCTGCTGGGAAACATCTGTTGGTGGATACCTACCGTTGGTCGGCTTGGGTATTGGTGGGTGCCGACCGTTGGTCGGCACTATCTCTCCGCTTCGGGGTAATCCATTGCTTGGTACCTCCCATCAATCTCCCATCGGCACCAGGCATACGGGTACTCTCCCAGGCAGCTCGCCAAGTTCGCCCTGACCGGGTTGGCGACGATGTACATCGCATGGCGAAACAGTGATTCTTCAGAACGAATGGCGTGATCGTGATAGCTCGATTGCCAAAATGGTCCTGTCTTGCCCAGCATGCGGTTGATCCGCAATGCACTGCTCGATTTGAAGCGTTGCATGATGTAGTCCAGCGAGAACGCACGGATCTCCACAAGCCAATGGATGTGGTCCGGCATGACCACATAGGCAAGTGAGTGCGTCAGGCCATCATCATCAATGCGACGGAACACATCCATCACCTCCTGTGCCGCAGTGGCATCATCGAAGTAGCGTCGACGTTCCTGGGTGACGGTGGTCAGGATGTAGGATTGCCCGATCCGGGAATGGCGGCCAAGGCGTAGGCGTGCGCGGTTCATGGGCCCAAGCGTGCGCCTGCCGGTATCTCTCTTCTATCGGGCAACACGTCAATACAGGTAGGCCCGAAACCATTCAATGGCCAGGCCCGCACTTCACCGCACTGATGGTTCAGTGCCGACCAACGGTCGGCACCCACCAAAGTGGTCAGCCCAGCAAGGTTTCCAGCACGGCCATGCGCACGGCGACCCCGTTGGCGACCTGGCGCAGCACCCACGATTGCGGGCCATCGGCCACGTCGTCGGTCACTTCCACGCCGCGGTTGATCGGGCCCGGGTGCAGTACCGCAGCGTCCTTGCCGGCACGCGCCAGGCGCGCGCGGGTCAGGCCGTACTGCGCGTGGTACTGCTCCAGCGACGGCACCAGGCCTTCTTCCATGCGCTCGCGCTGCAGGCGCAGCATCATCAGCGCGTCGACGCCTTCCAGCATCGCGTCGAAATCATCGCCGACCACGCAACCCTTCAGGGTCTCGTCGTCCGGCAGCAGCGACTGCGGGCCGCACACGCGGATCTCGCCCACGCCCAGCGTGCGCAGCGCGTGCAGGTCGGTGCGCGCCACGCGCGAGTGCTTCACGTCGCCGACGATCACCACCTTCAGCTTCGAGAAATCCGGGCCCTTGGCCTGGCGCAGGGTCAGCATGTCCAGCAGGCCCTGGGTCGGGTGCGCGCTGCGGCCGTCGCCGGCGTTGATCAGTGCGGTGCCCTCGCCCGCCGCCTCGGCCAGCGCGGCCACGGCGCCGTCATCGGGGTGTCGCACCACGAAGCCGCGCACGCCCATCGCTTCCAGGTTGCGCAGCGTGTCGCAGGCGGTTTCGCCCTTGCGCGTGGACGAGGTCGAGGCATCGAAGTTCAGCACATCGGCCCCGAGGCGCTGCGCGGCCAGCTGGAACGAGCTGCGGGTGCGCGTGGACGGCTCGAAGAACAGCGTGCACACCGCCGAACCGGCCAGCACGTGGCGCTTGTTGCCGACACGGCCGACTGCGGCGTCGCGGATCTGCCCTGCCCGATCGAGCAGCTGCAGCAGGGTTTCGCGCGGCAGGCCCTCCAGGGTCAGCAGGTGGCGCAGGCGTCCGGAGGCATCGATTTGCTGGGCAGTCATGGCGGGAGTCGTGCAGTCAGGGAATGGGGGTGGCGTCGTCGGGGGACGACAGCCAGCGGTCGATGATCACCGCCGCGGCCACGGCGTCGAGGGCGGCCGCATCACGGCGACGCTTGCGCCCTTCGGCGCGCTCGACGGCGAAACGGCGGGCCGCCTCGACCGAGCTGGAACGCTCGTCGATCATCACCACCGGCAGCTTGAAGCGTTCCCGCAGCTGGCGGGCAAAGCCCTGCGCACGCTTGCGGTTGGGCTGGTCCTGGCCGTCCAGGGTCAGCGGGTCGCCGACCACCAGGCCGTCGGGCTTCCATTCCTTGAGCAGGCGTTCGATCGCGGTCCAGTCCGGGCCGTTGCCGTGCACATCGACCACCGCCACCGCGCGCGCATGGGCGGCGAAAGCACTGCCGATGGCCACGCCGATGCGTCGCGAGCCAACATCAAAACCCAGAACGGTGCCGTCACGGCGGATCGCCGGCGCAGCAGGAACCGGGGCGGGCGTGATGGGCTCAGACATGGCCGCTGTAGTCGGTCAGCCGGAACAGGTCCACGCCGATGCGCGAAGCCGCTCCCTGCCAGCGCTGCTCCAGCGGCAGCTGGAACACCAGCTCGGCATCGGCCGGCACGGTCAGCCAGCTGTTCTCGGACAGCTCGCTTTCCAGCTGCCCTGCGCCCCAGCCGGCACAGCCGAGGGTGACCACCGCATTGGCCGGGCCTTCGCCACGCGCCATCGCTTCGAGGATGTCGCGCGAGGTGGTCAGGTACAGGCCGTGGCCCACGGTCAGGCTGGAATCCCACGCGCGCGCGTCGTCATGGATGACGAAGCCGCGTTCGGGATGCACCGGACCGCCATTGAGCACCATGCGCGCCTGCAGCTCGCCATCACCGGTGGTGATGTCCATCTGCGCGAGCACTTCACCCAGCGTGTATTCGGAAGGCTGGTTGACCAGCACGCCCATCGCCCCGTTCTCGTCGTGCTGGCAGATCAGCGCGACGCTGCGGGCAAAGGTCGCGTCGAGCAGCGACGGCAGCGCGACGAGCAGGTGATCGGCAAGGGAGGTCGGCATTACAGGCATGGGCCCATTCTACCTGCTGGGGGCGGGATGGTCGCGCGATGGCGCCGAACCGCGATGGGCTAGGATGGTGCTTTGCCACGGAAGGTCATTGATGCCATCTTCATCGCCCCTGACCCTGCCGGCACGCAGCGCCATCGTCCTGATCGCCCTGCTGCAGGGCCTGATGCTGTACGCCGCGCAGGAGCTGTCCGATGCCTGGCCGTTCCGCGATATCGGCTGGCGCTACTGCTGGTACGCCTGGGTGCTGGCCATTCCCAGCGCGGTGGCGCTGAGCCTGGTCGAGCTGGGCCAGCGCCGCCTGTGGCTGCAGGCCGCGCTCGGCTCGGCGGTGGTGCTGGCGCTGGCCGCCTGGATCGGCTGGAACCTCAATGGCGAGACCGCACTGGAATCGGGCGCGCTGCAGTTTCCGTTGACCCTGGGCATGGGCGTGGCGGTGTTCGTGGCCCTGCCCTGGTGGCAGTTCCAGCTGCAGCATGGGCACTGGCGCGCCAGCTATCCCGAGTTGTTCGAGCGCGCCTGGCAGAACGGTTTGACCCTCGCTTTGGCGGCGCTGTTCACCGGGCTGACCTGGCTGCTGCTGTGGCTGTGGGCAGCGCTGTTCCAACTGCTGGACGTGAATGTCTTCCGCGACCTGTTCCGGCAGGACGCTTTCATCGCACTGGCCACCGGCAGCCTGGCCGGGTTCGGCGTGCTGATCGGGCGCACCCAGCACCGCGCGATCCAGATCACCCGCCAGGTGCTGTTCGCGATCTGCCGTGGGCTGCTGCCGCTGCTGTCGTTCATCGCCGTATTGTTCGTGCTGAGCCTGCCGCTTACCGGGCTGGAACCGCTGTGGAAGACCCGTTCGGCCGCCAGCCTGCTGGTGGTGGTGTCGCTGCTGCTGGTGGCGTTCACCAATGCGGTCTACCAGCACGGGGAAGACAGTGTCTCCTACCCTCTGGTGCTGCGCAGGCTGGTCGAAGCCAGCCTGCTGACGCTGCCGGTCTACGCCGCGCTGGCACTGTATGCATTGGGCCTGCGCGTGGCGCAGTACGGCTGGACCCTGGATCGCTTCTGGGCGGTACTCGTCGCATTGGCCACGGCCGGCTATGCCGTGGGCTACGCGCTGGCGGTGCTGCGCCGGCAGCGCCGCTGGCTGCAGATGCTGGAGCCGGTCAACCGCTGGATGTGCTGGGCGGTGCTGGCACTGGCCCTGCTGGGCAACTCGCCCCTGCTGGACCCGGTGCGGCTGACCCTGTCCAGCCAACTGGAGCGGCTGCGCGCGGACCCGCCGGCGATCACCAGCAGCGACGTCAACGTGCTGCGCTTCGATCTGGGGCGCCGTGGCGTGCAGGCGCTGCGCGAACTGCAGCGCGATCCGGCCATCACCGCTGATGCCAACGCGCCACAGGTGATCGCTGCAGCACTGGCACGCACCTCACGCTGGGACGACGGCCATCGCCTCGACAAGGGGCCGCAGGACGTCGCCGCGCTTCAGCGCGCGCTGAAGCTGGCCAAGGGATCCAGTTCGCCACCGGACGACTGGTGGAAAGCTCTGGCCACCCGATCGATCAATGGCGAATCCTGCGCCCAGAGCGAGCGCGACTGCCTGATCGTGCATCGCGACCTGGACGGCGATGGTACCGGCGAGGTGCTGCTGTGCGAGCTGAACACCCACCGTGGACCGGACTGCGTACTGTACGCACGTGGCAAGGATTCGCAGTGGCGCCGGGCCGGTGCGCTGTTCGGCACCGTCAGCGGCCAGGCCGAGACGATCAACCAGGCCCTGCGTGACGGCAGACTCACGCTCATTCCACCGCGCTGGCCGATGCTGTCCATCGGCGGGCACCCTGCGGTGGCCATCGATCCCGAATCCGAATCCGATTCCAACGAGCCTTCCCCATGAGCGGCTACTGCCTCATCGCCCCGGGCCATCCGGTGCACGACTATTACCACGCCAACGAGTACGGCTTCCCGCAGCGTGACGAGCGCGAGCTGTTCGAGCGGCTGGTGCTGGAAATCAACCAGGCCGGCCTGAGCTGGGAAACGATCCTGAAGAAGCGCGAGGGCTTCCGCGCGGCCTACGACGGCTTCGATGTCGACCGCGTGGCCGCGTATGCCGAACAGGACATCGAGCGCCTGCTGTCGGACGCGGGCATCATCCGCAACCGGCTGAAGCTACTGGCGGCGATCCACAACGCGCAGGTGATCCAGCAGCTGCGGGCCAGCCATGGCAGCTTCGCGGCGTGGCTGGATGCACACCACCCGCGCAGCAAGGCCGACTGGGTGAAGCTGTTCAAGAAGACGTTCCGCTTCACCGGCGGCGAGATCACCGGCGAATTCCTGATGAGCCTGGGCTACCTGCCCGGTGCGCACGCCGAGGATTGCCCGGTGCATGCGCGGCTGCTGATGCTGTCGCCGCCGTGGTTGAAGGCCGCCGCCCGCTGATGGATATCCGCCGGGCATGGCCCGGCGCTGCCATGCATGGGTTCAGGTAGTGCCGGCCGCTGGCCGGCAACACCGTTGAACGTCACACGCCCATGTAGCGGCCGGGGCGGTGGTTGAACATCAGCACCAGGCTGAGCACCACCGCGCCGATGGCCGAGTACAGCACCTTCGATGGCGACAACACGAAGAACGCGGCCACCATCAGGCAGGCGTCGTAGGACATCTGCACCTTGCCCGCGCTCCAGCCACGGGTGCGCTGCAGGTACACCGCCAGGATGCCGATGCCACCAAGGCTTGCACGGTGGCGGATGAAGAACAGGATGCCCAGGCCGGACAACGCACCACCGACGATCGCCGAGTACAGCGGGTTGATGTGCGAGAAGTCGATCCAGCGCGGCAGCAGGTCGGTCAGCACGCCACAGGCGGTGACCGCAGCGAAGGTCTTCAGGGTGAATTCCCAGCCCATGCGCCGCAGCGCCACCCAGTAGAACGGCAGGTTGACCAGCACGAACACCAGGCCGAAGTTCCAGCCCATCGCGTAGTGCAGCAGGAAGGCCATGCCCGCCATGCCGCCGATCATCAGCCCGCCCTTGGCGAAGATGGCCAGGCCCAGCGAGGCCACAATAGTGGCCAGCACCATGCCCTGCACGTCCTCGGCGATCGAGTGACGCAGCGCTTTGTCGTCGGCGGTGGTGCCGGCGCTGTCGGGCGGCGGGGTCAGCGGACCGGCGGTGACCAGGTGGCCGTCAGCGTCGTCGCACGGCGCGGGGCCATGGGAGGGAAGGGACATGCGGGTGGGGGAACAGCAGGTGGGGAGCGCTATTAGACACGATCCGCATGACAGTTGCAGATGAAATCGTTCAGCTGAATGCGTCCTGCCCTGCCCTCCGCCGGCCGCTGGTTACCCCTTTCCGGCCAGGTGGTATGCCACCAGCGCGTTGGCGTGGCCATGGCCCAGGCCGTGCTCGCTCTTCAGGAAGCTGACCAGTTCCAAGTGTTTCAGGCCCTTCTTCCCCGCCAGCAGCCCGAACCAGTGCGCCACCGGCTGCCCGTAGGTCTTCTCGATGGAGGGGAAGTACGAGGCCGGGCCTTTCGGCTTGGTGTCAGTGCTCATCTGCAGCTCCCGTTGAAGTCATTCATTCGACGAACCACAGTCCCTGAAATCGACATACCCACACGTTTGACCCGGTGCCGACCAACGGTCGGCACCCACCAAGGCAGAATGCCGTTCCAACAGCTCGCGGGAAACTGTCGAAGGCGGGGTGGCTCAGGTTGCGGGGCGTGAGCGCCATGGGCCCGAGGCATGCCTCGGGCGGGTTGGGCAGGACGCCCCCCCGGTCTTGCCGTGTGCGCAGGACAGCGCACACGAGCAAGCGCGACCGAGCCACACGGACGGCGTCCCCCTCAACCGGACCCACCCCGCCATCCCACGGAATGCACGCATTTGACGTTGACGTTGCCTTGGCTTGAAGCAGGTGCCGGGCGCAGCCCGGCCGTATCATTCCCGCATGCCCCGCGAAAATCTCAACGACCTGCAGGCCTTCGTCCACGTTGCCCGCGAGGGCAGCTTCACCAAGGCTGCCGCCCAGCTGGGCGTGTCCCAGTCCGCGCTCAGCCATGCCATGCGCGGACTGGAGCAGCGCCTGGGCGTGCGCCTGCTGACCCGCACCACCCGCAGCGTCTCGACCACCGAAGCCGGTGCCCGCCTGCTCGATACCCTGGCCCCGCGCCTGGCCGAGATCGAGGACGGGCTGGCCGCGCTGGCCGAGTACCGTGAACGCCCGGCCGGCACCATCCGTATCAATGCCACCGGCCACGCTGCCGAGTACATCGCCTGGCCCAGGCTGGCGCCGCTGCTGCAGCAGTATCCGGATTTGAAGGTGGAACTGGCGGCCGACTACGGGTTGGCCGACATCGTGGCCGAGCGCTACGACATCGGCATCCGCTTGGGCGAGCGGCTGGCGCGCGACATGATCGCCGTACCGATCAGCCCGCCGCTGCGCATGCGCGTGGTCGGGGCGCCCAGCTACTTCCGCCAGCACGCGGTGCCGCGGCATCCGGACGACCTGGCCGGGCACAACTGCGTGACCCTGCGGCTGCCCACGCATGGTGGGCTGATGCCGTGGGATTTCGGCCAGGACGGCAATGAACTGAGCGTGCGCGTGAGCGGCCAGTGGACGTTCAACACCATGGGCATGACCCGCACCGCTGCGCTGGCAGGCAGCGGATTGGCCTGGCTGCCGGAAGACCAGGTGCAGCCGATGCTGGACGATGGCCGGCTGCAATCAGTGCTGGACGACTGGTGCCCGCACTTCGATGGCTACTACGCGTACTACCCTTCGCGCCGCCACGTGACCGTGGCGATGCGGACGGTGCTTGATGCGCTGCGCGGGCCGATGGCTGGATGAGGTGTGCGGACCAACGGTCCGCACCCACCTCGGTCCGCACCCGGTGATCAGCCCTTGGCCTGTGCCGCACGCTGCGGGTTGTAACGCTCGCCAACGATCGACACTTCGTCCAGCGCCTGCGCGATGCGTTGCAGTTCTTCCGGTGCCAGCTGCAGGTCGACCGCGCCCAGGTTCTCTTCCAGGCGATGAACCTTGGTGGTGCCCGGAATCGGCACGATCCACGGTGCCTGCGCGAGCAGCCAGGCCAGTGCGACCTGCGCAGGCGTCGCACCGCGCGCTGCCGCAATCGTGCTGATGCGATCCACCAGCGCCTGATTGGCGCGGCGCGCCTCCACTTCGAAACGCGGCACGCTGTTACGGAAGTCGTTGGCGTCGAAGGTGGTATCGGCGTTGATCGCACCGGTCAGGAAGCCGCGGCCCAGCGGGCTGAACGGCACGAAGCCGATGCCCAGCTCCTGCAGCGTCGGCAGCAGCTCACGCTCCGGTTCGCGCCACCACAGCGAGTACTCGCTCTGCACGGCGGTGACCGGCTGCACCGCATGCGCGCGACGCACGGTGGCAGCGCTCGCCTCGGACAGGCCGAAGTGGCCGACCTTGCCCTCGGCGATCAGGTCGCGCACGGTGCCGGCCACATCCTCGATCGGCACGTTCGGGTCGACGCGGTGCTGGTAGAACAGATCGATATGGTCGGTACGCAGGCGCTTGAGGCTGGCTTCGGCCACGGCACGGATGTTCTCCGGGCGGCTGTCCAGGCCGGCATCGGTGCGCGCGTCCTTGAAACCAAACTTGGTGGCGATCACCAGCCTGTCGCGGTAGGGCGCCAAGGCCTGGCCGAGCAGGTCTTCGTTGGTGTACGGGCCGTACACCTCGGCGGTGTCGAAGAAGGTCACGCCGCGCTCGACGGCAGCGTGCAGCAGGGCGATGCCCTGGCTCGGTTCGACCGGCTGGCCGTAGGCATGGGTCAGGCCCATGCAACCCAGGCCCAGGGCGGAAACCTTCAGGCCGCTGCGGCCGAGTTCACGTGTCTGCATCGTCGTACTCCAGAGGGGGAGTGCTGACGATACGCCTGCGGTGGCGATGGATTGAGCCGGCTGGACCGCAGTCGGTCATGACTGGAATTCATCAATCCGGTCATGACCGTTGCCGGCCAGGTCAGCGGATTTCGGAGATCTCCACCCCATCCAGCCCCTGCGACAGGGTGCGCGCGTCGCCGCCCTGGCTGAGCTTGATGCGCAGGCGCACCTCGTTCTGCGAATCGGCGTAACGCAGCGCGTCCTCGTAGCTGATCTCGCCGGCCTGGTACAGCTCGAACAGGCTCTGGTCGAAGGTCTTCATGCCCAGCTGGACCGAGTCCTTCATCACTTCCTTCAGCTTGTGGATCTCGCCGTCGCGGATGTAGTCCTGTACCAGTGGCGTGCCCAGCAGGATCTCCATCGCCACCTTGCGCGAGCGGCCATCGGGCGACGGCACCAGCTGCTGCGCGACCACGCCCTTGAGGTTCAGCGACAGGTCCATCAACAGCTGGTTGCGGCGGTCTTCCGGGAAGAAGTTGACGATGCGGTCCATCGCCTGGTTGGCATTGTTGGCATGCAACGTGGCCAGCACCAGGTGGCCGGTTTCGGCGAACGCGATGGCGTGGTCCATGCCTTCGCGGGTACGCACCTCGCCGATCATGATCACGTCCGGCGCCTGGCGCAGGGTGTTCTTCAGCGCAGCTTCCCAGCTGTCGGTATCGATGCCGACTTCGCGCTGGGTGATGATGCAGCCCTCGTGCTTGTGCACGAATTCGATCGGGTCTTCGATGGTGATGATGTGGCCGGTCGAATTCTGGTTGCGGTAACCGATCATCGCCGCCAGCGAAGTCGATTTACCGGTACCGGTGGCACCGACGAACAGGATGATGCCGCGCTTGGTCATCGCCAGCGTCTTGATGATCGGCGGCAGGCTCAGCTCTTCCACGGTCGGAATGCGCGTCTCGATGCGACGCAGCACCATGCCGACCTGGTTGCGCTGGTAGAAGCAGCTCACGCGGAAACGGCCGACACCGGACAGGCCGATGGCGAAGTTGCATTCGTGGGTCTTCTCGAATTCCTCGCGCTGTGCCGGGGTCATCACGTTGAGGACCAGGTCGCGGCTCTGCTGCGGCGTCAGTGGCGTCTGCGTGATCGGCGAGATCTTGCCGTTGACCTTCATCGCCGGTGGCATACCCGCAGTGATGAACAGGTCAGAGGCGCGCTGGTGCGCCATCAGCTTGAGGAACGAAGTGAAATCGATGGTGGTCGCGGTGGTGTTCACGGCGGGCTCCCGGAAAGCGGTTTACCAGGTAACGGTCGGTGGAGGAAACAACACGGAGCGGCCGCGCCATTGCGCGCGCCGCCCGTCGCTGTCCCGCCTTACTCGAACAGGCGCTTGTCCTTGGCGTACTCGCGGGCCTGGTTGCGGGTGATCAGGCTGCGCTTGACCAGGTCCTGCAGGTGCTGGTCCAGGGTCATCATGCCGTACTGCTGGCCGGTCTGGATGGCCGAGTACATCTGCGCCACCTTGTCCTCGCGGATCAGGTTGCGGATGGCCGGGGTGCCGACCATGATTTCCCACGCCGCGGTACGGCCGCCGCCGACCTTCTTCAGCAGTGCCTGCGAGATCACCGCACGCAGCGACTCGGACAACATCGAACGCACCATCGGCTTTTCGCCGGCCGGGAACACGTCGATGATACGGTCGATGGTCTTGGCCGCCGAACTGGTGTGCAGGGTGCCGAACACCAGGTGGCCGGTTTCCGCAGCGGTCAGTGCCAGGCGGATGGTTTCCAGGTCGCGAAGTTCGCCGACCAGGATGATGTCCGGGTCCTCACGCAGTGCCGAGCGCAGTGCTTCGTTGAACCCATGCGTGTCACGGTGCACTTCGCGCTGGTTGATCAGGCACTTCTGCGAGGTGTGCACGAATTCGATCGGATCCTCGACGGTGAGGATGTGGCCGTATTCGTTCTTGTTGATGTAGTCGATCATCGCCGCCAGCGTGGTCGACTTGCCCGAGCCGGTCGGGCCGGTCACCAGGATCAGGCCCTGAGGTTGCTGGATCACCTCGCGGAACAGCGGCGGGCAGGCCAGGTCCTCGAGGGTGAGCACCTCGGACGGAATGGTACGGAACACCGCACCGGCGCCGCGGTTCTGGTTGAACGCGTTCACACGGAAGCGCGCCAGCGACGGGATCTCGAAGGAGAAGTCCACTTCGAGGAATTCCTCGTAATCGCGGCGCTGCTTGTCGGACATGATGTCGTACACCAGCGCGTGGACCTGCTTGTGGTCCAGGGCCGGGATGTTGATCCGGCGAACGTCGCCGTCCACGCGGATCATCGGCGGCAGGCCTGCAGACAGGTGCAGGTCGGACGCTTTGTTCTTTACGGAAAACGCCAGCAGTTCGGCGATATCCATGAGCGGCTACTCCCCAATAACGGCTTCGACTGGAAGGATCTTTCCCCGGGCGGCAGTATAGCCTCCTGATTCAACGGAACGCGTTACGTGGCCACTCCCCTGCCCCAGATCCTGAGCAACCTGCATGCCGCCGCCGAGGCGGCCGGCCGGCCCGATCCGCGCCTGCTGGCCGTGTCCAAGACCCAACCGGCCGAGGCCGTGGCCGCGCTGGCCGCACAGGGCCAGCAGGCCTTCGGCGAGAACTATGTGCAGGAAGCGCTGGCCAAGATGCAGGCACTGCAGCACCTGGCGCTGGAGTGGCACCTGATCGGCCACCTGCAGTCGAACAAGGCCGAGGCGGTGGCCACCCATTTCGACTGGGTGCAGAGCGTGGACCGGCCCAAGCTGGTAACGGCGCTGGCGCGCCATCGCCCGGCCGCACGCGGCCCGCTGAATGTGCTGATCCAGGTCAACATCGACGATGAATCGAGCAAGCACGGCTGTGCACCGGAGGATGTCGAGGGGCTGGCCGCAGCGATTGCCGCCGAGCCCTCGCTGTGCCTGCGTGGCCTGATGGCGATTCCTGCGCCGTGGCCCGAGGTGGAGCGCCGTCGGGATGCGTTCGTGCGCATGCGCACACTTTTCCAGTCGCTGGCCGCCCAGCGCGCGCAGGTCGACACGCTGTCGATGGGCATGAGCAGCGACTACGCCGAAGCCATCGCCGAGGGCGCCACCCTGGTGCGCATCGGCACCGCCCTGTTCGGCGCGCGCGCGCGCCCGGCCTGATTTTCCAAGGAGACTTCCATGGCAGCTGATTCCATCACCTTCATCGGCGGCGGCAACATGGCCCGCAGCCTGATCGCCGGCCTGATCCGCCAGGGCGTGCCCGCCGCGCACATCCATGTGGCCGAACCGGTTGCAGCGCTGCGCGAGTCGCTGGCTGCCGACTTCGGCGTGCAGGTACACGACAACGCCACCGATGCCGGCGCACAAGGCAGCACCTGGCTGCTGGCGGTGAAGCCGCAGGTGCTGCGTGAGGTCTGCCAGTCGCTGCAGGCACTGGCCCAGGCAAACCGGCCGCTGGTGGTGTCGATCGCTGCCGGCATCACCAGCGCACAGCTGGAGCGCTGGCTGGGTGGCAACCTGCCGGTGGTGCGCGCAATGCCCAATACCCCCGCTCTGCTCGGCGCCGGCGTGACCGGCCTGTATGCCACGCCCTCGGTGAATCCGCAGCAGCACGCGCAGGCCGAACAGGTGCTGGCCAGCGCTGGGCGCACGGTGTGGATCGAACGCGAGGCACTGATGGATTCGGTCACCGCCGTGTCTGGCAGCGGGCCGGCCTATGTGTTCCTGCTGGCCGAAGCGATGGAAGCGGCGGGCATTGCCCAGGGCCTGCCGGCCGAGGCCGCGCGCACGCTGGTGGTGCAGACCCTGCTGGGCGCCTCGCGCATGCTGGATGAGGCCGGTGAGAGCCCCGCAGAGCTGCGCCGACGCGTGACGTCACCCAACGGCACTACCCAGGCCGCGATCGAGAGCTTCCAGGCTGGCGGCTTCGAGGCACTGGTGGACAAAGCACTGCGCGCCGCGCAGGTGCGTGGACAGGAATTGTCTGCTGCGAATGATTGATCCCCTGGGGTCAGACCCCTTTGCCGAGGCAAAGGGGTCTGACCCGATCTAACCCGATGATCATTGCCCCAACGTGGTCATGACGAAATCGACGAAGCACTGCAAACGGGGGCGCGGGCGTCGATCGGGCAGGTAGATCAGGTGCATCGGCCGCGGTTCCGGCAGGTAGTCGCGCAGCAGTGGTTTCAACCGCCCTGCCGCGATCTCCGCCGCCAGCAGTGCGGTGGGCTGCAGTACCAGCCCGGCCCCGGCTACGGCGGCTTCGCGCAATGCGAAGCCATCGTTGCTGCTCAGCCGTGCCTCCCAGTCGACCTGTTCGCCGTTGGCCAACTGCCAGCCATGCCCGCCGCGCCAGGCCAGATGGCTCAGGCAGTCGTGCCCCTGCAGGTCATCCGGTGTTCGCGGCGTGCCGCGCCTGCGCAGGTAAGACGGCGCCGCGCACAGGCTCATCGCATACGGCGGCAGCGGCCGCGCCACCACCTCCTGCGATGGCAACGGCCCGACCCGGATCGCCGCGTCGAAGCCATCTTCGATCAGGTCCACGCGGCGGTTGCTCAGGTCCAGCTCGATATTCAACTGCGGCTGCGCGCGCAGCAGGCCGGCCAGCTGCGGCGCCAGCACGCAGCTGCCCCAGGTGGTGGGCGCGCTTATCCGCAACAGGCCACGCGGCTGTACCTGCAGGCCGGCCACATCGGCCTCGGCCTGCTGCACCTGCTCCAGCACCTGCCGGCACCCGGCCAGGTAGGCGCTGCCGGCTTCGGTCAAGCGCTGGCGGCGGGTGTTCCGTTGCAGCAACGCGGTGCCCAGATGTGCTTCCAACTGCTGGATGTACTTGCCCACCATCACCGCCGACACCTGCAGCTGTTCGGCGGCGCCGGCGAAGCTGCCGCGCTCGGCCACTGCCACGAAGGCCTGCATGCAGCGAAGGGTATCCATTGCTAATCCAGAGTTAGGAATCTGCAAATCATACGCCGCTTACCTAACCACGCTGTGACGGCGCAGACTGCGCTCACTCCCACACGCAAGGAACGGCCATGAAGATCCTCCTCGTCGGTGCCAGCGGCACCCTCGGCCAGGCAGTCGCCCGTCAGCTCGGCCAACAGCATCAGATTCTCGCCGCCGGCCGCCGCAGTGGCGAACTGCGCGTGGACCTGACCGATGACGCCAGCGTCGCCGAACTGTTCGCCCGCACCGGTGCAGTCGATGCGGTGATCTCCACCACCGGCTCGGTGCATTTCGGACCGCTGCAGGAGATGACGCCGGCACAGTTCAACAGCGGCCTGCAGGACAAGCTGCTGGGCCAGGTGCGGCTGGCACTGGCCGCCCAGCACCACCTCAATGCCGGTGGCTCGATCACCCTGACCAGCGGCATCATCAGCGCGCAGCCGATCCGCGACGGCGTCAACGCCACCGCAGTGAATGCCGCACTGGAAGGCTTCGTGCGCGCCGCCGCACTGGAGCTGCTGCCGCGCGGCCTGCGCATCAACGTGGTCAGCCCGAACGTACTGATCGAATCAATGGCGGCCTACGGCCCCTACTTCCCGGGCTTCGAAGCGGTAAGCGCACAACGCGCCGCACTGGCCTTCCAGCGTGCAGTGGAAGGCATCCAGAGCGGCGAGACGATCACGGTCTGGTAAGAAAAAGGGGACGGAGGGGATCAAGTCGTTTTCGTCCGCCGGGCATGGCCCGGCGCTACCGGGAGCGCGTCCCCTTTTTCATTCCCAGCGCATCGGGCCATCGCCGCGTTCGCCGAGAACGTCGCCAGGGTTGGCCAGGCGGCAATGCTGCAGTGACAGGCAGCCACAGCCGATGCAGCCGGTCAGTTCATCGCGCAGCAGCTGCAGCATGTGGATGCGCTCTTCCAGCTCGGTGCGCCAGCGCGCGGACAGCTTGGCCCAGTCAGCCTTGGTCGGTGCACGGCCTTCAGGCAGGCTCTCGAAGGCGCGGCCGACCGCTTCCAGTGGCATGCCCACCCGCTGCGCAACGCGGATCACCGCCAGCCGGCGCAGCACGTCGCGGCTGTAACGGCGTTGGTTGCCCGAGGTGCGCAGGCTGCTGATCAGCCCCTTGCGCTCGTAGAAATGCAGTGCGGAAACGGCCACGCCACTGCGCTGGGAGACCTCGCCAACGCTGAGTTCCTGGGATGCCATTGCTTGACCTCAACTATAGTTGAGGTGGCATGCTGCTATCTTCGCCGCCCGTTGACAAGCGCGGCCCGCCCCTGACCGGTATGACCCCGACCCTCTCTCCCGCCGACACCCGCCTGCCGGCTGACACATCGATCCTGTCCGCGCGCTACCGCGCCACCACCCTCGGCATGGTCGCGCTGGTCGCGCTGCACGCCTTCGAAGCATTGGCCGTCGCGGCCGCGATGCCCACGGTGGCCGAAGCACTCAGCGGCCTGCGCCTGTATGCGCTGGCCTTCGGTGGCACACTGGCCACCAGCGTGATCGGCATGACCCTGGCCGGACGCTGGGCCGACCGCCAGAGCCCGGCACGGCCGCTGTGGTACGGCCTGGCCTGCTTCGTGCTGGGCCTGCTGCTGGCCGGCTTCGCCGTGCGCATGGGCATGCTGGTGGCCGGGCGCCTGCTGCAGGGCCTGGGTGCGGGCGCGATTTCGGTCTCGCTGTACGTGATGGTCGGCCGCAGCTACCCCGAGCACCTGCGGCCGAAGGTGTTCGCGGCATTCTCGGCGGGCTGGGTGGTGCCCTCGATGGTCGGCCCGGCGCTGAGCGGCCTGATCGTCCAGCATCTCGGCTGGCGCTGGGTGTTCCTGGCGGTGCCGCTGCTGGCAGTCCCTGCTGCCCTGTTGCTGCGGCCTGCGCTGGCGCGCATGCAGCCCTCCGCCGACAGCAACGACGACGAGGGGCGCGGCAACGTCGTACGTTGGGCCAGTGGTGCATCGCTGGCGGCGCTGCTGCTGTACTTCGGCGGCCAGCAGCACGGTCCGACCGCCCTGCTCTGCATCGGCGTGGCGATGCTGGCGCTGCTGCTATGCGTGCATCGCCTGCTGCCGGCCGGAACGCTGATCCTGCGCAGGGGCCTGCCCAGCGTGATCGCACTGCGCGGCATCGCCGCCGCCGCATTCTTCGCCTGCGAAGCCTACCTGCCGCTGCTGCTGCAGCGCGAACGCGGGCTCCCGCCCAGCTGGGCCGGCGCGGTGCTCAGCCTCGGCGCACTCGGTTGGTTCGCCGGCTCCTGGCTGCAGGGTCACCAGCAGCGCGGCTGGTCACGCCAGCAGCTGCTGCGCGTCGGCACGGCGATGATGACGGTCGGCATCGCCGCAACGCTTGCGGTGTTGTTCAATGCAGTGCCATTGCCGGTGGCCCTGGTGGGCTGGACGGTCACCGGTTTCGGCATGGGCATGATCTACGCCAGCCTCTCGGTACTCACGCTTTCGCTGTCAGCAGCGCATGAGCAGGGTGCCAACACGTCGGCCCTGCAGCTGAGCGAGGCCCTGTCGGTGACCACCGCGCTGGCGGTCTCCGGTGCGTTGTTCGCGCTGTTCGTGGAAAGCGCGCCGCACACCGGCTACCTGCTGTGCCTGGCGATCACCTTCGGCCTGGCGGTGCTGGCCGCGGTGATCGCGCGGCGGGTGTAGCGTCGCCCGGTTTCGGCAGTGTCGGCCGCTGGCCGGCACCATCACGGGATTCCCGCGTGCGCGGAGAGTGCCGGCCAGCGGCCGGCACTACCGGGTCCCCGTCCCCCACGTCATCGATATCCCGGTGCAGGATGCGCCGCACTTCCAGCACCGCTTGCGGGGTCTCCTGCACGCTGTGGCCGGAAATGATCACCTTCTCCGACTGTGCACCCGGCAGGTGCGCACTCCAGTACGGCACCAGTCCGTCATCGGACTTGTCCACCGGCAGCTCCGGCTTGCGCTGGGCGATGATCGAGTGGTACTTCAGTCCCGCTTCGATCGGCAGCTGCGCTGCGGCCTTGACGAACGGATCGCTGGCCTTGAGGTTGTCGATGCTGTTGGGAATCTTCGGCTTGGCCGTGCCATCGACCTGCTGCTCGGCCTGCGCCAGCGCCATGAACACGTCCTCGAACTTGCCGAGAATGGTCAGCGGCAGGCGCACCAGCCGGCCCAGCAGGCGCCCGACCTTGTTGCCGGCGATGTCCGTGCCCTGGTGGGGAGCGGCGATGAAGATCGCACGCTCCACGTTCGGCTGTGCCTTGAAATGCAGCAACGGCCCCAGCTTGTTCTGCACGCGCTTCAGACGCTCGCCCTTCAGGTCATAGTTGGCCAGCAGGTCGTTCCACAGCACGTCACCGGAATCGCTCACCAGCAGCCGCGCGAGCACGCCGCCCATGCTGTGGCCGATGTAGACCATATCCTTCGATGCACGCGTGCTGCCATTGGGATCGAAGTGCTTCAGCGTGTCGTTGAACGCGTTGGCGATCTCGTAGCGGTTCAGCGCGATCGGTGCGTTGGTCGGGTAATAGACCTGCCACACCTGGAACTGCTGGCGCAGCTCGGGGTCGCCCATGATCTCGTTGGCCAGGTTCACCCAGGCTTCCGGGCTGCTGGCCAGGCCGTGTAGCATGAAGATGATGCGGCGGTTCGGGTCCCACGGTTGCATCAGGTAGATGTGTGGCTCGCCGATGCCCTCGCTCATGCCGAACAGGGTGCGCAGTGACTGCCGGGCGAAGCCGCTCTGGGCAAGCCACAGGCCGTAGGCTGCGGTGAAATTGCCGGCCAGCGGCACCTGCTCGCCGTGCAGGGTGATGCGCTCGGTGGCTTCCGGCGAATAGGCATCCAGTTCAACCCGGCGCGTCCGCATCACATCGTCCAGGCTGCTGCCTTCGAAACGCAGCAACGCGGTGACGTTGATCGAGGACATCTCGCTGAACTCGGGCACCGAATCGTCATGCCGGTGGCGACGGCCACGGCGTGCGCCCTCTTCGTCATCCTGCGGTGTCTCGGCCTTCGGGCCCTCAGGCGCGATCACCGGTGCGACCAGCTTCGGCGGGTCCATCACCATCACCAGCTCGGCACCGAAGCCATCACGGCGATAAGTACTGCGCAGCCCGACGAAGCTGACCGTGCCGGCCGGCACCAGCTGTGCGGGAATGCTCTTCAGGTTCAGCTGCTGGTAGTTGGAGGCCAGCGACCAGCTGCCAACCGCGATCGGCTTCGTGTAGTCCTCGCCAGCCAACGCAGCGGCGCGCGCGCGGACGAACAGCACCACCGCTGCCTTCTCGGCGGCGTAGTTGTAGTAGTCGCGCACCTGTGTCTGCCGGTCCTCGAAGGCACGGTCGGACGGCGATCGGCCGCTGTAGAACAGGTAGGCATAGGCGTAGCGCGCGGCTTCCAGCCAGGCGTCCAGCGCTGCGTCGCTCATCGGCGGATCACCGGCTGCGGTCTTCTTCGGCGTCAGCGCCAGCGCGGCCTTCACCCACAGTTCGGACAGCGCCGACAGCCGCTGCTCGACATTGAGATCGTCGGTCATCAGCAGCGTGCTGCGGCAGACCAGGAAGTCCTTCTCGCACTGCGATTCGTCCAGGCCTGCCGCGCTGAGCGTCTCGCGCGCGGCGGGGCTGAGCTTGCCGGTATTGAGCACGTCGGCACGCTTGTTGACCAGCGAATCGCTGGATTTGACCTGCTTGACGGTGACCATCGCGCAACCGCTGCTGCCCAGCAGCAGGAAGGCGGCGAACAACACCGGCAGCGCACGCTGCCAGCGGATCAGGAGGAGTCGAGTCATTACTGCGGGTCCTGCTCGGTGCCAGGCACGCCCTGGCGGATCACGGTGGAGAAGTGTTCGCCGCTGCCCAGGTCCAACGCACGCTGGGTGATGCGGCCCTTGTCGTGCAGCTCGGCGTACGGCACACCCGGGGTCAACGCACCCACTTCCTGTGCGTACTCGGCCAGGTACCCGGACAGCAGCAGGCGATAGTCCAGCGGCAGGCGCGGCGCGATATGGCGGGCCAGGTCGAAGACGATGGTGGTGCAGTTGCTGGTGAGCGTGTTGTAGAAGCCCGGCTTGGCATCCAGTTCGCGTGCCTGTGCGATGTACGCGGCAAACAGCTCCTTCAACTGCGCGCGGTCCATGCCATGCAGGCGGTACAGGTAGACGTCCTCACCGCGCGCATTGGTGCGGGTGCGGATGATGTCGGTTTCCTCCGCGGCCACCAGGGTCATCTCGAACCTGCGGAAGAAGCCGCCCAGTGCCGAGAACGATTCGCCGCGCTCCTTGCGGATCTCCAGCGAGAACACCACGTGGCGCCCATCCTCGAAGCCAAACGAGATGAGGGTGTGGGCGATCGCCGGGCCCATCCAGTACGACAGCACCAGGTCGGCCGAGCGCAGCTGGTCAAGATCGTACGCGCGGCGCACCCAGTGCGCGTCGTAGTCGGTTTCGCTGCGCCAGGTGAAATCACGCACGTTGTCGAACACCACGTGGCGCCCGTCGAAGGACACCACATGCAGGCGCCGGGCCACGTCGTCGGCCCATACGCGGTCCTGGCGCGGGGTCAGCAGCAGCCACCAGAGGCCAGCCAGCGCCAGCGAAGCGCCGAACGCCAGGCCCAGGCGACGGCTGCTGCGGCCACGCGCGACCCGCCACGAGGCCCACAGCGCAGCCAGCAGCCACAGCACGGCAATACCGTTCGCCAGCCAGCCCGGCCCGGGCATCTGGTAAGCCAGCAGCCCGGTCACCCACAACGCTGCCAGCGCCATGGCACTTCCTGTCATCCAACGTCCTGCGGCTCTCACTGGCATCCTGTCGCGGTCCCGAAGCCGCATAGTTAGCCACAAGCGGGTTCACCGTGGCATCTACGGCCCGTTCAGGCACGCCGGCGCACCGTCTGCGGCGGCCCCGCGGCCAGATGAATCACACAGGAGCAACGATGGGCATCACTTCCGTGGCCGGCGTTCCGGTCCAACCCCGGCACCGCGCAACCTGTCACTGCGGCACGGTCGAGCTGCTGCTGGACCTGCCGGACGGGATCGTCGATCCCCGCCGCTGCGACTGCTCGATGTGCCGCCGCCGTGGCGCCATCGCCGCCAGCGTCCCCCGTCAGGGCCTGCAGGTGGTGCGCGGGCAGCATCACCTGCAGAAGTACCAGTTCAACACCCATGTGGCGGAGCACTACTTCTGCGGCGTGTGCGGCATCTACACCCATCACCGGCGCCGCTCCAACCCGGACGAGTACGGCTACAACGTGGCCTGCCTGGAAGGCATCGACCCGTTCGCGCTGGGGGTCATTCCGGTCAGCGACGGGATCAATCACCCGTCAGACCGCAGCGACTAGTGGCGCGTGCGCCGCGGCGGCGTGGCGATCTTCTGCCAGGGCGCCATGCCGCTGCGCCCCGCCCGCGCGGGTCGTTTCAGCCAAGGCCGGCGTGGCGGCACCTGCGGCGCATCCGCGACTGGGGGAGGAAGCGGTCGACGGCTGGGCCAGAGATGGTCGAGCAGCCACATGGCGGGTCTCCGTAGGGGACGGGGACGATCAACATTAGACCTGGGTGGGCATGCGCGGTGTGAGCGGAAGACGACAACGGGATGACGGCGGAGGGGGCGATGAGCCTGCTACGCCGTATGCTCGGCCAACATGCCTTTGCGTTTCCGCAGCAACAGGTGCAACAACACAGCACACACAGCCGTCAGCAGCGCCAGTACACGCAGCAGTGTTGCCAGCGCCTTGGCGCTGACCTGCTGCAGCTGCTCAGCGCTCATCGCCGGCAGCAGTGCCGCCGCCTGGTCGCGGGACCCGCTCGCCAGATAGGCACCGGCACGCGCCAACGACGCGGGCGATGCCCCATGCAGCTGCTGGTCGACCACCATCGCCAGCAGCGCCGTCACTGCGGCCAGGGCGATACCTTCGCCTGCTACCCGCACGGTTCCGAAGATGCCGGCGGCCATGCCCGCACGCTGTACAGGCACCACGCTCACCGACAGCCCATCCATCAGCCCCCACGGCAAGGCCGTGCCTGCACCGACCCACATCAGCAACGGCACCCACTGCGAGGGCGACGGATGCGTCGCATGGCGCGACAGCAGGTACAGGCCAGAGGCGCACACCAGCAGCCCCAGCGTGCACAGCCGTGCGCTTCCAACGCGTTCCGCCCAACGCGCGGCCAGCATCGGCAGCATCAGCATCGGCGCGGACAGCGCCAGCATCTGCAGTCCCACCAGCGTCGTGCTCTGGCCATGCACGCCCAGCAGTTGCAGAGGCAACACGACCAGCAGCACCACGTAGCCCAGGCAGGTCGCCACCGGCAGCAGCTGGACGCCGAGAAACGCCGGTTGCCAGAACAGTGAGAGGTCCAGCAACGGGGAAGGATGCAGCCGTTCGGTACAGACGAACGCGCCGCCCAACAGCAGCGTCGCCAACAGCGCCAGCTGCACGCGACCGGCGTGCAGGCCGTACTCTCCCAGCCACAGCAGGGCCAGGGTCAATGCCGCCAGCATCAGGCTGAAGCCCAGCATGCCGGCGATGTCCAGCCGTCCGCGCTCGCCCCGGCTTTCGGGCAACGCGCGCGCGGCCAGGGCGAACGCCGCCAACGTCAGCACACCGCCCGCAGCGAACACGCTGCGCCAGCCCAGCGCCTGCAGCAGCAGGCCCGCGAGCAGCGGCCCCAGCGCCAAGCCCGCACCGAATGTCGTGCCCAGCAGGGCGAAGACACGGGCACGCCTCGGTCCCTGCCAGCCCTGCGCCAGCGCAGCGGTGCCCGAGGCCAGCGCTGCGGCGGCGGCCACGCCCTGCAGGCCGCGCGCCAGATCCAGCCACAGCAGCGTAGGCGCCAGGCATACAGCGGCCGTCGCGACGGTGAAGCCGGCCGTGCCCAGCAGGAACATCCGCCGTCGGCCATGGCGATCAGCCAGGCCACCGGCAGCGAGCAGCAGGCTGCCGAAGGTGAGCATGAAGGCGTTGGTCACCCAGGCCAGCGCAGTGGGCGATGCCACTGCGGAGCGGGCCAGCACCGGCACCGCGACGGCACCGGCGGTGAAGGACAACGGCAGCGCCAGCGCGGCCAGGCAAACCGCAAGCAGCGTCCAGCGTTGCGGCGTCTGGGCAGGTACAGGGAACGTCGAATCCGGGGCCATGCGGGCCTCCTTCCATCAGGGGCATTGATGATGAGCGGGCCGTTATTCCTGAAAAACAGGCTCTATGGACGTTGATTGCGGCCATATGTTCCGCAATCATGTCGGTCATGGACTCCATCTCTGCTCTGCTCGCCTTCGTCCGAACCGCAGAGGCGGGCAGCATCGTCGGCGCCGCCCGCGTACTCGGCCTGTCCGCCTCGGCGGTAGGCAAGCGCATCGCCCGCCTTGAACAGAACCTGGGCACCCGTTTGTTCCAGCGCACCACCCGCCGCGTGCACCTCACCGACGAAGGCGAACTGCTGCTGCAGCGCTGCCGCCGCGCACTGGATGAACTTTCCGAAGCGCAGGCGGACCTGGCGCAACGACAGCACGCTCCAAGTGGGCTGCTGCGCATCGGCCTGCCCACCATCGGCTACCGCTTCCTGCTGCCGGTGTTGCCCGGCTTCCAGCAACGCTATCCGCAGGTGCAATTGGAACTGGAGTTCAATGACAGCATCGTCGATGTGGTCAGCGAAGGGCTGGACGCGGTGATACGCAGCGGCGAGCTGGCCGATTCCAGCCTGACCGCACGGCGACTGGGCGACTTTCGTTTCATCCTCTGTGCGGCACCGGGGTATCTGAAGGCGCACGGCATTCCCGGCGATGTAGGCGACCTGCGCCTGCACACCGCGCTGCGCTTCCGTTACCCCACCACCGGAAAACTGCATCCGTGGCAGCTGCCGGGCATCGAAGGCGACGCCGGGGCGCGCCTTTCCACGGCGATGACCTGCAACAACATGGAAGCCGTGCTGGCCGCTGCGATCGGTTGCATGGGCCTGGCCTGGATGCCCGACTTCCTCGCCGCCGACGCGCTGGCCGACGGCCGCCTGCAACAGGTGTTGCCCACACTACCTACGCGCCAGGGCCAGTTCTCGCTGCTATGGCCCGGTGGGCGCCATCCCAGTGCACGCCTGCGGGTGTTCATCGACTATGCCGTCGCGAACCTGTTCCAGAACGCCTCATAAAAAGGGGACGGAGGGGATTAAGTCGTAATCGGCCCTACTGTGCCCGAAACGACTTAATCCCCTCCGTCGCCTTTTTCCCTGGGCGCTGGCGCTGCGTTGAGCTGGTAATGCGCGACCAGCGCATCCACCACCGCGCGCACGCCCGGCAACTGTCCACGACGATGCGGCAGCAGCACGCTGGTGGTCACTTCGCCGGCATGCCACGCCGGCAGGACCTGCTGCAGGCGGCCGGCCGCAATCGCTGCGGCACACAGGCTGTGCGGCAACACCGTGATGCCAAGGCCCGCTTCGGCCGCCGCGACCAGAAGCTGCGACTCATTGCCGACCAGCGCCACCTGCGGTTCCACCTGCACGGTGCGGGCGTCGGTGCCGTGCAGTGTCCAGCGCGTTGCGTGGCGCGCCGTCAGCAGGCCGGCATGCGCGCTTAGCTGCTCGGGCGTATCCACTGCTGGCGCGGCTGCCAGATAGCCAGGCGACGCCACCAGCACGATGCGTTCTCTACTCAGCGAGCGCTGCACCAGACCGGAATCCGGCAGCGGACCGAAGTGGCTGCGCAAGGCAATGTCGATGCCTTCCTGCGCCAGGTCGACGAAACGATCACTCACTTCAACTTCGATGCGCAGCCGCGGATAGCGGCGGGCCAACGGGGGCAGGCACACGGCGAGCTCGCCCTGCACCACCGGAATCGAAGCGCTGATGCGCACGGTGCCACTCGGTTCGGCCTGGCGGTCACGGACGATGGCCTCGGCGGACTCCACCTCGGACAACGCCGCGCGTGCGCGATCAAAGAACGCCTGGCCGACTTCGGTCAGCGCGAAGCGGCGCGAACTGCGTTGCAGCAGCCGTACCTCGAGGTGTTCTTCCAGCAGCGCCACGCGCTTGCTCAACGTCGAGCGCGGCAGGCCCAGATGGCGTCCGCCTGCTGCAAAACCGCCCTGCTCCACTGCGGCCACGAACAGGGCCAGATCGTTGAGGTTGAGCATGCGCAACGTCCACAGGTATGGACTTCAGGATGCCATTCGAACCGCTTCCGGGGCAATGTCCACGCAGGCACGCTTTCCTCACCCGCCGCATCGCGGCTTGAACCGGAAACCAGCCATGACCCCGATCCTCTTCTACGGCGTGCCCTCGGGCTGCTCGTTCGGCTCCATCGTCGCGCTGGAATGGTTGCGCCAGCCGTATCACCTGTGCCGTATCGACATGCCCGGCCAGGTGCAGGGCGAAGACTATCGCCGCCTCAATCCACTGGGCGAAACCCCCACTCTGCGCACCGCGCAGGGCGAACTGCTCAGCGAGAGCCTGGCCATCCTCAACCACCTGGCCGCCAAGGGCGTCGCGCAGGGGCTGGGCTTCGCACAGGGCACCTCCGGCTTCGACCGCCTCAACCACCGGCTGGCCTATCTCAACACCAGCTTCTTCGGTGCCTACGCCCCGCTCTGGCACGCGCTGGAACACGCCGAGGGCGATGACGGCAAGGCGCTGCGTGCCTATGGCACCACCAAGGTGCGCCAAGCCCACCAGGCGCTGGAGCAGATGCTCAGCACAGGCCCGTGGCTGCTGGGCGAGCAGCGCAGCTTCGCCGACGCCTACTTCGCCGGCATCGCCCGCTGGAACGATTACCACCAGGTGGTCGACCGCCGCGAGTTCCCCAGGGTGCAGCAGCTGTTCGAGCGCCTGCAGGACGACGCCGGCGTGCAGTTCGCCCACGCCGTCGAAGCACAGCGGCCGGCTACCAGCAGCGGTGGCTTCCTCGGCGAGGTGCGGCTGGAAGACGTGCTTGAGGCCGCGGCGGCCTGAGTCCTGCCCTGCCTGTGCGGCAGCGGCGCGCAATGCCTCTTGCGCGCCGCGCTACAGTGGTATGTCCCCTGCTGCAGGAATCCGCGCATGTCCACGTTCTCCGATCCGCAGGCGGTGGCCCGCTATGCCGAAGCACCGCTGCGCCAGGTGCCCGGTTTCCTCGCCCTGCAGCAGATGAGCCGCCTGCTGCTGGCCGAACGCGTTCCCGCGCAGGGCCGCGTGCTGGTACTCGGTGCCGGGGGTGGGCTGGAGCTGAAGGCCTTTGCCGAGGCGCAACCGGGCTGGCAGCTGCTGGGCGTGGATCCGGCCGCGCCGATGCTCGCGCTGGCCGAGCAGACACTGGGCCCGTTGAACGCACGCGTTGAGCTGCTGGAAGGCTACATCGACGATGCCCCGGACGTGCGCTTCGATGGTGCCAGCTGCCTGCTGACCCTGCACTTCCTCGATGCCGCGCAGCGCCTGCACACGCTGCGCGAGCTGCACAGGCGCCTGCAGCCCGGCGCACCGCTGGTGGTGGCCCACCACAGCGTGCCGCAGGATCCGGACGGCAAGCTGCGCTGGTTGCAGCGCTACGCCGCGTTCGCCGAAGCCTCGGGTGTTGCCCACGCCGATGCACAGCGCGCGATCGACGCCATTGCCGAGCGACTGCCACTGCTGGCGCCCGAACAGGAAGTGGCGCTGCTGCAGGAGGCCGGCTTCGACGGCGTGGAGCTGTTCTATGCAGGCTTCAGCTTCAGGGGCTGGGTGGCGTACGCCGGGTGAAGCCTACGGCACCACGGTGATGCCGATGCGCTGCATCAACAGCGCCACCTGCTGCAGATCCAGCGTGGCGCCACGCAGGTTGGTGCTGCGCAGGTCCAGCTCACCCAGCTCCGAGTGGTCAGGTCACAGCCGGTGAAGTTGGCGCTGTTCCAGTCGATGCCCTCGAACTGGCCGCCGGACAGGTCCGAGCCGGCGAAGCTGGCGCCGCTGACGTTCGCACCATCCCAGCGGTTTTCCCACAGTTCGCATTTCTCCAGCGTCACCCGCGAGAAATTGGCATAGCGCAGGTTCGACTTCTTGATGAAGGCGCTGCAGAACCCGCTGCGCGGGGTGATCTGGTTCATGAAGCTGGCGCCGCTGAAATCCGCGCCCTGCGCGCGGCACTCGCTGATTTCCAGGCCCAATGCCTTGACGAAATTGAAGTGGCACATGCTGATGTCGCAGCTGCGGAAGCTGGCTTCCTTCAGCGTGGCGCCATTGAAGCGGCAGCCGGTACGGCTGTCGGCATCGTAGAAACTGCAGTTGATGAACTCGGTGCCGGTCAGGTCCACGCCGGAAAAATCGCACTCGTGGAACTGCTGATCGACCACTTTCTGGCCGGTGTACTGGTCCGCGCCGATGCGCAGCTTGCGGTGAACGGTGTGGGACATCAGGGATTCCATGCCAGGAGTCCCGCCATCATGCCGGGCCGCGAGGGCGATCCATAGACGTGGGCGCGGGCGGATTCACCGGCAGTCCAGCCGCCCCGTGCCCCCCAATACCGGATGCACGGTGTTGCACGTTACTGCACGAACGTGCAGACTTATGGCATGAGCTCAGACCCCAGCCCCCTCCCCGCCCAGCGCACCCGGCAGATCCTGGAGGAACTGCGCCAGCAGGGGCGCGTGGTCGCTGCCGAACTGGCGCGCCGCTATGCCGTCTCCGAAGATTCGATCCGCCGCGACCTGCGCGAGCTGGCCGCACAGGGCCTGTGCCAGCGTGTCTACGGCGGCGCCGTGCTGCCGCCGCCCAAGGAACGCCCGCTGCGCGAGCGCCTGACCCGCGACCGCGGCGACAAGGCCGAGCTGGCCGCACGCGTGTGCGCGTTGCTGCAACCCAATCAGGTTGTACTGCTCGATGCCGGTTCAACCAACCTGGCGATCGCCCAGCAGCTGCCGCCCGCTCTCGGGCTGACCGTGATCACCAATGCCCCGCAGATCGCCACCGCCGCCAGCGCGCTTGAAGGCACCCTGGTGCAGCTGATCGGCGGCCGCTTGGCCAGCGGCGGCGGTGCGGTCGGCGCAGAAGCACTGGGCCAGGTGCAGCGCCTGCGCGCCGACGTGTACCTGCCCGGCCCCTGCGCGGTGGACGGCGATACTGGTGTATGGGCAATGGATGCAGAAGAGGCCACGCTGAAGCGCGCGATGGTCGCGTGCAGCAGCCGCGTCATCGTCGCCGCCACTACTGAAAAGCTCGGTGCCCGCGGCCACTGGCAGATAGCCAGCCTCGACGAGATCGACGACCTGGTGCTGACCACCACCGCACCGCCCGCATTGGCGGCACGCTTCCGCGCCGCCGGCATCGCGGTACACACCACTCCGCCCTGACCGTACCGCTCATGTCCGTTGCCAACCGCGCGCGTGCCGAACAGCACGCGACCCGCGCTGCGTTCTTCATTCCCGGCTTCGCCACCGCGCTGTGGGCCACCCTGGTGCCGTTCGCCAAGGCACGCACCGGGATCAATGACGCCACGCTGGGGCTGGTGCTGCTCTGCCTCGGTGCCGGTTCGCTGCTGGCGATGCCGTTGTCCGGTGTGCTGGCCGCGCGCCTCGGTTGCCGCCGGGTGATGGTGGCCAGCAGTCTGCTGATCTGCCTGACCGTGCCCAGCCTGGCCCTGGCCGCTTCGGCCTGGACACTCGGGCTGGTTCTGTTCGTGTTCGGCGCCGCCGTGGGCGCGATGGACTGCACGATGAACGTGCAGGCGGTCATTGTCGAGCGCGAAGCACGGCGCGTGATGATGTCCGGCTTCCATGCCTTCTTCAGCATCGGCGGCTTCCTCGGCGCGGCCACCATGACCGTGCTGCTGTCTGCCCATCTGCCTCCCTTGGTATCCGTGCTGGTCGGCGTTGGTGCCATGCTGCTGGTGATGCTGCTGTCAGCGGCGTACTGGCACAGCGAACGCATGCCGCATGACACGCCCATGCTGGTCCTGCCGCACGGCATCGTGCTGTTCATCGGCGTGCTGGCGTTCGTCGCCTTCCTCGGCGAAGGTGCGATGCTCGACTGGAGCGCGGTATTTCTCAGCGACGTGCGCCGCGTCGATGCCAGCCTCGCCGGCATCGGCTATGTGACCTTCACCCTGACGATGACCGTCGCGCGCCTGTTCGGCGATCCACTGGTGGCACGCGTGGGCCGCCAGCGCGCGATCGTGTTCGGCGCGTTGCTCGCCGCCGCGGGCGTACTGGTGCTGACCCTGGTCACGCCGTGGCAGGCGTCGCTGGCGGGCTATGTGCTGGTCGGCCTCGGTTGCGCCAACATCGCCCCCGCACTGTTCTCGCTGGCCGGCCACCAGACCCGCATGCCCGGCGCACTGGCGATCACTGCCGTGTCCACGCTCGGCTTTGCCGGCATCCTTGCCGGGCCGGCGCTGATCGGCTTCGCCGCAGATCATTTCGGACTGATCGCCGCGTTCATCGGCGTGGCCACGGCCTTGTTGCTGGTGGCCGTGTCCACGCGTTGGCTGCAGGTGTAGCGCGGCGCATCAACGCCGCCTGCGGCGCAGCTTCATCCGCACGCGCCGGTAGCCGATCACCGTCGCCGTGGCGCACAGCGCGGTGCCAGCAGCGCTCAGCAGCAGCAACACCGCCAACCGGACACCTTCCTGGCGCAGCATCGCAGGCAGATCCCAGCTGTGCAGGAAGTAGAACAACCAGCGCCCCACCCGCTCGCGATGACCCATCGTCAGCAACGGATCGCCCGTAGCCAGGTCGAGATAGACGCGCGTCGCCTCGGCATCACCGAAGTCCACCACGGCCACCGGGAAGCGGCGTACCGCTGCACCATTCATGGCCTCGGGCGCACGCGGATAGAAGTACGCATCCGCTGCATGCTGCACCACGAAGACCTGCATCGGTGCATCGGACAACGCACGCACCTTCTGCTGCAGCCAAGCTGCCGGCAGCAACCGCGTAACCTGCAGATGCCCATTGCTGCCGGACACGATGCGAGTTTCACCCCGGCCGTCCAGCAGTACCGCGAACAGTTCACCACTGATCCGTCGCCACTGAATCTCCACCGGCTGGAAGCGCGCGGCTTCGGCCACTGCCAGAAGCGTGTCAGGATCACCCAGCGCACCGTCCACCGCCACCGCGCCGCCACGGTAGTGCTCAACATCGATCGCCTCCCGCGTGCTGCTGAAGACGCCCAATGGATTCATCGACATCAGGCCGCTGAAGATCCAGGTGAACACGAAGGCCGCAGCACACAATCCGATCAGATGGTGCCAGCGCATCCACGACTCCACGTACGGCGTCTTCGCACCGGAACGATAGTGCCCACGGAAACGCCAGCGCCACACTCCCACCACGATGCCGCTGATCACCGCCACCGTGCACATTGCGGACAGCACGATCACCACCCACGTCCACACCGGGTCGACCGACTGCATGCGCAGGAAGTACAGCCAGTGCAGCCAGGCGCCCACATAGTTCCAGCGCTGCTGCACATGCGGGGCGTCCAGCACCACTTCACCGGTACGCGAGGACACATACAGGTCGCCCGGCTGCGCGCCGCCCACCTCGACGCGATAGAGCGGTCGATGCACATCCAATGCGCGCGAATGCGTCCAGCGGTCCTCCTCCACGCGCATCGCTCCCACGAAGGCCGGGCCTACGGCGAACTGTGCAGCGGATGCTTCGGCGCGCTGTGCCGACACCGGCGGCAGCGCCTGACCGGTGTATGCAGACCAGGCCCCCATGTGGCTGCCACTACGCACCACATAGGCGGGCTCGCCACGCAGCGTGGTCAGCGCCACGGCCTCCGGCTCGGCCTGCAGAGCAGCCGGCAGTACAGACAGCCCCTGCAGGTCGCGGGCCTCACCCAGCACTGGCAATGCCGCCAGCCGCTCGCCGGGCGTCAGCTTCGGGTAACCAATGAACAGCATCACCATGCCGCTGACGAACCACAGCAGCATCAGCAGGCATCCGCCGATGCCCAGCCAACGATGCACCAGGTAGGTCCAGCGCTTGGCGGTGGATCGCAGCGACATCGCCAGCGCCCTCAGAAGCGATGGTCGACGGTGAATTCGACGCGCCGGTCCGCCCCCAGCAGCCACTGGGTGCTGGTGTAGTACGCGGTGGCGTAGTACGCCTTGTCGAACACGTTGAACAACCGCGCGGACAGCCGCGTGCGCGGTGCCGCCTGCCAGGTCAGTGCCAGATCGGTGGTGCTGTAGCCGGGCAGCTCCAGTGTATTGGCGTTGTCAGCGTAGCGCTTGCCGACGTAGCGAACGCCACCCGCCGCACTCCATTCCGGTGCGAATTGCCAGCTGAGCCACGCACTGGCCAGGCGCTCGGCTACGTTCGGCGGCACGTTGCCATCACGCGAGACCAGCATCGGCGGCGAACCCGTGGTTTCCAGGAATTCCTCGAACTCGGCCTTCAGCACCGTCGCATTGGCATCGAGCGACCACCGCGGCGCGAACGCCCAGTTTAACGATGCCTCGATGCCGCGTGACGTCTGCGCGCCCACCTGCACCCGGCGATCCGGCACCAGCGGATCACGGCTGAGCAGCCCAGTCTTGCGGATGCGGTACGCCGCCAGCGTCCACTCGCCACCGTCGAAGGCCTGCTTCAGGCCCACCTCGATCTGCCGCCCCTTGGCCAGATCGAACGCTCCATTGGCCGGGCTGATCATCAGCAGCCCGCTGACCGGATCTGCCGCCTGCGAGTACTGCGCATACAGGCTCAGCGTCGGCTGCAGCGCAAATACCGTGCCGGCGCGCCAGCCGGTGCTGCTGTAGGTTTTCGAGAACGCGTTCTGGCCACTGATCAGATCGGTGCGATCGATGCGCGCGCGATCGTGGCGCAGGCCAGCCAGCACCGACCAGCGCTCGCTCAGCGCCAACCGGTCTTCCACGAACAGCGCGTACTGCTCGGCACGGTTGCGATAGCGCGGCAGGTTCGGCGCATCGCTGGCGAACTGCCCCGGGACAGGATCGAACGGATCGACCGGGCCCGAGCTGCCGGCATAGGTGTTATTGGTGTGCTTGAAGTGCGCGCGGTTGGCGTCCAGGCCCACCGCGAAGCTGTTCGCCCAAGCGCCCACATTGCCCTGCGCGCGCAGCGTCGAGGTCAGCCCCGTCTGGTCCTGGTTGTGGGTGATCTGGGTGTTACCCGAGCGGTCGACCAACCCGGTTCGCGGGTTGTAGACATAGGCCTCGGCGTTGCGCCAATCGCGCTGGCTGTCGATCTGGTAGAGGCGCGTGCGCCAGTCAACGTTCGCGTTCGGCGTCCACTGCGCATCGAGCTGCGTCCAGCGGTCGCGGAAGCGGATTTCGCTGTCGTCCACGTTGTAGTTGCGGTGGCGCAGCGCCTCCAGCTGGCGGCCCTCGACCAGCGGCGTGCCGAAGTAGCGCATCGGTTGCTGGTAGCCCTGCGCATGGGTGAGCGTCAGCTGCAGGTCCGGGCGAGCCTGCCACAGCAACGCACCGGAGAACGTCGCATCGTTGTTGCGGCCACGGTCGACCCAGCCACCGCTGTAGTTGCCACTCACATCCAGCCGGTAGGCCAGCCCGGACGCCAGCGCGCCACCACTGCCGAAGCCCAGCCGCGCGGTGTCCTCGCTGCCCACGGTCACGCTGATCTCGTTCTCGATGGCACCGCGCGAGGGCTTCTTCGGCACGATGTTGATCACCCCGCCGATCGCACCATCGCCATGGATCACCGAGGCCGGCCCGCGCAGCACTTCGATGCGCTCGATCGACCAGGTATCGAACGGGAAGGTGATGCCCACGCCGCCGTACTGGCGCAGCCCGTCGTACAGCCGCATCACCGAGGCGCCATCGGTGAAGCCGCGGCTGGACAGCGCACTCAGACCGTTGCCCGGGTGCGGCATGGCACTGATCGCACCCGCCCGGCTGATCGCATCGTTGAGGTTGCTGTCGCCGCGCTGATCCAGCTGTTCGCGCGAAATTACCGTCAGGCTGGCCGGTGTCTGCAGCACGCTCAGGCCCAATGCAGAGCCTGCGCTGGCAATGGAGGACAGCTCGCCGCTGCGGGTGTCAACCACCCGCACGGTATCCAGCGTGGTCGGGGGTGCCGCGTCGGCGGCAAGCAGGGGCGCAGCATGCAGCAGCAGCGCGCACAGGACAGGCAGCGTCGCCCGGCGCAGGCACGCGGGGTTGGGGTTCGTTTTCATTTTTTCACGGCATGCAAGGCCACCCCGCAATGGCAGGGCAGCAATCAGAAAGGGACAGACACGCGCGTGCGGGCACCGGCCGTGGCCGGCAACCTCATGGAAGAACGTTCAATGCAGCGCGCGTGCGGCTCAGGCAGCCATCAGTGCCGGCGGCCCACGCGCGCCCAATGTGCCGCTGATCCGTTGCGGCAACGCCTGCACGGCACCGCGCAACGCGCGGCACACCGGTGACATCGGCGCCAACAGCAGCACGGCCGCCACCAGCAGGGCGATCAGCCGTGCAGCGATCAGGCAGTAATCGCAGTCCACGCCCATCTCATGATCGGCATGCGGATCGGCGGGCGGCTTCTTTGCGGTCTCGCCGTGCGACATCGCCATCGCGTGATGGTCGTGATGGCCTTCCATCGCGTGCTGCGCATGCTCTGCGTGCATTGCGTGGTCCATGGCTGCCACCGGTGCCGCGGCAGCCACGTGACCATGCGCCAGCCAGCGGCTCACCAGCGGGGCGAGCAGCACCAGCAGCATGGCAAGCCAAGCCAGGGCCTGGAACCGGCGGTGGAGGACAGAATGACGCACGCCGCCATTCTACGGGGCCACGGTCAACCTTGGACCGCGTTCAGGGTTTGCCCCCTGCGACACGGTGACGCAGGGGCTCGCCTCGCGCGGCGACATGTGAATGGACCGCACCGCGGTCTCTGCGCTTGCGGGCTCTGCCTCGCCAACGTTAGGGTTCAATTGGCCACGGCAAGGAGCCAGAGGAATCCGCATGACCACCCGCATCACACACTGGCAGCGCATCAGCCTGCTCGGCCTGACCGCGCTGCTTGCCGCCTGCGCCGACAAGGGGCCGCCCCCACCGCCAGAGCCGCTGGAACTCTCACAGCCGATTGCCGTGGACACGCCCGGCCAGCAGGTGCAGTTCGAGTTCGAAACCACGACGCGCAATTTTGCCAGCTACCGTACATATGCGGTGGAGCTGGATCTGCAGCACGTCTCCCCGTCGCCAGATGCTGCTTCTCCGCGCGACCTGCACATTCCTTTACGCGTTGGACTTCAGCAATGGTCCGGCGGCACGTGGCAGTCGCTGGCAAGCCCCGACGCCTACCAGATCGCACAGTCGCAATCTGGCCAGCCACTGCCAGACTGGCACCGCGATGCGGGACTGAACTACGCTCAGACCCAACGAGGCAGCGACGGGGCCTATCGACTCCATGTCGCGTTGCTGCCGTTGCAGGCGCATAGCCGCTATCGGGTCCAGATCAGCACGGTTGAAGACATCGCACCGCTTCGTGGCGCAAGCGCCAGGATACTGATTCACGAATCGCGTCCGCTCGCCAAGTAGCGCAGCGCCTTCGTACACCTTCCAGGAGGATCACACGCACATGGACAAGCCACGCTACATCGTCGATATCGTCATTGCGGCGCCGGGAACACCGCTTCTCGACCCGGTAACGCAGCAGCCGCTGCGTAATCCGGATGGTTCCCCGCAGACATCCGGGCCGGGGCACATGTTCTACGTCCTGCGAGCACCGGGAAAAGATCCGGCGAGCTACGGCTTTGCACCGATCGAGCACGGCAGCATGAACGGACCGGGCGACATCGTGGACAGCGATGCAAAGACCTACAAGAACCCGCATTACACGCGCTCTCTGGAAATCACCGAAGCTCAGTACAACAAGCTCAGAGCGTTCGGCGACGATCCAGTGGCGCACGGCTTCAGCAAGCACTATGCCGACGTGCGCCACAACTGTGTGGACTTCGCCTGGGGCGCATTGAATCATGCCGGCATCCAGCGCAAGCACAGCCTGGACGTGAACAGCATCGGCGGCCCTGTTGGCCAATTGCTGCCAGACGTCCGCATTCCGCTGGGCGTCCAGTCACAGGGCAAGGACGGCTATCGTCCGCTGCGCAACATCCATGGCGTGGACAGCATTGAGCCGCCTTTCCCCAACAGCGAACTCAACCGCACCACCACTCATCCCCTGCCCGAGCGCAGCTTGAAGCAGCGTCTGCTCAGCGAAACCGATGGCATTGATGGCCCCTTGGGCGAGCGTCTGGCTGCGGACGCGCGCGCACCGGGGCACAGCCTTCATGCCTTGGACCAGAAAGTGCGTACCGCACTCGCCCAGGCCAGCGAACAGCAGGGACTGCCCCCCGGACAGGAGCACGAACGACTGGCCGGCCATCTGACCCACGCGGCGGTGCAGGCCGGCTTCAGCGAAAAGGACACGCTGCAGGTGGCATTCAGTTCAAACAGCACCGCCGAGGCACCCGGCTACGTATTCCTGCATCGCAGCGGCGACACCGCCTCGCCGGACCCAGCCGCCAATCGCCAGCGCCTGTCCCTGCTCGATACGCAGCAGGGCGACGCGGATACGCTGTATCAGCAGGCCAATGTGCAGCAGCAATCCCGCGACGCAAGTCGGCTGGCGCAGGACGAGCAACAGGCACAACAGCAGGCGTCGCCGCGCATGGCCTGACCCAGCCGCATCAGGCGCTGACACCGTTCCCGCATCAACTCACGTACTGCGCCTGACCGTTCCCGAACGACCAGTTCTCCTTCTTCACTTCCACCAGATTGATGAACACATCCTCGCGGCGGATGCCCACCGCCGCATACAGTCCATCGGCGATGCCGGCGTACAACGCCTTTTTCTGCTCGAGCGTGCGCCCTTCGTTCCAGGTGATCTGGATGCAGATGAAGTCGTCGGTGCGATCCACGCCCAAGTAGCCGGGGTCGTAGATCAGCGTGCCGGGCGCGTGTTCCTGGAAGATCTGGAAGCGGTCGTTTTCCGGAACGCCCACCGCGCGCATGGCCTGGTAGTTGTTTCGCCGACGCGTTGCAGGTAGTCGGCGGATTTACCTTTGCGGAGATCGATGCGGGCAAGCGGCATGGTGGCACTCCAGAGTGGATGGGTACGACGACAGGCTGAGACTACGCCTGCCCGGGGCCGCGGGACAGCGCAGGGATGGAACCCTCTGGCTCCATGCGTGGCATGTTCCCGCCTCCGCCGCGCGGGGTGACGCGATTGCCATGGCGGCGCCGCTCTGGAGTCGTCTTGTGCACGGTCGGTAGGGGCGGCGATGCGCGCCATCAGTGATGGGCCGCACTACTCGCGCGTGTCGAACGACACACATCGGAGAACGTCTGGCCTGCCTAGGGACAGTTGAGAATTTTCCTTACAGACCGATGTGATTGCCCGGCTTGAAGATCCCCGCGCCGAGGCAAGACGCCTTGGCCGGGATTGGCGTCTCGAATAAACGAATGAACACCCATCGCTGCGGTTTACGTCGCAGCAGAGAGAATGCACCGATTGCCTTCAATGGCGGCCGGTGCGTGGGGATCGACAGATCCGCCAGGCCTTCTTCTCGATGGGAGTTCGTTTGCCTTGGTACGCCAACCCGCACCGTCCGCCACCTTCACTCCGGAAGGTGGCCTTACGCCACTGAGGGTTTCGCCATGACCAACCGCACCGCCGTCCATCCCCGCCTGCACGCGCTTATCGGCGACGTCGCAGCCGACGTGCCCGGGGACCTCGCACGCGAGATCGAGTGCGCCCTGGACGCGCAGAATTTGTCCGCGCAGCTGCCCACTTTCTTCGCCCGTCTCAATGCGATCAACCAGGCCGACGGTGATGACGGACAGCCGTGCATCAGCCTCACCCTCGGCGCCAGCAATCACGCTTCGTTGCGCCGCTCGCTATCTGGCCTCGGCGCATTGCTCGACCTGCTGCAGGCCGCCGACCATGCGCGCAACGAAGGTGGCCCGGACGAACAGTTGGGCGCCTTCCATATCGACGGACTGATCGTGGCCGCCCGACAACTGGTGCGCGAGGCACATCATTGCCTCTCCGGCGGCGACGCCTGACCGGCCCGGATACGCTCCCGCTACAATCGCGCAGTGAGCGCAGGAGACCGCAATGGACGCCGAACACCTGGAATACTTCAAGGCCGCACTGGAAGGCCGCGCAACCGTGGGCTGGAACGTCTGGTTCGCCGCCAACCAGCACGCGCTGGCACAACAGCTGAGCCGCCCTGCACTGCTGCGCTTGAAGTTCAGCACACTGGATGAAGCCGAACGCCTGCTGGCCGAAGCCGGCATCGTGCCCCGCAGCACAGCGGGCAAGCGCTACGAAATGTACTGCGCGCAGTTCTCGCCGGACGTGGTGGACGCGAACGGTCGCCCGCTACCGGCCCTCTGGCGCGCGGCGCACGGCGGTGCCATCGGCCTGCTGGCCGACGGTGAGCAGGAGGCCGGCCAGGCGAAGCTGCTCGCGGAGTTCCGCCGCGTCCGCAAGCGCGGGCTGCAGCAGGCCCATGAATGGTTGGCCGATCTGTGCTTTGAGGGCGAGATGGAACTGACCAGCGGCAATGCCGAGGTGGGCCGTAGCCTATTGGCGGTGGTGGTGCAGGCGGGTAGCGGCCATGACCTGCTGGATGCCACTGCGATGATCGCGCGCGAGCTGCTGGAGCGGCACGGCTGAAAGGGCGTGTGCTTCCAGCTGATCCTGCTGGATCGCTGGTAACAAAAAAGCCCCCATTTCTGGAGGCTTCTTTCGTTCTGCAACATGGTGGGCGGTACAGGGATCGAACCTGTGACCCTTGCCGTGTGAAGGCAATGCTCTACCGCTGAGCTAACCGCCCGGTGTGTTGCTGAGCCGCTCATTATAGGGGCTTTTCAGAGGCCGTCAACAGTTTTTCACATTCGTGTTCACGGGCGTTTCGGGGCATGCAGCCGGGCATGGCCCGGCGCTACAGAAAGGCCCCGCGCGCAGCCTCACATCGTATGGGTCGGCTTGTCCGAGCCGGTAAGCCCGGCCAGCAGGGTCTCGATCTTGTGGCGCACGCCCTCGCCTTCGGCACCATCGGCCAGCTGCACGCCGATGCCGGCGGTGCGGTTGCCCTGCGCGCCTGCCGGGGTCACCCAGATCACCTTGCCGGCCACCGGCAGGCGCTCGCTGGAATCGGGCAGGGTCAGCAGCAGGAACACCTCGTCGCCCAGGAAGTAGCGCTTGGGCGTGGGCACGAAGATGCCGCCATTCTTCACGAACGGCATGTACGCGCTGTACAGCGCGGCTTTGTCCTTCACGGCCAGGGACAGGATGCCCTGGCGGGCGTTGCTGGCACTCATCGATTTCCCCTTCCGGCAGGCCGCTCGTTCACCTTGTTCCAAGCCAGCAGCAACTCGACCACCGCAAGGTCTGCACGCACCGTGGTGCGCAGCAGGTCGCGGGTGCGGTTGGCCGCATCGAACCAGGCTGCAAGCTTGTGCAATCGCTCCGGCGTGGTCAAGGCATCGGTGCTGGCCTGGGCCAGTGCCAGGTCGGCGGCAAAGCGCAGGCGCAGCGCCGCGTTGTCGTCACCGCACCACTTCTGCGCCAGCTCCACCGCGCCGGTCTTGCCGGTGACCAGCTGTTCCAGATCTCGACCGACTTCGCGGCGCAGGCTCAGGCCGTCTTCGCGCAGCCAGTTGTCGGCCTGGCCGGGATGGCCGCGGGCGGCGTCCAGCGCTTCGCGCGCCGATGCCTCGCTATGGCCCTGCTGCTGCAGCCAGGCCAGTGCTTCGTGCGGCGGCGGCAACTTGAATTCCAGGCGCTGGCAGCGGCTGCGGATGGTCTGCGGCAAGCGTGCCGGGTCGCTGCTGATCAGCCACAGGTAGCGGCCGGGCTGCGGCTCTTCCAGCGTCTTCAGCAGTGCGTTGGCCGCCGAGCGGTTGATCGCATCGGCCGGGTCGACGATCACCACCTGCGCCACGCCGTACTGTGGGGTCAGCGCCAGCTTGTCGGTGATCTCGCGCACCTGCTCGATCACGATCTCGGTGCGCAGCTTGTCGCCGCTCTTGTTCGGAATGAAGCTGACCAGCTGCAGGTCCGGGTGTGTACCCGCTGCGATCAGCTGGCGCGTGCGCGTGGCGTGGGCTGCATCGCCCTGCGCCAGCACGTGGTCGGCCAACGCCAGCGCCACCTCATGCTTGCCCAACCCGGCCGGACCGCAGATCAGCAGGCCATGACCGAGGCGACCGGCGTCGAGCGCGGCCACCGTCTGCTCGAACGCGCGCTGCTGCCACGGTGAAAAGGTACTCATGCGCCCTCCCCGCCCTGCAGCCAGCGCTCGACACGCGCAACCACGTCGGCGGCCACGCGTTCCTGCACCTGGCCGGCGTCGATCAACGCAAAGCGCTGCGGGTCCTGCTGTGCGCGGCTGCGGAACACTTCGCGCACGCGCTGGAAGAAATCGTCCTGCTCGCTCTCGATGCGGTCCGGCCACAGGTCACGGCCGTTGGCGCGCGCGCGGCCTATGGCCACGTCCACGTCCAGCAGCAGGGTCAGCCCCGGCAACAGGCCGACCGCGCGACGCTCCAGATCGGCAATCCACTGCGGATCCAGGCCACGGCCACCGCCCTGGTAGGCATAGCTGGAATCGGTGAAACGATCGCTCAGCACATAGGCGCCGCGCTGCAGTGCTGGCTGGATCACCTGGCGCACGTGCTGCGCGCGCGCGGCGAATACCAGCAGCAGCTCGGCTTCGGCGCTGAGCGGTTCGGCGGCGATCTCGGCATCGGGTTTCAGCACCAGGCCGCGGATGCGCTCGGCCAGTGGCGTGCCGCCGGGTTCACGGGTCAGCACCACCTCGTGGCCGTGGCCGCGCAGGCACTCACGGATGGCATTGATGGCGGTGGTCTTGCCCGCGCCCTCGCCGCCTTCCAGGCTGACGAAACGCGGGTGGCGAAGCAGCGCGGGACTCATTGCGCCGGGGTCTCCTGGGTACGTTGCTGGCGCAGCTGCTGCAGGTAGCGCGCCACGGCGGCGTTGTGCTGGTCCAGGCTGGGCGAGAACACGTGCGCGCCGCTGCCATCGCCCACGGCGACGAAGTACAGCGCGTCGCCCGGCGCCGGCTGTGCGGCGGCCATCAGCGCGTCACGGCTGGGCATGGCGATCGGGGTCGGGGTCAGGCCGGCACGGGTGTAGGTGTTGTAGGGGGTGTCGGTGGTCAGGTCGCGACGGCGGATGTTGCCGTCATACGCAGCACCGAGGCCGTAGATCACGGTCGGGTCGGTCTGCAGGCGCATGCCGATCTTCAGGCGGCGCATGAACACCCCGGCAATCTGCGGGCGCTCGCTGGCCAGCGCGGTTTCCTTTTCGATGATCGAGGCCAGCGTCAGCAGTTCGTAGGGCGTGTTGATCGGCAGGTCCGGCGCGCGGCTTTCCCAGGCCTCGTCCAGCGCCTTTTCCATTGCGGCGTGGGCGCGCTTGAGCACGTCCAGGTCGCTGTCGCCGCGCTGGTAGACGTAGGTCTCCGGCAGGAAGCGGCCTTCCGGATGCTGGCCACCGAAGCCGAGGCGCTGCATCAGCGCGGCGTCATCAAGCGTGTCGGTGGTGTGCAGCAGCGGTTCGGCGCGCTTGAGTGCGGCACGCAGCTGGCGGATGTTCCAGCCCTCGACAATCGTGACGCGGTGCTGCAGCACCTTGCCGGCGCGCATGCGCAGCAGCAGCTCGCGCGGGGTCAGCTCGCCACTGAGCGCATACTCGCCCACCTTCAGCTTGCCGGCGGCATCGAGCTGGCGCGCCAGCAGCTGCCACTGGGCGTCCTGGCCCTCGTCCACGCCGGCATCGCGCAGCTTGCGCAGCACGCTGTTCATGCCATCGCCGCTGGCGATGACCACGCTCTCGGCGGACGGGGTGATCGGGGCATCGGCGAAGCGGGTCTGCTGGTAGAAGAACCACGCGCCCGCGCCGGCCACGACGGCGGCCAGCACCACCACCAGCGTTACCACGAACAGACACCCGCGCTTGGCTCCCGCCATGGACTACCTCTGAACTCGATTCCGTCGTGCAGGATACCGTGCCGGTGGATCGGGGTCATGACCGGGGTGGCGCAGGCACCCGGTAGTGCCGGCCGCTGGCCGGCAATCGCGCGGATCGTGGACGAATGAGGTTGCCGGCCAGCGCCCGGCACTACCCCTGCTGGCCGAGCGCGCGCAGCAGGCCGCGGGCCTTCGCGCGGGTCTCGTCCAGTTCCTTGTCCGGGTCCGAATCAACCACGATGCCGGCGCCGGTGCGGAAGCTCACCTCGTGGCCATCCACTTCGGCGGTACGGATCAGGATGTTCAGGTCCAGGTCGCCATCGCGGTTCAGCCAGCCGAACGCGCCGGTGTAGGCACCGCGCGGCACCTGCTCCAGCTCGCTGATGATCTGCATGCAGCGCACCTTGGGGCAGCCGGTGATGGTGCCGCCCGGGAACGTGGCGGCGATCACCTCGCCGGGCGTGACCTCCGGGCGCAGGTGGCCGCTGACGTTGCTGACGATGTGGTGCACATGCGCGTAGCTCTCCACGGTCATCAGCTCATCGACAACCACGGTGCCGGGCAGACAGATACGGCCCAGGTCGTTGCGCTCCAGGTCGATCAGCATCACGTGCTCGGCACGCTCCTTCGGGTGGCCGACCAGCTCCTGGATGCGCGCGGCATCATCGTCGCCCTCGAAGCGCGGACGCGTGCCGGCAATCGGACGCGTCTGCGCGTGGCCGGCATGCACCGACACCAGCCGCTCCGGCGAGGAGCTGACCACGTGGCGGCCGTGCGCGCTGAACAAGCCGGCGAACGGTGCCGGGTTGGCACGGCGCAGCTGCGCGTACAGCGCCTGCGGGCTGACCGGCGCAGCGAACTGCGCGCTCCAGCGCCGCGACAGGTTCACCTGGAACACATCGCCGGCACGCAGGTAGTCGATCACCCGGCGCACGCCGTCGGTGAAGCGCTGCGGCGCATCCTCGCCCACCGACTGCGGCGGCTGCCAGCCCTGCCCGGCCTCCGGCAGCGCCTGCGACGCCAAGGTCACCAGCGCCTCCAGCAGGGCCTGCTCACCGGCTTCGGCGATGATGAAACTGGCGTCGTTGTGATGGTCATGCAGCACGGCGGCCGGGCAGCGCAGCGCCAGCGCGGTCGAGCGGCCGTCCTCGCGCGCGCGCGCCGGCAGCACCGGTTCGATCTGGCTGGCCACTTCGTAGTCCAGCATCAACGCCCAGCCGCCGCGGAACGGCAGGCTGTGGCTGCCGTCGTGCGGCAGGCGTTCGTGCTGCCAGGCGCGATCCAGCGCCTGCAGGAACGTGCCGGGCTGCACGGCACCCTGCAGGTCGCGCACCTGGCCGTCGGCATCCAGCCGCAGGCAATCGCCCTGCGCGGCCAGCAGCAGGCTCCAGCGGCCCTGGGCGGTGCCCGAGGCGGTGGATTCCATCAGCAGCGGGAAGCGTGCCGGGTCGTGCTGCTGCAGGGCCAGCAGATCGATCGGGTGCGGCAGCGGGTGGATCAGCGGTGCGTGGGTCATGATGGCCAGTTCAGGGATTCAGATGCACGGAAGCCGCCTTGCGGCGGCCTCCTCGTGCGTAATGCACGTTCAGTCGAGCATGGCCCGACGCTACAACCCGGTCAGACGCGCTTGAAGATCAGCGTGCCGTTGGTGCCGCCGAAGCCGAAGCCATTGGACATCACCACGTCAACCTTGGCCTGGCGTGCTTCGTTGGGCACGTAGTCCAGGTCGCAGCCTTCGCCCGGCTGCTGCAGGTTGATGGTCGGCGGAATGACGTTGTCCTGCAGCGCCATCACCGAGAAGATCGCTTCCACGCCGCCGGCCGCGCCCAGCAGGTGGCCGGTCATCGACTTGGTGGAGCTGACCATCATCTTGTAGGCGTGGTCGCCGAAAGCGGTCTTCATCGCCATGGTCTCGCCCAGGTCACCCAGCGGCGTGGACGTGCCATGCGCGTTGAGGTAACCCACCTGTTCGGGGGTCACGCCGGCGTCCTTCATCGCCATGACCATGCAGCGCGCGGCACCTTCGCCGTTCTCGCTCGGCGCAGTCATGTGGTACGCGTCGGAGCTGGCGCCGAAGCCGGCCAGTTCGCAGTAGATCTTCGCGCCACGGGCCTTGGCGTGCTCGTACTCTTCCAGGATCAGGATGCCGGCGCCGTCGCCCAGCACGAAGCCGTCACGGTCCTTGTCCCACGGGCGCGAGGCCTGTTCCGGGGCGTCGTTGCGGGTGCTCATCGCCTTCATCGCGCAGAAGCCCCCCACGGCGGTCGGCGACGAGCCACGTTCGGCACCACCCACCACCATCACGTCGGCGTCGCCGTACTGGATCATACGCATCGCGGTGCCGATCGAATGGTTCGAGGTCGCGCACGCCGACACCGCCGAGAACGACGGCCCCTTCAGGCCGGCGATGATGCTCAGCTGGCCCGGCAGCATGTTGATGATGGTCTTGGGCACGTAGAAGGGCGAGATCTTCTTGCCCTCATGGAACTCGATGGTCTGCTCTTCGATACCGAGCAGGCCGCCGATGCCGGCGCCGACAATGGCGCCGATGCGCTCGGCATTGGCGTCGGTGATCTCCAGGCCCGAGTCGTGCAGGGCCATGAACGACGCACCGAGGCCGTAATGGATGAACGGGTCCATCTTCTTGGCATCCTTGCCGCTGACCCGGTACTTGCCGAACAGTTCGTTGTCGGCGGTGATGTCAAAGCCCTTGACCTCACCTGCAATCTTGGTGGTGAACCGGTCCAGGTAGGCATCAGAAATGTTGGTCAGCGGACCGATGCCCGAACGACCCTGGGTGATGCCTTCCCAGCTGCTGGCCAGATCATTGCCCAACGGCGAGACGATACCCAGGCCGGTTACGACGACGCGACGCTTCATTGCTGATTCTCCTGACCCGAAGGTTCAATCGGGTAACACGGTTTGCTTCGGTGTGATGCTCAAACACACGGGGCCGCAACTGCGGCCCCATGGGGTGCGGTGCGCGGCGAGCGGAGACCCGCGCGCACTGCCGTCTGACATCAGGCCTTGACGTGGGCCGTGATGTAGTCGATGGCGGCCTGCACGGTGCTGATCTTCTCGGCTTCTTCGTCCGGGATCTCGCACTCGAATTCTTCTTCCAGGGCCATCACCAGCTCGACGGTGTCCAGCGAGTCAGCGCCCAGGTCATCGACGAACGATGCGCTGTTGGTGACTTCATCTTCCTTGACGCCAAGCTGTTCGACGACGATTTTCTTGACGCGTTCTTCGATGGTGCTCATGGGATCTCGCTCCAGATGGAGTTGTGGTTCAAAAGTGGTCGCCATCAAGGGCGATGGCCGTGGGATAGTGTAGTGGAAACCGGCGCGGCCTTGCATTGCAGCAAAAACCTCCGCAGATCAACCACTTGCGGCGCAATCCCTGCGCCCCTTGCTTACGGCATGTACATGCCGCCGTTCACATGGAGGGTTTCGCCGGTGATGTAACCGGCAGCCGGGCTGGCCAGGAACGCCACCGCATGGGCGATGTCCTCCGGCGAACCCAGGCGTTCGAGGGCGATGTCGTTGATCAGCGCGGTACGCGCTTCTTCCGGCAACGCCTTGGTCATGTCGGTGTCGATGAAGCCGGGTGCGACAACATTGACGGTGACGCCGCGCGAGCCGATTTCCTTGGCCAGCGACTTGCTGAAGCCGATGATGCCGGCCTTGGCGGCCGCGTAGTTGGCCTGCCCGGCATTGCCGGTCACGCCCACCACCGATGCGATGTTGATGATGCGGCCCTTGCGCGCCTTCATCATGCCGCGCATCACCGCCTTGCTGGTACGGAACACGCTGGTCAGGTTGGTGTCGATGATCGACGCCCAGTCCTCGTCCTTCATGCGCATCAGCAGGTTGTCGCGGGTGATGCCGGCATTGTTGACCAGGATCGAGATCGGGCCGAATTCCTTGGCGATGCCATCGAGCACGCTGTCCAGCGCGGCGGCGTCGGTGACGTTCAGCGCGCGGCCGTGACCGCCGTGGGCGGCCAGGCGCTCACCGATCGCGGCGGCGCCGGATTCGGTGGTGGCGGTGCCGATGACGGTGGCGCCCTGGGCGGCCAGCAGATCGGCGATGGCGGCGCCAATGCCACGGCTGGCACCGGTGACCAGTGCGATTTCACCCTGCAGGGGCTTGCTCATGATGTTTTCCTCAGACGGGAGCGGCCGCCGCACCGTGCCGCTTGCAGCGGCCACCGGTACGGTCGGCAGGAACAGGGAAGGTCAGGCCGACCATGCCTCGCGGGCGCCTTCGAAGTCGCCCGGCGTGGCCAGCGGACGGCCGTCGATGGCCTTGTCGATGCGCTTGACCAGGCCGGTCAGCACCTTGCCTGGGCCGCACTCGGCGATCTGGGTGATGCCGCGGGCGGCCAACGCCTGCACGCAACCGGTCCACTGCACCGGCTGATACAGCTGCTGGACCAGCGCAGTGCGGATGGCGTCCACGCCGTCGTGCACCTGGGCATCGACGTTCTGCACCACCGGCAGCTGCGGCGCCTGCCAGGACAGGCCGGCCATCACTTCGGCCAGGCGGTTGGCCGCTTCGCGCATCAACGGGGTGTGCGAGGGCACGCTGACGGCCAGCTTGACCGCCTTGCGCACGCCCTTCTCGGCCAGCAGCGCCAGCGCACGGTCGACCGCGTCGGCGTCGCCACCGATCACGATCTGGCCCGGCGAATTGAAGTTGGCCGGCACCACTACCTGGCTGCCTGCGGCTTCGGCGCAGACATCCAGCACCAGCTGGTCTTCGGCACCGAGCACGGCGGCCATGGCGCCGACACCGGCCGGCGCCGCTTCCTGCATCAGCTGGCCACGCAGGCGCACCAGGTGCGCACCGTCATGCAGGCTCAGCGCGCCGGCGGCAACCAGGGCGGTGTACTCGCCCAGGCTGTGGCCGGACAGCACCGACGGGCGCGGACCGCCCACGGCGTTCCAGGCACGCCACACGCCGATACTCGCGGCCAGCAGGGCCGGCTGGGTGTATTCGGTACGGTTGAGCATTTCCTCCGGGCCGCCCTGGGACAGCGCCCACAGGTCGACGCCGGCACCATCGGATGCCTCGGTGAAGGCTTCACGCACCTGCGGATGCAGTTCGGCCAGCTCGGCCACCATGCCCACAGACTGCGAGCCCTGGCCGGGGAAGACAAAAGCGAGGGTGGATACGGTCACGCGGTCATCCGCTTGTTGCAATCGAAGCGGGCCATGATAAGGGGGAATCCGCTGTGTCGTCTGTACGTGCGCGTATGCAGGCGTATGGAGCAATGACAGGGTCAGATCCCTTTTCCACGGGAAATGGGATCTGACCCCGGCCAACGATCAGCAGAACAGCTGCAGCACGTCCAGATCGCCGTCGGCGAGGAAATCCACGCACAGGCCCACCAGCATCAGCACGCCAGCAGTGCTGGCACCGTGGGTGATGAAGATCGAATGGGCCAGCGCGCGCGCTGAGCGGCCCAGCTTCATGCAGACCCTGGCCAGGCTGCGCAGGCGGCCACTGACCGCATGCACGTGCTCGCGCACCGGCGCCTGGGCCTCGCCCATCGCCTCGGCCATCATCGCCTGCAGATGTTCGGGGCGATCAGCGTAGTACTTGGCCACGCCATAACCGAACATCAGCCAGTCGCGGGCCTGCGCTTCGGACAGGTCCATCACTTCCAGCGGATCTTCCTCGAAATCGATGAAGCCGACCTGCTGCCCATCCCAGGTGAGATTGCGCGGCAGCGGCTGGCCAAAATAGGCGCCGCGCGCATGCGCTTGGGCAATGGCCTGCATCGCCGCCATCACCAGCCGATCACGACCTGCTTCGTCGGCTTCGCGCAGGCAGGTATTGAACGAGCTGCCGTTGTCGCCGATTACCAGCGCGGCATGGCCGGTGCCCAGCACGTTCGGCACGTTCACGCCTTGGGCCTGCAGCTCTGCAAGGCGGCGGGCCTCGGTTTCGCGCGCGGCGTCGCCGCCACGGTGCGGAGGAGGACGAAGGGCGTCGAGATGGAAACGACGGGCAACAAAATTGAGCAGGCCCAGGGCCAGCGCCCGGCTTCCCTTGCCGTACTGCTTCAGCCAGGCACGTTGCCCTTCGATGACGATGGGCTCAACCATGACAGGTCCTCCTTAAACGCGTTACGGCCCCGAAGGGCCGTAACGACAAGACTTCACATTGTCGTAACTTGCACTATCAATAGCGCAGCAGGGCCGAACCCCAGGTGAAGCCGCCACCAAAGGCTTCCAGCAGCAGCAGCTGGCCGCGCTCGACCCTGCCCGAACGCACGGCGGCGTCCAGCGCCAGCGGCACCGAACCGGACGAGGTGTTGCCGTGCTTGTCGACGGTCACCACGACCTGGTCCATCGACATGTCCAGGCGCTTGGCGGTGGCTTCGATGATGCGCAGGTTGGCCTGGTGCGGGATCAGCCAATCCAGGTCGGACTTGTCCAGGCCGTTGGCGGCGAGGGTCTCGTCCACGACCGAGTCCAGCGCCTTGACGGCGTACTTGAACACGTCGTTGCCCTTCATGTTGATGGTGCCGCCACCATTGGCGCCATCCTTGAAGCCGGTCGAAACGCCGACCGGGTTCCACAGCAGTTCCTTCTTGCTTCCATCGGCATGCAGGTGGGTGCTGAGGATGCCGGTCTCTTCGTCGGCCTTGAGCACGACGGCGCCGGCGCCATCACCGAACAGCACGCAGGTGGTGCGATCGTTCCAGTCGACCATGCGGGTCAACGTTTCGGTGCCGATCACCAGCACGTGCTTGCAGTCGCCGGAGCGGATGAATTTGTCGGCCACGCCCAGCGCGAACACGAAGCCGGAACAGGCTGCGTTGACGTCGAAGGCGGGGCACCCGGCCACACCGAGCTTGGCCTGGATCAGGCACGCGGTGGACGGGAAAATAAGGTCAGGCGTGGTCGTGCCGACCACGATCATGTCGAGCTGCGAGGCATCGATGCCTGCGGCTTCAAGCGCGCGCAGGGCGGCGTTGTAGCCAAGGTCGCTGGTGGTCTCGCCTTCGGCCGCGATGTGCCGTTCACGAATTCCGGTGCGCGACTGGATCCACTCATCCGAGGTTTCGACCATTTTTTCCAGGTCGGCGTTGGTCAGGACTTTCTCCGGCAAATAGCTACCGGTGCCCGCGATCCTCGAATAGATCCGCTTGCTCATCATGTTTCCTGTTGCGCGGGCCGCCGATCACCGGCACGCCCGGGAAAGAAGGCAAAGGCCGCTGCCCGGAGGCAGCGGCCTTCCCGGCACATCAATCTTCTTCGACGGCCGAGGTCTTGGTCTGGATGACCTTCTTGCCGCGGTAGAAACCGTCAGCAGTGATGTGGTGACGCAGGTGCACTTCGCCGGTGGTCGGGTCGGTCGACAGCTGCTTGGCGCTCAGGGCGTCATGCGAACGGCGCTGGCCGCGGCGGGACGGGGTAACACGGGATTTCTGGACAGCCATGGGATTGCTCCAAACTCGGTTCGTTTTGCTTCGTCGTTTCGTCGCACAGGACGCCAGCGCCCAGCACACTTTTCGCTTTCGCCGCAGCCGCCGACGACAACCGGCTGCTATTGTTTCTTCAATGCCGCCAACGCCGCAAACGGGTTGGCCTTCTTTGTTTCTTCTTCGCTCGGTGCCCAGTCCTTGTCGACTGCTTCACCGTCGGGCGACAGCGGCACCACAGGCACCGCCAGCACCAGCTCGTCCTCGACCAGGTCCAGCGGACGCAGCTGGCCGTCTTCCGGCACCAGCAACGCCTCGTATTCCTCCGGCAGGGACGATTCCTCGTCCTCGTCGCGGATCAGGCCAAGCCTCTGGGTCACCTTCACCGGCAACAGGAATCGCTGCATGCTGCGCTGACACGTCAGCGGCAACGCGGTGTCGATGGTCAGTTCCACATAGGATACCCGCAAGACGTCGTCGCGACCGAATTCAAGCGAGTAGACACACTCGCCGTCGGTATCTGCGACCAACCCCTGCAGGCGGGTCAATTCAGCCAGGGAGACCTGACCGTCGAAGCGCCTTCGCGCTACAACCATCCGCCAGGCATCCAGCGTTTCGGGCACGTTCGCGGACATAAGCCGCTGAATACTAAGGATCGCACCGCCCGCTGTCAAATGCCCGCCATACAGGACTTGCTGCTGGCGTTGCCGGCGGGCCAGACTGCCGCGCCCTGCCTCGGTATTCTCGCATGTCACTGGTCCTGGCCTCCACCTCCCGCTACCGTCGCGAACTGCTGCAACGGCTGGGCCTGCCCTTCGACTGCGCACGCCCGGAGGTGGATGAAACACCGTTGAACGGCGAGGGCCCGATGGCCCTGGCCACGCGCCTGGCCGCCGCCAAGGCGGCCGATGTCGCCGCGCGCCATCCGGGTGCCTGGGTGATCGGCTCGGACCAGGTGGCCGACCTGAACGGCCAGCCGCTGGGCAAGCCTGGCACGGTCGAGGCGGCCTGTGCGCAGCTGGTGGCGATGTCCGGGCAGACGGTACGCTTTCACACGGCAATCAGTCTCAGACAGGATGGAGAATCCCTCGCCGCCCTGGATCTGACCGAAGTGCACTTCCGCGCGCTGGACTCGCAGGAGATCGCCCGCTACGTCGCCACCGAGCAGCCACTGGACTGCGCCGGCAGCTTCAAGTGCGAGGGCCTGGGCATCAGCCTGTTCGAGGCGATCGACAACCGCGACCCGACCGCGCTGGTCGGCCTGCCACTGATCGCGCTGTGCGGCCTGCTGCGCAGGGCCGGATTCGCGGTGCCGTGAACGGTAGAGCCGAGCCCATGCTCGGCTGCTTTTTTCGAGGATGCCTGCCATCTGAATCGGACGCAGCCGGGCATCGGCTCGGCTCTACAGGACCAGAGGACCTCAACGAACCTCGAACGGTTGCTCCTGCCACGCCTCCACGCTGCCATCGCGCCCGTGCAGGCGCAGGCCGAGCCAGTGCCGGCCCGGCGCCAGCGTGGTGGTGTCCAGCGACGCGTCGAAGCCCACCGCCGGATGCTGCGGATCGGTACTGTCCGGCCAGGCGGGGCGAATGTCGAACACGCGCCCGTAACGCGCGTCTCCGATCGAGCGGCCATCAACCAGCACTTCAACCCGCGCCAGCCCGACCCCATCCTTGAATGCCCAGCCCTTGATGGCGAGCGTTCCGGAGACCTTTTCACCGTTGGACGGCGCATCCAGCCAAGCCATTGAGGGCGTTACGCAGGCCCCCTGTGCACGCTTGGCCGGCAGCCGGAACAGCAGGAACCGCTGGAAGCCATGATCGCTGCTGACCACGCGTGGCGCCGGCAACGGCCCCACCTGCTCGCAGATGGTGTGATAGCGCGCCAGCAGGTCGCGGTAGCGCTGGTCACTGGGTGACAGCACCAGCAGCATCGGCACACTGCGCGGGCCTTCGTGCAGCAGGTCCCACTGCGCCAGCTGTGCGGTGCGCCCATGCTTGTCGTTGAGCGGATGTGGCAACACCTCGATATCGCCATTGCCCAGCTGGAAGCCCAGTTCGGCACCGACCTTGAAGTTGCCCGCCAGGACACGCGTACCCGGTGGCATCTGCCGCAGTTCGTCACGCACCGCCACGGCCAGTGGCTGCCAGCCGGCAAAGTTGCGCGGGTAGTACTTGCTGCCGGCCATCTGCTCGCGAAGTGCCGGCGTGGACGCCATCAGGTAGTAGCCGAACGCCAGCACGGTACCTGCAGCGGCCAGCCACCAGCCGGTACGGCGCAACCAGCGCGGCCAACCGTTGAGGACCACCGGCACGGCCACCAGCAGCGCCAGGTAGCCTGGCAGCGGCCAGTGGAAACTGATCCGCTCGACATCGGTGAAGAAGCCCAGCAGGAAGATGCCCAGCGTCGACACCCCGCCCACCAAGCCGAAATAGCGCCACTGCACCCGCGCCCCACCGCCACTGCGGGTACCCGCGAGGGCGACCTTCCACATCGCGATGCACAGGATCGGCGTCACCAACATCGGCTGGATCACCAGGAACCACAGCCCCTCCCACTCGAACGTCCACGGGTGGCGCTCGACCACCTGGAACTTCAGGCCGGCGTCGTGGTTGTCGGCATTCCACGCCAGCAACGGCAGCCAGGCCAGCACGCCCACCGCCAGCGCCACCCATACGCGCGGGTCGGCCAGCATGCGACGGCCCTGCGGCAACGCCAGCAACGCAATGAAGCCGACACCGATGACACCAATGAAACGGTAGTGGCTGAGCGCACCGATCAGCAGGCCCAGCGCCAGCTTCATCGCCGAGGACGCGTCCACGCTGTGCAGCAGGCGTGCACCTGCGTGCAGGCAGATCACCGCCGCCAGCGCCATCGGTACGTCCGGCACGGCCAGCAGGCCCAGCGTGGCCGACAACGGCATCAGCAGCGTCAGGCTGCCCGCCTGCCAACCGGCCACGTTGCCGAACCAGCGCGTAGCGATGCGCACCACCAGCAACGGCAGCAGCGCACCGATGGCCAGGAACGGCAGGCGCAGTGCGAGTACGTGATGGCCACCGATCTCCACGCCCAGGCGTGCAAGCCAGGCGGTCAGCCCCGGCAGGTCGGAATAGGCAGCGGCCAGATGCTGCCCTTCCTGCCAATAGAACGCCTCATCGACGAACAGCGGCAGGCGCGCAGCCACCACCAGCTTGGCCGCTGTGATCAGCGTCCATAACCAGAGAAATATTGTCCGCGCGCGCTGTTCGCCTTGCATTGCTCTATGGATAATCGAGTGGATTCCAGACCTGAGACGATCATGCCAGCCTCGTCCCCCAATCCCAGCATGCTAACCGATCAACTGCGCCAGGCCCTGCGGGAGGCACAGGATCAGGTGAACGCACTGGTGCTGGGCAAGGTGCCGGAAGTCAGGCTGGCCTTTGTCGCCCTGCTTTCTGGCGGCCACCTGCTCATCGAGGATCTGCCCGGGCTGGGCAAGACCACGTTGGCGCATGCATTGGCCAGCAGCCTCGGTCTCAGCTTCCAGCGCGTGCAGTTCACCTCCGACCTGTTGCCGGCGGACGTACTTGGCGTTTCGGTGTACGAGGCCGGCAGCCGCCAGTTCCAGTTCCATCCCGGCCCGGTGTTCACCCACGTGCTGCTGGCCGATGAGATCAACCGTGCACCGCCGCGGACACAGAGTGCGCTGCTGGAAGCGATGGCCGAGCAACAGGTCACACTGGATGGACAGACACATCCACTGCCCGATCCGTTCTTCGTCATCGCCACGCAGAACCCGGTCGACCTGTCCGGCACCTTCCCGTTGCCGGATTCGCAGCTGGATCGTTTCCTGCTGCGGCTGGCGATGGGCTACCCCAGCGCGCAGGCCGAGCGCGAGCTGCTGCGCGGCAGTGATCGCCGCGACCTGATCGCACGCGCGGTGCCAAAGCTGGACGACACCCAGGTGCGTGCATTGCGTGAAGCGGTTGGCCAGGTGCATGCCAGCGACGCGCTGATCGACTATGTGCAGGCGCTGCTGACCCGCAGCCGACACCATGCCGGCGTGCGCGTAGGCCTGTCACCGCGCGCGGGACTGGCCCTGCTGCGTGCCGCCAGGGCACATGCGCTGCTGCTTGGCCGCGGGCATGTGGTGCCCGAAGACGTGCAGACCCTGTTCGTGGCGGTGGCCGGCCATCGCCTGGTGGCCGAAGCCGAATCCAGCTCCGGGCCGGCGCTGGCGCGGGCGATCCTGCAGACCGTCGCGGTGGACTGAAGGTGGCCACACGCTGGGCACGCATGCAGCTGCTGGCACGCCCCCGCAGGCCCGAAGCCCTGCCGCAGCGACTGGACCGCCATCGCATCTACGTGCTACCGACACGCTTCGGCCTGTTCGTCGCCACCCTGCTGTCGGCGATGCTGCTGGGCGCATTGAACTACAACAACAACCCGGCCCTGCTGCTGGCGCTGCTGCTGGCCGCGGCAGCGATCGCCAGCGCCATCGCCGCGCACCTGCAACTGTCCGGCATACAGATCGATGCAATCTCCGCCGAACCAGTACCGGCCGGGCATCCCCTGCGCCTGCGCGTGGACCTTTCGTTGCGCGACCCGCGCGCGCGCCACGGGCTGCACCTGCAGCTGGGCGCAAGCGAGGCCTGGGTTGCACTGCCTGCACACGGTCGCGGCGAAGTGGAGCTGGATGTTCCCAGCGAGCGCCGCGGCTGGCTGGAACTGCCCCGCATCCGCCTGTCGAGCACGCAGCCGCTGGGACTGGTGCGGGCATGGTCGTGGGTGTGGCCGGAGCAACCGCTGCTGGTCTACCCGCTGGCCGAGGCCCAGGCACCGCCCCTCCCTGAAAGTGGCAGCGATCCCCTGCACACCCGCGCCCACGCCACGGGCGAAGAGCTGCATCAGCTGCGCCCCTATCGTGCCGGCGATGCTCCGCGCAGCATTGCCTGGAAACACTCGGCGCGCCGCGACAGCCTGCTGGTACGCGAGTACGAGAAGCCGATCGGCATCGAAGTGGTGCTGGATTGGCGCACGCTGGCAGCGCTGGGCCATGAAGCGCGCATCGCACGCCTGGCACGCTGGGTCGACATGGCCGAACGCGAAGGCCGTCGCTATACGCTGCTGCTTCCGGCCCATCCGCCGTTGGGGCCCGGCCAGGGTGCCAGCCACCACCACCTGTGCCTGCGCGCACTGGCATTGATGCCCCATGACTGAGCCTGCCGTCCTGCTCGACCGCAACGCCCGCAGCTGGACCCTGGCCAGCGCAGCGCTGGCGCTGCTGCCACTGCTGCTGCAGCTGCCGCCGGTGCTGGCCAGCGTGATCGCGATCGCCGCCGTGCTGACCGCTGCGCTTTCATGGCGGCGGCTGCTGCCGATGCCGGTCCGCCTGTTGCTGGTGCTGGCCATGCTTGCCGCCATCGTCTGGCAGATGGGCATGGTGCGGCCGGGCCGCGATACCGGCTGCGCATTGCTGGCAGCGATGCTGGCGATCAAGTCCAGCGAGCTGCGCAACCTGCGCGATGCGCGCAGCCTGCTGGGCTTCGCGTTGTTCTCGCCGTTCGCGGCCTTCCTGCTCGACCAGGGGCCGCTGACCACCGGGCTGGCAGCGCTGGCCGCAGTTGCCGCACTGCTGGCCCTGCAACGCCTGGCCCTGGACGAGGGCCACAGCCCTCGCCTGCCGCTGCGCGGACAACTGCGTGGCGTCGGCCGCCTGCTGGGGATCGGCCTGCCACTCGCGCTGGCCTGCTTCTGGCTGTTCCCGCGCTTGTCCACGCCGCTGTGGGGCGTACCCGAGCGAGCGGTGGGCACACCGGGCCTGGCTGACAGCATGGCGCCGGACCAGTGGCTGGACCTGATGGCCGACGACACCCCGGCGTTGCGCGTGCAGTTTTTCGGCGCGGTGCCCGAGCCTGCGCAGCGCTATTGGCGCGGCCCGGTGCTGACGTCGTTCGACGGCCACCGCTGGAGCCGCGATCGCGCGACGGCCGGGCGCCCCGCACCGGTAGTCGAAACCGCCGCACAGGGTTGGGACTACCAGATCGACTACGAGCCCACCGACCGTCGCCTGCTGGTGGCACTGGACCTGCCCAGCCGCGCACCGGAGGGCAGCAGCTTCGATGCCGACATGAGCCTGCGCAGCGACCGCACGCTGTCCGCGCTCAGCCGCTGGCGGTTGCATTCGGCGCCGCCGCAACGGTTCGACACCGATCTGTCGCCCTACCTGCGCCGCGCGGCGCTGCAGCTTCCGCCGGGCTTCAATCCGCGCACCGCCCAGCTCGCGCGGCAATGGCGGCAGGAGGCCGGCAGCGATGACGAGGCCATCGTCCGCCGTGCGCTGCAATGGATCACCCGCGACTTCTCCTACACGCTGGATACACCGGTTGCGGGGCGCGATCCGGTCGACGATTTCCTGTTCAACTACAAGGCCGGCTTCTGCCAGCACTTCAGCTCGGCCTTCGTAGTGCTGATGCGCAACGCCGGCATTCCGGCCCGGGTGGTGACCGGCTTCGCAGGCGGCACCCGCAACCGCATCGGCGACTACTGGGTGGTGCGTCGCATGGATGCCCACGCCTGGGCCGAAGTCTGGCTGCCGCAACGCGGCTGGGTGCGGGTCGACCCGACTGCCGCCGTGGCACCCGAACGCATCCTGGACACCCTGGACGACCGCCTGCAGGCCGGCACCGATACCCCACTGCAACAGCGCTGGCTGCAGCTGGGGCAGATGGGTGACTGGCTGCGCCGCGGCTGGAACGACCTGGTGCTGTCCTTCGATGCACGCCGCCAGCAGCAACTGCTCAAGCCGTTCGGGCTGGATGACCTCGGGCCGGCGCAGCTGGTGACCGGATTCGTGGTCGCCGCCCTGCTGGCACTGGCGTGGATGGCCTGGCTGCTGGCCCGCGGCGAGCGCGAGCGCGACCCGCTGCTGCGCGCCTGGCACCGGCTCGGGCGGCGGTATGCGCGCCTTGGCCTGGCCCGCGAACCGCACGAAACCGCACAGGACTGGGCACAGCGGGTTCACCGGCAGCGACCCGACCCGACCCTGCTCGCGCTCAGCCAGCGTTTCGCCGACGCGCGCTACGCTGGAACTTGCACCGACCTCGCTTCATTATTGCGGGACCTGCGCAGGCATCGCCCGACTTCCGGAGCCTCCCCATGAACACCAAGTTCCTCCTCACCGCTGTGGCCACGCTGGCCCTGTCGGCCTGCGCCACGGCCCCCAAGCCGCTGCAGGGACAGTTCAGCCTGGTTTCCCCGCGCGACTCGGTCGCCACCCAGCAGGTCGGCACGCCGGTCCGATGGGGCGGCCGCATCATCGAGACCAAGCCCGGCCAGGGCGAGACCTGCTTCCAGATGATCTCGCGCCCGCTCAACGCCAGTGGCCGCCCGAACACCACCTCGTCCGACGCCAGCGACGGCCGCTTCATTGCCTGCCGCGCCGGTTTCTACGACCCGGCCGTGTTTGAAGCCGGGCGTGACGTGACCTTCATCGGCAAGATCGACGGCTACCAGAACACCCGCATCGGGGACTACGACTACCGCCTGCCGAAGCTGTCGGCCGATGTGATCTACCTGTGGCCGGAACAGCGCCAGGTCGATGTGGTGCCCTACCCCTATGGCCCGTGGGGCCCCGGTCCGTGGGGCCCGTACTGGGGTGGCTACGGCCGTTGGGGCTGGTGGTGATCGCCACCCACCCTGCATGATCGGAAAAGGCCGCCTTCGGGCGGCCTTTTTCATCCACGCATGCATGGACAGGGCTTCAACGCCCCGGCGTACCGAAATGCCCCAGCGGCGCGCCGGCCAGCAGGTGCATGTGGATGTGGAACACGGTCTGCCCGGCATGTTCGCGGCAGTTCATCACGATGCGGTAGCCGTCCTGCGCGAAACCCTCGCGGCGCGCGTATTCGGCAGCGGCCAGGGCCAGCTTGCCGACCAGGTGCGCCTGCGACGGCTGCAGGTCGTCCAGGGTCGGGATGATCTCGTTCTTCGGAATGAACAGTACGTGCACCGGCGCCTGCGGTGCGATGTCCTTGAAGCCCAGCACCTCGTCATCCTCATAGACGATGGTGGCCGGGATCTCGCGACGGATGATCTTGCTGAAGAGGGTTTCGTTGCTCATGGTCGGCCTCGGCGGGAGTGTCTTCCGCATTGTAGGCCGGCCGCGCCGGGCGATGCCCGGGTGGTCCTCAATCGCGGAATTCGCTGCGCGTCCCGAACGCGTGCGACAGCGTGCCGCGGTCAACGTATTCAAGCTCGCCGCCAAGCGGCAGGCCCTGTGCCAGCCGGCTGGGCTGCACCTTGCGCGCGCGCGCCAGCTGCGCAAGGTAATGCGCGGTGGCTTCGCCTTCGACGGTGGCACTGGTGGCGATGATCAGCTCCTGTACCTCACCTTCGGCCAGCCGCTGCTCCAGCTGCTCCAGGCCCAGCTCGCGCGGGCCGACGCCATCGAGCGGCGACAGCCGGCCCTGCAGCACGAAGTAGACACCGCGAAACCCCGTCGCGTTCTCGATCGCGAGACGATCGGCCGGCGATTCAACCACGCACAGCTGGCTGCGCTCGCGGCTGCTGTTGGCACAGGTCGGGCACAGCTCGGTTTCGCTGAAGTCGCGGCACTGCGCGCAGTGGCCGATACGCTCCACCGCCAAGGCCAGCGTTTCGGCCAGGCGCTGGCCGCCTTCGCGCTCGCGCTCGAGCAGGTGGTAGGCCATGCGCTGCGCCGTCTTCTGGCCTACGCCAGGCAGCACCCGCAGTGCGTCGATCAGTTGTTCAAGCAGGGGTGCGGACACGGCGGCATGCTTTGATGGCGCCGAGCGAGCTCGACGGCTACAGATTCTGTGGCATCCGCTTGCACGGATGCCACGCTGGCAATCAGAACGGCAGCTTCATGCCCGGCGGCAGCTGCATGCCGGCGGTGGCCGAACCCATCTTCGACTTCGACTCGGCATCGATCTTGTTCGAGGCATCGTTGAAGGCGGCGGCGATCAGGTCTTCCAGCATCTCCGGGTCGCTGGTCAGCGACGGGTCGATGCGCACCTTGCGGCATTCCTTGGCGCCGGTCAGGGTCACGCTGACCATGCCGCCGCCGGCACTGCCGGTCACTTCGATCCTGGCGATTTCTTCCTGGGCCTTCTGCAGGTTTTCCTGCATCTTCTGGGCCTGCTGCATCAGTTGGGCGATATTGCCGCGCATAGTGTCTTACTCGTCAAAAGAACGGATGGAATCGGAAACAACCCGGGCACCGTGCTGTTGGATCAGCACCTGCACTTCCGGGTCATCCATGAAAACGGCCTCTGCCACCTGCTGCCGCTCGCCACGCTGGCGGTCGGCACGCTGATGCAGGGTCTCGGCCGGAACGTGTTCGGTTTCCACGGTCTCGACCACGATCTTCGGCGCCTGGCCAAGGGCCTTCTCCAGCATCTCGCCCAGGGCAGCCAGCGCGCGCTCCGAGCGCAGGTACTCAAATCCGGGCGAAAGGCCCAGTTTCAAGGTCCCGTGCTGGCAGCTGATGAAGGCGGCGTTGGCAGCCAGCTGCCGCGAGGGGCCGCTGAGACCGCTGTTGGCGACCAGGTCCAGCCAGTCTTCGGCAGTGGCCAGCTCGCTGACACCTTCCTGCGGTGCGGCCTCACGCGCCGGAGCCGGTTCGGCCGGCGCAATGGCAATACCTTCGGCGCGGAACGAACGCTCCGGCGGCGCAGGCTCGCCTGGATCCGCGGCGGGAGCCGGCGGTTCATGCCAGGGCGCGACCATGGCGGCATCCGGGCCGGCCATCTCGGCCGCCAGAGCCCCATCCCGCGCCTCGGCTTCGTCGGTGGCCCACGGCGGCAGGTCATCGCTTGCCTCTGCAGCGATGGCAGGCGCCAGCGCCTCGGCCTTCACCGGCGGCGGTGACACGGGCTCTTCCACCGGAACCGGCTCGGGTTCAGGCGTCGGATCCGGCTCCGGTTGCGGGGCCGGCTCGGGTTCGGGTTCAGGTTCGCGCGGTGCAGCCGCCGGAGCGGCCACCTGCGCCGCCACGGCCGGGCTGGCCGAAGCGACGGCAGCAGCCGGCGTCGCTTCATGGCTTCCGGCATGGGCGCCACCACCGGCAGCGTTGCCACCCGGCGTGCCTCCCACCGCACCGTCGACGGCCTTCGGCACCGGCGGTACCGCTGCGGCCGGACGGAACGCCAGCATGCGCAGCACCGCCATTTCAAAGCCCGCGCGCGGGCTCGGTGCCAGTGGCAGGTCGCGACGGCCATTCAAGGCCATCTGGTACCAGAGCTGCACCACTTCCGGGCGCAGGCGCTCGGCGAATGCCGCCACATCCAGGCCTTCCGCCACGGCGGCGCCCGGCACCAGCTGCTGCACCTGGATGCGATGCAGGCCTTCGGCCAGCGCTTCCAGCACGCCACTCCAGTCCGGCGAGAATTCGGCCAACGCGGCCACCACCTGCAGCAGGCGCGGGCCATCGCCCTCGGCCAGCGCATCGAGCATCGCTGCCACCTGGGTGCGATCCACAGTGCCCAGCATGGTGCGCACCACATCCTCGCGCAGCGCGCCGCCGGCATAGGCGATCGCCTGGTCCAGCAGTGACAGGCCGTCACGCAGGCTGCCGTCAGCGGCCTTGGCCAACTGCACGATGGCGCTGCCGTCGGCCTCGATCTCTTCCGCCGCCAGGATGCGGGTCATCTGGCCCTGGATCTGGTCTTCGTCCAGGCGCTTGAGATTGAACTGCAGGCAGCGGCTGAGCACGGTGACCGGCAGCTTCTGCGGGTCGGTGGTGGCCAGCAGGAACTTCACGTGCTCCGGCGGCTCTTCCAGCGTCTTCAGCAGTGCGTTGAACGCCGCCTTGGACAGCATGTGCACTTCGTCGATCAGGTAGACCTTGTACTTGCCGCGCGAAGGCATGTACTGCGCGTTCTCGATCACCTCGCGCACGTCGTCCACGCCGGTGTTGGACGCGGCGTCGATTTCCAGCAGGTCGATGTAGCGACCGGCGTCGATGTCCAGGCAGGCGGCGCACTGGCCGCACGGGTCGGCACTGGTGCCCTGCTCGCAGTTGAGCGACTTGGCGAAGATGCGCGCGATGGTGGTCTTGCCCACGCCACGGGTACCGGTGAACAGGAACGCGTGGTGGACCCGGCCGCTGTCCAGCGCATTGCTGAGCGCACGGACCACATGCTCCTGGCCCACCAGCTCGGCAAAACGCTTCGGACGCCACTTGCGGGCAAGGACGAGATAGGACATCAGGCCACCGTTTTCCATCGGAAGTTCCATTGTGCCATGCCTGTCCAGCCCCTTCGCCAACAATGCCCCCGGATGCGTCCCTGATCTGGGCGCTTGTGTCCGGCCGCGCCGCCCGCTAGAATCTGCGCCCCTGCTGAGGCGTTTGCCGATGGCAGGGATCCGGAGAGGTGTCCGAGTGGTTGAAGGAGCACGCCTGGAAAGTGTGTAAGCGTCTAAACCGCGCTTCGGGGGTTCGAATCCCCCTCTCTCCGCCAGATAAATGAAGAAGCCGCCCAGTGGGCGGCTTTTTTATTTGGCTGGCGGGAATCGCCGCAGCTACTACCGGACTGAACAGGTCTTGCCGTCGTGGCCGGTCCAACGGCCCGCCCGCCGACGGCGCGCGATCCGCCGCAGGTCATCTGCGCCGGAGCAGTCTCCGCACGCAGGCGCCGACGAACGCCAGCCCCAGCAGCACCCACACGACCGTCATTCCCCACAGCGCACCGAACGTATCCAGGACCGGCTCCAGCCGCGGTTGCGCCGGGTCGTAAAGCACGCGTACCGGCTGCCCAGGCTCATAGCCGAAGATCATGCCGCCCTGCGGGTACGAGACGCGTTGGCCGGTCGCGGTGGTGAACGCGACCTGCGGATGCGATCCGCCGGCGTTCAGGCGCTCAACCTGGCCATCAACGGCCTGCGCGACCTCCAGGAACTCAAGACGATGTGTCACCTCGAAGGCGGCCACGGCAAGGATCAACAGACCCACCACGCCAAACAGCAGACCGCGCATCAGCTGGGCAGTCCGGAAAAAAGAAGGGTCGGGCATCGCTGGGCAGCTCCGTTGCAGGCGGGAAGACGAATGGGGCCGGCGGATCCTGCCGCGCGGTCACTCCCGTTGCCCGACAGCATAACCCAGAGGCCACCCAGCCCCCTCCGCACGCTATGGTGGCTGCATGAGCCTTCGTGTCTACCAACCCGCCGACGCACGCGCCTGCCTGTCGATCTTCGACAGCAACGTACCCACCTACTTCGCGCCCGAAGAGCGCAGCGACTTCGAACGCTTCCTGCGCGAGCAGGCCACGGGCTGTGCATTCCAGGTGATCGAGCGCGATGGAAACGTCGTCGCCTGTGGTGGCCTCTCGCGCCGTGGCGACGGCAGCGCCGGCTTCTGCTGGGGCATGGTGCAGCGCGCGCTGCACCGCCAGGGGCTGGGCCGCACACTGGCACTCGCGCGCCTGCGCCAGGCCGAAGCGGATCCCTCGATCAAGCGCATCGCGCTCAGCACCAGCCAGCACACCCAGGGCTTCTATGCCGGCCTGGGTTTCCAGGTGGCGCGCATCGTGCCCGATGGGCATGGCGCCGGGATCGACGCCGTTGAAATGGAGCGGGAGCTCTAGCGCTCCCGCCCCGGTGCCATCCGCGCAGGGCGTGGTTCTACCGCCCGCCTGCTCCCTCAGAACCCGACGCGCAGGTTGATCTGCCCGCCGACATCGCGGCGGCCATCGCCATGCTGGCCCTGCACGAACATCGACAGCTGGCTGTTGCGGCCGAGGCCGACCGCCACACCCACCTGGCTGACCAGGGCATTGCGTGCCATCACCGCGCTGTAGACATCGAAGGCGTCGCCGCCCACCGCGAAGCGGTTGCGGCTGGCCACATCGGTGTCACCCGAGGCGTGCTGCCAGCCCAGGCCGACCGTGAGCTGCGCCGGGAAGCGCTCGCCGCTGCCCACGTCCCAGCGCCCACGCACGCCCACGGTGCTGACATTGAGCGTGTCCTTGCCGCCTTCCAGCACCAGTGCCGCGCTGCCGCCCTGCTCCACCGCACGATCGCTGTCGACCCAGTGCTTGGTGAACTGCACATAGGGCTGCAGCTGGGTCCTGCCGTGGGTCCATGTCCAGCTGCCTTCCACCTGGGCGATGGTCACATCCGAATCCTGGCGGCTGTACAGGGTCTGGCCCAACAACGGCACTTCACGCGTGGTGCGCGTCCGGTAGTCACCGCGCGACACGCTGCCGCCAACCGCGAAGCCGTTGTTCCACTGTCCCTGTGCATACAGGCCGAACGTGTGGCCACGCAGGCGGGCCCGCGAGCTGCGATCATACAGCCGCGTATCCAGCCGTTCGTTGCCGGCCGCTGCACCCAGCACCATATGCTCGCCCAGCTGCCAGTCGACACCGGCCATCAGCGCATTGCGATTGGCGCGGATCTCGTCGCCATTGCCGTCGCCATCCTGCCTGAACACCTTGCCGCTGCCGGCCAACCAGGCCGAAGCGCGCTCGCCACGCACGGTCGGCAACTCGCTGCCGAGTCGCTGGCGGATGCCTTCTTCCAGGTAGTTGTCGTACAGCAGCACCGCGCGGCTGGCCGCGTGCACTTCACCAGAGAGCTGGTCGAACGCGCTGCGCGCAGTGCCGGCGTCATAGATCAGCACCGTGTTGTACAAGCCCAGCGCCGCGCCACTCTGCGGCAGGCTGTCCAGCGCCGCGGCGGTGTTGTACTGGTTGCGCGTGTTGGCCACGGTGGTGAACGCTGCGGTCTGCGCCACGTCGATCTGCAGGTTGGCCGTGTTGGCGGTGTAGACCGGGGTGATGGTCAGGAAGGCCGACGGCGAGGTTGCCGAGGCGAACTGCCCACTCACGCCACCGCCCGCATTGACCACCGTGTACTGCTGGCCCTGCTGGTAGCTGGTGCTCGGCGAAATGGTATTCACCCGCACGGTGCTGCCGCCCACATTCGCGCTGCCGCCGACCTGCACCGCGTCGCTACCGGTGGCGCCCAGGTCGATGCCCAGCGTGCTGCCCGGTGACAGGTTCAGATTGCCGCCCACCGTGATCGTGCCGGTGCCGTTGCCTGCACCACCGCCATTGCCCGGGCCATTGCCCGGCGACAGCACGCCGCCGCTGGACACCGTCACGCCACCGCCGGTACCCCCGATGGTGCCGGTGCCGGACAGGGTCGTGCCGCTGCCGATGGTCCACTGTCCGCCGATGTTGCCGGTGACATTCAGGCCGCCGCCGGTGACCTGGCCGGTGCCGCTGAAGCCACCACTGTTGCCGCCCAGATTCAGCGTGCCCGGGCCGGCCTGCACGATGCTGCCACCGCCGGTGATGCTGCCGCCAAGCGTGGTGGTGCCACCGGTGTTGATGACCAGGCCGCCGTTGTTGGTGATGTTGCCGATGATCGCGCCGCTGGCCCCACCGTTGCCGACCTGCACGGTGCCGCCGGCATTGATGGTGGTACCCCCGGTGTAGGTGTTGTTGCCGGTCAGCGTGAGGGTGCCGGTGCCGGCCTGGGTCAGGCCGCCACTGCCGCTGATGGTGCCGCCCACCGTGGTGTTGCCGCCGACGTTGAACACGAGGCTGCCGTTGTTGGCAACGTTGCCGGTGATCGCACCGCTGGCGCCACCATCGCCGACCTGCAGCGTGCCGCCGGTGTTGATGGTGGTGCCGCCGGTATAGGTGTTGTTGCCGGCCAGGATCACGGTGCCGGTGCCCGCCTGGGTCAGGCCACCGCTGCCGCTGATGGCGCCGCCGACGGTGGTGTTGCCGCCCACGTTGAACACCAGGCTGCCGTTATTGGTGACGCTGCCGCCGATCGCACCGGTGGCGCCGCCATTACCCACCTGCAGCGTGCCACCCGTGTTGATGGTGGTCGGGCCGGTATAGGTGTTGTTGCCGGTCAAGGTCAGCGTACCGCTGCCGGCCTGGGTCAGGCCGCCACTGCCGCTGATGGTGCCGCCCAGCGTGGTATCGCCCGCCAGGTTGGACACCAGCGTGCCGTTGTTGGTGACATCACCGACGATTGAGCCCGTTGCCCCGCCATTGCCCAGCTGCAGCGTACTGCCGGCGTTGATGGTCGTGCCGCCGGTATAGGTGTTGGTCCCGGTCAGCAGCAGCGTACCGCTGCCCGCCTGGGTCAGGCCGCCGCTGCCACTGATGGTGCCGCCCAGCGCGGTGTTGCCGGCCACGTTGGAAATCAACGCGCCATTGTTGGTGATGTCGCCAGCGATGGCGCCGGTCGCGCCGCCGTTGCCCACCTGCAGCGTGCCGCCGGTATTGATGGTGGTCCCGCCGGTGTAGGTATTGTTGCCCACCAGGGTCAGCACACCGCTACCGGCCTGGGTCAGGCCACCACTGCCGCTGATCGCACCGCCGACCGTGGTGTTGCCCGCAACGTCGAACACCAGGCTGCCGTTGTTGGCAACGTTGCCGGTGATCGCGCCGGTCGCACCGCCATTGCCCACCTGCAACGTGCCACCGGCATTGATGGTGGTGCCGCCGGTATAGGTGTTGTCGCCGGTCAGGGTCAGCGTGCCGCTGCCGGCCTGGGTCAGGCCGCCACTGCCGCTGATGGTGCCACCGAGCGTGGTGTTGCCGGCCACGTTGGATACCAGCGCGCCGTTGTTGGTGATGTCGCCGACGATCGCGCCGGTCGCACCGCCGTTGCCGATCTGCAATGTGCCACCGGCATTGATGGTGGTACCGCCGGTGTAGGTGTTGTTGCCGGTCAGCACCAGCGTGCCGCTGCCGGCCTGGGTCAGGCTGCCACTGCCGCCGACTACACCGCCCACGGTTGCCGTGGTGCCGAGGTTGTAGACCAGGCTGCCGTTGTTGGTGATGTCGCCCAGCACCGAACCGGTGCTGCCGCCGTTGCCGATCTGCAGCGTACTGCCACCGTTGATGCTGGTGCCTCCGGTATAGGTGTTGTCGCCGCTCAGGGTCAGCGTGCCGGTACCGCTCTGCACCAGGCCGCCGGTACCACTGAGCACGCCGGCGAAGGTCGTGCTGCCGTTGTTGCCGCCGGTAGTCAGGGTTGCACCGCCCAGCACCACGCTGGAACCGGTCACGCCAGCGAGGCCTCCGATGCTCTGGCTGCCACCGGCACTGATATCCAGCGTACCGGCACCGGCCAGGTTGACCGTGCTGGCACCGGACAGGCTGCCACCGGCCGCCACCGCCAGCGTGCCACTGTTGATGGTGGTGGCACCGGTATAGGTACTCGCACCGCCGAGGGTGACCGTCGCCGCGCCATCCTTCAGCAGGCCGCCAGCGCCGCTGATCGGGCCGTTCAAGGTCAGTGCGTTGCTGCCGCCCAGAGTCAGCGTGCCGCTGGCCAGCTGCACGGTGTTGGCCAGCGTCAGCGCGCTGGTGCCATCCAGGCTGGCGTTGCCGCCTACGGTCAGCGCACCGGTTCCCAGCGAACCGTCGTTGCCCAGTAGCAGGCCACCGGCATTGAGGGTCACGCCGCCCGTGAAGACGTTGACGCCAGTCAAGCCCTGGATGCCTGCGCCGTTCTTTACCAGCCCCCCTGCACCTCCGATGGTGCCGGCGAAAGTGGTATTGCCCACGCCATTGAGGGTCAGCGTGCTGCCACCCAACGCCACTGAAGAGCCTGCCACGCCTGCCAGCGAACCGATCGCCTGCGCGCCCCCCGCACTGATGTCGAAGGTGGTACCGGCGTTGGCCAGATTCACCGCACCCGTCGCAGCGAGGCTGCCACCGGCGCCGATCGCCAGCGTGCCGGCGTTGATGGTGGTGCCACCGGTGAAGGTGTTGGTGCCGGTCAACGTCTGGGTACCGGAGCCTTCCTTGATCAGCCCACCGGAGCCGGCCACCGAGCCACTGAACGTGCCATTGGTGGCGTCTCCGATCGTCAGCGTGTTGGCGCCCAGATTCACCGTGCCGTTGCCGATCAGGGTACCGAACTGCTGCGTGCCGCTGCCTGCCGACAGATCGAAGGTCGCCCCCGAGGCCAGGTTGACGATGCCACTGGCGTACAGGCTCGCGCCCGCACCCAGTGCCAGCGTACCAGCGTTGATGTTGGTGCCGCCGGTATAGGTGTTGGTGCCATTCAAGGTCAGCGTCGCGGCACCCTCCTTGGTCAGGCTGCCGGTACCACTCAGGTTGCCGTTGAGGGTGAGGTTGTTGCTGCCCAGGACGGTCAACGCGTTGCTGAGGATGAAGTTGTTGCCGAGGATGACCGCAGTGTTCGAATCGAGCGTCGCAGCGCCTCCGACCGTCACCGTACCGGTGCCCAGCGCAGCATTGTTGCCGACCACCAGGCCACCGGCGTTGAGCGCCACGCCACCGCTGAAAGTGTTGGCGCCATTGAGCGTCTGCACGCCCGCACCGTTCTTGATCAGGCCGCCACTGCCGCCGATCACACCGCTGAAGGTGCTGTCCACGGTGCCGCCCAGGGTCAGTGTGCTGCCGCCCAGCGCCACCGTGCTGCCTGCAACGCCGGCCAGCGAACCGATGGCCTGGTTACCCGCGGAGATGTCGAGCGTGCCCGCACCGGCCAGGTTCACCGCACCGGTTGCGGCGAGGCTGCCACCGGCACCGATTGCCAGTGTGCCGCTGTTGATGGTGGTCCCCCCGGTGTAGGTGTTGGCACCGCTCAGGGTTACGGTGGCCGCACCGTCCTTGATCAGTCCGCCCGTGCCGGAAATCACGCCCCCCAGCGTCAGCGCCTGGCTGCCGAGCAGATCGAGGCTGGCACCCGCTGCCAGCCCGATGTTGTTGGCAAGGCTGACGCCGGTCGTTGCATCCAGCGTTGCGTTGCTTCCGACCGTCAACGCGCCGCTGCCGAGCGCAGCGCTGTTGCCGACCACCAGGCCACCGCCATTCAGTGCAACGCCACCACTGAACAGATTGGCGCCACCCAGCGTGAGGATGCCGGCGCCATTCTTGACCAGGCCACCGGTGCCGGAAATCGCGCCATCGAAGAGGCTGTTGCCCACACCACCGAGTATCAGCGTCTGTGCCCCCAGGCTCACCGTCGAGCCGGCCACGCCGTTCAACGATCCGATGGTCTGGTTGGCACCTGCGGTGGAGATGTCGAAGCCGGTGCCCGCAGCGCTCAGCGTCACCGCGCCGGTCGCGGCCAGGCTGCCGCCCGGACCAATCGCCAGCGTGCCAGCGTTGATGAAGGTGCCGCCGGTGTAGGTGTTGGCACCGGTCAGCGTTTCGATGCCCGCGCCCACCTTGGTCAGGCCACCGGTGCCTGCGATCGAGCCACTGAAGGTGCCATCGGTGGCGCCGCCGACCTCGAGCGAGTTGGCACCGAGGTTCACCGTACCATTGCCGACCAGCGTGCCGAACTGCTGCGTGCCGCTGCCGGCAGACAGATCCAGCGTGGCACCCGTGGCGAGGTTCACGGTACCGCTCGCCGCCAGGCTGGCACCGGCCCCCAGCGCCAGCGTGCCGACATTGATGTTGGTGCCACCGGTATAGGTGTTGGCGCCGTTCAAGGTCAGCGTCGCGCTGCCATTCTTGGTGAGGCTGCCGGCCCCGGACAGGACGCCGTTGAGCGTCAGTGCATTGGTCCCGAGCACGGTCAGCCCGGCGTTGAGCGCGATGTTGTTGGCCAGCGTTGCCAGGCCGGTGGTATCCAGCGTGGCGGCACCACCAACGGTCAATGCACCGGTGCCCAACGCCGCATCATTGCCAAGCACCAGTCCGCCCGCGTTGAGCGTTACGCCGCCGCCAAACGTGTTGGCACCGGACAGCGTCTGTACGCCCGCGCCTGCTTTGATCAGACCGCCGCCGCCACTGATCACGCCATCGAACGCGGCGTTGCCGGCCGTACCGAAGGTGAGCGAATTGCCGCCCAGCGCCAGGGTGCTGCCACCCGCACCGTTGAGCGCGCCGATGGTCTGGCTGCTGCCGGCACCGGAAATATCAAAGCCAGCGCCTGCACCCAACGTGACATCACCCGCTGCAGCAAGGCTGCCGCCCGCGCCCAGCGCCAACGTGCCGGCATTGATGGTGGTACCGCCGCTGTAGGTGTTGGCACCGGACAGCGTCAGCGTGGTGGCACCATTCTTGACCAGGCTGCCATTGCCGCCGACCACGCCCGACAGCGTCAGCGCATTGCTGCCCGGCAACGTCAGTACGACGCCCGAGCCCAGCGTGACCGCATTGCCGAGTGTCACTGCCGCGCCCGCGTCCAGCGTGGTGCTGGCATTCACCGCCAGCGCGCCGGTACCGAGCGCACCATTCGCACCGACCACCAGGCCACCGCCGTTCAAGGTCAGGCCGCCATCGAAGGTATTGGTGTTGTTGAGGGTCAGCAGGCCCGCACCGTTCTTGATCAGGCTGCCATTGCCGGCCACCACGCCACCGAGGGTGAGATCGTTGCTGCCGCCCAGGGTCAGCTGCGTACCGGCACCGAAGTTCACTGCGTTGGCCAGGTTCAGCGCCACGGTGCTGTCCAGCGTGGTCGTGCCACCAATGCCCAGTGCACCGGTACCGAGTGCGCTGGCGTTGCCGAGAATCAGGCCACCGTCGTTGAGTGCAAGGCCACCACTGAAAGTATTGGCACCGGACAGCGTCTGTACGCCCGCGCCTGCCTTGATCAGGCCGCCGGTACCATCGATCACGCCGGCAAAGCTGCCACTGCTGGCGCCGCCAAAGGTCAACGACTGCGCGCCCAGCACCAGCTGGCTGCCTGCCACGCCGTTCAGCGCGCCGATGGTCTGCGCCGCACCGGCTGCGGAGATGTCCAGCGTCGCACCGGCACCGGCAAGATCCACCGCACCGGCCGCGGCAAGACTGCCGCCCGCCCCCAGCGCTAGCGTGCCGGCGTTGATGGTGGTGCCACCGGTGTAGAGGTTGGCGCCGGACAGAGTGAGGCGGGTCGCGCCGTCCTTGATCAGCCCACCGGCACCGAATACCGGACCGGTGAGCGTCAGGTCATTGCCGCCCAGCACGGAGAGATTCGCACCGGCGGCCAGGCCGATGAGGTTGCCTACGGTGAGTGCAGACGTTGCATCCAGCGAAGCGTTACCGCCCACGTCCAGCTGGCCGGTACCCAGTGCCTGCGCATTGCCCAGCTGCAGCAGGCCCGCGTTGAGGCCGACACCCCCGCTGAAGGTGTTGGCTCCATTCAACGCCAGCGTGGCCGTACCATTCTTGACCAGGCTGCCAGTGCCACTGATGAGACCGCCCAGTGACACGTCCTGGCTGCCCAGCAGATCCAGCGCCGCGCCTGCCCCGAGGTTGACGTTGTTGGCGAGGTTCAGCGCTGCTGAACTGTCCAGCGTGGCAGTGGCGCCCACCGACAGTGCACCGGTGCCCAGTGCGCCGGCGTTCCCCAGGAACACGCCGCCGCCGTTGACGGTGAGCCCACCACCGAAGCTGTTGGCGCCGTTGAGGGTCAACGTGCTGGCACCGTTCTTCACCAGCCTGCCGGTACCGGACACCACGCCACCCAGCGTGATCGCCTGCGAGCCCGGCAACGACAGCGCCGCACCCGCGCCCAGGTCAACATTGTTGGTCAGGCTCAACGGGGCGCTGCCATCGAGCGTGACGTTGCCGCCGATGCCCAGTACTCCAGTACCGAGCGCGCCGCTGTTGCCCAGCAGCAGGCTGCCGGCGTTTGCGTTCAGTCCACCGCTGAAAGTGTTGGTGCCGTTCAAGGTCAGTGTCGACGCGCCATTCTTGACCAGGCTGCCGGTGCCAGTGATGTTGCCGCCCAGGGTCAGGTCCTGGCTGCCCGGCAGGGTCAGGGCCGCGCCGAGGTTGATCGCATTGCCCAGGTTCAGCGCCGCAGTGGCGTCCAGCGAGCCGTTGCCACTGACCGTCAGCGCACCGCTTCCCAGCGCACCGGCGTTGCCCAGCACCAGGCCACCGGCCGCAAGATTCACCCCACCGCTGAAGGTATTGGCACCGGTCAGCGTCTGCACGCCGGTACCCTGCTTGATCAGCCCACCGGTGCCGCCGATCACGCCGGCGAAGGTCTGGTTGGTGGCATCACCGAAGGTGAGCGTGCTGCTGCCCAGCGCCAGGGTGCTGCCCGCCACACCGGACAATGCACCGATGGTCTGGTTGCCACCCAGCGAGATATCCAGTGCGCTGCCAGCGCCGGCCAGGCTGACCGCGCCGGTCGCCGCCAGGCTGCCACCACTGGCCAATGCCACCGTTCCGGCATTTACCGCCAGTCCACCAGTGAACGTGTTCGCGCCGCCCAACGTCAGCGTGGCAGCGCCGTTCTTGACCAGGCTGCCGCCCCCACCAATGACACCCCCCAGCGTCAGCGCATTCGAGCCCAGCACATTGAGCGAACCACCGGCGCCAAGCGTGATGCCATTGCCCACGGCGAGCCCGGCGCTGGCGTCGAGCGATACCGCGCCGCCGACGTTCAGTGCCCCGGTTCCCAGTGCACCGCCGTTGCCCAGCACCAGGCTGCCCGCGTTGAGTGCCAGACCACCGCCGAACGTATTGGCGCCGTTGAGGGTCAGCGACGATGCACCATCCTTGATCAGGCCGCCAGCGCCGCTGATCACCCCGTTGAAAGTGAGCGCCTGCCCGCCAAGCAGATTCAGGCTGGCACCCGATCCGAGGCTGACAGCATTGGTCAGCGCCAGCGCCGTGGTGCCGTCGAAGGTGGTGTTGCCGCCGACAGAGAGCGTACCGCTGCCCAGCGCGGCGGCATTGCCCAGCAACAAGCCACCGGCGTTGAGCGCAACACCGCCCGTGAGGCTGTTGACGCCCGACAGGGTCTGCACACCGGTGCCGAGCTTGATCAGGCCGCCGGTGCCTGCGGCGAACGTGCCGCTGTAGCTGGTATTGCCCAGCCCGCCCAGGGTCAGGGTGTGACTGCCGAGGTTGACCGAACCGCCAAGCCCGGCCAGCGAGCCGATGGTCTGGTCGGCCGCCGCCGAAAGATCCAGGCTGGTGCCGACGCCCAGCGTGATCGCGCCGGTGGGCGACAGGCTGCCGCCCGCGCCCAGCGCCAACGCGCCCCCGGCCAGGTTGAAGCTGCCGCTCAGCGAATTGGCACCGTTCAAGGTCAGCGTGCCGGCACCGTTCTTGGTCACGTTGCCGGCACCGGATATCGAGCCACTCAATGTCAGCGCATTGCTGCCCAGCAGGTTCAGCGAGCCCCCGCCATTGACCACCAGGTTGTTGCCCAGGGTGAAGCCTGCCGTCGTATCCAGCGAGGCGCTGCCACCGACGGTCAGGTTGCCGCTGCCGAGTGCACCGGCATTGCCCAGCAGCAGGCCGCCGGCATTGAGGTTGACGCCCCCGGAGAACAGGTTTGCGCCGCCGAGAGTAACAATGCCGGTGTTGTTCACCGTCAGCCCACCAGCGCCTGAAAGCACGCCATTCAAGCCGAACGCATTGGTCCCGGCCAGGGATAGATTGCCGCCGAGGTTGAACGCATTGGCCAGATTCAGACCGGCCGTGGAGGATGCGATGGCACCGCCGTTGGCCGTGAACAGCCCGGTGCCGAATGAACCGGCATTGTTGAAATTGACCAGGCCATCATTGAGCGTCGTCGGGCCGGATGCGCCCCATGCGCCCTGCAGGTTCCAGGTACCGCTGTTGACGGTGAGCTTCTGGAAGTTGAGGTACTGGTTCCAGCCCAGTGTGGTCACCGCTCCGCCGGTGCCTGACCCGGGACCGGCGGAACTGTTCTGCAGCACCAGCGCGTTGTTGCCCGCACCGCTGCCGGTACCCGCGTCGACCGTTCCCGCTGCCGCAACCTTCACCCCGGTAACACCCGTAATCACGCCGGCAAGGGCGGTGCCACCGCCGGCCACAACGCTGGAACCCGACACTGCGGTGAAGGTATTGCCGCCGGTTGAATCACCCAGGTGAACGCTGCCACTGACCGCCCCTGCATTGAGGAACGTATTACCGCCAGAAGCGCCCAGGCCGACACGCCCGTCGATGGTGCCGATGTTGGTCACATTGGCTGCCGCACCACCGTAGGTCACCACCGTGGTCGCGTCGGAAACGCTGCCTGCGCCGATCAACGACGTGCTGATCAGGCCGGCGTTGTTGATGGTGGTGGTGCCGTTGACGTTCTGTGCCACCAGCGCCTGTCCACCGAAGCCCAGCAGCGTTGCGATGTTGACGACACCCTTGATCTGTCCACTGGCGTTGTTGTTGACGACGATCGCGCTGTTGTTGGCAGAACCATTGCCGATGACCAGGCCGGGCGAGGCAAGGACGATCGAGCTCGGATCGATCGTGCCATTGTTGTTGACCGTCACGTTGTCGCCGGTCAGCGTTGCTGCGTTGCCTCCACCAACGATCGGCGGCGTACGCAGCAATGCACCCGCAGCGATGTTCAGCGTGAGGCCGTTGGTCGCGTTGGAGTAATTGTTGATGGTGGTGGTGCTGTCGCAGTTTACGGTCGTGGTACCCGTACACGCCGCGAATGCCGATCCACTGGCCAGTGTGGCGGCCAATGCCGCCGCCAGCTGGTGCGTCCGCAATCGCGGTATCCGCCCTGCGCTGACCGCGCTTCCCCCGAGATTCAGGGCGACCTCCGAAGCAACCTGCATTACCCCAAGGGCACGATTGAAAACCAGACGGTAAATGCGGTTCATCGGTAAATCTCCATGAAAAGACCGGATGGCACAGCTGGCAGGTTTTTTTGGAGACAATGCGGGCCACCCCTGCTCCCGATACGGGAACAAGGCCTGAAGGCATTAACTCCTTAAAATCTTCACATCTTCACCTGATCGCACCCAGGGACAGGTACGTCAGCGTGTCCCTCAAGGCGAAAACTCCCCGATTTCGCCCGACGAATGGCGGCACTGTGCGACCGGCGGTGCCAGCGGCATGTGAATCGCGCGCGTTATTTTCATGACGCACGTCAAATAAAAGAGGCCAGCAGAATGGTTTTGCCGAAAATGCATATCGCTGTATGTGGCGGGGAATCCATCCCCGCCATGAGTAAATAATTCAGCTACTGGAGAGTTTCATCAGCACCAGGCCGGAAACAATCAGCACCGCTGCACCGATCCGCATCGGGCTGACCTGCTCACCCAGGAACACGATGCCGACCACGAACGCGCCGACCGCGCCGATGCCGGTCCAGATCGTATAGGCGGTGCCCAGCGGCAGGCTGCGCATGGCCACCGCCAGCAGCCAGAAGCTGGCGATCATGCCGATGATCGTGACCACGGTGGGGGTGAGCCGGGTGAAGCCTTCGGACTGCTTCATGGATACGGCCCAGACGATTTCCAGCAGGCCGGCAAACAATAGATAGATCCAGGCCATGACGGCCCTCCTCTTGGTAGGGCCAGGCCGTCCTGGTCTTTGATTCCCAATGTGGGGGAGGTCGTTCCTCCTAGCCGGCATTCTAGCAACGGGGGCCACGCCCGGCCGCCGTGGCCAGGAACGGGTTACAGCCGGTTCAGTGCGTGAAGCTGGCGTCGATGGCCCGGCCTGCGCTAGAATGAGGGCCTGCCATCGGTAATCCGATGTGCGGTCCGGCTGTGGTCTCCAGCGCATCGCGCGCTGCTTCCCCTGATCCGTGAACTGGCCGCCCACCGGGCGGCCAACGTCTCTATGGTGGCCCCGTCGGCCCCTCGCGACGCTAGGTCGAAAACCCCGCCAGGGCCGGAAGGCAGCAACGGTATCGATCGACGCGGGCGCCGAGGCCAGCCGGCGGGGCCACCGCCTTTTCCGGCGACGCCCTCGCCTCTGGTAGATGCCAACCCTGGTTGGCGCCCTTTGCCGGGCATGGCCCCGCGCTACTACCGCGCGCGCTCCAGCGCCTCCAGTTCGGCGGCCAGCGCCGCATCGGCGGGCTGGCCGGTCCTGCTCACGGCGGATCCTGCACCAGTACGTGCGGCGCGGTCGGGTCGGCCAGCGGCACGCACTGCCCCGGCTGCGCCACGCGGTGCCCGCGCGCGGCCAGCGCCTGGCCATCGGCCACGCTGGCGTAGTGGTAGAGCATCATCCGCGCCTGCAGTTCGATGCTGTACTCACGCTCCAGGTCGTCCACGCCCGTGTGTGACGGGTTGCCGTGCAGGCCGCAGTCGTGGGCGATCAGTTCGTTGTCGTTGGCGTAGCGCGCCAGCATCTCCGGAATCGGCCGGGTATCGCCGCTCCAGGTCAGCGCGCCCTGCAGGCGCAGGCCATAGGCCGTCTCCGGCCAGTGATGGCGCACCGGAAACACCTCCAGGCGCACCCCCTCATGCCAGAACGCCTCGCCCACCACGATCAGGTGGAAGGCATCCCAGAAATTCGCACCGCCCTCGGCCAGCACGTTCGGATAGTCACCAATGCGCTTGTGCAGCAGCGGCACCACCGTGGCAGGCACGTACAGGCGCACCTTGCCGCGCCGGTTCGCATTGAAGAAAGTGTCCACGAACAGGCGCTCGAAGCCGGCCACATGGTCCAGGTGCACATGGGTGACGAACAGCGCCTGCGGCATCTGCCCGTAGTGCGCCTTGAACGCGGTGAGGCCTTCACCGCCGCAATCGATGGTCAGCCACGGGCGACCACCGCGCTCGATCACCGACATCGGCGATCCCAGCTCGACCGCCGACGCGTTGCCGACGCCGAGGAAACGCAACGACCAGTCCATCAGGTGCCCCGGTTCCAGGCCATGTCATAGGCACGGCGCAGCCGTGCGTAGTCCTTCTGCACATCTTCCACGCTGCGCTCGCCGCGCAGCTTGATCAGCGAGCGCAGCAACCGCTTGAGGTTGCGTTCGCGCCAGCCGGTGGCCGGGATGCGGATCACCCCACGGTCGAAATCGATCAGCCAGCCATGGCCACTGCCATCGAACAGGATGTTGTGCGCGTTGAGGTCGGCATGGTCCAGGCCGGCACGGTGGAAACGGGCGATCAGCCGCCCGGTCTCCTCCCAGGGCGCGCCCCGGCCCGCAACCAGTGCGCGGTCGGCCAGCGAGCGCACGCCCTCGATCCGTTCCATCAGGATCGCGGCCCGGTAGCGCAGGCCCTCGCGCATGTAGAACGCGGCGATCGGCCGTGGCACCGGCAACTTCTTCTCGCGCAGCGCGCGCATCAAGCGGAATTCGGCGAAGCTGCGGGTCCGGTCCGAGCCGCGCCAGAGGTACTGGTCGAGGCTGATCCGGGCCGCCATGCCGCCGCGCAGGTAGTGGCGCAGCACGCTGGCACCGAACGGCGCATCGACGAACCAGGCGCTGCCGCGGCCGCCCTCGCCCACCGGGCGGGCCTTGCTGCCCCAGTGCTTGGGCGAGAACAGGCCAATATCGGCTTGCCGCAGCCGCTCGCGGTCGAACAGAATGGCCCCGATGCCGCGACCCTCGCGGCATGGCGTCAGCGCTTCATTGGCGTCGAATGCGACCATTTCATTGAGTCTAACAACACATGGCATCAGCGTCCTCCTCCTTGTGCCTCCTGCGCCTGTCCGCACTCGGCGACGTCACCCACGTGGTGCCCCTGGTGCGCACCCTGCAGGCTGCGCGCCCGGACACGCCGATCCACTGGATCATCGACAAGGTTGGCCACAAGCTGCTTGGCGGCCTGCCCGGCGTCACCTTCCATGCCTACGACAAGAAGAGCGGCATGGCCGGGGTCAAGGAACTGCGCAGGCAACTGCCACCGGGGCGCTTTGAAGCGCTGTTGCAGATGCAGGTCGCGTTCCGCGCCAACCTGCTGTCGGCCTTCATTCCGGCCGAGCGCCGCATCGGATACGACCGCAGCCGCTCCAAGGACCTGCACGGGCTCTTCATCAACGAGCGTATTCCCGATCGCCCCGGCATCCACGTGCTGGATGCCATCGGCAGCTTCTGCGAGCCGCTGGGCCTGCGCCAGACCGAAGTCAGCTGGGATCTGGCCGTGCCGCCGTCTGCCTTCGAGTGGGCCGCCGCGCAGTGGCAGGACGACGGCCGCCCGGTGCTGATGATCTCACCCTGTTCCAGCCACGTGCGCCGCAACTGGTACGCCGACCGCTACGCCGCGGTGGCCAACCATGCCGTCCAGCGCGGTTGGCGGGTGGTGCTGTGCGGTGGCCGCAGCGAACTGGAGCGCCACATGGCCGATGCGATCCAAGCGCAGCTGCAGACGCCGGCACTGGACCTGGTCGGCAAGGACACGCTCAAGCAGCTGCCCGCCCTACTGGCCCGCGCCAACCTGGTGATGACCCCGGACTCGGGCCCGATGCACATCGCCAACGCAATGGGCACCAAGGTGCTGGGACTGCATGCGGCCAGCAACCCGAACCGTAGTGGCCCGTACTCGGACCGCCGCTACTGCGTGGACCGCTACGACGACGCAGCGCGCAAGTACCTGGCCAAGCAGGCCACCGATCTGAAGTGGGGCACCAAGATCGAATTCGACGATGTGATGGAACTGATTACCGTCGAAGACGGTATCGCCGCCTTCGAACGCTACGTCGCCGACCACCTGGGGTGAGCGGCGGACTGCCCGGGATCACGTGCGCTGCGCGTAATCCTGATAGGACTTCTCTTCCACGTACGCCGAACCCAGCGCCAGGTTGATCGCCTTCTTGATGCGTGCGCGTTCGTCGTTGCGCAGGTAGACGCTGCGCGCCAGGTCGATGAAGCCCTGGTCGAACGCCTGCGCCTTCTCCTTCAGCCGGATGTCGTCCTCGATGTCCCAGAGCTGCTCGTTGACCGCCTTCAGCTCGGCACGCAGCCTGGCGATGTCCTTCACCGCGGCCGGGTGTGCCATCCAGGTCTGCTCCAGCGCCGACAGCTCCCTACGCACATTGGCCAGCTTGCCCTCGTCGCTGATGCGCTCGGACTTGATCTGCAGGATCGAGATCTTGTCCAGCAGCTCTCCGAAAGAAACGGGGACGAGGATTTCAGCGGTCATCGGGGAAAGCTCCAGCAGGTGATGCGTACATGGTAACCCGCAGCGTCCGCACGGATATCCCAGGTAGATCCACGCCATGCGTGGATGAGCCTGCCAGCAGGAACAGCATCCACGCACCGCGCGGATCTCCCGTGATGCATCTGGAGGACCAAGCCCCTCTGTTGAGGGGCTGCCCCGACAGGGGCGGGGAGAGGCCAGCAAAGGGAGGGGCCCACACGTTGCGCAGCAACGTGTGGGGCGACGCGCGCAAAGCGCGTCGTGTCCCGCGCCAGATCAGGACATGGTCACTACGCCGCAATTCCCGATGTGCATCCACGCATGGCGTGGATTCACGGAGGCATCTGGTGGAACAAGCCCCTCTGTTGAGGGGCTGCCCCGACAGGGGCGGGGAGAGGCCCGCAAAGGGAGGGGCCCACGCGTTGCACAGCAACGTGTGGGGCGACGCGCGCAAAGCGCGTCGTGTTCCGCGCCGGATCAGGACATGGTCACTGCGCCGCAAATCCCGATGTGCATCCATCCATGGCGTGGATTCACGGAGGCATCTGGTGAAACAAGCCCCTCTGTTGAGGGGCTGCCCCGACAGGGGCGGGGAGAGGCCGGCAAAGGGAGGGGCCCACGCGTTGCACAGCAACGTGTGGGGCGACGCGCGCAGAGCGCGTCGCGTCCCGCGCCAGATAAAGAAAAAGGGCTGCCTTTCGGCAGCCCTTTTTCTTTATCTGGCGGAGAGGGGGGGATTGTCGGGTGCATCCATGCACCCGCCCCTTCCGCGCTACGCGCTCCAGGGCCAGCCTACGGCTGTCCGGTTCTGCTCCTGCAGAACCGTCGAACCCCGTCGGGGGTTCTCATCCCCCCGCAT